>VHCJ01000010.1 GCA_016871755.1 Verrucomicrobiota bacterium | reverse complement strand
CATTGCGGGCAGGTGCCTCGCCCCCCAAGTCCGCGCAAATCAATTGTGGGTCGGTGAAGCCTGTGGTCCGGGCCGTGGTGCCGAGTAATGCGTGGTCCCAGTTCAGGTACAAGACCGGTCAACCCGTTTCGAACAGTCCAGCCTACCCTCTGAACAACTACTGGAAGGAAACCGGATTTTGCTGGGGTTGGGTCGGGTGGGGGTTTCGGCTGATTGAAGTGCGCGCCGTCGGCGCCCGGGACGCCGTCAACGCCCAGCGTCAGCAATAACTCGCCGTCCGGGCTGAACTTGAAGACCAGGTGCCGGCCCACGTCGGTGATCCAGACATTGTCCTGCGCGTCGATGCAGAGCCCGTGCAGCCAGTATTTTTCGCCCAGCGGCCGGGGCGGGCCGTGGTCGTAATCGGTGAAGACGCTGGTCGTGAACACCGTCCCGCCGATCACGCGGTCAAGACTTCCGTCGGGCTTCAACCGGAGCAGCGGCTGTTCGCAGCGGCGCGCGACGTAGATGAAGCCGCGCGAGTCCACGCCCACGTCGCTGGTCAGGAACATGCCGCGCGTGATTTCCGGGGATGGCTTGGGCCAGCCGTCCACGCGCACGAGCGACGGATCGGAAATTCCCGCAAAGGTCACCGTTCCCGCCCGGCCCTCGATCGCCAGCAGGTGGGCGACAAGCAGGACAACGAGGACGAACGGTTTTGCCTTCATGGGATTTATTCCTTCCCGGGAGCGGTGGCGGGTTTCGTCAGGAAGTCGGCGATCTCGTCCTGAAACGTGATGACGATCTCGTCCCGATGCTTCTCCCCGGGCGACTCCCGATAGACCGCGGGACTTCCCTGCTTCTGGAGTTCGGCAAAAAACTCGCGGCTGTGGGCCACGTCCACGGTGTCGTCCTTGGCCCCGTGCAGGAGAAAGACCGGGGTCGAGCGAAAGGCCTCGGGATGATACCGCGGGGAAATCGCGCGCAGCTGCGCCTCGCGGCCCGCTTCCGTCACGTGATGCGCCTCGCCCACGGACGGGCGATAGTTGGGCGCATCGGCGAAAAAGCGGACGTGATCGGTGATGGGAAAAATCGCCACCACGGACTTAATTTTTCCGGGACGGCGCATGACATAGATGAGGCTGCTGCTGCCGCCCATGCTGGTGCCGATCAAATGCACGCGCGCCGGGTCGACGTCTTCTTTCTGAATCCATTCCGCGATGACCGCGTCCAACTTGGCCACCGCGGCGTCGTTCATCCAATGACGCGGCCCGAGGTCCGGGACCACCAGCCAATAACCACTCTCGGTGATGCGCCGGCGGAGGATGTCAAAAGGCGGCCGCCCGATGTTGAAGACGACATTCGAACCGCCATGGCCATACAGATGGACCACCAACCCGGCCTTGGTCCCGGGCGCGACGCGCGGCGGATAGACCGTGCAGTAGACCAGTTCACCCGTGCCGGGCACCTTGACCGCAAACGGAGCCGGTGCCTCGGCTTGGGCGATTACCGACAACAACGTGATACCGGCCAGAACGAGAATGAGACGGGAGGCGGTCATAAATTTTATCTGTCGGGCAAGCGTTACTTGAAGCGGAGCGAATACAGGTCGGCGTTCCGGAGCACGAAGCGCAGGCGGATCGGTTTCTCGGCGAGCCCGCTTACCTTCAAGGGATCGGTCCAGGCTTTTTCCGGACGTTCCCAGCGTACGGTGCCCTCAATCTCGTCACCCCAAAGCGGAACGGAGCGCTCCAACTCGAAGCCCGGCAGCGGATGGCCGTTCACGTCCTGCACTTCCACGCGGATGCTGCCGCTCGCCGAGGTCGCGTAATTCAGGACGAGGTTTTCACCCTTGAACCTCAGCGGCTTGGTCACAAATTCGCCGCCCTGCGCATCGGCGTTGAGGGACGTGAACCCGTCGGTGCGAATGACGAACCGCTCGATGCGATTGCTCGGCGCCGTGTAGTGGCGCTCGACGAACAAAGAGATCTCGTCATCCGCGGTCGGAATAATTCCGACCGACGTGCTCGTCGTGCGGTGAATCCAGTTGCGATCGTCACGACCCGGCGGAATGAACGCCTCGCCGAACAGTTTCCAGTTGTGGCCGTCGCGCGTGACCATGAAGGCCCCTTCCGAGATCCCGGGGATCTGCTGGTCCTCGTGCCGCTTGCGCAGCGGCACGTAGCGCTTCGGAAAACCGAGCGTGAGGTTCGGCGCGCGGAAATAGGGCGTCGCCGAGTTGGTATAGAGGTGCTCCATCCGCGCGTCGCCAAACGAAATCGCCTCGGGCTCCGTCCAGTGGAGCAGGTCCTTCGAGGTCGAGCGGGCGACCGTGCGGATATCCTGGTCCATGAAACGCATGTAGAACACGTATTGCTGCTCCTCCGTGGACCAAAACAAGACGTTCTGGCCGTCGAAGGCGTTGGGCAGCTGCGAACGCAGCAGCGTCGCATCCGTCCACTTTTTCCAGTGCAGGCCGTCGGGCGAAACCGACATGATCATCTCGGCCGGATCCTGTTGCAGGTTCTGCGGCCAGTTCTTGTTGATGCGGGTCGAGCTGACCGCCTTGTAGCGCTCGGCGGCCGGCGTCGCGGGATTGGTGTCGAGAAACACCATCCCGAGGCGCAGCTGCTTCGCATCGCCGACGATGTTGTTGTCCTTGGAGCCGTTGAACTCCACGAGGCCGAGCGACGGCTTCACCCAGGTGACGCCATCCTTGCTTTCGGCGTAGCACACAAAATCGGGATGCGCCGGCAGGACCGTTTCCCCGGGCTTCAGTCCCGCCTGCCGGACATAATCCGGCGCGCTGCGGCCCAGGTAGTACATGCGGTAGATGTCCCCGTCCTTGAACACGCTGGTCGGCCAGCTGACGTTGCCCTCCCACGGCCGGTCGAAGGCGATGGCGGTGCCGGCCGACTGCGGATGATTCAGCTGAATGCGCAGGCCGGACATCGTGTCGATGAGGTAGTCGTCGAAGAAGAGCTCGAGCCGCGAACCGAGCTCCACGACGGGCGGCGGCGGACGATCGGCAGCGGACGCGGACAGGAAAGTAGCGAACAGGAGCAGTCCGATCGGGAGAAACGATCGCACGCAGCGGGAACGCCGCAGAGGGGAATCAGGCGTGGGTGTTTTCATGGCAAGAAAGGGGAAGCCGCCGGTCTAGCGCAGCGTCAGGGCAAAGACCTCGGCACGGTCGAGATGCAGCCGGAGCGAGTAACGGCCCGGCGGAAGGTCGCGCAGGGTTTTCGTTTTCCAGGCGACGGCATGGCGCAGCGAATCGCCGTGGCGCGGCACGGCATCCTCGCGCGTGAAGCCCGGCAGACGATATCCCTGCGCATCGAGAACTTCGATCCGGAGTTCGCCCTGAATCGCGGCGTTCACCGTTACGCCCTGGCAATCGGCGAGCGAGCGCGGCCGCAGCGTGATCTGGCCGATGCCGTTGATGGGCGACACGCCGGCAAAGCGATCGAGCGGAAGCACCGCCAGGCCGATCCCGGAAGGCGTGCGCAGAAGGTCGCCGTTCCAAAGGCCCGAATACGCGCCGTAGTAAAAGCGGATTTCGTCGTCGAGAATCACCGGCGTCTCGTTGGTCCACAGACAGCCCGCATCGAAATGATTGGGATCGGGACTGAGCCCGATGAAGTCCGGACTCCGGAAAGGCCGGCTCCACGTGATGCCGTCGCGGCTGATGGCGAGTTCGGAGGGCATGCGGCCGGTGATCTCGCCGTCCATTTTCTGCAGCAGGGAAAAGTACACGCCCGCGTGGCGAAACACCGGGCCGCCGTGCAGCTGGATGCCGCGGCGGGTGGGATTCACGCCGGGAGCCGGCGGAAGATATTCCACGCCCGTGCCGTCTAACTCGTCGGGTTGAATCAACTGGAAGGAAACCGGATTTTGCTGGGGTTGGGTCGGGTGGGGGTTAGCCGCCGCCGTGGATGTGCAGCACCAGGGGTGTCGGCTGCGTCGCCGTCGCCTGCCAGAAATCGAGCACCTGGCGCGGGTGGTCGCCGTAGGGCACGTTGGCGAGGGTCGGTGGGCGCGATCCGGCCGGATGCCCCGACGCCGGTGCGCCGGAGGCTCCGGTCATTGCGCCGGCCAGCAACAGGCAGAGAAGTCCGACCGCAAGGTGCATGGGGTGGGGCGCGGAGGTTCGTACGTCGCCCAGGGACGGACGGCAAGCGCCGGGCGATCCGGCTGCGCCTTCCTTTGCTGCGAGAGGGTACGGCGAAGACGAACTCATGGGCTGCGCAGGTACACGGCGAACAGCCTGGGGTCCTTCTCCCCGGCGCGTTCGAAGTTGATCTTGAACCGCACCGTCCGGCCTCCGAGATCGGCGAGCGAATCGCGCGGCCATGCGACCGCACAGTCCAGGCCTCCGGTGGCGGCAGTCCGGCCCGCGTGCGGGCCCGAGTATCCGGGCAGCAGGTCGAAGTGCTCGTCCGACACCTCTACGTTCAGCAGACGGGCGTGGTCGGCATTGAGGACGACGCTTCCTCCCTTGGCCGGCAGCCGCACCGGTGCCGACCAGGCAAACCCACGCGTCGGCGTGGGGCCATTCCGGGCACCCCGTGGGTAGAGGCCAAGCGAGCCCCAGCGATCGCGGGGCAGGATCGCGAGACCGATTTCGCCGTGGTAACCCATGCCGTACTCGGCGTTGAGCCAGCGACCGAAGTAGATCCGCGTTTCGTCGCCGACGTTGAGGATGCCGTTGCCCGACTGGGTCAGGATCGTGGGATAGTTGCGACCCGGCACCGGTGTGGAGGGAGCGTCGTGCTGGGAGATGTACGCGTGGCCCTTCACCGGTTCGCGGAAGTGCAGGCCGTCGTTGCTGATCACCAACCCGAGGTCGCAGGAAATCTTACCCCAGCCGAACCAGCCCCATTGCTTGCGGGAGTCTTCGTCACCCGGAACGTTGTGCCAGAGGCCATAGAGTCCGACGCACACGTTGCCGAAGCTCGTCGCGCCCACGCCGAGGTGCACCTGATCGTAGGGCAGCGCGGAGCCCCGGTCCTCCGGGCGCGCGGGCTCCGGCAGGAGAAACGCGCCGACCTCGCCCGGCAGCCAGCGGCCGAACGTCCGACCGATGATCGCTCGTCCCTGGCGGCCGGCCTTGTGACCGCCTTCGCTGAAGGTGACCCGTTGACCGTGCACCACGTGCAGGCCCTGGTGGACGTAGTACGACGCCGATTCGAGAAACTCATCGATGGCGAAGTCCGGCGCCGCCTGCCAGCGGATGCCGTCTGCGCTGGTGGCCGTGCGGAGCACAAAGGTTTTTCCGTTGTGCACGTTGTAGACCATCTTGTAGCGGCGAGCGGGGTCCGGATCGGCTGCGTCTTTGGTTACGTGCACGGCGGCGATCAGCTCGCCCGGCAGCGCGATGGCGTTGTTGCGCCGGCTGCCGCGAAACTCGGCCTGGTTCAGAATCGGTTTCGTCCACTGCACGCCGTCTTCGCTCTCGGCATAGCAGACGGGGCCCTGGGTCAGGTGCTTGAGATCGGCGCGCCGCGCATCGCCGGGCTCCTTCAGCCCGACCGGGTAATACCACATCCGGTAGCGGCCTTCGTCGTGCAGCACGGTGCCGTAAAAGTGCGCGGCGACCTGGTCGGGAGCCGCGGGGTTGTCCTTGTCGGGCGAAACCACCGGTTCGCGGCGGACAGACGGTTTCGACAGGTGCTCGACGAGGTTCTCACGGAGTGGGAGCGATTGATCGTCGATGGCCAGGAAGATGGCCTGGCCCGACACGCGAACGCCCGAATGGGGAAAAAAGAACTCCCCTGTCTCGGGCGCCGCCGTGGCCAAAGCGGTGACGTGTGACAATCCGGCCACTACGAGTGCCGCGCAGAAGAGACGAAGCCCGTGCCGCAGGCACGGGGCCGACTGACTGGAAGGAAACCGGATTTTGCTGGGGTTGGGTCGGGTGGGGGTTAGGGGGAGGGGCGGAGGAAAAACCAAGGCGGCCCCCTTAGCCCCCCACACCGAAAAGAGGCTTTTCGCGACGGGTGACGGCAGTCCTCGCGGAGCGACGAGATGCGCCCGCCGAAAATGGGCCGGAACGTTGGGCGCAACAGGCGCCTGGAACGGGTTGCTCGCAAACCTCACGATGCGCAGAGGCAAAGCTCCGCCCGGCTCGCGGTCAAGCCGCAAGCCTTCAAACTCTTTCCGCCGCGTCGGCTTGAACGAAATCGTCGTCCGGGAAGGCCTGCCCGCCGCTCGCGCTCCAGAAGACCGGCTCGCCGTCGGGCGCATCAGACTGGGAGAACTCGTCACCGAACAGTTCGCCCTGCCCGGAGTCCGCCGGCGCGACCTGCGGTGCCGCGGGCAGTTCGAAACCCGTCTGGTCGAAGTCCTCGCCCGGCTCCATCACCTCCGCGCGGAACCGGATCGGCTCGTCACGTGGCTTTGGATACGGCAGCCCGGGCGGGAAATCCGGCGGGTCGAGGGCGTGACACTCGCCCGTCGCGGCGTCGATCAGGACGGCGACCTCCGGGCGGGGCGGACCAAGCGCAAAGGGGCGCTCGTGGGGTCGGGCCAGGCCGAGCGGCGCGAGGACGGCCGCGATCTCGGCCCTGGTCTCGACGACCGCGATCGGCTGCAAGAGACCCGAGCAGAGCGGGCACTTGAGCGGGTTCGCACCCCAGACTTGCTGGATCAACTCCCGCCAGGCCGTGCGGCGGCGCCGGGGGCGGGCCGGTGGAGGATGAATCTTGCCCGCCGCGGCGCCGGCGGTCCGTTGTCGCAGGCCACGGGATCGATTGCTGTACCAGCCGTAATAGCGGACCTGCGGCACCCCCTTCGGCGGGATTTGGTCCAGCAGCGCGGCGATGAACTGGGAGGCGGAAAAGACCTCGAAGTTGCGCTTGGTGCGCCAGTGGCGCTCGGAGCGGTAAAGCACGCTGCCGGCTGCGGGGTTGTAGGTGATCTTCTCGAGGGAGAACGGGGCGCGCAGGAGATACTCCGCGAGGCGGCGGCGGCCGGCGGCATCGTCGGCGGCGAGGGGGGCTTCGCCGGCATCGACGGAAAAGCCGCTGTGGCGCCAGTTCTTGAGTTTGGCGATCTGCCAGTCGGTGAGGGCGCCGGCATCGCGCAGGCGGCGCAGGACGGTGTGGCGCCAGAGTTCGGCGAGTTCTTGCCAGCCGCCGGGCGGGGCAAGGTGGAAATCGCCGCTGGGGGAGAACACGCCGGCGGCCGCCAGCACGTGCACGTGGGGGTGCCGGAACAGAAAGTCGCCAAAAGTCTGGACGGCGACGACGAGGCCCGGCTGGCCTTCGGCCTGGCCGGTGCGTTGGCGGAGCCAGGTGGCGATCGCGGAGTGGGCGGCGTGGTGGAGTTCGCCGAGCAGGGCGCGGTTGAACTTGAAGGTGTTGCGGATCAGCCGCGGGATGGTGAGCACGAGGTGCCGGTGCGGCACTGGGGCGCAGATCTCATCGGCGATGAAGGCGCCTTCGATGAGGGTGCGGCGCTGGTGGCACGAGGCGCAGAGCCCGCGTTGCTTGCAGGAAAACGGGCAAAGGAATTCGTGACCGCAGTCGGGGCAGTGCAGGCGGGTGAAGCCAGCGTGAAGGTCGCCGCAGTCGAGGAAGGCGGCGATGGCCGCGGCGGCTTCGGGGGAAAGGCCGGGCACTTTGGCGGCGTGGTCGTGGAGAATCTGCCAGACCGGCGAAGCGCGGGGCTGGCGGGGGCGGTAGCGGATGCACACCATCTGGCGGGCCGATTACCCTGCGCGTGACGCCGCTGCGGCCAAGAGCGCGCTATACCCAAATTATGGGGTAAGCAAAGTCCCTGACTGTTCCTGTCGATCGGAAGACTTCCGTTCGACGCCCGCCCACTCCCAGTTCCCTGTGGGCGTGCCTTTGCGTCGCCGGGTTCGAGGACATTCGAGGTTGTTCGAGCTTCCAGTGTCTTGCTACGTCGGACACAAAGATCAGCTCGAATGAAGCTCGAACGGTTCATGCGCCCGTGAGTGTGAGAACGACCTTGGCTTCGCGGCGCGCGTCGCACAGCTTGCCGTAAGTTTGGCGCTGACGATGACCGCCTTCGTAGAACGAGAGTTGAAAAACCGCGCGGCCGCGATTCGGGACCGTGTAGATTTTGATTTCGTGTTGTCCGTTGGTGAGGACGATGGGTTGGCTCATGACTTCGGTTGGGTTGTCAACCGCGTGTCATGCAGACCCGGCGAAGCTGCGCATGTCGTTGGCCCACCGAGAAACTCGGCGAGCCGCTGACGTGAGCGCATTTCGGGAAACGTGGAGTGCGTGGGGCGTTCGGCGTCGCGGGTGGGCGCTCGCGGCGGCGGCGGCGCTGTGCGTCTGGATCGCGTGGGTGGGGGCGATCGGGAGCCGTTTCGAGGTGGTGGCGGGCGGAGCAGATTCGTCGGGTTACCTCAATGGCGCGCGCCTGCTCGCGGCCGGACGCGCGTCGACGGACCTCCGGCTTCCTGAGGAGGTGCGAGGAGTGGCGCGCCCAAACGAGTTCATGCCCCTCGGCTTCACCCTGGGGCGTCGCGAGGGGGAGGCAGTGCCCACGTATCCGCCGGGTCTGCCGCTGCAGTTCGCGCTGGCGGCCGTGGTGTTTGGCTGGAACGGGGGACCGTGGGTGGTGAGTTTGGCGCTGGCGGCGCTGCTGCCCCTGCTGATGGTGCGCGCAGCCCGGGAACTCGGTGTCTCCCGGCCGCTGGCGTGGGCGGGGGCAGTTGTCCTGATGGCCAGCCCGGTGACGCTGTTCGGGGCGCTCCAGCCGCTCAGCGACCTCCCGGCCGCGGTGTGGAGTCTTGGGGCGCTTTCGGCGGCGTTACGGGCGACGCGGAGGGAGGCGGGGTGCAGCTCGGGCGGGGCCTCCCTCGGATGGTCGATGACCTGCGGAGTGGCGGTGGCGATCCGGCCGACCAGTGCGCTCATCATTCCGGCCTTGGTTCTGATCCTCGGGTGCTGGCGCGGCTGGCTGGGAGCCGCGCTTGGCGGACTGCCCGGTGCGCTGGCGCTCGGTGCTTATCAGGGCGCGTTGTATGGGCACCCCTTGGCGACCGGATATGGCAACATCCTCGCGGCGCTGGGTCCCGAGTGGATTGGCATCACGGTGCGCTCGTACGCGGAGTGGCTGCCGCGGGTGTTGCCGGGCGTGGTGGGCGTGCTGCCTGTAGTCGGGGTTTTCTTCCTGCGGGAGCCGGAACGCCGGCGGCGGATGCTCGGCTTGATCGTCTGGGTGGTGACAGTGGCGGGATTCTACGCGACGTACCCGGTGACGCACGAAGTGTGGTGGTGCCTGCGTTTCCTGCTTCCGGCCTTTCCGGCGCTGGTGTTGGCGGCATTGCTCGGCGCACAGGCGCTGGTGGAGCGGACGGAAGGGAAAGGTCCGATGCGGTGGGGGATGGCCGGAGCCTTGACCCTCGCGCTCTGGGCTGTCGCCCTGTCTTGGCTGTGGGTGCCGCGCCTGCACTTGACGGCGATCGGTCCGGCCGAGCGAGTCTACCGCGATGCCGGACGTTGGGTGGCGGGAAACCTACCTCCTCAGGCGGTCGTCTCCAGCTTTGCGGCCTCGGGCGCGCTCTACTACTACTCCCCCATGTCGACTCTCCGCTTTGATGACCTCCGGCCCGGCGCGGGCCCGGAGATCGTCCGCCGTCTGCACGCGGCGGGACGGCCGGTCTTTGCGTTGGTGTTCGAGGCCGAACGCCCGTCGGCGCAGGAGCGTCTCGGAGTGGGGCGATGGGTTGCGGTGCGGAATTGGGGAGGGCTGCAACTGTGGCGGGTGGAGCCGGACGCGTGAATCCACCGGTCGCAGACCCAAGGGCGGTCACATCGCCGAGACGCTGGGGGTGGCGCGCGCTTTACCTTGCCGCGGTGGCGGCCTTCCTGCTCGCCTTTGCGCGGTTCCACGACCCCGGGTTCGGTTTCACCCGACTGATTTCGGTGGGAGACCGGGTGGCGCCCGCCGCGGTACCGATGCTTCGCGCGACGCCGCATTACGTCCATGAGGATTCGTATGGGTACGACGGCACCTACTACGCGCAGATCGCGCTGCACCCGCTGCTCCGGGAGCCTGCCTTGGACCTGGCCTTGGACAACCCGCACTACCGGGCGCGCCGGGTCGCGGTGCCTTGGCTGGCATGGCTGGCGGGGCTGGGACAGCCGGGGTGGATCCTGCAGGCCTACGCGGTGGCGAACGCGGTCTGCTGGCTTGGCTTCGCGTGGATCTTGCTGGCGTGGTTCCCCGCCGACGGCTGGCAGAATTTTCTCCGGTGGGCGGGCTTCCTCTTCTCGGCGGGAGTCTGCCTGAGCGTGCGCCATGCGCTCTTGGATGGTCCGGCGCTGCTCCTGACGGCGCTTGCGGTGCGGGCGGTGGAGTGCGGGTGGCCGCGGCGTGGGGTCGCGTGGCTGGCGCTGGCGGCGCTGACGAAGGAGACCAGCGTCCTGTCGTCGGCCGTCCTGGTTGCGCCGTGGCCGCGGGACTGGCGTGGATGGGCGGGTCTGGTGGTGAAAGGAGCGTGGGTGGTGGCGCCCCTTGGCGTGTGGATGCTGTACGTTTCGGCGCGCTTTGGCCCGGTGGCCGACGCCGGGGACGGCAACTTTTCCTGGCCCTTGACTGGCTTGGTGGAGAAGGCGCGCGAACTCGGGGGTGATCTGGTGGCGAACGGAGTGCGGGCTCCGGAAGTGCTCGGGCTGGCGGCGCTCCTTGGCACGGTCGTGCAATTCCTGTTTCTCGCCCTCTGGTGGCAGCCGGCGATGGCATGGTGGCGGGCGGCGGCGCCCTTTGCGGTGCTCCTGATGTTCGTGTCGCAGCCCGTGTGGGAAGGCTTTCCGGGGGCGTACCCGCGCGTGCTGCTGCCCCTCGCCCTTGCATTCAATGTGTTGGTTCCCCGCGGCGGACGGTGGCTGCCCCTCCTGCTGGCAGGGAACCTCGCGGTGCCCCTCGGGCTGACGCAGTTGGCGGCGCCTCACGGAGAATTTTTCCGGGTGGACACGACGGCGGTGCGCGTGGTCCGAGGTGAGGGTTGGTACCCGGCGGAGACGGGCGACGGCCGCACCTGGCGGTGGACGGGAGCGGTTGGAACGCTCCGCGTCGAGAATCCCGGCGACCGCCCCGTCGCGCTGCGCCTTCGCGGTGAGGCGCGCGGGATGGGTGAAGGGGAGATGGTGCTGCGCGTGGCTGGCGAAGAGCGCTGGCGCGGGCCGCTTGGCGTGAAGCGGGAGCCCTTCGCGACCTCCTCCCTGCAAGTGCCTGCGGCGGCCTCGGTGGTGTGGGAGTTCGCTGCCACCATTCCCCCTCGAGCGCCGGGGAAAGGCGACGATCGCGACCTCGCGCTTGCGCTCTACGATGTGGTCATCGAACCGGTGGCTTCGGGAGGTCGACCATGACGCGCTCCGGGGACCGCACGGAACGTCTGTTGGCGCGCCCGCTTTCTGTGTTGCAAACGTGCGCCCGCTGCAGCGGTCTCCGGGCTGGCCCAACATTTGCCGTGGCGGTGGTTTCTTCCTCGAAAGCCCTTATCTTCCTTTTCGCCGTCTTCGTCACCGCCACCGCGGCGGCATTGGCGGCGCCGGCCGGAGAGCGGGCGCCCCCGGCGGCGGGGATCGTGCTGCCGGAGCAACTCTTCCCCACACTGGACCGCATTCTCGCCTCCGCGTTGCAGCAATCCCCCCAGGCGATCCGGGCCTCGGTCGACGTTTTGATGGCGGAGCAGATGGAGGACGTAGCCCGTGCCCGTCTTCTTCCCTACGTAGGCGGCGGCGGGACCTACAGCGCGGCGCAGGAGCGGAGGCTCGATCGCCCCGGCTCCTTTCCGGCCGAGAAGCTGACGTACAATTTCGGTCTGACGCAGCCGCTTTACCATTGGGGAGCGCTGCGCGACGGCTTGCGGGTCGCGCAGATCGCCTCGCTGATTGCGGACAGAAATCAGGCGGAGGCGATGCGGGTGCTCGTGCTGGACCTCCGGCAGGTCTTCCTCCGCCTCGTCGTCGAGAAGGCCGGGCTGAAGCGGATCCAGACCATGGTGCAACTCGCCGAGGAGGACCTGCGCGCGATGGAGTCGCGGATTGCCTCGGGCGCGGCCCCGAATGCCGAGTTGCTTGGGGCGCAGTTGCGGTTGGAGGACGCGCGTCTCGAGCTGGAACGCGGTGCGGAGGCGATGCGGTTCAACCGGGCGGCCCTCGAACGGCTCGCCGGCATCCCGCCTCTGGCCCCGGAGGACATTCCCGACGTGATCCCCCCCTTGCCGCCGGTCCCCGGCGGACCGGGCGCCCTCCTCGCGCGCTTCGAGGGAGATCGGGATGCGGGCGGTGATTTCCGGCTCGGCGCACTGAACCTCCAGCTGGAACAGGAGCGCCTCAACTACCGCATCATCAACGTCAACCTGCGGCCCAAATTCAACATCGTCACCGGCGCGATGCAGGATGAGGTCAGCTACACCGGCAGCCCGGCGGATCGCGCGCGCATCCAATCCTTTTACGCCGGCATCAACCTGAACTGGACGCTCTTCGACGGGCACGCGACCCGCGCCCAGCGCAAGGTTTCGCTGTTGCGGACGCGCCAGCTGGAAGGGGAGCGCGAAACCCGTCGGGCGGAGGTGGTGGAGCGAGCGCGCAACCAGGCGCGGTTGCTGGAGATCGCGCAGCGGCAGATCGCCGTGAGCGAAGGGCGTCTGGGACAGCTCGACGGACTGGTGCGTTTCCAGGAGGAGGAAGTGGCTCGGGGAAACCTCTCCCGTCGCGAGGCGGCATCCGTGGCCCTGTCCCGGGACGACATTCTCGTGCGCACCTTTGCCAATCGGGTTGAGTACCTCAGCCGTCTCGCTGAGTTTTTGTCCGTGATCGGCCGCGATCCCTTGCTGGCCCGAATTCCCGAATCCCGCCCATGAAGCCGCGTTCCTCCGTTCCCCGCGCTGTCCTCTCCATCGGTGCGGTGCTGCTGCTCGTGGGTGCCGCTTACGTCGCGTGGATGAACTCGAGCTTGGAGGTAAGGACCGAGCCCGTCCGACGCGGCAAGGCGGTCAATGCGGTGACGGGCAGCGTGACGGTGGCCGCCGAGTTCGTGGCCACGGTCCGGGCGTCCGTGCCGGGAAGGATCACGCGGACGGGGCTGGACGTCGGTTCGGCGGTGAAGGCGGGCGACTTCCTCGTCCAACTGGACACCGTGGACCTCGATCTTGAGATCGCCTCGACGGAGGAAGGCCTGCAGACGGCTCGACGCCGGGTCGAGGTGGGCTCGGTGACCCGAATCGAGCTGGAGAACGCGCGTGTGGATCTCGCGAATCTGGAGCGGGCGGTGACGATGGGAACGGCTTCCTCGATCGATCTGGACCGCTCCCGTCGCAACGTGAAGGCGATCGAGCAGCGCCTCGCGCTGGAGACGCTGGCGAACGAAGCCACCATCGCGCAGTTGGAGAACGCACTGGCGGTGAGGCGGCGCCAGCGGGAGAAGATGACGGTGACCGCCCCGGCGGACGGCGTGATCACGGAGGTGTTCGCCCGGCCCGGGGACCTGATTGGCGGCGAGTCGCCGATCGCGACGCTCATTTCGACCCGTCGCACGGTGGAGGCAAAGATCAGCGAGGAGAACTTCTCCGGCGTGCGCATCGGCCAGCGAGCGTCCGTGCGCTTCCTCGGCTACGGGGATGAGCGTTTCGGCGCGCAGGTCTCCAAGCTGCTCCCGACGGCCGATGCGGCGACGCAGCGCTACGTCGCGTTCCTGGAAGTCGATGTCCCGGCGGAGCGGCTCCTGCCGGGGCTGACCGGGGAAGTCAGCATCGTGGTGGGCGAGCGGGTGCAGGCGCTGATCTTCCCGCGCCGGGCGCTCTTCGACGGCAAGGTGTACGTGGTGCGCGATGGGCGGGTTGAATTGCGCCCGGTGCGGACGGGATTCGTCAGCCTCAACGAAGTGGAGGCACTGGACGGCCTCGCGGAAGGTGAGCGCGTCGTGGTCGAGAGCCTCGACCGGATGCGGGCCGGCGACCGGGTGCGGCAGGCTGGTTCCGCGCCCTGAGCCCGCTTCCGGAAACGCTTCTCTCGTGTCGACCAACCTCCGGATCGCCCTCCGCTTCCTCACCGCCCGGCGGAAAGCCATGGTGATGAGCCTGGCGTGCATCACGCTCGGTGTGGGTCTGTTCGTGGTGACGCAGGCGACGACCACCGGCTTCGAACGCTTCTTCATCAAGACCATCGTTGGGACGAATGGAGCGATCCGAATCGAGGACCGTATTCAGGAGACGCTGCGGACGATGGAGGCGGAGCGGGGCAGCGATGCGTCGGGATTCGTCGTGGAAGTGAAGGAAGGCCGGAAGTACATTCAGGGCATCCAGGATCCGGCGCTGCTGATCGCTGCCGTGCAGCGTTTTGCCAATGTTTCTGGAACCTCGGAGGTGCTGTATGGCTCGGTGGAGATGCGTTCAAGCTTCAAGAACGAGGCGGCGCGGGTTTACGGCATCCACCTCGACGACCACTTGCAGGTCTCCGACCTGGGTCGGCAGATTGTCCGCGGCGACCTCGCGGATTTTCGGCTGACGCCAGCCGGCACGCTGGTGGGGATCAAGCTGGCCGAGCGGCTGCAGTTGGAGGTGGGCGACTCGTTTCAGTTGCAGGCCGGTGGGGAAGTGCGGCGTTACCGGGTTTCGGCGATCTTTGAGACCGGGGTGGGCGACATCGACAAGGATCGCCTCTTCCTCCACCTGGGCGAGGCTCGTTCGCTGCTGCGGCGTCCGACTGGGGCCTCGTTCATTCAGGTGAATGTCGTGGACCGGGATCGCGCGACGCAGGACGCGGCGCACATGGAGGCGGTGCTGGGCCACAGTGCCTCCTCGTGGCAGGAACGGGAACGCACCTGGCTGGACGTCTTCCGGGCGTTGCGTCTCTCGACCAGCATTACGGTTTCCGTGTTCACGCTGATCGCGGGCATTGCCATGTACAATACGCTGGCGTTGGTGGTGATGGAGAAGACCAAGGATATCGCGATTCTGCGCTCGATGGGCTACACGCGGCGTGACGTCACCCGGATCTTCCTCTGGCAGGCTGCGATGGTGCTGGCGGCAGGCGCGGTGTTGGGCTGCGGGCTGGGGGCCGGAGTGACCTATGGCGTGTCGCTGATGCGGATCAGGATCCGAGGCATCTTTACGGCGGACCACTTCATTGTCGCCTGGTCGGTCTGGCACTACCTTGCGGCGGTCGCGATCTCGGTCGTGATGGTGATGGCGGCGAGCCTGCTGCCGGCGCGCCGGGCGGCTCGGCTGGAGCCGGGAGACATCATTCGGGGGACGGCCCAGTGAGTTCCCCTGGCAACGTGAGCCCCGCTGGAGCGCGGCCCCTGGGAGATCCCGTCCTGCGGTGCGAGGACCTGCACCGCTCGCTGGGGCAGGGGGAGGGGAGGGTTCATGTGCTGCGCGGCGTGTCGTTCGCGGCGCGGCGTGGCGAAGTGTACGCGATGGTCGGACCCTCCGGCTGCGGGAAGTCGACCCTCCTTTACCTCCTTGGCCTCCTCGACGTGCCCGATCGCGGCGAGATTTGGATCGATGGGCAGCGGATGTCCCGAGACGACGACGCCGCCCGGACGGCGGCGCGGTGCCGTCACCTCGGCTTCGTCTTTCAGTTCCATTTTCTCCTGCTCGAGTTCACGGCTCTGGAGAACGTGATGCTGCCCATGCGGAAGCTGGGTCGGTGGGGCCCTTCCGAGATGCAAGACCGAGCGCACGCCCTGCTCGCATCGGTCGGTCTCGCTTCAAAAACGCATCGCCTTGGCAATCAGCTCTCGGGAGGTGAGCAACAGCGGGTCGCGATCGCCCGGGCTCTCGCCAACGAACCCTCGATCCTGTTGGCCGATGAACCGACGGGTAATCTCGACGTGCGTAACTCGGCGATGGTGTTTGAGTTACTCACGGGGCTGGCCCGGAAGAACGGACAGGCGATCGTGGTGGTGACCCATAACCCGGAGTTGGCGGCGCGGTGCGATCACACCCTGCCGATGCGCGATGGGCTGTTCCTGACCTGAGAGCGGGCAGAAGCGCGGTTCTTCGGCCTGATTAGCGGGGCGCATCCGGCTGACGTTCGGGCTAATGTCTCCGGCATTTCGCCCCGCCCGGGGAATTTTTGGTTTACTTTCGAAACCGTGGACCGTTCGCTTCGCGGCTGATTTTCAGCACCTGCGACGACCGTGAGCACCCTCTCCACGAGAAAAACCTTTTTTGCCAAGTTGGCTGGCCTGCTGGCCGTGTCCGTGGGCGGATCCCGCCTCTCGGCTCGTGAGGCGTCCGACTCGGCTGCTCCCGCCCCGTCGGTGAAGCCGACGTTGGCGGTCCGTCCTGAGCAGCGGGCGGTTTCCCGACGCGACGCGCGGGCCTGAGCGGTCGAGACGACTCAACGTTCGCACTTTCCGGCTATGTCGAAGCTCTTTCCCAAGTCGGCCAATCGACTGCCGCTCCAGATCATCATCTACGTGTTTGTACTGGGCGGAATCGTCACGGCTGCAACGAATTACTACGCTACGCCCAAGTACACGCGGGTGGGGTACGCTCCGGTGCAACCGGTGCCCTTCAGCCACACGCTGCACGCGGGGGAGCTGGGCCTCGATTGCCGGTACTGCCACAGCAATGTCGAGAAGTCGGGTCACGCCAATATCCCCTCGTCTCAGACCTGCATGAACTGCCACAGCATCATCAAGGCGAACAGCCCGTTGCTGGAGCCGGTGCGGACGAGCTACGAGACCGGCAATCCGGTGCCTTGGGTGAATGTCCACGTGCTGCCGGAGTACGCCTACTTTAACCACTCCGTGCACATCGCCCGCGGCGTCTCGTGCGTGGAGTGTCATGGTCGGATTGACCAGATGGACGTGGTGACGCACGCGAAGCCGCTTTCGATGGGCTTCTGTTTGGACTGTCACCGGGAACCCGAAAAGTTCATCCGCTCGCCCGAGCTGGTGACGAAGCTGGACTGGAAGCACCCGGGCGGTGTGGAAGGCCAGTTGGAGCAGGGGAAGAAGTTCGTCCACGACTGGAACGTCAAACCGCCGCAAAGCTGCTCTGGCTGCCATCGATGAAACGCAAATTTCAGCATCCTGAACCGTCGGAAGGTGAAGCTCGCGGCCGGCGCTACTGGCGCAGCCTCGACGAACTGGCTGCGACCCCCGGCTTCCGCGATCAGGTCGCGCGTGAGTTTCCGGACGGCGCGTCCGGGATCGAGGGAGTCGACCGACGCCATTTCGTCCGCATCATGGCGGCCTCGTTCGCCTTGGGAGGAGTGGGGCTGGCGGCCGGATGCCGTCGTCCGGAGGAGAAGATCTTGGCCTACGGGAAGTCCGTGGAGGGCGTGATCCCTGGCCTGCCGCTGTTCTTTGCGACGGCAATGCCGATCCGCGGAGGGGCGATTCCCCTGCTGGCCGAAACGCATTCGGGGCGTCCGACCAAGCTGGAGGGCAATCCCTCTTACGCGCCCTACGGCGGCGCGACTAATCTCATCGCGCAGGCTGCGCTGCTGGATCTCTACGATCCGGATCGGACGACAGCGCACACCCTCAAGGGCGCGGTGGCGGCGGCGCCGGCGGTGCAGGATGTACTGGCCGGGATTGGCAAGGCGGCGGCGGCTTCCGGCGGTGCCGGGTTGGCGTTCCTTGCTGACCAGTCGAGTTCGCCCACCCGGGCGGCTCTGGTCCAGCGGCTCCGGGCTAAGTTTCCGAAGGCGCTGTGGGCCGAGTACGAGCCGGTGCGTGACGAGGCTCCCGTTGAAGCGGCGCAGGCCGCGTTTGGCGCCCGCGTCAAGCCGGTGTACCACTTCGCCAAGGCGAAGCGGATCGTGGCGATCGACGCCGATTTCCTTAGTCGGGACGCCCATGCGCTGGCCTACGCCCGCGACTTTGCCAAGGGCCGCCGGGTGATCCGCCCGACCGACCCGATGAACCGGCTGTACGCCGTGGAGAGCACGTTCTCGCTCACGGGATCCATGGCCGATCACCGGCTGCGTCTGGCGAGCAGCCACATGCTGGCGTTTGCGGCCGCTCTCGCGGCCGAGGTCACGGGTGATGCGTCCTTGGCCCCCCTTGCAGGCGGGCTCGAATTCAAGGACAAGGCGCAGTGGCTTTCGGCCGCCGCCGCCGATCTCAAGGCACACCGCGGTACATCGCTCGTTGTCGCAGGGAACCACCTTCCGGCCTCGGTGCATGCACTCGCGTATGCGCTCAACGTGGCCCTCGGAAATGTCGGGACGACGGTCGATTTCGTCGCTGTGCCGAGCTCCCCTGCGGCTTCGATTGGCGATGTCGTCGCGGCGGCGAAGTCGGGCGCAGTCAGGACCCTCGTCATCCTTGGGGGCAACCCGGCTTACAACGCGCCTGCCGATCTGGATTTCGCCGGTGCGGTGAAGGGAATCGCGGAGGTGGTTCGTTTGGGCTACTACCCGGATGAGACCTCGGCCCTGGCCTCGGTCAACCTCGCCGCTGCGCACTTCCTCGAGTCGTGGGGCGATGCCCGCACGGCGGATGGCACCGTGGTGGCGGTGCAGCCGCAGATCCTGCCCCTCTTCGGCGGTCTCACCGAACTTGAAGTACTTGTCCGCATCGCTGGCGAGGAAGTCACGGACCCCTACGCCCTCGTGGCGCAGACCATTGCCCGACTTTCGGGCGGGGGCGCGGAGGCGTTCCGCCTTTTCCTGCACGATGGCCTGCTCGCTGGCTCCGCCTATCCGGTGGTGCGCGTCGCTCTGAATTCCAACGGCGTCCGCCGCCTGCTCAACGCGGCGTCCGCGCCCGTGGCCCTTTCCAAGGACAATCTTGAAGTGCGCTTCGTCGCTGACTCGAAGGTCGACGACGGTCGGTTCGCGAACAACGGGTGGCTGCAAGAGTGCCCGGAACCCATGACCAAGCTCGCTTGGGACAATGCGATCCTCGTGAGCCCCCGGCTCGGCAAGGAACTCGGCATCGCCCCAGGCGGGGCGCTGCTGCAGGTGGCGCGCAAGGAGACCGCCACCTTCGAGCAGGGGCGTGAAATGGCGTTCATCGGCGAGGTAACGCTGGGTGGCAGGACCGTCCGCGGCCCGCTGCACATTCAGCCGGGTCTCTCGAACTACACCATCGTCCTTCCTCTCGGTTACGGGCGCCGCGTCTCCGGTCGCATCGGCCAAGGCACTGGGCATGATTTCTTCCCCCTGCGCACCTCTGCCGGTGCGGACGTCGCGGTGGGCGCGCGCATCTCTGTGACCGCGGAGCGTTATGCGCTCGCGAACACGCAGGAGCATTGGTCAATGGAGGGTCGCGACATTGTGCGTGAGGCCAACCTGACCGAGGCAGCCGCCAATCCTGGCTGGGTGGACTCGTTCGGCACGGAGTCGCATTCCCCGCCGATCCTCGGCCGCGATGCGGGCCGCGATGCGGCCTTCGTGGCGAAGACCTCGCCGCGCGGCAATTCCCTCTACGAGACCCCGGACCTGACTGGCGTCAACCAGTGGGGCATGTCGATCGATCTGAACACGTGCATCGGCTGCAACGCCTGTGTCGTCGCGTGTCAGGCCGAGAACAACATCCCGATCGTCGGCAAGGATCAGGTGCTCCGCGGCCGTGAGATGCACTGGATCCGTCTCGACCGTTACTATTCCGACGGCAATGCCGATGCGGCGGCCTTTGGTGGAGAAGGTAACAAGGAAATCCCGGAGGATCCGCAGGTTTCACTCCAGCCGATGGGGTGCCAGCACTGCGAACTCGCCCCGTGCGAGACCGTGTGTCCGGTGAATGCCACCGTCCACGATGACGATGGGCTGAACACGATGGCGTACAACCGCTGCATCGGTACCCGCTATTGTGCGAACAATTGTCCGTACAAGGTTCGTCGCTTCAACTTCTTCGATTGGAACAAGCGCCAGATCGACAGCCTCTACCTCGGGCCGCTGGGCCCGGCGGGGATGCCGGAGTTGGTGCAGATGGTGAAGAACCCGGAAGTCACCGTGCGCATGCGCGGCGTGATGGAGAAGTGCACGTACTGCGTGCAGCGCATCCAGCAGGCCAAGATCGCGCAAAAGGTGAAGGCGGGCGCCTCCAACAACGTTCGAGTGGCGGACGGTGCGGTGAAGACCGCCTGCCAGCAGGTTTGCCCGGTTGAGGCGATTGTCTTCGGCGACGTTTCGGATCCGCAGAGCGCGGTGTCGCAGGCCAAGGCGCGCGAGCAGGATTATGCGGTCCTCGGGTACCTGAACGTCCGGCCCCGGACGACGTACCTGGGCAAGCTGCGCAACCCGAATCCCGAGATGCCGGGTGGCACGGAGAAGCCCTTCAGTCGGAAGGAATACGACACCAAGAATCATCCCGCGCACGGCGACCATGGCCACGGCCATGGCCACGGCCATGGTCACGGCCACTCGGCCGTGGGTGAAGTCTCCAAGCTGACGGGAGGTCTGAGCTAATGTCCCACGCTGCTGAATCCGCCTACGACGCGCCGGCCATCCTCAAGGAGGTCAAGCCGACCGCGCTGCCGCGCGCGACGCTCGTCGAAAACAACCGGAGCTTCGGTTGGATCACCGACAAGATCTGCGGGATCATCGAGGGCAAGACCCCCACCTGGTGGTGGGTGTGCTTCGTGGTCGCCTGTTTCGTCGCCTCGTTCACCGTGGCTGGTCTCACCTACCTGGTCGCCACCGGCGTTGGTGTCTGGGGTCATGCCAATCCGGTCAATTGGGCGTGGGACATCGTCAACTTCGTCTTCTGGATCGGCATTGGTCACGCGGGGACACTCATCTCGGCGATCCTTTGCCTGCTGCGCCAGAAGTGGCGTACCTCGATCAATCGTGCGGCGGAGGCCATGACGATCTTCGCGGTGGTGTGCGCCGCGATCTTCCCGGTCTTCCACGTCGGCCGAGTCTGGTTTGCGTGGTACCTCTTCCCGATCCCGAACTCGAACTACATCTGGCAGAACTTCCGTTCGCCGCTGGAGTGGGACGTGTTCGCGGTTTCGACGTACGGCACGGTCTCAGTGCTCTTCTGGTACGTCGGCCTCCTGCCCGACCTGGCGATCCTCCGCGATCGCTTCACGGCGGCTGGCAATCGTCTCCGCGGGTGGCTGTACGGCTTCTTCGCCATGGGCTGGCGCGGGTCCAATCGTCATTGGAGCAATTACGAGATGGCGTACCTGATCCTCGCGGGCATCTCGACGCCTCTGGTGCTCTCGGTGCACACCATCGTGTCCTTCGACTTCGCGGTGTCCCTGATCCCGGGATGGCACACGACGATCTTCCCGCCGTACTTCGTGGCGGGCGCGATCTTCTCGGGCTTCGGCATGGTGCTCACGCTGATGCTTCCGCTCCGTGCGATCTACGGCCTTCAGGACCTGATCACGCAGTACCACATCGACTGCATGTGCAAGATCACGTTGGCGACTGGCACGATCGTCGGCTACGCCTACGGAATGGAGTTCTTCATCGCGTGGTACGGTGCGAACCCCTACGAGGGCTTCGCCTTCATCAACCGCGCGTTCGGTCACTACGCGTGGGCTTACTGGATCATGATTTCCTGCAACGTGATCACGCCGCAGTTCTTCTGGTTCAAGAAGGTCCGTCAGAACACGACCTTGGTCTGGGTGCTCTCGATCTTCGTGAACGTGGGCATGTGGTTTGAACGCTTCGTGATCATCGTCACCTCGCTGGCGCGCGACTTCCTACCCTCCAGCTGGGGCTACTACAGTCCGTCGATCGTGGAGATCTTCACGTTCTTCGGAACCTTCGGCGTGTTCAGCGTCCTGTTCCTCCTCTTCATCCGCTTCCTCCCGATAATGCCGATGGCGGAACTGAAGGCGGTCCTCCCCCAGGCGGATCCCCATGGTCACGGAGGCACCGGCCACGGCACCTCGGATCGTTCCCACTGAGACGCGCGCCGCATCCCTCCCACGCTCAACGATTCTTCCCCGATGGCTGCTCAACCCTATGGACTCGTCGCCGTGTTCGACACCGCCCCGGCGGTGTATCACGCGGCGGAAACGGTGCGCGACGCCGGCTACAAGTGCTGGGACTGCATCACGCCGTTCCCGATCCACGGCCTCGATCGCGCGATGGGGCTGCGCCGATCCAAGGTGCCCCGGATCTCCCTCGTCGGCGGCGTGCTCGGCTTTGTCACGGGCATGTCGATGATCTGGTTCACCAACGCCCACGACTACCCGCTGATCGTCGGTGGCAAGCCCTACTTCAGCCCCATGTTTGCTTTCCCGGTGGCTTACGAACTGACGATTCTGTTCACCGCATTCGCAACGATCGGCGGCATGTTCCTGCTCAACCGCCTGCCGATGCACTATCATCCCGTGCTCAAGTCGGACCACATCGTGCGCGGCCTGGACGACAAGTTCCTCGTCGTGATCGAGGCGCGTGACCCGAAGTTCAACCTCGCGGCGACGCGGGCCCTGCTGGAGAGGGCGGGGGGACGTGAGATCACCGCGTTGGAGGCCTGACCATGCGCTACGTCTATCTTGCCACCTTCTTCGTCGTGGTCCTGACCGTGGGGATTCTCGGGTTCCGCGGCAGCATCTCCAGCCGCCCTCCTTTGGAAGTCTTTCCGGACATGGATCGGCAGCCCAAGCTCCGGCCCCAGGATGCGTCGACGTTCTTCGCGGACGGCCGGGCCGATCGCCCGCTCCCGGTGGGAGTGGTCGCGCGGGGAAGCATGCGGGCCGACGCGGCGGTTTACCAGGGTCGCGCCGCCGTTGGCGACTGGGTCCGCGGGATCCCCTCGGCGGTGACGGTGGACGCCCGTTTTCTGCAGCGCGGTCGGGAGCGCTACAGCATCAGTTGTGCGCCGTGCCACGGCGCGTTGGGAGACGGCAATGGCATCACCAAGGCGTATGGAATGGGGGCGACGCCGACCTTCCATGACGACCGGCTCCGCACGATGGCGGAGGGAGAAGTTTACAACACGATCACGAACGGCAAAGGCACCATGATGGGCTACGCCGACAAGGTCGTCCCGGAGGATCGCTGGGCGATTGTCGCCTACGTCCGGGCCTTGCAGCGCGCCCAGCACGGCTCGGTGGCCGATGTGCCGACGGCGCACAAAGCGGAGCTTGGTATTCAATGAGCACTCGCGCGGCAACCCTTTCCCCCGGCATGGCGGCCTCGATGGCCACCGGCGCCCCGGCCGCTGGCCGGGCCCTCGCGATCGGCGTGGCGGGCATTGCAGTCACAGCGCTCGGTCTCCTCGTGTCCGGCGGGGCCAAGGTCGCCTTCTCCTGGCTGGTCGCCCTGACCTTCTGGGGGGGCATTGCCTTGGGCATGCTGTTCTTGGTGATGATCCATCACATTTTCGACGCCTCATGGTCGGTGGTGATCCGGCGGCAGTTTGAGCACGGCCTCGCGTCCTTCAAGTGGCTCGCCCTGCTCTTCCTCCCGTTGGTCGCCAGTGTCGCCTTCGCGCCGGGGGCGGTCTGGAAGTGGATGAATCCTGCCTATGACTTGGCTCAGGTGGGCGGCAGCGGCACCGTCGGCGAGGATGTGCTTTGGGTGAAGAAGGCCGCGCTCCTCAACCCCACCGCCTTCCTCGTCATCACGGTCCTTTCCTTCGCGATCTGGATCTGGCTCTCCGCTCGCCTGCGACACGCGTCGTTCTCGCAGGACACCGACGGCGATCTGAAGTGGACGTACCGTAACCGCGTGACGGCGGCTTTCGGGCTGCCGCTGGCGGCCGTGACCCTGACCTTGGCGATCGTGCTCTGGGTCAAGTCACTCGACTACCACTGGTTTTCGACGATGTACGGCGTCTGGTACTTCGCCGGCTGCGTGCGAGCGGCCTTGTCCATGGGCGTGCTGATCATGGTGTGGCTCTGGGTGCGAGGGGACTATCGCGGCATCCTCAACCCGAACCATTTTCACAGCATTGGACAGCTCATGTTCGCGTTCACCGTGTTCTGGGCGTACGTCACGTTCTCCCAGTACTTCCTGATTTGGAACGCCAACATCCCTGAGGAGACGTTCTGGTACAACCTGCGTGAATTCAATAATGCCACCGGGTTCGCGAACCAGTGGAAGTGGGTCGGCATGCTTCTCCTGTTCGGCCACTTCTTCGTGCCTTTCTTCCTGCTCCTCAGCTACAAGCGCAAGCTCAGCCGGACGCAGATGCCTTGGGTGGCGCTGTGGATCGCGGCCATCTTCCTGCTCGACCTGATCTACAACATCTGGCCGTCGAAGAAGGATGCGGCGGGTGATGCGCTGCCGTTTCTCCAACTGCACCAGCTGTGGACGATCACGGCGGTCATTGGTGTGGGGGGCGTGTGCGTCTGGGCTTACCTCCGCAGTTTTCCGACGGCGAAGCTGATTCCGATCCGCGATCCGCGCATCGGCGAATCCCTTTCCTACCATGAGTCTTCCGCAGACTAGTTCCGGCTCCGGTCGTTTTTCCGTGGTCGCCGCCGTGGGCGCAGCGGTGGTGCTGGGTGTTTTTGTCGTGGTCTACGTGGTTTCCCGCCGTCCGGTGCATCCCCTCCCGGCGACCGTCGGCGCCGCTCCTGAGGACGCATGGAAGTTCACCTCCGAGGGTCGTGCCGCGCGCCTGAGCGAGTTGCGTGCGAAGGAGTCGTCGGCTGCCACCTCCTACGGCTGGATCGACCAAGCGGCCGGTGTCGTGCGGCTCCCGATCGACCGGGCGGTCGAACTTACCATCCGCGATCTCAATGCTCCGGCGGCCAAGCCGTCCGCGCCCCGCGCGAAGTCCTTCTAAGTTCTCTTTCCGAATGGCCTCCCCTTCCTCTCCGACCAGTCCGGCTTCTGCGGAGGGTGCGTCGATTGACGCCTCCGTCCGCCTGCCTGGGCTGTACTTTGCGGCCGCCGCGGCGGTCTGGCTCGTGGTCGGCACGGCGCTGTCGCTCATTGCGGCCTTCAAGCTGCACTCCCCCGCCTTCCTCGCGGACTGCGAGTGGCTGACCTATGGCCGGGTCCGCAGCGCGGAGTCCGCTCTCCTGATTTACGGGTGGGGCTTCAATGCGGCCTTTGCGATGGCGATCTGGCTCATGGCCCGACTCGCCCAGGCGGAGGTCCGCCGTCCCGTGACCCTGGTGGTGGCGGGCGGATTCTGGAATCTCGGTGTACTGGTGGGAACGCTGGGAGTCCTCGGTGGACACGGCACGGCGGTGGAGGGCCTTGAATTCCCGTCCTACGTCAACGCTATCCTCTTTGTCTCCTATGCGTGGATCGCGATCTGGGCGCTCCTGACCTTCCGGGCCCGGCGTTCGCCGCACGTCTTCATTTCGCAGTGGTACCTCCTTCTGGCGCTGCTGTGGTTTCCGTGGGTTTTCTCGCTCGCCCACCTGTTGCTGGTCGTCGACCCGGTTCAGGGTGTGATGCAACCGCTGGTGCAGACGTGGTACACCCACAGTCTGGGCTTGTTCTGGTTTGGCGGCATCGGCGTGGCGGCGCTTTACTACCTGACGACCAAGCTGACCGGTCGTTCCATCGCTCACTATCACCTGAGCCCCGTCGGGTTCTGGCTGCTTGTGATTTTCGGTGGCTGGGCGGGTCCGGCCCGTCTCGTCGGCGCCCCGGTGCCGGCGTGGGTGGTTTCGCTCAGCATCGCGCTTTCTTTCCTGCTGCTGGTGGTCCTTTCGGTCTGGGCGTGCAATCTGGTACCGACGCTGTCGCGGGCCTCTGCGGCGGTGCGGCAGGATCCGGCTTATCGCTTCATCGGCGTGAGCGTACTCGCGTTGCTCGTCGCGCAGACCGCCTCCGTGTTGCTGTCGCTACGCAGTGCGGCGGAACTGCTGCAGTTCACGTTTGTGCACACGGCGCTGGGGCAACTGACGCAGTACGGGTTTTTCAGCATGGCCGCCTTTGGCACCCTCTATGTGCTCGTCCCGCGGATCGCGGGTCGGTCGTGGCCCGTCCCTGGCCTCGTTGGTTTTCATTTCTGGAGTTCCCTGCTCGGTTGCGCGACCAGCGTGGTGGCTCTGGCCTTGGCGGGTTATCGACAGGGCGTCGGTCTGAATCGTCTGCCTGCGGGTGACGGTGCCGTCCCGGTGCCCGTCATTGAGATCCTGCAAGGTCTGCAACCGTATCTCTTCACCCACACCTCGGCGCTGGTGCTGTTGGCCGCTGGGCACGTCGCCTTCCTTGTGAATCTCGGCTGGATTGCCTCGGCCAGTTGCTCATGCGGTGTGCCGGTTACGCCCTCCCTCTCGAACGCTTCCAAAGTCGCCTGAGGCTTCCGCCCGATGAACCGCATCGCTCTTCTTTTCCTCGGACTTTTCGCTGCCCTCGCCGCCTCGTGGACGGGGGTCATCCTGGTCAATCAGGGCTCGGTCGGCGCGCTCCCGCGGGTGGTGGATGCCAACGAAGGATTGGCGTTTCCCCAGCCCTTGCCGGGTGTGGCGCAGCAGGGTCATTTGGTTTATCAGGATCTCGGATGTGTTGCGTGCCACACCCAGCAGGTCCGTCGTGCTGGGTTCGGGATTGACAACAAGCGTGGCTGGGGCGAGCGCCACAGCGTGGCGCGCGATTACTTGCTTGAGCCTCGGGTTCTAATCGGGACCCATCGGATCGGTCCGGACCTCCGGAATGTGGGTCAACGTAAGGACGGTCAGGAGGGCCGGGATGGGCGGGAGTGGCATTATCGGCACCTCTACGATCCCCAGTTGACGTCGCCAGGCTCCGTCATGCCTCCGTTCCGGTTTCTTTTCGAGACGCGCAGGATCGTCGGCGAACCTTCTCCCAAGGCCATCCAAGCCCTCCTCCCCGCCTGGCACCAGCCGCCGGCCGGGCACGAGATCGTACCCACCGTCCGGGCGGAGCGACTTGTTTCGTACTTGCTGAGCCTGAAGGACACTTACGCCTATCCGGAAGCGGCCAATGTTTACGTGGCCCAGACCGAGGGTCAGAGCGGCGCCGCCGCGGAAGGAGCGCACAAATGAGCAGCCAAGACCAGGATTCCACGCGCCCGTTGGGCGACGGCTCCGACGCGAGCCTTCAAGCGGTCCATGCGGATCTCGCGGCCAACAAGCCGGAACCGAAGGATGGATACTCGGTTCTCCCGCTTTTCCTCCTCGGCCTGCTGTCTGCCCTGATCTTCGTGGGCTCGATCTACTTCGTGCACTATCGGGGCGGGATCGATCCGCTGGTGTATGATGAGCGCTTCGATCC
Organism: Verrucomicrobiota bacterium; assembly: GCA_016871755.1. GTDB lineage: Bacteria > Verrucomicrobiota > Verrucomicrobiia > Opitutales > Opitutaceae > UBA6669. The sequence goes on along the minus strand of VHCJ01000010.1, from coordinate 86,757 downwards.
CAAGAAGGCCGCCAAGACGGCGACCGTCGCGGCGGTCGATCCGATCGCGGCAGGAAAGCGTCTCTACAATCAGCCGGGCGCGTGCGCGACCTGCCATCAGGCCACGGGTCTGGGCGTGCCTGGTGTCTTCCCCCCGCTGGCCGCCAGCGAATGGGTCACGGGCTCGGATGAACGTCTGATCCGACTCGTCCTGCACGGGCTCGTGGGGGAGATCAAGGTCAAGGGGAACACGTACAACGGCGCAATGCCTGGATTCGGCTTGGGCAGTGGATTCAATTGGTCCGACGAGAAGGTGGCCCACGTGCTGACGTACATCCGTAGCGAATGGGGCAATGCCGCTCCTGCCGTGGACGTGGCCAAGGTGACGGCGGCTCGAACGCAGGCTGCGGCTGGCCGGACGAAGCCGTGGACCGCGGTTGAGCTCGAAGCGATTCCCTGAGGCGCGCGAGATTTCTCGGAGCCGCGTTGCGGACAACCCTGCCCGCCTGCCGGCCAATCCGTCCTGACGGTTGGACCGGTCGGGTGCGTTCTGCGGTACCGAGACCGGGGATTTGGCCCATCGCTTTGCTTCGCTCGCGTTCAACCGGCGGTCAGCGTGGCGACTCCCTTGAGCAGTGGCCGCTGGCGGTGACGCCGGCGCAGCCGTACTGTTCCGGAGGGACTTCCCGATTCACTCTCCGAGACGCCGGCCGGTGACGAGGTGCCCCTGCACGTAGTCGCGGACCGCATCGGTCAGCGGGGTCATGGGGCGGTCATACCCGGTGGCCCGCAGCTTGGAGATGTCCGCCTGGGTGAAGTACTGGTACTTCCCTCGGAGAACCTCCGGCATGTCGATGAACTCGATCCGCGGCTCACGTTGCAGCGCGGCGAAGAGAGCGCGGGCGAGCGTCAGCCACGTGTTCGCCTCGCCGGAGCCGAGATTGAAGAGCCCGCCGGCCCCGGGAGCGCGGTCGGCGAAGTGCAGCGTCATCTCGACCGCGTCCTTCACGTACAGAAAGTCCCGCCGCTGCTCGCCGTCGCGGAAGTCGGGGCGATGGCTTCGGAAGAGCTGCACCACGCCCGTGGCTTGAATCTGCTGAAAGGCCTTGTGCACGAGGGAGCGCATCTCGCCCTTGTGGTCTTCGTTGGGTCCGAAGACGTTGAAGTACTTCATGCCCACGATGCGCGGGAACAGGTCCTCGCGCTCCGCCCAGAGATCGAAGAGGTGCTTTGAGTACCCGTACATGTTGAGCGGTCGCAGTTGGCCGAGGTCGGCCATGCGATCATCCATGCCCCGGGTTCCGTCGCCGTAGGTGGCGGCCGAGGAGGCGTAGATGAAGCGGGCCCCGTTGCTCACCGCCCAGCGGGCGAGTTCCTTGGAGTACTCGAAATTGTTGTCGATGAGGTACGAGGCATTGCGCTCCGTGGTGGCAGAACACGCGCCAAGGTGGAAGACGCAGGAAAAGGAACCGAGGCTGGCGGGACTCTCCCGCAAACGGCGCCGGAACTCGCCCGCCTCAACGTAGTCGGCGAAGCGCAGGGGGGAGAGATTCCGCCATTTCTCGTCGCTGCCGAGCAGATCGGAGATGACGATGTCTGAATGGCCGCGCTGGTTCAGCGCCCACACGAGGGCGCTGCCGATGAAGCCGGCGCCGCCGGTGACAAGGATTCGGCCGGAAAGGGAACTCATGACCCGGGGAGCATGGGGCATGGCGGGCTCGGGGAACAGCCCGATCAGCCGTCGCGGCTGAGTTCCTCTGAGCGTGCCTTGGCGGCCAGCACCGTTTTCCGCATCATCCCGCGAAAATCCCGGGTGGCGAGGTGCTGCAGGCCGGCGAAGGTGGTGCCGTTCGGGGACGTGACTTGGTTGCGCAGATCCTCCGGCTCCGCCCGGGTCCGGGCCATCAACCGCGCGGCACCGAGAACCGTCTCCAGAGCGAGCAACGAGGCCTGATCCCGCGACAACCCGGCCGCCACCCCCGCGTCGCGCAGTGCGGCCGTGAACTCGAAGACGAAGGCGGGTCCGCATCCGCTGACCGCCATCAGCGCGTCAATTTGCCCTTCCGGCAGTTCGAGTTCGTGGCCTATGGCGCCGAAAAGTCGGACGATCACCCCCCGGTCGTCCGGGGACAGAGGATGCTGCGAGCACCAGCCGGTGACGCCCGCCCCGATGGCGGCGGGCGTGTTGGGCATGCTCCGGACAAGCGCCCGGGCCCGGGGAAATACCGTGCTGAGTCGGGCGAGGGTCTTGGCGGCGAGCACCGACACCACGACCTTGCCCGCGGTCAGCTCCGCGAGACGGGGATCGGCGGACGCGAGGTGCTGGGGTTTGAAGGCGAGCACCACCACGTCGGCACCGGCGAGCGCTCCGGCAAGGTCGGACGCGCCGTTGATTCCCGTTCGTTGGACCAACCGCTCCGCCGAGGACCCACCCCCGCCGATGCAGGTGATCTCGGAGGGCTGGCAAACCCCTTGGGCGAGAAGACCGTCGACCATGGCCGACGCCATCCGTCCGGCTCCGATGAAGGCAAGGCGTGGCATGCGCGGAGCGGGACTCAGGGCTTTGCCGCAGGGGCCTCGATGGGATGCTGGATTTCCGCGACCGCACCGCCTCCATCGCGGTCGCGCAGCGTCACGTCGCCGCCCAGACTGCGCAAGGCGTGCCGGGCCACCGTGAGACCCATGCCCACGCCGACCGTCTGCTTGGAACTGACGAAAGGTTCGAACATTTGATCGCGAAGGGCAGGATCGAGTCCTCGTGCCAGATCCTCGATGCGGATCACCACCCTCGGTTTCCCGCCCGCGCCCCCGCTGACGCGCGTTGCCCGGATCCGGATGACGCGTCGGGCGTCCGTCAGCCCCTCGTACGACTCCCATGCATTCATCAGGATCTTCGTCAGGGCGTCCTCGAACACCTCCACGTGCGTGTCGAGCGTCACACCGGGCAGGGTGTCTTGCCAGTCGATGGTGACGGCGGAGGGAAGGTCGGCACGGAAGCGCGCGATCGCTCCGTCGATCAGGGGCCCGAACGCCCGGCGGCTGGTGGGGAACCGGGTACTGACGGCGAGGGAACTGAGCTGCTTGATGATCGCAACGATGCGCTGGACGGCGTGCTCCACCTGATCGGCGTTGCGACGAACGCTCTCCCGGTCGTCGGGCTGGTTCTGGATGAGGTCGAGATAGCCGATGACGATGCCGAGAAGGTTGTTCAGGTTGTGCACGATCCCCTGCGTCACCGCGCCGATCGTGGCGGACCGGCGTGACTCCGCCAGGCGGTGCTGCAGTTCGACGAGTTCCCGATTGATCGTCGCGAAACGGAGCTGGCTCAGGACGCGGGCCGTCGTCTCGTCGAGATCCAGCGGCCGGGTGATGTAGTCGACCGCGCCGACGCCGAGCCCCTCAATCTTGCCCTCCTTGGAGTCGCGTGCCGTGAGGAAGATGATCGGGGTGGATCGTCCCTCCTCAAACGACTGTAGCCGTCGGCAGACCTCGATGCCATCCAACTCCGGCATGACCACGTCGAGCAGGATGAGATCCGGACGGTGCTCGCGGACGGCGGCGATGGCTGCCTCGCCGGAGTGCGCGGCCAACACGGATAGATTCTCGCGCTCCAAGCGCTTCCGCAGGATCTGGACGTTGACCGGTTGGTCATCGACGACAAGGATCTTGGCGGAGGCCATGGGCAGCAGCAGAGACGGAAAGCCGGGGCAGCGCAAGGTTGCGGCGGAGCCCGCAGCTAGGGCGGATACCTCAGCCGCCGTCAGTGCCGGCCATGGGCGAGGGCATGCGCCTTTACCGTGTTGCGCATCAGCATGGCCACCGTCATGGGTCCGACCCCTCCGGGGACCGGGGTGATCAGGGCGGCCTTGGGCTCGACGGATGGGAAGTGGACGTCGCCGGTGAGGCGGTAGCCGGCCTTTTTCGACGCATCCGCGACGCGGTTGATGCCCACGTCGATCACGACGGCTCCGGGCTTCACCATGTCCCCTGTTACGAACTCTGGCCGACCGATTGCGGCGATCAGGACATCGGCTTGCCGGGTGATGGCAGGCAGGTCGCGGGTGCCGGAGTGGCAGACCGTGACCGTACCATTGGCTCCGGCCCGCTTCTGCAGGGCGAGGAGGGCGACGGGCTTGCCCACGATGAGCGAGCGGCCGAGCACGACGACGTGTTTGCCGGCGAGGTCGACGCTGCTCCGGGAGAGCAGTTCCATGATGCCAGCCGGGGTGCAGGAGACGAAGCCCGAGTCGTCATCCTGGGCCAGCTTACCCAGATTGACCGTGTGGAAACCGTCGACGTCCTTGTTCGGCGAGACGCGGCGGAAGAGACCGCTAGTTCGTTGAGGGGGCGGGAGGGGGGACTGGACCAAGATGCCGTCGACGGCGGGATCGGCGTTCAGGCCGTCGATCAGGGTCTCCAACTCCGATTGGGAGAGGGTGACGGGGGGAAGGATGACGCGACCGGTCACGCCGATCTCGGCGGCGGTCTTCTCCTTTTTTCGGACGTAGGAAATGGAGGCGGGATCGTCGCCGACGCGCACGAGGGCCAGGCAGGGCTTGCGTCCCGGCAGCGCGGCCACCTCGGCCTTGAGCTCGGCGACGATGGTCTCGGCGATCCGGTTACCGTCGATGAGGGCCATGGAGGTCGAACGGGCGGATCAGCGGAGCTGAAGGCTCTCGACGATGATGACGAAATCCTTGGTTCCGGGCACGGCGCGGGCGGCGCCGAGGACGGCGACGGTGCGACCGGTGTAGTTTTCGATCGGCTCGGTTTGGAGTAATCGGGACACGTCGAGGTAGGCGAATCGGGATCCGCTCTCGTCGGCGAGGGCCCAGTCGTAGGGGCGACGTGGCCGGAACGGGCTGCGGGTGGAGATGAACCGGCCTTGGAAGATGCGCGGCACGGCATCGCCGGCGGACTCGCCGAGGCTGACGGCGGTGGAGGCCGCCCCCGGGGTGGCCCCCTGGGCGGCGGCGCGGACGGGCGGTGGAGCGAGCGGGGCAGGGGTGGCGGCGGAGGGGTCGGTGACGACCGGCCGCGGTGTGGAGGACAGGGGCAGGGAGGCAGCGGGCACCTGGATGTAGCCGATCAACGGACGGGTGAGCTTGAGTTGCGTCCACCGCCCGTGGAGGCCGATGATGTCGAGTGTTTCGCCGGCGTTGGCGAGCGTGAGGACCGGCGCGTCGGCCTTCGGTGCCTGCCGCAGTTCGGCGCCGGGTCGGACGTCGAGGGACTTCGTGATGTCCTTGTTCTGCACATAGACCTCGTGGGGGCCGGCGAGGGTGACGGCGGCCCAGCCGAGCGGCAGGCTGGCGGGTTGAGGTGAGGCGAAGGTGGCCTCGCCCCCGGCCTTCAGCACCGTGAAGGCGGCGGCGGAGGCATCCGGCTTGACGTGGACCGGAGTGGGTTCACTGACCGGAACCGCGGACAGGAACGACGCGGTGGCGAGAGCGACGACGAGGAGGCGGAGCGAAGACCAGCGGATCATGGTGAACGGGAGGAGCGAGCGGGAGAAGAGCGGGCGGAGCGGGGAGACCCTACCGCGTCGGGGGTGCTGCGCGGAAGCGAAAACAGGAGCTCGATTTCTCGCGGATTGAGCGCCTTGCCTCCACGCAGCGGGATGCCCTTCACGGGAAAGTCGCCGATCTGGTAGCGGCGCAGCCGCTTGACCGGGAACCCGAGGGCGAGGAAGAGCAGGCGGATCTCCCGCTTCTTCCCATGGTGCATCCACACATCCAGGTCCGTGGACGAGCCATCGCGCTGCGGATTGAGAAGGGCCGCGTATTCGACCTTGTGGCGTTCGCCCTCAATCATCACGCCGCGGCGCAGCGTGGCGAGCCGGGTGGCGGGGAACGGTTCCTCCAGCCGCACCTGGTAGCGCTTCACGATGGTGTGGCGTGGGTGCATCAACCGGTTCGCGAGATCGCCGTCGGTGGTCAGGATCACCAAGCCTTCACTGTCCTTGTCGAGGCGCCCGGCGCAGAAGAACCGCAGTCGCTGGAGCTCCTTGGGAAGGAGGTCGAAGATCGTGGCGGGATTGCGCGGGTCGTCGTTGGAGCAAACCAGCCCGCGGGGCTTGTTCACGGCAAGCGTCATGCGGGCCTGCGGCGTGCCGCGTACCTCGCGTCCCTGCACCACGACGCGATCGCGGGAGGGATCGATCCGCTGGCCGAGGGTGGCGGGGGTCCCGTTTACCCGCACGTCGCCCGCCCCGATCAACGACTCCGCGGCCCGCCGGGAGCACAGGCCGGCGTCGGCGAGGAATTTCTGGAGACGGACGTGGGTGTCTTCGTGCATGAGGCGCGGGATTGTCGCGGCGGGACGCGCCGGAGGCAAGCCCGCGGCGGGAACAACGAGAACTTGAGCCGTGGGGGACGTTTCGCTTTGCTGGGGGTTTATGCAGCTTGAGATCCCCCCGGGTGAGTTTGCCGCGACCATCTTCGACTTGGACGGAACGCTCGTCGACTCGATGCCCGCCCATTATCTCGCGTGGGATGCCGCATTGCACGCCCACGGGGTGTCGGGTGCCGTCGATGAGGACTACTTCTATGCGCTCGGGGGAGTGCCCACGCACCGAGTGGCGGAGTTGCTGGCCGCGCACCACGGGGTGCGGGTCGACCCCGACGCCGTCGCGATCCTCAAGGAGGAACTCTACTTGGAGCGGTTGTCGAGCGTGGCGGTGATCGAGCCGGTGGTGGCCGAGGCACGCCGGGCTGCGTCACGGCACCCGGTGGCGATCGCGACCGGAGGCTTGCCCGAGGTGGCGATCCCCGCGCTCGAGGCGGTGGGCTTGCGTTCGCTCTTCCCGATCGTGATCACGCCGCGGGATGTGGCTCCGGGCCGGGGTAAGCCGGAGCCGGACATGTTCCTGCTCGCCGCCGAGCGGATGCGCGTCCGTCCAGAGCACTGCCTCGTGTTCGAGGACGCCGAGCCGGGAATCGCGGCTGCACGGGCCGCCGGCATGGCGACCGTCAGGGTGCCGAGTCGGCGCCGTTGAGCTGCGGAACCTCAGGCTTGGTCGCGGAGCGCGAGCGCCTCCGCAACCCGCTGGCTCAGGCTCTCCCGGCTGAACGGTTTCTCGAGGAAGAGCGCACCCAGTCTTCGCGTGTCCTCCAGAACAACGGGATCGCCGGCGTAGCCAGACATGAGGATCACGGCGGTGCCCGGCTGGAGGTCTGCGACCTCCCGGGCGAGGTCGTATCCACTCATGCCCGGCATGCTGATGTCGCTCAGCAGCGCCGCGTAGGGGAAATCGCCACTTCGCCGGCACCGGTCGAGAGCCTCGGCACCGCTGCCAACCGCTTCCACACGATAGCCCATCGCATCGAGCAGGGCGGTGGCTACGGTGCGGATGGCGGAGTCGTCCTCCACGACCAGGATGCGCTCGCCGTTTCCGCGCTGCGTTACGCTCCCGCCGCCGCGCGCGTTCCCAGCGGCGGACAGGCTCAAGGGGAGCAGGACCCGAAACACCGATCCGTGAGGCGAGCCGGGCTGATGGACGATTTCACCACCCAGCTTGCGGATCGACATCAGGGCGGTCGCCAAGCCCAACCCGAGACCCAGACCTCGTCCGCGGGGCTTGGTGGTGACGAAGGGCTCGAACAGGCGGTCCCTGACCTGCGGGGCGACTCCCGGCCCTGAGTCCGTCACTACGATCTCAGCGTAGTCACCGGCGGGCAGACGTGCGTCATTGCGCGCTCCAGGCGCGCAGAGTGCGGCGACGACCGCCACTCGGCCTCCGTTCGGCATCGCCTCGCGGGCGTTCGTCACCAGATGAGTCAACACCTGCGCCAACTGGTTGCGGTCGGCTTCGACCCAGAGCGGGTCCGTCGGCGGCGGCAGGTCAAGGGTGATCTGCTCGCTGAGGATCGAGCGGAGGATGCTTTCCAGCGCGGGCAGCCAGTCCCGCAGGTCGATCCTCTCCGGGTGGGCGGTGGCCCGCCCGCTGAACGCGAGCAACTGCCGGCTCAGCAGGCTGGCGCGTTGCGCGGCAAGGAGGATCTCCGACGTGCGGTCACGGAGGTCGGGGGCGGTCTCCGCGAGTTCCTCGTGCAGAATCTCGCCATAACAGCGCATGGCTGTGAGGAGATTATTCAGATCGTGCGCGACTCCGCCGGCGAGCGACGTCAGGGCCTCCATTCGCGCGGCGGTCTTCGGGCCCTGACTCGTGACGCCGAGGGCGCGAAGCAGCAGGGCGCGCAGGGCCGGAGAAGGTTCGTCCAGCGTCTCGCGAACCGTGGCGTCGGGAACGATCCACACCGGGACTCCCGGTCGCAGGGATTGGCAGGACCTCAGCGCTTCCGCGAGGGTCGGCGATGCCGGGTCGAGCGCCAGCATGACGAGCGAGAGGTCCGCACCGGCCAAGGCCTCTCTCGGCGCAGAGACCGACTTCGTCCAGCGGATCCGGGAGTCACCTTCGCCCGACCGTGGTCCGTTTTCGGCGAGGACGATGATCGAGTCGGTGGGCATGGCGCGCGGGGAGGCGCCCAGTCCAACTCAAGTCCGGGAGGAATCAATGGGGGTTTTCCGGCGGAAGGGAGCGCAGGGAGGCCCGGGCAGCAAGAGCGGGCGCCGGAATCTCCGCCGGTGCGGCCATCTTCGGTCGCCGCAGGCTGTGACGGACCATGAGCGATTCCACCGTGGCTTGAAGCTGGATGACCTCAAGCGTCTCGCTGCGCGCGGAGGAGACCAGTTGAATGTACTCCGGATTGGCCCGGGGATCCAGTCCGGCCTCCGTGGGCGTCCACTGCCGGAGGGCCTCGACGCTGGCGTGGAGTTCGCGGACGAGCGCTTCGCGCTGCTGCGTCAGCGCAGGCGCCGAGGAAAGGGGGGCGAGCGCGGTTTCGAGGAAGGTCCGCTCCTCCTCCAGCAGTCGCCGGATGCGACCGCAGAGCTCAAGGTGGTGACGCCGCGGTTGGAGGGGTCCGGTCACGACGTGGGAGAGGCATCTGCCCGGGGGGAGGGGGCCGGGGGCGGCGCATCGACGGCTCCCTGGCTCAACTCCTGCCATTGCGTCGTGGCGCGGGAACGCCACTGCAGGTGACGAACCCTCCATGACGCCATGCGGGCGAGGTCGGTAACCTGCGCGGACGCGGCGGGCTGGTTGCCGGCCTCGACGATTTCCCGGTACGATTTGATCGTGTCGTCCATGGTGGAGAGCCGCTCGAGACACAGCCCGATCTGGTAGGTGATGGCGAGCCGCCACTCCGCCCGCGCATCCAAGGTGGCGAGCGTGCGGTAGATCGCGAGAGCGGAGGCGGCGTCTCCTTGCTCGTAGAATTCGTTGGCGAGCTGGTTTCCGGTCACGCGCTGCCAACTCCGCCAGCGTTCCGGATTCTCGTCGCGCTGGGCGTACTCCGCGGAGAGGAGCCGCTCCACGGCGGTGAGGGCTTCCGCGCGGCGTCCGAGTTGGAGCAGGAGTGTTGCCTGCAGACGCAGCGCTTCTGGCAAGGCGGTCTCGCCTGCCTTCGGGTCGAGCGCCGGGGCAAGGGCCGCCACGGCCGATTCGGGACGTCCGGCGCGGGCGTGGGCCTGGGCGCAGTGAAACCGCGCCCGGTGACGGTCCTCCGCCGTGAGGTCGAGCAGGATCAGGCGGTCGAAGAGCCGAGCCGCCTCGTCATTACGCCCCGCGATCAGGTGCGTTTCCGCCACCTCGAATTGCGCGGTGCGGGCGAGTTGCCGGTAGTCAATATCGCCTTCCGCCGGGGCGTTCAGGGTCGCGTTGATCACGCTGTAGAAGCGGCCGATCGCGAGATCAAAGGCCCCGAGGCTCCGGAGGGTCCGCGCGAGTTCGATGTAAATGGGCGCGTGGTTGCCGAGATGCGGGGTGTCGCGGAGGAGGCGCTCGTAGATCGCCACCGCGCGCGTCCCTTCGCCGCGCTGGCGATGCAAACGGGCAAGCGCAAGGAGGGTGCGGTGATCCCGCTCCGGATCCGGCGGTGCCGCCATGAGTTGCCGCAGCGCGATCTCGGCGGTGGCGTAGTCGCCCGAAGAGGTCTTCGTCTCCGCAATGCGCAGCAGGCTGTCGATCTCGTCCGGCTTCAACTTGTGAGTCGTCCCCGCCGCTGCCGCGGCCGGAGGGGAGTCTGACGGGACCGGGGCGTGCCCGTCCGGGTTGGCGCGCATGGCTGCGGCACCGAATCCGGTGAGGATCAGAAGAAGCACACCTGTCATCGCTGTCGGTAGGTTGTGGAGCTCGGTGGCACCGGGGGCGGCGTGGAGCCAGGGAACATGAAGAAGGGAAGGAAGTCCGCCGGGCGCAGGTCGCGCGGCGAGTCGTCGGGGAGAATCCGCACCGCCGAGGGCAGCCGATTGGGATCGGCGTATGACGGATCGGCACCCGAGGGATCGGGCGTTGAAGAGGGTTCTGGCGACGCGGGCGCGGCAGCCTTTTCCGGATGAGCGGACACGGCTGGATCGGCTTGGGCGGCGCGGACAACCGGCTCAAGCGAGGCCAGTCGCGGCATCTCCGCTGGCGGTGGCGGCACGGGAGCGAAGCGCAGCGTCGGCGCGAGGATCACGGCCAAGTAAGGCCGCGAGGCGCCTCCGGCGCCGGGGACGCTTCCCGACAACCCGGAGTGAGGGCGCGCCACCAGCGAGGTGGCGGACGCCAATGCCGGGAGGAGGCCCAGGCAGAGAGTGGTCGCCGATCGCGTGCGTCGGTCAAGCAGCGGGCGTTTGGGAGAGGACATGGAACACGATTTCCCTTCGGCGAAGCGGAGGGACGACGGTGCAACCGCAGGTCTTATCGGCCCGTGGGTCCGATTACTGGAGGGCTGATCCAGCCGATCGGCCGAATTTCGGCCGTCGGGTATTCCGCCGAGCGCCGACACGGGCGATGCATGCAGGGATGCCGGAGACCGGCATCGCGGGGCTGGCTTAACCGGCGGACGGTGCTTCCGCTCCGAGCGCGAGTCCGTTGCCGGACCGTTCGATGATTCCGGCTTCGATCAGCCAGCGCTGGAGCGCGAGGTCGAGGGCGTAGCGCGAGAACGGCTTGCTCAGCAATCCGTGCGCCCGGGCTCGTGCCTGCGGCGGCACCCCACCATGCCCTGACGCGGGTGCGAGCAGGGCGATGGGCGTGGTCTGCGTATTCGGCTGGTTCCGGAAAAGATCCATCGCCCCGGCCGCCGCGATGCCCCTCAGCGTGGTATCGAGGAGGGTGAAGTCCACCGGATGAACCTCCGTGAGGCGGAGAGCCTCCGACACTTCGCGGGCCTCGAGAAGACGCCACCCGCGGCGAAGGCAAACCTGACGGGCGAGAGTACGCACCGTGCGGGAATCGTCGACGATGAGCAGCGTGGGAACCATGGGGCCGGCGGTGATGCCCGAGGAGGGACAACCGGTTTTATCGGTCGTTGCCGCGCACGCTGAGGCGCGGAGGCGTGAATCAGGGGAAAGACCCCGGAGCAGACAAGAGAAAGGCCCCGTCCGGGAAGGACGGGGCCTTTAGAGGCGGGGGAGAATCAACCCAGAGGCTTAGGCCTTCTTCCGGCTCTCGGCCACCGCGGCTTGGGCGGCCGCGAGGCGGGCGACCGGCACGCGGAACGGCGAGCAGGACACGTAGGTGAGGCCGAGCTGGTGACAGAGCTTCACGGAGTCCGGATCACCGCCGTGTTCGCCGCAGATGCCGAGCTTGATGTCGGGGCGGGACTGACGGCCCTTCTCGATGGCGATGCGCATCAGCTGGCCGACGCCCGTCTGGTCGATCGAGGCGAACGGGTTCTTCTTGAAGATTTCCGCTTCCTGGTAGGCGCCGAGGAAGGAACCCGAGTCATCGCGGGACATGCCGAGGCAGGTCTGCGTGAGATCGTTCGTGCCGAAGCTGAAGAACTCGGCGGTCTGGGCGATCTCGTCGGCGGTGAGGGCGCCGCGCGGGACCTCGATCATCGTGCCGACCGAGTAGGAGAGCTTCACCTTGCGCTCGGCTTGGACGGCCTTGGCGGTGGCGTGGACGAGTTCGACCTGCAGATCGAGTTCCTTGCGGAAGCCGACGAGCGGGATCATGATCTCGGGCTTGGCCTTGATGCCGGCCTTCTGGGCCTCGGCGGCGGCCTCAAACACGGCGCGCGCCTGCATGGCGGTGATCTCCGGATACTTGATGCCGAGGCGGCAGCCGCGGAAGCCGAGCATCGGGTTGAACTCGTGCAGGTCGTGCACGCGCTGCATGATCTTGTCGACCGAGATGCCCAGCTTGCGGGCGAGATCCATCTGCTGCTCCTTGGTGTGCGGCAGGAACTCGTGCAGCGGGGGGTCGAGGAAGCGGATCGTGGCCGGGTAGCCCTTCAGCTCCTTGAAGATGCCAAGGAAGTCACCGCGCTGGTACGGGAGCAGCTTGGCGAGCGCGACCTTGCGGGCCTCGAGCGTGTCCGCGAGGATCATCTCGCGCATCGCGTCAATGCGGTCGCCCTCGAAGAACATGTGTTCGGTGCGGGTGAGGCCGATGCCGGTGGCGCCGAAGGCGATCGCGTTGCGCGTCTGCTCTGGGTTGTCGGCGTTCGTGCGCACCTGCAGGCGGGTGGCTTGCGAGCACCACTTCATCAGCTGGGCGTACTGCCTGAACTTCTCCGTGTTGCGGGCCGCTTGGTCGCCGTTGATCAGGCCCGCGATGATTTCCGACGGGGCGGTCTTGATCTGTCCTGCGTAGACCGTGCCGGACGTGCCGTCGATCGAGAGGAAATCACCCTCGGAGAAGGTCTTTCCGGCAATGGTGGCGGTCTTGCGCTCGTAGTCGATGGCGACGGCGGCGGCGCCGCACACGCAGACCTTGCCCATCTGGCGGGCGACGAGGGCGGCGTGCGACGAGACACCGCCGCGCGCCGTGAGGATGCCCTCGGCGGCGATCATGCCGCGGAGGTCTTCGGGTGAGGTTTCGACGCGGACCAGCAGGACCTTCTCACCGCGGTCGGCGGCGGCGACGGCGCGCTCGGCGTTGAAGTAGATCTTGCCCGTCGCGGCGCCCGGACCCGCGGGCAGGCCGGTCGCGATGGCGGTGGCCTTGCGGACCTCGGCGAGGTCGAAGATCGGGGCGAGGAGCTGTTCGAGCTGGTCGGCCGGGTTGCGCAGGATCGCGGTCTTCCAGTCAATCAGCTTCTCCTTCACCATATCGATGGAGAACTTCAGCGCGGCGGCGGCGGTGCGCTTGCCGTTGCGCGTCTGGAGCATGAACAGCTTGCCGTCCTGGATCGTGAACTCGATGTCCTGAACGTCCTTGAAGTGTTTTTCGAGAATCGCGCGGACCTTGAGCAGCTCCGCGTACGACTTCGGCATGACCGACTTCAGGTTGATCACGGGTTCCGGCGTACGGACGCCGGCGACCACGTCTTCGCCCTGGGCGTTGACGAGGAACTCGCCGTAGAACTCGTTCGTACCGTTGGCGGGATTACGGGTGAAGGCGACGCCGGAGCCCGAGGTGTCGCCGGTGTTACCGAAGACCATCGCCTGGACGTTAACGGCGGTGCCCCACTCGGACGGAATGTTGTACTTGCGGCGATACACGATCGCGCGGTCGTTCATCCACGATCCAAAGACCGCGCCGGCGGCGCCGCGCAGCTGGTCCCAGGGGTTGTTCGGGAAGACCTTGCCCGTGCGCTCGCGCACGAGGGCCTTGAAGCGCTTGACCAGTTCCTTCTGGTCGTCGGCCGTGAGCTTGGAGTCCTCGATGTCCGAGTGGTAGCGCTCGTGCTTGAACGCTTCGATCACGGTCTCGAATGGCTCGTGATCCTCACCTTCGCGCTTTTGCACGCCGAGCACCACGTCACCGTACATCTGAATGAAGCGGCGGTAGCAGTCCCACGCGAAGCGTGAGTTCTTCGTGCTCTTCTCGAGCGCGAGCACGGTGTCGTCGTTCAGGCCGAGGTTGAGGATCGTGTCCATCATGCCCGGCATGGAGTCGCGCGCGCCAGAACGGACGGCGACGAGCAGCGGCGTGCCGCTGGTGGCGCCGAACTTCGTGCCCATGATGCGCTCCATATTCGCGACGCCCGCTTCCATCTGTGCCTGGAGGGCCGCCGGGTACGTGCGCTTGTTGGCGTAGTAGTACGTGCAGACTTCGGTGGTGATCGTGAAGCCCGGGGGAACGGGCAGGCCGATGCGCGTCATCTCGGCAAGATTGGCGCCCTTGCCGCCAAGCAGATTCTTCATCATACCGTCGCCGTCGGCCTTGCCGGCACCCCACGTGTAGACGTAGCGGGGGGCCTTGGCGGCGGAGCGCGCAGGCTTGGCGGTGGCTTTCTTGCCCTTCGGGGCGGTGTTTTTCACTTTGGATTTGGCGGCCATAAGAGGAGGGAAACGGTGAACGTCGTTGGTTGAAGGAGTGCTGACGTAGAGACCTGAAGCGAATACGGTCCAGAGCAACGCTGTCAACGGTGCAGGGGTCCGGGACCGCAGCAGCGGCGCGGGCGCGACTAAAGCTAGCTTTTGGCCCGGATTTTCCCATGCTCTATCGCCCCTGCCGTCACACCGTTGAGCTTCCACGATTCGCACTCTCCCGACACTTCCGGTTCCGACTCGGAGTCCCCGGATCCCCGCGAGAAACCGATGGGGTTCTTCGAGCATCTTGAGGAACTGCGCTGGACTTTGGTGAAGAGCGCGATCGCGTTCGTGATCGCCGCTTCGCTGGTTGGCTACTTCCTGAAGGAATTCAACCACCTGCTCCTGTGGCCGCTGGAGTCGGTCGCCAAGGAGTACGGTCAGGTCGCGGTCGAATTGGGCACCACGTCCATCATGGAGGGCTTCTCCGTGGTGATTCAGATGTGCACGATCGGCGGCCTGCTGGTGGCGGCCCCCGCCATCCTGTTCTTTTTTGGGCAGTTCGTGGCCCCCGCACTCACGCCACGCGAACTGCGGCTGATCCTGCCCGTCTGCACCTCGGCCGTCATCCTCTTCCTGCTTGGAACGGCCTTCAGTTTCTTCCTGCTCGTTCCCAGCACCATCCGGGTCTCGATCGAGCTCAACCAGCTGTTCGGATTTGCTTTGCGTTGGACACCAGGGGCTTACTACAGCCTTCTCACGTGGTTGGTCTTGGGGGTGGGGGCTTCGTTTGAGTTCCCACTCTTGATCGTGATCGCCGTGTACCTCGGATTGCTGGAGGTGTCATCGTTGCGGCGCTACCGCAAGCATGCGCTGATCGGGATCTTCGTCATCGCGGCGATCGTGACTCCGACGCCGGATCCGTTCACGCAGACCATGTTTGCGGCTCCGTTGTACCTGCTCTATGAGATCGCAATCTTCGCTGGGTCACGGATCGCGAAGCGCAAGAGTCAAACCCTGGCCTGACGGGGCGCATCCCGCTTAGCCGTGATGATGCCGGCGGGGTCGGCGGAGTGAGGTCAGAGGGCGAGCGCACTTCAGGGGCGAAAGACCGGGGAGTACGCGGAGGGTGTTTCGACGGGAGAGAGGCCCTGAGACGTTGCCGCCAGATCGTCTCGATGCGACTGGATCGATTGTACGGTGACGGCCTAGGGGAGAAACTGCGAGGCGGGGCTTGTCGCTTAAATGGCTCTACTTGCGGAGGCGCTCCGCCACTTCCGGATGCTCCTGCAAGTACTGCGTCAGCCGCTCGATGGCGCGGAAGGTCTCGCCGCTGACGTGGTGCTCGAGGCCCTCCACGTCGTGGGTGATGATGGCCTCCGGGAGTCCCAGTTGCCGGAGAAAGGCGGTGAGGAGTTCGTGGCGATGGGCGATGCGGGAGGCGACCGCCTCGCCGGCGCTGGTGAGGACCATGCCACGGTACTTCTCGTGCTTGACCAAGCCCTCGGCGTCGAGGCGCTGGATCATCGTCGTCACGCTGGCCTGCGAGATCCGCAGTTCGGACGCGATGTCGACCACCCGGGCATAGCCCTTGCGCTGGATCAGTTCGCGGATGCGTTCGAGGTAGTCCTCGGCGGCGGCGCTGGTGCGGGTCTTGCCGCTGGAGATGGACGTGGGTGCCGGCACGTGACGGGGCTGGGAAAGCTCGGCAACCGGGCTTAGCCGCGGCTCCCGCGGCGTTGGAAGTCGAGCACCGCGCGGAACATCTGGAGCGCGAGCCAGAACACCCCGCTCATGCAGGCCGAGCCGAGGGCAGTCCAAAGGTCGATCATCGCCTTGTTGTTGGAGGGAACGTGCGAGCGGAGCAGCACGAACAGGAAGGCGAAGAACCCGAGGACTAGGATCGCATCGACCACGAGGGAGACCGCGGAAACAGACTTTTTGCCGGCGGGGGAGGACATGATGGCGTAACGAAAAACCGGGCGGGTCGGGGATGTCCACGACTTTCCGCAACCCTGCGAGAGGGAGCGGTTCGGCGGTCAGGAAGTCGTCGGGCGCACGGGGAGCCGTACATCGACGGCGTCGGCACCGATCACGCTATGGACGGAGGCCCCCGCCCTTCGGAAGAGGGCGATCATTCCGTGGTTTTCACGCTGCACCTGAGCGGTGAGTTCCGTCAGCCCGCGGCGGCCGGCAACGTCCATCAGCCGTTGGAGAAGGGCTTGGGCCATCCCGAGCCGCCGTTTCGACTCCCTTACAACGAAGGCCATCTCCGCCGTCCGACCGTCTTCCAAGAGGAAGTAGCGACCGATGGCATCGATCACCTCGCTGCCGTCCGGTTGGACAGAGAAGACCGCGAGGGCGAGGTCCTTGCGCTGATCGACGCCGACCAACTCCCGCGCCCGGGCACGGGTCATTTCGCGGAAGAAATAGCCGTACCGCAGGCGCACGGTCTCTTCGTTGTGCGACTTGAAGAACGAGATCAGTCGTTCCGTGTCGGCGAGGGTCAGGGGGCGGACCGTGTGCGGCGCGCCCCCGAACGGCAGGCGGACTGGCTCGGGAGGAGCGTGTCGGTCGGGCGTCTCGGTCTGGATCGCCCCGGGGGAGGCTGAAGCCGATGGCCGTCGACGCATGGTCAGCGCAGCGGCGGCGCCTCGTCCGCCGGTCGGGCGAGTTCGTCCTTCCAACTCAGCATCCGGGCTTGGGCGCCGAAGTGCTCGGCGCGGGGCTTGTCGCCCCGTTCCATCCAGATGCGGGAGAGGGTGGTGTTGATGAACAGGTCGGCGGGGCGCAGCCGGTGCGCCTGCTCGGCCGCCGCCAGGGCCTCGTCGAACCGACGCTCCGCAAAGTGAATCTCCGCGAGGGCGTGCCATGCCTCGAAGCTGCCCGGGGCGACCGAGACGGCATGCTGGAGCTTGGCTAGGGCTGGGCCGGCCTCCCCGAGGGCGAAATCCGCCGACGCATCATCGATCAGGGCTTGAAGTTCCTCGGCCTGCATGGGACTCCTTCACTCAACATCCCTCGGCGTCCTTTGGCAAACGCGGACCGCGACTAGAGGATGAGCATGGCATCGCCGTAGCTGAAGAATCGGTAGCGTGCGGCCATGGCCTCCGTGTAAATTTCCTTCAGCCACGCGATGCCGTCCGTTGATCCGGGGGCGAGGAAAGCGGCGACGAGACAAAGGAGGGTGGAACGGGGTTGGTGAAAGTTGGTGATCAGGCCGTCCACGCCCAGAAACGGAGCGGGTGGAAAAAGGTACAATCCCGCCTCACCGACATGCGCCTGCTGGTCCGCTCTCGGCGTGGCGTGCTCGCGGCGAAACGCCTCGATGGCCCGGACACTCGTCGTCCCCACGGCGATGCGGCGGGATTTCGGGGGAGAGTGCTCAAAGAGCGCGACCTGCGTCGAATACGGAACTTCATAGAGCTCCCGGTGAATCGAATGGTCTTCGACGGATTGGGTGGAGATCGGTTTGAACGTCCCTAGTCCCACGTGCAAAGTGACCTCGTGAGTGGGGACGCCACGGGCAGCGATCTGTTCGAGGAGTTCCGGGGTGAAGTGGAGTCCGGCCGTGGGTGCAGCCACGGCGACTTGCCGGTCCTTGCACGCATAGACCGTCTGGTAACGGTCGAGATCCGCAGCGCGCGATGCCGCAGGATCGGTCCGGCTGATGTAGGGAGGCAGGGGAACCTCTCCGATTTTATTCGCGATCGCGACGACGGACCGGCCATCGGGGATGTCGAATCTGACCCGGGCCGTTCCTTCTGAATCCTTCTCGAGAACCTGCGCTTCGAAGAGCCCGGGACGACCGAATCGCGACCCCACTGGCAACCGCTTGCCCGGGCGCAGCAGGCACCACCACGCCTCGGTCTCGGCGGTCGGGCGCAGCAGCAGGCATTCGACCTTCCCGCCGGTTTCGCGCTGCGCCGTCAAACGGGCGGGAAGCACCGCCGCATCATTGCGGAACAAGACGTCGCCCGGGCGCAGAAGGTCCGGCAAATCCGCGAAACGCCGATGGGTGAGGGAGCGGGAAGCGCGATCGATGACGAGCAACCGCGACCCATCCCTTCGCTCCGCCGGCGTCTGGGCGATGAGTTCGGGCGGGAGTGAGAAATCGAAGAGATCCGTAGCGAGGGAGGACACTTGGGGGGAGGAGACAAAAGGCTTGCGCCGGAAGGAAGGCCGGTTTTTCTCCGTCGTTCTCGAGGCCGATGTAGCTCAGTGGTAGAGCAACGCTTTCGTAAAGCGTGGGTCGTCGGTTCAATCCCGACCATCGGCTCCAGTCTTTGGAGCCGAGCTTCGCACGTAAGTCGTTTATGATCAGTTGTTACCGATCGCGTCGTCAGCCAAGGGACCTTGGAGTTGGCGGGCGAGTCGGATCTGGTCAATCTCCCGACGAAGGTGACGTGCAAACAGGCGAAGTCGGTCGTGCACGCTCAGCGTCTCCAAAAGGCGCTGCTTCAACGCCGAGTCCTCGCAGAGGTTGAAGGCCGCGAGATCGACAAAGGCATCCGGGTCCTCCACGGACTTGAGGAAGCGGTCGAAGTCGCCCGGTTCGTCGCCCGTCAGCCGCCGCCGGAGGGCCAGCAACCGCGCGAGGCTCGTCTTCAGCTTTTGATTTTCTGAGTCGGGTGCCCCGGACTGGCTAAGGAGCGGTCGCACTCGAATCGTCCGATAGGGTTCTTCGCGGACGATGCCGAGAACCTCGATCCTTGCCAGACCTTGAAGCAAAAGATTTGATGTGCCATTGTCGTTCTCCTGGCAGGCGCGCACGATGCCGACGGTGGCGACGCGGTGGGTGGGTTCGAACGTCTGCGCCGCCTCCGCCGTGTTCAGGCCGGCGACCGCAAAGAGCCGGTGCCAAGCCAAGACTTCCTTCAGCATCCTCCGGTAACGGGGTTCGAAGATGTGCAGCGGCAGCAGCGCTTGGGGAAAGAGTGCAATCCTTGGCAGGGTCATCACCGCCAACTCGCCGGGCACCACGATCTCCATTTCCATAGCCGAACTCTACTCCGGCACGCCCGGGTTATCAAGGTGCGTCACCCCGTGCGCCCTGACCCGGTCGAACGAGCGGGTGGGACACCGACTGTGCCACGCTGACCCGGAATCGCCGGGTCCAGCCAATCGATCCGAAGCTAAAAGTCTCATAAGGCCCTGATTAAAATTATGATAACCAGATGATGGCCATCTCGGTACACCCCGTGCTAGGAAGTGAGCATGGGTCGCATTTTAGGCATTGATCTGGGCACGACGAACTCCTGCATGGCGGTGATGGAGGGCGGCGAGCCGGTGGTTATCCCGAACGCAGAGGGCGCGCGGACGACCCCTTCGGTGGTGGCATTCACCAAGTCGGGTGAGCGTCTGGTGGGTCAGGCGGCCAAGCGCCAAGCCGTGACGAATCCGAAAAACACGATTTTCTCCGCGAAGCGCTTGATCGGTCGCAAGTTCTCCGAGACGCGGGAGGAATCAAAGAACTTCCCTTTCAAGGTGAGCGAGGGCAAGAACGGCGACGCCTACATCGAGGTTCAGGTCGGGGATAAGACGGAGCAGTTCGCCCCGCAGCAGATTTCAGCCTTCGTGCTCGGCAAGTTGAAGGCGGATGCCGAGGCGTACCTCGGCGAGAAGATCACCCAGGCGGTGATCACGGTGCCGGCCTACTTCAATGACTCGCAGCGCCAGGCGACCAAGGACGCTGGCAAGATTGCGGGCTTGGATGTGCTGCGGATCATCAATGAGCCGACGGCGGCCTCGCTTGCTTACGGACTCGACAAGAAGAAGGACGAGAAGATCGCGGTCTTCGACCTCGGCGGCGGCACCTTCGACGTATCGGTGCTTGAGATCGGCGACGGCGTCTTCGAGGTGAAGGCGACCAACGGCGATACGCACCTTGGCGGTGACAACTGGGACGAGGCGCTGATTTCGTGGCTCGTGGAGGGATTTCAGAAGGAGAACGGGATTGACCTCCGCAAGGATCCGATGGCCCTCCAGCGCTTGAAGGAGGAGGCGGAGAAGGCCAAGATCGCCCTCTCGTCCGCCCAGACCTACGACGTCAATCTTCCTTTCGTCACTGCGGACGCCACCGGTCCGAAGCACCTGAATGTCAGCCTGAGTCGCGCGAAGATGGAGCAGATTTGTGATCGGCTCTTCGAGCGCTGCCTCGCTCCGTTCAAGAACTGCTTGAAGGATGCCGACCTCGGTGCCGCCCAGATCGATGAGTTGGT
The DNA here is from genome assembly GCA_016871755.1 of Verrucomicrobiota bacterium. Classification (GTDB taxonomy): domain Bacteria; phylum Verrucomicrobiota; class Verrucomicrobiia; order Opitutales; family Opitutaceae; genus UBA6669. The sequence goes on along the minus strand of VHCJ01000010.1, from coordinate 66,307 downwards.
GCTGGTCGGCGGCATGACCCGCATGCCGAAGGTCGTCGAGATCGCCCGTCAACTCGGCGGCAAGACGCCTCACCAAGGCGTGAATCCGGACGAGGTCGTGGCCGTCGGCGCCGCGATCCAAGGCGGTGTGCTCAAGGGTGACGTCCGCGACGTCCTCCTGCTCGACGTCACGCCTCTCACGCTGGGCATTGAGACGGCCGGTGGTGTCTCGACCGCGATGATCTCGCGCAACACCACGATTCCTTCGAAGAAGACGCAGGTGTTCTCGACCTACTCGGACAGCCAGCCCTCCGTGGAGATCGTCGTACTCCAGGGCGAGCGCCCGATGTCGCGCGACAACAAGACGCTCGGCACCTTCCGCCTCGACGGCATTCCGCCGGCTCCGCGCGGTGTGCCGCAGATTGAGGTCACGTTCGACATTGACGCCAACGGCATCCTCCACGTCTCCGCCAAGGATCTCGGGACCGGGAAGGACCAGAAGATCACCATTCAGGGATCGTCCGGTCTGACCAAGGAAGAGGTGGAGCGCATGACCAAGGACGCCGAGCTCAATGCCGAGGCGGACCGCAAGCGCAAGGAGGCGGTCGAGACCAAGAACCAGCTCGACAGCGTCGTGTATCAACTCGAGAAGGCTCTGAAGGACGCTGGCGACAAGGTGCCGGCGGACAAGAAGACCGTGATCGAGTCCGCGCTGGCCGATGCGAAGAAGGCTCTGGAATCGAATGACACCGATCGGATGAAGGCCGCCATCGAGCAACTGTCCAAGGTCGGCGCCGAACTCTACGCCGCTGCACAGTCTGCTCCGGGCGCCGACACGGCGGCCGCCGGTGCCTCCGGCACCGCTGCGCCGGGTCCCGACGCCAAGAAGGCCGAACGGAAGTCCGACGTGGTCGATGCCGACTTCGAGGTCGTCGACGAGGACAAGAAATAACCCTTTCTGACGAAGCTGCGCTGCCGACCCGCCTCCTGGTGGGTGCGGTGGCGCTTCGTTGAAAAACCCAACCCACCCATCCTAATCCATATGCCCAAAGTAAAGATCAAGCCCATCGGCGATCGAGTGCTCGTGAAGCACATCGAGGAAAAAGAACAGATTCGCGGGGGAATCATCATCCCCGACTCCGCGAAGGAAAAGCCTCAGGAGGCCGAAGTCATCGCGCTCGGCACCGGCAAGAAGGACGAGAAGGGTAACTCCGTTCCGTTCGAGGTGAAGGTCGGCGACAAGGTGCTCATCAGCAAGTACGGCGGCACCGAGGTGAAGATCGAGAACGAGAAGTTCACGCTGGTCCGCGAGGACGATATCCTCGGCGTCGTTGGCTGAGGCTGCTCCCGTTATCCACTCCCATTCTGAAACACATTTACCATCATGGCTGCTAAACAACTCCTCTTCGACGAAGCCGCCCGGCAGAAGGTTCTGCGCGGCGTCGAGCTCCTCTCCCGCGCCGTCAAGGTGACCCTCGGTCCCAAGGGCCGCAATGTCGTCATCGACAAGAAATTCGGCTCCCCGCTCGTGACCAAGGACGGCGTCACCGTCGCCAAGGAAATCGAGCTTTCCGACGCCTACGAGAACATCGGCGCCCAACTCGTCAAGGAGGTCGCCTCCAAGACGAACGACGCCGCGGGTGACGGCACCACCACCGCCACCGTGCTCGCCGAGGCCGTCTACAAGGAAGGGCTCAAGCACGTCACCGCCGGCGCGAATCCGATCTACCTGAAGCGCGGTATCGACAAGGCCGTCGAGGCCGCCGTCACCGAGCTCGGCCGCATTTCCAAGAAGGTCAATGACCGCGAGGAAATCCGCCAGGTCGCCACCGTCTCCGCCAACTGGGACGCTTCGATCGGCGAGATCATCGCCGACGCGATGGACAAGGTCGGCAAGGACGGCACCATCACCGTCGAGGAAGCCAAGTCCATCGAGACCACTCTCGACGTCGTCGAGGGCATGCAGTTCGACAAGGGCTACCTGTCGCCGTACTTCGCGACGAACATGGAGAGCCAGGAGGCCGTCCTCGAAGATGGCTACATTCTCATCCACGAGAAGAAGATCTCCAATCTCCAGGAGTTCCTGCCCATCCTCCAGACGACCGCCAAGACCGGCAAGCCGCTGCTCATCATCGCCGAGGAAGTCGAGGGTGAAGCCCTCGCCGCGCTCGTCGTGAACAAGATCCGTGGCACGCTGAACGTCGCCGCGGTGAAGGCCCCGGGCTTCGGCGATCGCCGCAAGGCCATGCTCGAGGACATCGCGGTCCTCACCGGCGGCAAGCTCCTCAGCGAGGACCTCGGCATCAAGCTCGAGAATGTCACCCTCAGCGATCTCGGCCGCGCCAAGCGCATCGTCGTCGACAAGGAGAACACCACGATCGTCGAGGGTTCCGGCAAGGCCTCGGACATCCAGGGCCGCGTCAAGCAGATCCGCCGTCAGATCGAGGAGACGACCTCCGACTACGATCGCGAGAAGCTCCAGGAGCGCCTCGCCAAGCTCGCGGGCGGCGTCGCTGTCATCAACGTCGGCGCGGCGACCGAAGCCGAGATGAAGGAAAAGAAGATGCGCGTCGAAGACGCCCTCCACGCCACCCGTGCGGCGGTCGAGGAAGGCATCGTCTCCGGCGGTGGCGTGGCGCTCATCCGCACCGCCAAGGCCGTCGATGTGCTCACTGGCACGCTCGAAGGCGACGAGAAGCTCGGCGCCCAGATCGTGCGTCGCGCCATTGAGTCGCCGCTGAAGCAGCTCTGCTTCAACGCCGGCGTCGAGGGTGCCGTCGTGGTCCAGCAGGTCATCTCCAGCAAGGGGAACCAGGGCTACAACGTCGCCACCGGCAACTTCGAGGACCTCGTGAAGGCTGGCGTCGTCGACCCCACCAAGGTCACGCGCACCGCCCTCCAGAACGCGGCTTCGATCGCGGGTCTGCTCCTCACCACCGAGGCGATCATCACCGATCTCCCCGAGAAGAAGGAAGCCGCCCCGGCTCATGGCCTCGGTCACGGCGGCGGCGGGATGGACTACTGATCCGGTCCGTCCGTCCGTCCGTTTCGTTCCAACTCCCCAGCCGGCCGCCGTCAAGGCGGCCGGCTTTTTGCTGGGGCGCTGCGGCGGGCGCAGTGTTGGAGCCTGCCGCACCACCTCGCACCGCGCGCTGCTGGGAGGCGGTCAGCGAACGGGTTTTCCCCTTCCCATCGTTCCGCTTCCCCGCTTCCGTCGAGTCATGGAAGTCGTTTTCCTCGGCACCGGCACGTCGCAGGGCGTGCCGATGATCGCCTGTGATTGCGCGGTGTGCCGGTCCCCGGATCCTCGCAACCACCGGACCCGCGCCTCGATCCATGTGGTGATGGACGGACTCCACATCCAGGTCGACGCCGCCCCGGAGTTCCGTCTGCAGAGCCTGCGCCATCGCATCGACTGGATTGACCTGTTCATCTTGACCCACGGTCACGCAGATCACGTTGCCGGGATGGACGACCTTCGGCGTTTCTGCGACCTTCTGGGGGGCAACGCCCTTCCGGTGCTTTCGACCGACGAGGGCATGGGACGGGTGCTGGCCATGTTTCCTTACGCGATCATGGACCGACCGATCGTGCGGGGCTATGCGGCCTTTCGGCTCCAGCAGATGCCGGCCGTGCTCGATCTTCCCCAAGGCCGGATCGAATCGACGCTCCTGCCCCACGGCGGAGTCAACACCCTCGGCCTCCTCTTCACGGAGGCCAGTTCCGGGGTCCGCTTCGCCTACTACACGGACTGCAAACGCATCCCCCGCGAGGCGATCGCCCTCGCCCGGGGGGCCGATCTGGTCGTGCTCGACGGCCTGCGCCCGGAGCCCCATCCCTCCCATATGAACCTCGACGAGGCACTTGCCGCCGCCGCCGAGATCGGAGCTCGCTCGACGCTGCTGACCCACATGACCCACTTCCTCGATCACCAAGGGACCTGTGACCAGCTACCGTCAGGAATTGCCCTCGCCTACGACGGTCTGCGCATCACATTGTGATGGATAGGTTTAGACTAACTAGGGCAAAAAAGTCATAAATCGATTGCCTTAATTCAGATCGGCTTTATCGAGTTAGGGACGTGCGATGAAGCTTTCGAAGAAAGGCGAGTATGCCTTGCGGGCGCTGATTGACCTAGGGATTGCGGCCGAGGTCGGTCGTGACTTGCTGCGGGTGGGAGAGATTGCGGAGAAGGAAAAGATTCCGGCCAAGTTCCTTGAGCAGGTGATGCAGGACTTGCGGGGTGGGGGGTTCATTCGGAGCCAGCGCGGCAAGTTCGGAGGCTACCGCTTGGCGCGCGAGGCCGCGCAGATCCCGATGGGTCAGGTGGTGCGGTTGATCGATGGTCCGCTGGCCCCGATCGGCTGCGTCTCCCAGACCGCCTACGAGCGGTGCAGTTGCCCGGACGAGGTTCACTGCGGCCTGCGGATGCTGATGCTGGATGTGCGTAACGCGATCGCCGGCATCTTGGACCGCTATTCCTTGGCGGACGTGGTGGAGGTGACGCTGCGCAAGATGCGCCGGGACGGCATCCCGCTCCCGTTCAGCCAACCGGATCGTCCGGGCCCGGGCCGTGGAGCGCGTGGGGCTGCGGGTAGCCCGCCTACAAATCGGCTCCAACCCTTGGATGGCCTGATCCAGAATCTTCTCCCGGATTACACGATATAGGCGTTCCCCTTTCCCCTGATTACCTATGGCCAGAATCCACAATGACATCACCGAGACGATCGGCAACACGCCCCTCGTCCGCCTGAACCGCACGGCTGCCGCGCACGGCGCGGTGGCGGAGATCCTGCTCAAGCTGGAGTTCTTCAATCCGCTTTCCAGCGTCAAGGACCGCATCGGGGCCGCGATGATCGACGATGCGCTCAAGTCGGGTCGGATCAACGCGAGCACCGTGCTGATCGAGCCGACGTCCGGGAATACCGGCATCGCGCTGGCCTTCGTCGCCGCGGCGAAGGGGCTGAAACTGGTCCTCACGATGCCCGAGACGATGTCCCTGGAGCGGAGGAAGCTGTTGAAGATCCTCGGCGCCCGCGTGGTTCTGACCGAGGGGCCAAAGGGCATGCGCGGAGCCATCGCGAAGGCCGAGGAACTGCAGGCGAAAATCCCGAACAGCGTCATTCTCCAGCAGTTCATGAACCCGTCGAACCCGGCGGTGCACCGGCGCACGACGGCTGAGGAGATCTGGCGTGATACCGATGGCAAGGTGGACATCGTGGTGTCCGGCATCGGCACGGGTGGCACGATCACCGGTGTGGGTGAGGTGCTCAAGGCCCACAAACCCTCCATCCGCATCGTCGCCGTTGAGCCCGATGCCTCCCCGGTGCTGTCCGGCGGTTCCCCCGGCCCCCATAAGCTTCAGGGCATCGGTGCCGGATTCGTCCCGGGAGTGCTCAACACCCAGGTCTACGACGAGGTCATCCGCGTGAAGGAGTCGGACTCCGGTCCGGTCTCCAAGCAGGTCAATACGCAGGACGGCATCCCGATTGGCATTTCCTCCGGCGCGGCGGTCTGGGCCGCCCTTCAACTGGCGAAGCGACCGGAAAACCGCGGCAAGCAGATCGTCGTCATCATTCCCTCGAGCAGCGAGCGGTACCTCTCGACATGGCTCTTCGCGGACATCAGCGCTGACAGCGACTCGGTCGACGATCTCGTTCCGGCTGGCAGCTGAGATTCCGGTTTCGGCATCGCTGCGACGGAGCGCCGCCTGCCTTCAGGGGCGCCCGTAGTTGCGGACCTCGCTGTCGTAGTGCCAGCGGTAGAAGGCGACGGCGAGGGTGAAGAAGGTGACCAGCAGGCCCCCGAGCTTCATGATCACTGCGCCGAGCAACTGATCCTCCGCCGGTCCGAGACGGGCGAACAGCCGAGGTGCATACTCATACGTCGGGTAAAGCACGTCCTGCGAGAAGGCGATGAAGGCGAAGAGCGGGGTCATACCGATTGTAACGGCGACCAGATACAGGATCTGCACGCCGGGGTTCACCGGCGGGTGCAGGCGTGAGGGAGCGAGGACGGGCCACCAATAGAAGAGCGCGGCCCCGAAGAACATCACGTGTTCGATCACGTGCACGAGTTTGTCCTGCAGCGCCCAGTCGTAGATCTCGGGCACGTGCCACGCGCTGAGCACTCCGACGTAGAGTGCGGCGCAGGTGATGGGGTGGAGCAGTCGGCGCCGGAGGCCGGGAAACGGAAGCCGGGCGAAGACACCGTCCACGAGCCACGTTGGCAGGCCGAGAAGGAAGAGGATGGCGGCGGGATAGATCAGCAACTGGTGCTGAATCATGTGCGCGCTGAGCAGGAACCGCTCCCCGGCTTGGTCGAGCGGCGAGCCGACCGCGAGGTAGAAGATCGTGAGCCCGGAATAGAACATCCACGCCTGCCAGCGAGGAAAACGGAGGACATCGCCGCCTAGTCGCCCGCGCAACGGACCGCACGCGACCGCATAGGCCCAGCCGAGGAAGATCAGCCCGCCGACGAGGTATGGCTCATTGTGCCAGTGACGCCAGTCGATCATTGGAGCCAGGGTGGCGAGGCCGCGGAAGCGGAGGACGCGGGAGGGGCGGCGAACACCCGGGCCCGCGCCTCTTGCAACTAGACAGAAAGGACGTGGGCCGCGACGGGCGCCAAGGTAGCACCCTCGTAGGCCGGGCCGACGGGCTTGCTGTCTCCGACCGCGAACAGGAAGTAGAGGGCCGTAACGGTACCCGTCGCCAAAACCAACCCGATGAAGAAGAGGATCGTGCAGAGCAGCTTGTCCCACTTCAGGTGCATGAAGATGAAGATCACGAGCATGAACTTCACCAAGGAGAAGACTGCGAGCACACCCAGCACAAGGAGATGAGGCAGCGGCAGGTAGATCACCACGATCTCGATGCCGGTGATCACCGCCAGCAGCATGGCGATCTGGACGAAGATGTGGAACTTGCTCTGTCCGTGGTCGTGACCGTGCGAATCCTGAGCAGGGGAGGCGGCGATGGCGCTCATAGCGGCGGGAGAGGGGGCGTAAGGGCGAGTCAAAGGCCGGGCTTAGATGTACTCGAGCAGGTACACGACCGGGAAGATGATGATCCAGACGATGTCGACGAAGTGCCAGTAGAGGCCCATGGACTCGACGTCGATGGCGTTGCGCTCGTCGAAGTCGACTGGGCCGCGGGAGCGACCGAGGAACATCAGTCCGGCGATGCTGGCCGCGAGGCCGATCAGGGGTAGGAGATGGCCGGCGAGGAACGATCCGATCGTGAAGGTCGGAACGTGGAGCTGGTGGCCGAAGTCGACGACGACGTAGACGCCGAGGATCACGGCGACCGCGAACACCAGGAGGTGCACGATGCTCATGATGAACCACGGCTTCGACGACTGATCCGCGTCCGACGGCTTGAAGGTACGGATGTACATCAGGATCAACCAGAGGACGCCGATCGCGACGTGACACCCGTGGGTGCCGGTGAGCGTGTAGAAGGTGGAGCCGAAGAGGCTACTCGAGAGCGTCAGGCCGCGGTCGTGCACGAAGTGCTGGAACTCGTAGACTTGGCACGCGAGGAAGATCAGCCCGAAGAAGATTGTCCCGAGGAGGTTGTTGCGCGTGCTGCGCAGATTGCCCTTCTGGATGGCATTTACCGCCAGCGCCATCAGGAGGGATGACATCAGGAGGATGAACGTCGAGAACGAGGTGAGCTCGATCGAGAAGATGCTCCTCGGATCCGGCGAACCGGCCGGCGGGTGGATCCGATACACGACGTGCATTGAGATGAGCGCGCCGAAGAACATGCAGTCGGACGCGAGGAACGTCCACATGAACACTTTCTTGTTCGGGATGCCCGTCGACGTCGTGGCGTCGCGATGGTGGTCAATCGCCCCGGAGGCGGAGTGGCTGCTCATGTTCGAGAGAGTATCGGGTTGGGTGTGCTTGGACGCGCGCGCTCAGTGGCCGGCGTGGCCGTCCTTCGGCTCGATCGGATTGCCGTGTTTGTCGAGGTGCAGGTGATAGCCGCCCGGTCCCTCCCAAGCCCAGAGGTAAACCGTGATGAAGAGAAGGACCCCGCCACCGATTGCCCCGAGGAAATGGTGGTTCGTGATGAACAATCCGCCGATCAGTATCGATGTTGCCGCCAGGATCGGGAACCACGACTGGCTCGGCATGTGGATGCCCCCATGCGCCTCCTCGTCCGCTGCGTGCTGCGCCTTTTCGCGGTCGATCTCTTCGCGGTGATGCTTCTCGTACCAGAAGGCGTCGCGGGCGTGGACCGTGGGGATCACGGAGAAATTGTGCTCGGGCGGCGGATTCGGGATCGACCACTCCAGCGTGCGGGCTCCCCAGGGATCACGACCGACCTTCTCACCCTTGAAGTAGGTGTAGAGCATGACCACAAAGTAGACAGCCATGCCGATGCCGAGGATCATCGCGCCGACGGAGGCGATGAAATTGGCGGAGTTCCAACCCATGTTGCCGTCGTAGGTGAACGTACGGCGCGGCATCCCGTTCAGCCCGAGGAAGTGCATCGGGAAGAACGTGACGTTGAAGCCGACAAAGATGACCCAGAACGAGGCCTTGCCCCAGGCTTCGGAGACCTTTCGCCCGAAGATCAGCGGAAACCAGTAGTGGATGCCGGCCAAGAGGCCGAAGATCGATCCGCCGATCAGGACGTAGTGGAAGTGGGCGACCACGAAGTAGCTGTCCTGCTGCTGCGCGTCCGCCGGAGCGGCCGAGTGCATGATGCCCGAGAGACCGCCCATCATGAACATCCAGACGAAGCCGAGCGCGAACATCATCGGTGTGCGCATCTGCAACTGGCCGTTCCACAGGGTGCCGATCCAGTTGAAGATCTTGACGCCGGTCGGCACGGCGATGGCCATCGTCGCGACCGAGAATGCCGCGGTCGCCATCGTGCCCATGCCTGTCGTGAACATGTGGTGCGACCACACCCCGAAGCCAAGGAGCCCGATCACGGCGCCGGAGAAGACGATGATCGGATAACCGAAGAGGGGCTTGCGGGAGAAGGTGGGGAGAATCTCTGAGATGATGCCCATCGCCGGGAGGATCAAAATGTACACCTCAGGATGACCGAAGATCCAGAATAGGTGCTGCCAGAGAATCGGCAGGCCGCCGTTGGAGACCTCGAAGAAGCTCGTCCCGAACGAGCGGTCCATCATCAGCGCCACCAACGCGATCGTGATCGCCGGGAAGGAAAGCACGATGAGGAACGCCGTGATCAAGGTCATCCAAGTGAAGACCGGCAGGCGCATCATCGTCATGCCCGGGGCGCGCAGGTTGATAATGGTGACAATGAAATTCAGCGAACCCACGATGGATGAGACACCCAGGACCTGCAGGCCCATGACCCACAGGTCCGTGGACATGTCAGTGGCGAACTGGTTCGAATACGCCGTGCTGGTGAGCGGCGCATAGCCGAACCACCCGACGTCGGGAGCCCCGGACTTCACGAACCAGCCAACGTTCAGGATGATCGCGCCGACAACGAAGACCCAGAAGGCGAACCCGTTCAGTCGGGGAAAGGCCACGTCGCGGGCCCCGATCTGCAGCGGCATGATGTAGTTGAAGAACGCCGCCGAGAGCGGCATCACGGCGAGGAAGATCATCGTCGTGGCGTGCATCGTGAAGAGCTCGTTGTACGCCTGCGCGCTGAGAAACGTGTTGTTTGGCACCGCGAGCTGGACGCGGATGAGCAGGGCCTCGAAGCCGCCGACGAGGAAGAAGATCAGCGAGGAGACCCCGTAAAGAAGGCCGATTCGCTTGTGGTCCACCGTCGTGAGCCAACTCACGAGGCCGGTCTTGGCTGTCGGTCGCGTGAAGATGAGCGGGCGCTTCTCCGCCACAGGGGCGTCCTTGCCGATGAAGTCGGACTTGGTGATGGCTTGCATGGTCGGTGAATCCTCGAAAGGGGTTACTTCAGACTGTGGAGGTAGGCAACGAGCGCCCGGGCCTCGTCGTCGTTGATCGAAAACTGTTGTTCCCAAACGCCCGTCTCGTTGTTGCGGACGACGTAGCCGCCGAACCACATCTTGTTGCCGGGTTTGACGTTGTTGGGCTCGGTCAACCACCGATGCAGGTTCTGCTCCGTGTTCTCCAGCAGACCGCCGGCGATGGTGGTGCGCGCCCCGACCCGGGTGAGATCCGGACCCGAGATACCCGCACCTTCATGCCCCCGAACGGAGTGGCAGCCAGCGCACTTCTTCTCGATGAAGAGCTTGCGGCCGTGGGCGATCAGTTCCGGGCTTTCTCCGGCGTCAGCTTGCTGCTTCTGCTGCCAGGCCGCAAATGGGGAACGACTGAATCCCTCGCTCCATCCCGGGGCGTTGGGTCGCTGGCGTTCGTACGTGTAGGAGGCAAATTCAACGCGAGGAGAGGCGGTCGGCGTGGCACCGATCTGGGTGCCCGGGACCGTTCGGGCCGGGTTCTTTTGCTGCGCGACCCACGCCGCAAAGTCCGATTCCGAAAGTGCGATCACCCGGAAGCGCATCACCGCATGCGACTCGCCGCAGAACTCGGCGCACTGCCCCCAGAAGTATCCTGGCTCATCCGCCTTCAGCCAGAGGTGATTCCCGCGGTTCGGCATCATGTCCACCTTGCCGGCCAGCTTCGGCACCCAGAACGAATGGATGACATCGACTGTCCGGAGGTTCACCCGCACCGGGCGTCCCGCCGGAATCACGAGTTCGTTGCCCGTCACCAGTGTGCCGCTCCCTTCGATCTGTTCCTTGGGGTACTCAAACTTGAACCACCATTGGTGGCCGGTTGCCGTCACCTCGTAGGCATTGGCCCGTTCCGCCTCCGGGACGTCATACGTGTACCAGATGGCGCGCAGCGTCGGTACCGCAATCACGACGAGGGCGGCGATCGAGAGAACGATCAAGCCCAACTCGATCAACGGGTTGCCATGGCTCTGCTCCGGGGGCGGCTGATTCGCTGATTCACCGGTGCGGACCCGGAAACGCAGCGTGGCGTAGGCCAGCACGGAGGCGACAAGGACGAAGATGATCATCGTCACCCAGAGCGTGACGTAGAACACGTCGAGCTGCGTCTTGGCCACCGGCCCGTGGGTCTCAAAGGTGGACTGCGGCCCGTAAATCCAGCCGCCGTTAAGCAGCGGAAGCAGTCCCACAAACATCAGGGAACTGGCGCGTCGGAGCGCCGAGCGAAGGGTGAAGGATAGGGTCATGTCGCCAAAAAGAAATTCGCGGAGCCCGAGAGCCTCCGCGCGAACCGAGAGCGTCGGGAATGCGCAGCGTGTTTCAAGCCCGTTTGCTAAAGAACGTTCATCGCAAGAGAGAAACCGCAACAAATAGCTGCCCGGGCTGGATCGCGCGCTCCAAGTATTAGGCCGGCAAAGTGGAAATCAGCGCGTGGCTCATGCCCTTTTTAGGATGTTGAATTGCATTAGTAACGCATTGGACGGGCTGAGCGGTTCGTCCAGCCCTGCTCCGCCCCTCGCGAATCGGGTCACACCGGTCTGCTGATCGCTGGGCCTGGGTTGCTTGAGCATTTAATTAGCGACTATAGGTCTCGCCATCAGGCCGGTGTTGCCCGCCCGTCGTCGGGCAGTCGTCCACGAAGGAACAGTGGCTCCCCGATGGGACACTTAGGCGACGCTCCCCCTTTTCCGGTTGCGCCGCTCTGAACAGGATCAACTCTCCCCGTTACCGTGCCCCCGTCCTCACCCGTCCCCGTCGGCCAAGGTCTCTTTTTGGATCGCGATGGGACCGTGATTGAGCATATTCCTTATCTTCATGAACCGGAAAAGGTTGTAATTGTTCCGGGTGTGGGTGAGGCTCTTCGCGAGGCCGTGGCCGCGGGGTTTCGCCTCTATCTCTTCACGAACCAATCGGGAGTCGGGCGGGGGATGTTTCCTCTTGCTGCGGTCCACGCCGTCAATCGGCGGATGGAGGAGTTGCTTGGTCTTCCCGCCCCGGTGTTCGCAGGGATCTGCATTGCTCCGGAAGCCCCGGGTGAGCCCTCGCTGTACCGCAAACCTTCGCCTCGGTTCATCGAGGAGATGTGCGCTCGCGATGGGCTCGCGAAGTCGAAGTCATGGATGATCGGAGACTCCCCCTCCGACTGGGAGGCGGGTGGGCGGGCGAGAGTCAACGTGGGTGCCGTGGGAGCAGTGCCGGCGGTGGAGGTGTGGCAGACGGAAAAACCCTTCGCCGGAGCCCGGTTGGCCGCGAGAAACCTTCCGGATTTATTGCGCGCGATCCTTCCCTCCGCCTAGCAGCAGCGGCTTTACGTCGCGTTTACGGCCCTTCGGGTTTCCCGGTCGGGGAAATACCTAAATCACGGGGGAGGAGCGTCCGCTTGGCGAGGGGGCCCCGGACGATGCTTCGGTGAGTTGCGATGATTGTCGCCACGGGCCCACTACCCATGCCGACCACCCTGCCTCGTTACAGTGATGCCGAAATCATGCGTCGGATCGACGCGTGCCCGAAGCTGGCGTCACTGCAGAGCATCAACCGCGCGCTGGCCGGGCTGGTGAGCGCGGAACAGAGCTTCAACTCCCAGATCGCTGAGATCATCCGGCGCGACCCTTCGCTGACGGCCCGTCTGCTGCGCATGGTCAACAGCGTTTACTTCGGGCTGAGCGCGAAGGTGAACAACATCGAGGAGGCGGTGTTCTATCTCGGGCTGCGGCAGATCCGTGAACTCTCGATGGCCACACCGGTGATCGAGGAACTGGAGCGACTCACGGAGTCGGGGGTACGGCTGCCCTGGCGCGATCTGTGGAAACATTCGATCGGGTCCGCGATCATGACCCGCGAGATCCTCGCCACCACGACTTTGCTGGTGGACGACGACACCGACTACATCATCGGCCTGCTTCACAATGTCGGGAAGGTGGTCCTGGCGACGACGTTCGCCGAGGAGTTCAGTCAGATCGTGCAGCAGTCGTTTGCCTCGGCGCAGGACGTGTGTCGGGCCGAGAGGGAATTGATCGGATGGGACCATGCCCGCATCGGCGGCGTCTACCTGCAGCGCCACCAACTCCCCGGCGAGATCACCGATGCCGTGCTCTACCACCATGCTCCGGAAAGCGCCCCCAACCATGCGTTCTACGCGGCCGCGGTGCAGGTCGCGGACCAACTCGTTCGCTACGCCGGAATTCCCGGAGGTTTCGAGAAGGTCGAGACCATCGAGCACGACTCGTGGCTCGCGCTGCCCGGCTGGCGCATCCTCTTCGGCGACGGCGAGCGGGAGACGCGTCTGGCCCGGGCGGCCCTCGCGAACAGCGTGCAGCGGCTTCCCACGGTCCTCAACGGCCTCGTTTGATCGGGTCTGGTTTTCTTCGCGCCCAGAGATGTCCCATGGTTTCTTCGTCGACAGTTTCCGGGGAGGGAGCGTACCTGCTGGTCGACGCGCGGCGCCGCATCCGGCGGGTTTCGTCCGGGGCTGCGGCGCTGCTTGGGATCGCTCCTGAGGCGTGGGTGGGTGCTGCCTGGAGTCCTGAGGAGTGCCTTCGCGGCCGGGAACTTGCGTCCGCGGAGGAACCGCTTCGCGGGCGAGCGTCGCGGGATGACCTATCCCTTGTTCTGCTGCGGCCCACGCCGCCATCGCAGGGCTCACTTTCAGCCTGGCGCGACTCGGCCGAGCTCGCGCTCTTGCGGGATGCGGCGGGAGGCGTCGCCGAGGTCAACCATGCGTTTGCGCGCAAGTTCGCCGTTCCGGTCCCGGAGTGGCTTGGGCGCGAGGTTGTCCCGCTCATCCATCCAGAGGATCTTCCTGCTTGGCGGGATGCGCAGGAACGCCTTCGCCGTCCGCCGTTCCGACGCGCCCACGAGACCTTTCCGCGCACCATCGAGTTCGACTACCGTCTGGACGAAACCCTTCCGAACCTCTCGGCACACCAAAATCAACTGCAGCAGGTTGTGCTCAACCTTTGCGTCAACGCCAGGGATGTCATGCCCGGCGGGGGCCGCCTGACCCTGATTACGGGGCGGGTGCGCGGGGATCAATTGGCCCGACTGCGGGCCGATCCCCGGATGGACTACGTGATGATCCGGATCTCGGACACGGGATGCGGAATGCCGGAACCCGTCCGGGCGCGCATGTTCGAGCCGTTCTTTACGACGAAGCAGGATTCCGGGGGCACGGGACTCGGGCTCTCGGTGGTGTACGGAGTCGTGGCGCATCACCGTGGTGTGATCGATGTCGAGAGCGAGGAGGGGGCGGGAACCACGTTCTCGGTGTTCCTGCCGCTGGGCGGCCGGGAATCGGCGGCGGGAACGTCGGATGGCGCTGGCGTGGCGGAGATTCCGGCCGGGACCGAGTCGATTCTCGTCATCGAGGACGAGGTCGCCCTGCGGACCCTGCTTCGGGTTTCGCTGGAGATGAAAGGGTATCGGGTGCGGACGGTGGCTGACGGGGCCGAGGCACTTGACTTGCTGCTCGGCAACCCCGGGCCGATCGATGCGGTCCTCCTCGATCTTAACCTGCCCCGGGTGTCGGGTCTGGAGGTTTATCCCACGGTGCGGCGACTTCTCCCCCGGGCACCGGTTTTGATTCTCAGCGGCAACGTTTCGGCGGCGGCCCGGGCGGAGTTGGAGGACGTCGGCCAACCCGTCTTTCTGCCCAAACCCTGCCGTCTGGGTGAATTGGGTCACCAACTGCGCCGGGCGCTCGATGGGCGGACCGGCGGCCGGAGCCCGGTCGCGGCTTCGACAAGTGCTTAATCGATGGCGCGGCGGGTCGATGTAGTTCCAGTGATCGCCCAGATCCCCACGTCCCGCGCATCCTGCCCCGGTTCAGGCCGCCCTGCGGTCCCGTCGGGGGCTCGGACACTGGCCGCATCCGAAACGGGAGGACCGGCTTCGTGACGACCTTTGAGCGCATCCGCTACTCGCTGTCGCATCCCGTGCCTTTCGGCACCGAGGAAGTGATGGAGTCCCCGACCGGTGAGGTCCTCACCGACGCGCAGATTTTGGATCCCATCTTCCGGCGTGGGGATGCGTGGATGCGGCTTTTCCTTGGTTTTCACGCCTTGCTCGCGCTGGCACTGGCGGCGGTGCAGCGGACGTGGCTCGAGGCCATCGTCGTGATCGGCCTGAGCGTCCTGCTGTTCTGGCTCCCGGCGCAACGCCATCCCGGTTCCTTCTTCGCGCGGGCCGGGGGCGGGATTGCGCTGCAGTTGTTCGCCGCTCTTCATGTCTATCAGGTGCCGCTGCTGCCGGAGTTGCACTTTTTCTTCCTGACCGCGGTGGCGATGCTGGTGATCTACGCGGATTGGAAGTGTCTCTGGCCCGCAACGCCGTGAACCAGAAGGTGGCATTGACGATGCTGAGCCGCCTTGGCTACGCCGCAGACGTCGCGTTCCACGGCGGGGAAGGTCTTGCTGCGGTTCGCGACAAGGACTATGGCATCGTCCTGATGGATTGGCACATGCCCGAGATGAACGGGTTGGAGGCAACCATCGCCATCCGTCGTGAGTTGCCCCCTGGGAGGCAACCGTGGATCATTGGGCTGACGGCGAACGCGATGACGGGTGACCGCGAGAAGTGTCTGCAGGCGGGCATGGACGACTATATGACCAAGCCGCTGCGCCGGGAGGAACTGGTCGCCGCGCTTGCGCGATCGGGTTCCCACCGTGAGTCGACGCCGCCCTCGCTGACGGCCTTCGGCGGCTCGGCGACCGCCTAGCTAGCGGAACCCGGGTCGGCGGCTCGTCCGCTTTTCGCCGTGCCATTCCGGCCGCGGACTGTCACGTTCGGCGTCGATCATGAACTCCGAGTCGACCCCGGCAGTGCGCTCTCATTACAAGACGACGTGGCAGAATCTGGCCCTTGGCGCCGAGGGGGCGGTGATCTACGTCTCCGGCTACGATGATGAGGACCAACTGCACGCCACGATGGAGGATACCCTCGGGATTCTTCGTCGGACGGTCGGGATCCGACCGGATGACGTTTTCCTCGAAATCGGGTGTGGCGTGGGCCGCGTCGGGCGCGGGCTCTCGCCGTTCGTCCGCGAGTGGATCGGATGTGACGTTTCCAGCGAGATGATCCGTCAGGCGCGGCGCAAGACCCTCGGCCTGGACAACGTCCGTTTCGTCGAGGTCTCGGGCTATGATCTCCAGCCGGTGCCGGACAACTCTGTCGACGTCGTTTACACGACCGTCGTGTTCATGCACCTCGACGAGTGGGATCGCTACAATTACTGCCTTGAAGCGTTTCGGGTGCTGAAACCCGGCGGGCGCTTCTACTGCGACAACGCGAACATCGCCTCCGACGAAGGGTGGGAGATGTTTGAAAGCGTGCGCACGCGGTTCCCTTCGGCGGAGCGTCCCCCGCAGTCTTCCAAGTGCTCCAGCGTGCCGGAGTTTGAGACCTTCCTGCGGCGCGCCGGATTTGTGGACTGGCACGTGGCCACGCGGCCGATGTGGGTCTACGGCTGGGGAACCAAGCCGGGGGCGGCCTGACCTGCAGCGGGCGGGACGGGCGTTGCGTTTGTCTTGGCCGCCTCGAGGGCCGCCTTGCGCTGGGCTTCCTCGTAGGCCTTGCGCTGCTGCATGCCGATTTCCAGTAAATCGCTGACCAGCATCCGCGCCTCGCGCTCCGCCTCCGCCGGAGTGGACGGCGGCGGCAGGGGGACGACGGGGGAAATGGAGACGGTCGCAGCGGTGTTGCCCGAACTGGCTGCCACCACGGGTTGCTTCATCACGAGGCGTCGGGTCTCGCCGCGCACCTTGACCGTCGCGGCATCCTGACGGCGGTCGTAGTCAACGGCCTCGACCCCGTCCTCCGCCTTGCCCAGCCCGATCCAGAAGCTCTTCTTCGCCTGCGGATCGGTGAGGTTGAGCAGCACCGTCTTGCCCGTCACGATGACACCCGTGAACTCAAGCGCATCCTTGGCTGCGGCCGGCGTGGCGGCCGCCGCGGAGTCACCGGCCGGCGGGAGAAAAGGGGACGGATGGGCGCGTGGATCGGAGGGGTTCGCGCGGAGCGGGAGGCTCGCCGCGAGCAGTCCGATCAGTCCCCACGCAGTCCCCTGCGACAGGAGTCGAGCGCGGGAGGCACGGCGTCCCGGGTGCACGATCAGCGGGGCAGGGGAGGCGGCGGCTTGATCTGGCCGGCCTGAGCCTGCTTGAGCAGATTCTGGGCGTTGTCCGGTTGCTCGGCGTCGAAGAAGCCGGTCAACTGCCGGAGCCGCGTCGGGTGGCGCATCTTGCGGAGCGCCTTGGCCTCAATCTGGCGGATCCGCTCGCGCGTGACCTTGAACTGCTTGCCGACCTCCTCGAGCGTACGGCTGTAACCGTCAACCAGTCCGAAGCGGAGCGAGAGCACGCGGCGCTCGCGCTCGGTGAGCGAATCGAGGACGTCGATGATCTTTTCCCGCAGCAGGGAGAACGCCGTCATGTCGTACGGATTCTCGGCGCTCTTGTCCTCGATGAAATCACCGAAGCTTGTGTCGTCGCCGTCACCGACGGGCGACTGGAGCGAGATGGGCTGCTGCGCCATCTTCATGATCTGCTGCACCCGCTCGACGGGAAGATTCATCTCGTCGGCCACCTCGTCGGGCGTCGGTTCGTGACCGTACTCCTGCAGGAGTTGCTTCTGGACCTGCATCACCTTGTTCAGCGTCTCGATCATGTGGACCGGGATGCGGATGGTGCGGGCTTGGTCGGCGATGGAACGGGTGATGGCCTGCCGGATCCACCACGTGGCGTAGGTGGAGAACTTGTACCCGCGACGGTACTCGAATTTCTCGACCGCCTTCATCAGGCCCATGTTGCCTTCCTGAATCAGGTCGAGGAACGAGAGTCCGCGGTTCGTGTACTTCTTCGCGATCGAGATGACGAGGCGCAGGTTGGCTTCGACCATCTCCGTCTTGGCCTGGTGTGCTTCGCGCACGTGCACGTTGGCCCGATTCACGAGATCCAGCAGGGACTGGGGGGCGATGCGTTGACCGGCCTCGATCGCCTTGAAGCGGGCGTGAATGACCTTCGTGTCGATCGCGGCATCCTTCTTGGTGCGCGGGTGCTTGGCGCGCTCAAGAAGACCCTGCAGTTCCTGAATCTCCGTCAGCAGCGGACGGATTCCCTCCAGGTACTCCTCGTAGACCTTGAGCTTGAAAAAGAACTTCGCGAGGTGGGACTTCAGCGCGGTCTCACGCTTCCGATGCTTCTGGGAAATGCGTTTGCGGTCCGCCTCAGTGCGGGCAGCGAGCAGTTCCTCCCACGATTCCGCCACGGAGCCCTCGTCCTTGGTCGTGAGCTCCACGAGCCGCGGCAGGCCCTTGAAGTAGGCGTCCCGGCTCTCGATCTTCTTGTCGATGACGATGCGATCGAAGCGCTCCTCGCGGTTGAGGAGCTTGGTTCCCAGCGAGATGATGTGCCGGGCGATGATCGATGCGTCGAACAGCACGTCCTGAGCCTTCAGCTCCGCCGCTTCGATGCGCTTCGAAATCTCGACCTCCTGCTCGCGCGTCAGCAGCGGGACCTGGCCCATCTGCTTGAGGTACATCCGGACCGGATCGTCGAGGATGTCATTCTGCGACGAACGGGTCTCCTCCTCCTCCGCCTCCTCCTGACGCTGCTTGAACGATTCGACCTCCTCGGACTCGATGATCTCGATGTCGAGGTTCTGGAGGATGGACAGAACGTTATCGATCTCGTCCTGATTCTCGACGGAATCCGGCAGCGCCTCGTTGATGTCGTCGAAGGTCAGGTATCCCTGTTCCTTGGACTGGCGGATCAGGTGACGGATCTTTTCGTTGATGCCGCCCGCCGGTCCCTCGGGAAGGCCGTTGCCGGGCGTCTTGGCGAGGACCTCCTCCACGGCTTCGGACTGCTCTTCGACGGTGGCGGACTTTGCTTTGCTGCTGCGGGCCATGAATTAAGGGAAAGGTAAGATCTTCACTCATCCGACGGATGCGAGCACGACGGGCGTGCGCAACTGTCGCTGGAGTTCAGACCGGCGTTTCAAGAGAGAAATTGCGTCAAGCGTACTGTCCGCACGTAAGTTAGCTAAATCAAGGTCGATTTTCCGCAACTCCGTCTCCAACGCCCTCGAACGAAGCCGCATCAGGCCCTCTTGCAGGGCTTTTGCTGGATCATCGAGTTCGGGAGGATCGAAGGCGAGGGAGGCGACCAACGCTTTTTGGTCGGCGGACTCCAAGAGACTATCGAGATGATCCCGTCCTGGCCAGTTGTCCTGTTCGAATTCCGCGAGAAAACGGTTCAGCAGGGCTCCGGCGGGGTGGCTCAGATCGATCCACTGGTGAGGAAATGAGGCGGCGAGGGCCTTGCCGAAGGTTTCCCAGTGCAGGAGGAGGAGGAGGAGGTCCTGTTCGGGGGCGATGCTTCGCGTATCGGGTGCCTTGGAGGGGTTGGACCTAGCCTTGGGTTCAGGTGATCGGGCGGCCGCCCGGGCCCCTTCCTGGGCGCGCAGGCGTTCAGCGGTGCGAAGGAAGTCCTTTTGGAGTGCGGCCAGCGGCAGACGCAGGTGGGAGGCCGCTTCGGCGAGGAACTGGGAGCGGGCCACCTCTGACTCGGCCGAGCTGATGACGCGCTGTAACTCTTCGGCCGCGCGGGTCTTTTCCTCCGGGGAGGCATGCTCCGCGTCGGGGAGGACCGAGCGGCAGGCAAACCCGATCGCTGAGAGTGCGCGGGTACGAAGCGCTTCGTAACCTTGGGTCCCCTGCTCCAACAGGAGAAGATCCGGGTCAACCTTCCCGCTGGGTTCTTGGGCGCCGAGAATCCGCACTTCAAGGCCCGCCCGCAATGCCAGTGGGATGAGTCGGAGAGCCGCTTTCTGACCGGCCGCGTCGCCGTCAAAGAGGCACTCCAGCCGCGTCTGGTAACGCCGGAGCAGGGCGAGTTGCGCGTCGGTGATCGAGGTGCCCTGAGGCGCCACGGCGGACTTCAAGCCCACGCTCCAGCACCGGATCGCGTCGAGTTGGCCCTCCACGAGAATAAAGGGCTGGTTTTCCTTTCCGGCCGGTTCACGCGCCCGGTCGAGGTTGAACAGCAGGTTGCCCTTGGTGAAGATGGGGGTTTCCGGGGAATTGACGTACTTGGCCTCCTTCGCGGGATCGTCATCCGGGGTCAGTTGGGTCTGCCGGGCCGTGAAGGCGACGACGCGGCCCTGGTGATCCCGGATCGGGATCATCAATCGGCCCCGGAAACGTGGCTTGAGGGAACCGATGGTCAAGGGTGCGCCCTCCCGCACGAAGAACAGTCCGGATTGCCGGATGGCGTCCTCCGAGAAACGCTTGCGCAGGAGCGCGGTGCCCAAGCTGTTGTCTGAAGGCTCGGCGGCCCCGATACGGAACTCGTCGGCGATCGCCTCGGAGAAACGGCGCGACTGCACCCAGTAGTTCCGCATGAACTCCGCCGTCGCACTCCGGCCGCGGAACACCTGGAAAAAGTGCTCGGCCGCCTGCTCGTGCAGGTCGAAGAGTTCCTGGCGCAGCGAACGCTGCTCGGCAGTGGGGCCGGCACCTTCCTCGTACTCGATCACGACCCCGAAGCGCTTGCCGAGCGTCTCCACGGCCTCGGTGAACGACAGTTGCTCGGTCTCGCGGACGAACGAAATCGCGTCCCCGGCCTTACCGCAGCCGAAACACTTGTAGAACCCCTTGTCCGGATCGACGTAGAAGGAGGGCGTCTTTTCTCCGTGAAAGGGACATAGCCCCTTGAAGCGGGAGCCGGCCTTGCGCAGGGCGACGGCCCGCGAGACCACGTCCACCAGGTTCACCCGCAGCTTCAGGTCGCGGACGCAGGTCGGTTTGATGGCGGGCATGGAGGAGGGAGCCGGGATGGCGGATCAGGGCATCGGCGGCGCCGGGAGAAAATCCTGAGAAATCGACTTTCGGCGCGGCGTGGGGTGTGTCAAGTGTCACACCCGCCTGAGTCCGGTTGGAACCTCCGTCCGGCAGGGGCCACTCACTCTCCATGTCCGTCCTTTCCTCCTTTTTTCCGACCCGCCGGGGCTGGTGGACTTTTTTCCTCGCCTGGGCGCTGGCCGCCTTGCGGGTGGATGCTCAGGAGGCCGGTGGTCGTCCGGGCTCGGGGTTGCCGCCGCCGCCGGCGCCGCTCCTCCCGGTTTGGGAGACGAGCCTGCAGAATTTCGACCAGCCGATTTATGAACGCGAGGTGGAGCGCCTGATCGTGCAGTTCGAAGCGTCCACGGGTCGCCCGCTTCGACCCGGGGTGAAGCGCAAGGTCGGGCTGAAGGTTTACGCCGATTCCGGAGCCGGACTCTCCACTCCGCATGCCTTGGTCCATTCCGTCATTGCGGCACTGGAGCGCCGCGGCTTCGCCACGGCTGACATCTTTCTGGTTGGTCTGAACCAACTGCGCCTGCGGATCACCGGTTTCCTTCCCTCTCTCGTGACCGGTAAGTCGGCCTACGATGGCCACCCGGTGTTCGTGCTGGAGTCGGGCCGGTTCTTTGATCCGGCCTGGTTTTACGACAGTCCGCTGCCCACGCGCTTCGATCCGATCCTGGCCGACAAGCAGATCGAGGGGGTTCCGGGCGACTCGACGCTGGAACAGGACCGCAAGAGCTTCCTCGCCACGCCGCTTTTCCTCGACGCCGACTTCTGGATCAATCTCCCGGTCTACACGGACCACCCAATCCTCGGTGTGAACGGGGCGCTGGTGAACGCGACCCTGTGGAACGCCTCCAACACGTCGCGTTTCTTCCGCTCGCCCGCCAATGCCCCGGCGGCGGTGGCGGAGATGAGCGCGATCCCGGAGCTCCGCGCGACGTGGGCCTTCACGATCGCCACGCTCGAGCGTTACCAATTCATCGGCGGGCCCTTCTTCAATTCGCTGTACACGGTCTCGGAGCCCCGTCTCTGGCTGAGCGCGGACCCGGTCGCGATGGACACCCTCGCGCTGCGGAAGATCAATCAGTGGCGGAAGCGGACGGGTTTCCAGCCGGTGGCCGACGAAATCCGCACCCTCGAATTCGCCGAGACGCTGGCGGTTGGGACGGCGCGGTCGCTGGACACGCGCCTCGTGCGGCTGAACGACGGCTCTCCCTGAGCGGAGGAAAAAACCCCTTGCACCACCCGGCGATCGCCGCGATTTTCCCCCCCATGCTGGCTGTCCTGAACTCGTCTTCCGATTACCTTCCGGTGCTGATCCAGGCGCTGCTCGCTGCGGCGCTGGCGGCGGGGATCATCGCGGTGAGCCACCTGCTGGGTCAGCGCGCCCGTGGCGGAGCAATCAAGGACAGCGCCTACGAGTGCGGCGTGAAGCCCGAGGGCATCGCGCATACCCGCTTCTCGGTGAAGTTCTACGTCACCGCGATGCTCTTCATCCTCTTCGACATCGAGGTGGTCTTCCTGATTCCGTGGACGTTCGTCTACCGGGAATTCCTCGCGGCCGGGATTCCGATCCTCGCCCCCATCGGTTTCTTCCTCTTCGTGCTCGTGCTGGGCCTCGTGTACGAGGTCAAGAAGGGCGCGCTGGAGTGGGAGAAGTGAACAGCGCCCCGGCATGGACCTCCGCCCGGTTCCTGCCGCCCTCCTCGACTGAGTTGCCCCGGTGAGACTCGATCGAATCATTGCCCGCAGTCGCCTGGTCGAGCTGAAGAGCACGGACCTCAAGGGGGCCTTGGAGGAACTCCTCGCGGTCTCGGTCGAGAAATTCCCCGATCTCCGCCCGGAGGCGTTGCTGCGGAGTCTCCTGCAGCGGGAGAGCACGATGACGACCTACCTCGGGCGCGGTGTCTCGCTCCCGCATGTACGGGTCCGCATGCCGCGGCCCTACGTCGTGGCAATCGGCCGGAGTCGCGTCGGCATCCGCCACGATGGCGTCGCGGGCGACGAGCGTGTGCACTTCATCGTCATGCTGCTCGCCGGGGAGAAGGCCGGCAGCTACCTGCAGGTGCTCGCTTCGCTGGCGCGGCTGCTGAAGGAGCCGGAGTTCATCGATGGTCTCCTGCTCGCAGCCGACCTCGACGTGCTCTACGAGCGGCTTCTCGCGGGCTTCGGCGGCATCGCCGGCCGTCCGCTCCAGGCCCAGCAGAACCGCATCAACCGGCTCATGTTGCGCGAAGCCGAGCGGGTCACCCGGGGAGCGGGCTGCAGCGCCCTGATGGTTTTTGGTGATACGTTCGTCGGGGGCATCGAGGCCCGGTCCTTGCAAACCAAGCTGAAGACGATCCTCGTGACCCGCAACGTGATCGACGCCGGCGACGACCAAAACGAGTTCGCTGAAACGGTTCAGGTCCGTTCGTTCTCCAACCGTCGGCTCGCGCAACTCCGCAGCGCCGTGCTGGTCGCCCTCACCCGAGGAGTCATTTCCTTTCAGGATCGGATCTGCTGCATCGGTGGAATCACGGGAAGCAACCAGTTCGACACCGTCGTCGTGGTGGACGTGGAGCGTGAGTTCCAGACCTTGCTCACCGGTCATTCCGACCTCCTGCCGGCCGACGTGAAACCGGAGGTCCTTGAGCGCGTGATTGGAGTCGCGACTGAGCTTTCGGTCGAGGGGCGGGAGGGTCGCCCGGTGGGCTGCCTCTTCGTCGTGGGTGATACGCCTCGGGTTGAGCGCCTGATCAAGCCGTTGGTGCTCAATCCTTTCTACGGTTATAAGGAGGAGGATCGGAACATCCTCAATCCGTTCATGGACGAGACGGTGAAGGAGTTCTCGTCGATTGATGGCGCGTTCATCATCCGGGGTGACGGCGTGCTCCTGTCGGCCGGCAGCCTGGTCCAGGCGACGGATGTCGAGCACACCCTGCCCAGCGGGTTGGGGAGTCGGCACGCCGCGGCGGCCGCGATCAGCGTGGCGACGGACTGCATCTCGATCGTGGTTTCCTCCAGTTCCGGACAGGTGACACTCTTCCGCCGCGGAGAGATGCTCTCCTTGACCGACCGGGCCTTGGTCGCCGGCTGAAGCGGTTCCGCCGCGCCGTGCTTTTGTGGTTGCGGGCCGTTGACGGCGCGGTTTTGCTCTTCGGTTCAACCTTTTCACCACCATGCACGAAGTCGTCACCCTGGAATGCACTGAGGCCCGCAAAGAGGGCAAGCCGGTGTCGCGTTACCTCACCACGCGCAACAAGAAGACCGTGACGGAGCGCATTGAGAAGAAGAAGTACAATCCCTTCCTCAAGCGTCACACCGTCCACAAGGAAATCAAGTAAACCGAAAGTCGGAGGGTTCCCTCCGGTTTCGATCGAACGACGGCCGAGCTTCTTCGCTCGGCCTTTTTTCGTGCCCCGATCCTGACCTCGACGCTCGAGTGTCCGGTCGGCCGAGGCCGAGACGGCCCATCGAACATCATCCCCTCCCCGGGGCGATCCAACTCGGGGGGATCTGGACTGCGGCGGTTGCTGAGCGACGCTGGCTAGGAACTCGGTGGGGTGGCGGTTGGCGAGGAGGGAGGCGTTCCTGCCGCCTGCGCCCGGCGGGCCGCCCGCCACTTCTCGCGATGGCGGCGAATCCAATCGAGCAGGGCTCGCTCGAAGCCGATGTCGTAGCCGAGGCGCTCGGACTCCAGCCATTTGTGACGGAGGATTTCCTCCCGCTCGGCCAGAAACTCCTGATAAAGCGAAGACTGCCGTGCAAATTCGGCCAATCCGCCGCTCGCTTCGGGCTGAGGCGACTCCGGCTTCATGGCTTTGCTCCACCTCCACTCCGGAGCGCGTCACTCATCGGAACGGGTCCGGTTCCGAAGGCCCCGGCGGGAGAGCCGGGACGATGAGACGCGGGGAATAAGGTGCAGGAGGGCACGAGGACCATGCGACAGGCTCCCTGTGTATGCCTCGGCCGCGGTCGACTGTCAATTCGTCGCCGGCAGCTGCGCCGCGGCCTTGCGGGCGACCCGATTGAGGAGATCTTCGGCGATCTCGCGGAAAGTGATGCTGGCCGGCGCCGACGGCTGGCTGACCACCAAGGGCTTCCCGGCGTCGCCGCCGGCGCGGATATCCGATACCAGCGGTACCTGACCCAGCAGGGTGGTTCCGAGCGAGTCCGCCGTCTTGGCGCCTCCCCCGGCCCCGAACAAGGCCTGACGGGTGCCGGAAGAGTCCTCGAACCAACTCATGTTCTCAGCCACACCGAGTAGCGGCACGTTGACCTTCTGGAACATTAGACCGCCCTTCCGCGCCACGTGGGTCGAGGCGGGCTGAGGGGTGGTCACGATCACCGCGCCGTCGAGCGGCAGGGTCTGGACCAACGAGAGCTGGGCGTCCCCGGTCCCCGGCGGGAGGTCGATCAGCAGCACGTCCAACTCGCCCCACCGGACGTTCTGCACGAACTGTTGAATGGTCTTCATGATCATGGGTCCGCGCCAGACCACCGGTGTATTGTCGTCCACGAGGAACCCCATACTCATGACCTTCACCCCGTGGGCCTCCAAGGGCACCAGGGCCTCACCATCGAGTTCCGGTCGCCCTTGCAGACCCATCATGAGGGGGACGCTCGGTCCGTAGATGTCGCAGTCCATGAGTCCGACCCGTCCCGGACGACCCTGCGCGGTCAGGACCTGGGCCAGGGCGCAGGCGAGATTGACCGCAAAGGTGCTCTTGCCCACGCCGCCCTTGCCGGAACCGATGGCAATCGAGTGACGGATGCTGCGCGGTGCCGCAGCCGTGCCCGCTTGGTTGGCGCCCGGAGCGGGCGTGCTGGGGGAACGGACCGGTTGGACCGCCACGTCGAGGATGATGTCCTTCACTCCCGGGATTGCCCGGAGGCACTTCTCCACCTCCGACTTCACCGTCAGCGGTGTCTTCGGATCGTGCGTGGTCAGCAGCAGGCTCACCTTGATCGTACCGTCGATCCAGGCCGCGGACCGCACGAGGCCGAAGGACACAATGTCCCGGCTGAATCCCGGGTACTTGACCTGCTTGAGATGTTCCTTGATGGCTTCGGGTGACACGGTAGGGGAAATGTCTAGTCGGAAGGTTTTGACGTTGTTAACGGCGCTTCGGCTGTAAATAGAAATGCCCGTCGGACCAGAGTGGTCCAAGAACTCGCTCCATGCAAAATTCGTCGCGTTTTTTCCTGCTGCTGCTCGCCCTGACCCTGCCCGCACTGGCGCTTCGCGCCCAAGTTCGGGACCTCGGCGACGTCTCGATCAAGATCGATGCAAAGACCATTTCGGTCACGGTCTCCGGTGCGACGCCGGAACTCGATCAACTCGCGAGTGTGGCCTTCAACGCGCATGGGCGATTCCGTCGCGTCTCGAGCGGCGGTGCCTTCGACATCCGCTTCGCCCCCGCCGCCGGCGGGCAGGTGGAGGCGCAGATCCGCAAAGGGGGAACGGTCGTGGCGACCCAGGCGTTTTCCGGCAGTTCCCAGCGCCAAGCCCTCTTCCGCGCCGCGGATTTTGCCGTGGAACGGGTGAGCGGTCTGAAGGGCTTCTTTGCGAGCAAGCTGGCGTTCATCGTCGAGCGCGGCGGCAAGATGGAGGTGCACACCGGCGACCTGTTCTTCGGCGACGTGCGCCAGATTACCCGGGACAACTCCCAGGCCCTGAAACCGCGGTGGTCGCCTGATGGGCGTAAACTGCTCTACACGAGTTACTTCAAAAACGGATTCCCTGACATCTATCAGATCGATCTCAGCAGCCTGCAGCGGACGTCCTTCGTTACCTTTCGCGGCACGAACAGCAGTGCGCGGTACAGTCCCAATGGGCAGCAGGTGGCGATGGTGTTGAGCGGTGAGGGCAATCCCGAGATTTACGTGAGCAACGCGCAGGGCCGCCAGGTGGCCCGGCGCACGCGGACGGCTGCGGTGGAGGCTTCGCCGTGCTTCTCGCCGGACGGGGCTCAGTTAGTCTACACGTCAGACGCGGCGGGCGGACCGCAACTCTACATCATGCCCGCCGCGGGCGGACAGTCGCGTCGCCTCGCCACCAACATCAGCGGCTACTGTGCGGAGCCGGACTGGAGCCGCGGCAATCCCGACCTGATCGCCTTCACCGTCCGCGTCGGGCGCGGTTACCAGGTTGCGGTGCACGACCCCAGCGGTCGTACGCCGACTCGCGTGGTGTCCAAGGCTCCGAGCGACGCCATCGAGCCGGTCTGGCTCGCGGATGGGCGCCACCTCGTTTACACGCAGCGGTCCCCGAATGCGCGGCGTCTGTTCATCCTCGACACGGAGACCGGTCGGTCGACGGCCATCAGCGCCGCCGGCGTTCAGGTGTCCTCCGCCAGCGTGCACGGACCCTAAGGCGGACCGCCGTGGGCCGCCTAGGAGCGAATTTGCCCCGCCTCTTGGTAAACGCCGAGGTGGCGGAGGCGCTCGTAGCGTAGATCAACGAGCTTGTCTGGCTTGATCGCCCGCAGGTCGTTGAGGTGTTTTTGGAGCGTGTAGCCGAGGGCGGCCGCCGCCTGCTTGGGGTCGTGATGCGCGCCGCCGAAGGGTTCCTCGATCACTTCGTCGACGATCCCGAATTTCTCCAGATGCTGGGCGGTGATCTTCATCGCCTCCGCCGCCTTGGGTGCCGCCGCCGCATCCTTCCACAGAATCGCCGCACAGCCCTCCGGCGAGATCACCGAGTAATAGCTGTTCTCGAAAATGAGCACGCGGTCCGTCACCCCAATCCCGAGCGCACCGCCGGATCCGCCTTCCCCCACCGCCACCGCGATCGAGGGGACGCGCAGCAGCGCCATCTCCCGCAGATTCACGGCAATCGCCTCCGAGACGTGGCGCTCCTCGGAGCTCAGCCCGGGGTAGGCTCCCGGCGTGTCGATGAACGTCAGGACCGGCAGACCGAACTTCTCCGCCGTCTTCATCAGTCGCAACGCCTTCCGGTACCCCTCCGGCTGGGGCATGCCGAAGTTGCGCGCCACCTTCTCCTTTGTGTCACGGCCCTTGTGCTGGGCGATGATCATGACCGCCTTTCCTTGGAAGAAGGCGGTTCCTCCCACCAAGGCGCGATCATCGTTGAACTGCCGGTCACCGTGCATCTCGCGGAAGTCCTCGCAGATTTCCGCCACGTAATCCAAGGCGTACGGACGTTTCGGATGCCGCGCGATCTGCACCCGCTGCCAAGGGGTTAGGTTGGAGTAGATCTCCCGCTGCGTCGCCGCGATCTTGCGCTCAATCGCCGCCACTTCCGACGTGACATCGACGTTGCTCTCAAGGGACTGCTGCTTGAGTTGGTCCAACTGGGCGCTGAGTTCCCGCAGGGGCTTCTCAAACTCCAGCGTGTACGTCGGCTTATCCATCGGATCACGGTAGCGGGGGCCGAATCCGCCTGTCAACGCACCCGCCAGCCCCCAACGTATGCCAATGCCATTCGAATGCGTCAGGAAGCGGGCAAATCGAGCATCGCGCGGTAGAGCGCGATGGCTCGCACGAACTGGTCGCGTTCCAGCCATTCGTCCTTGCAGTGCGCTTGCGCGAGGTCGCCCGGGCCAATGACCACGACCTGGGCCCCCGCAGCCGCGTAGTGGCTGGCATCGGTGGCGTACGGCGCGCCGACGGCCGTGGCGTCGAGTCCCTGTCCGGTCAGCGCCGAGGTCATCCAGCGGTGCAGCGCTGCCGAGTTCTCGGGCGGCAACGGCGGGGCCAGGTACTCGTCGTCATGCTCGACGTCCAATCCCTCGAGCGCCCGCTCGCGCTCGGTTATGACCTGTTCAAGGGTCTCACCCGGGACCAAGCGGCGGTCGCAGAGGATTTCGCATCGGTCCGGGATGATGTTTTGGGCGGATCCGCCGCGGATGACGTTGATGCTCGCGGCCGCACGTCCGGTGAAGGGCGACTCCCGGTTCGCGAGCGGAATCATCCGCTCTTCCAGCGCCGCAACCACCGCCATCATGGCCCGGATTGCCGAGCGTCCCTTCGTCGGGTCTGCCGAATGCGCCGCCACGCCGCGCGTGACGCTGCGCCAACGAAAGGCTCCGTTATGGGAGACCACCGGCCGCAGCCGGGTCGGTTCGCCGACGATCACGCCACGCAGGGGCGCATACCGAGCGAGGTCGTCCCGTGCGAACGCCTGCGCCCCGGTCATGCCAGCCTCTTCGTCCACCACGAAGGCGATCGCCGCGTTGCGGCAACGGCCCGGCGTGGCCGCCCACGCCTGCAGCGCCCAGAGCATCGCCGCCCCAGAAGCCTTCGTATCGCACGCGCCGCGACCGAAGAGCCGTCCATCCGTCTCCGTCAGGGTCAGCGGCGGCACCACCATCCCGGCGTAACTGACCGTATCGAGGTGGCTTTCAAAGATCAGCCACTCCGCGCCCGCCATCTCCGGCGCCGCCACAATCAGGTTGAAGCTTCCGTCGGTCCCGACCGGACACCGCCGGGTCCGCAGGCCCCAAGCCTGCGCCAACGTCTCAAGGTGTGCGGCCAGATCGGCCTCCCCGCCGACCGGACCGCCGTAGCGCGGGTTGACGCTGTCGATCGCAACCATCTGGGCGAGCAGCTGCTCGCCGGTTTGAGGCAAGGTGGGCATGGACATCGGGGGTGTGACTCAGTTCAGCCAGCGGTCACGATGGGTCGCCACAAAGCGGTCGTCGATCCATTCCGGGTAGTCCCGCGACACCCGCGTCAACTCCTCGGCCTGCCCCGGCGAAAGCGTCTCCGTCGGATTCAGGCAGAGAATTGACTCCACCAGTCCCTGCCGTCTCAGCACTTCCAGAATTCCCGGAATACAGCCGTGGAACCGGTTCGCGGCGTCAAAGAGCGCCGCGTTCATGTCCGTGACCGCCACCGCGCGGTCGAGCCACTGCGCGGCGAGCGTCGAGCCGCGATTCACCCCCTGAATCTCCGTCAGGAGCCGGACGGCGGCGTGGGTCCAAACGCCCCAGTGCCCGAGGAGGCCCCCAACGATCCGGCAGGTCCGCAGACCGGCCGGCGTGGCGAAGGTGAAGGGCGTCAGCAGGTCGGCCACGATCGTGTCGTCGTTCCCGGTGTAGAGCGCGATGTCCTCCCGCCCGGAGAGCGCGAGGGCCCGCACCACGTCGATCGTCTGGTAGCGGTTGAAGGGCGCGATCTTGATCGCGACGATGTCCGGGATGTCAACGAAGCGTCGCCAGAAGTCGTGGCTCAGCACGCGTCCGCCGACTGCGGGCTGAAGGTAGAAGCCGACCACGGGAATGATCCGCGAAAGGGTCGCGATGTGATCGAGGATCACTGACTCGGGCTCCTCGCGGAATGCGGCCATGCTGACGAGGCCGGCGTGGTAGCCGAGGCTGCGGGCGAGTTCGGCCTCGGCCCGGGCCTGACCCGTCTTGCCGCAGATGCCGGCGATCATCGCCACCGCGCGCCCGCCGGCGGCCTGATGTTCACGCTGGGTGTGCGCCGCCAATTCAAGGACCGGACGGTAGAGGCCATGGGCCGGATCGCGGATCTCGAACTGCGTCGAATGCACGCCGACTGCCAGGCCGCCCGCGCCGGCATCCAGATAGTAGCGTGTGAGGGCACGCTGGTGGCGTTCCGAGAAGCGACGATTGCGGTCGAGCGCGAGGGGGTGCGCCGGAATGACGTGGCCGGCGAGGAGATGGGTGCGTAGGTTCATGCTCAGAATTTTCCGCTGCGCGCCTCGAAGTGGGTCGGCTTGCCGAGGAGGCGACCACCCGCCGAGAGGTGCTCCACGATGAGATCCATCATCTGGTCGACGCTGACTGTTGGTGGACCAAAGAGGGCAATGGAGCGGCTGGCGTCGGCGAGCCAGGCGGTGGGAGCCTCCTGACCCACGACGCGGGCCTCGCGTCCGAAGCGGCGGCCGAACTCAGCCGCCACCTCCCGGATCGAAAGTTTCTCCGGCCCGGTCACATTCAGGCGGCTGACGGGACTCGCGGTGTGTTGCAGGCATTGGATCGCCCGGGCGCAGGCATCCCCCTGCCAGATGCAGTTGAACCACCCCATCGTCGCATCCACCGCCTCACCCGCCACCACGCGCTGCGCGATGTCGACGAGCACGCCGTAGCGAAGCTCCACGGCGTAGTTCAACCGGTACATGAGTTGGGGCGTGCCATGGACCTTCGAATAGTAGCTGAAGACCCGTTCCCGCCCGACGCAGGTGCTGGCGTATTCGCCGAGAAAGGCCAGGTCGTCCTCCTCCCGTGACCCCGTCCCGTCGACGGACGTGAAGGGATAGACGCACCCGGTGGAGAACACCACGATGCGGGCACTGCGGAAGTGCTGCGCGACGAGCGACGGCACGACCGTGTTCTGGATCCAAGTGACTTCCGGAGCCGATGAGGTGCCGAATTTCTGGCCGGCGAGGTACAGGACGTTCGGGAGCTGCGGCAATTGCGCCACTTGCGCGGCGTCGGCAAGGTCGCAGGAAAGCGTTTGGACGCCGAATGATTCCAGTTCCTGTCGCGCCTCCGGTCGGCTGAACCGCGACACGCCCACCACCCGCGCCTCAGTGCGCCCGGCCTCATCGAGTGCCCGGCGCAGCATCACGGCGGTGGTGGTGCCCATCTTGCCGCCGACTCCGAGCACAAGGAAATCGCCGGGCAACTGCCGCACCGCCTCCGTGGCACCGGGCGTGGGCCGGGAAAGGAGGGACTCGATCTCGTGGTCCGTCTTGGGCATGGGTGCCAGTTTCAAGGTCAACCCGCGCTCCCGTCAACCGGAGCTTGTCAGCGATTTCGCAGACCCCAAACTCATCTTCGCTGCGTCTCCGCGTGGCTGAATTTTCATGACTGTCCTGGATGCCCACACGCACCCGCATTTCCGCGAGCATCAGGCGGGGCGTGAGGCTGCGGACGCGTTCCTGCGCGAGGCGCAGCGGCATGGCATTGAGCATGTGGTGGCGCTGGGCGACGTCCTGGCTTTCGGGCGGAACCCGGATGAGGATCAACTGCGCTCGATCAACGATGACACGCTCTGGCTGGTGCAGCGTCACCCGCGGCGAGTGACCGGGTTCTGCTACCTGAACCCGACTCTGGGTGAGCGGGCGGTTTGGCGCGAGGTGGAGCGCTGCGTGGCGGTGCCGGGGATGCGCGGCCTCAAGCTCGAGGTGGCGAACAACGCCCGCGATGCGTGCATGCGGCCGGTGATGCAGGCGGCGGAGCGCCATGGACTCGTGGTGCTGCAGCACGCCTGGAGCATGACCAAGATCCGGCAGCGGAGCTTTCACACGGATCCGGAGGATGCGGTCCTGCTTGCCCGGCGCTTTCCGAATGTCCGCGTGATCATGGCCCATCTGACCGGCTGCGGCGTGCGGGGCGTGCTGGCGGCGCGGGATTGCGACAACCTCGTGGTCGACACCTCCGGCGCCGCACCCGAGGCGGGGATCGTGGCTTATGCCGTGGAGAAGCTGGGCGCCGAGCGCGTGCTGTACGGCTCGGACGCGCCGATCCGCGATTTCGCCGTGGCGATCGCACGCATCACGGGTGCGGGGTTGGGCCGCGACGCGGAACGTCGCATCCTCCGCGAGAACGCCCGCGAACTCCTGCGCCTGCCATGAAGGTCTTCGACGCACTTACCTGGCTGGGCCACTGGCCCTTCGCGTTCCTCGCCCAGCGCAACGCCGCTGGACTCGCCCGCCACCTCCGCGCGCACGGCATCGATCGCGCGCTCGTCTCGCCGCTCGATGCCGCGTTCGCACCGGAGCCGGGGCCGGCCAATCGAGCGCTCTTCCGCGCGGTTCGCGGAGTCCCCAGCCTTGAGGTGGCACCGGTGATCAACCCGGCGGTGGCGGACTGGCGGGATCAACTGCAGGACTGTCTCGACCGCGGCCCCGTCCGTCTGGTGCGGGTCCTGCCGTCGTACCATCGCGTGGTTCTGACGGGTCCCGCCATGCGTTCCCTGATGGCCGAGTGTCGCCGGCGGGGCGTGAAGGTCGCGATCCAGGTACGGCTGATCGACGAGCGACACGAGCATCATGCGGTGAGCCTGCGTCCGCCGAAGGTGCCGGCGTTGACGCGCTTCCTCGATGCGTTCCCCGGCGAGCCGGTGCTCCTCTCCGGCGTGCTCCGGACCGAGGCCGCCACGCTGACCGCGGGTCGTCCGCAGGTGAGGGTGGACCTCGCGTTCGTCGAGTGGCTGGAGACGCTGCGCACCGCGCTGGCGGCGGTGCCCGCCCGGCAGGTCGTGTTCGCCTCGCACACACCGATCCTCGAAACCGCGGCGGCGCCGGCGAAATTCGCCCGCGCCCGCATTTCGCCCTCAGCCAAGCGCGCACTGCTCGGTGCCAATCTGGAGCGCTTCCTTAACGCATGACTATGCCGCCGATCCCGATCGTCGACGAACCCGTTCCCCGGCCCCGTCGCTGGGGGGAGGCCGAGTTGCACCGACTCACCGAGATGGTGCGCCAGGACTCCCTTTTCTACTGGAAGGGCCCGCAGACGACCGCCCTGACCCGTGAGTTCCAGAATCACACTCCGCTGCGCCACGTATTCCCCACGTCCTCGGGCTCGGCGGCCTTGCATGTGGCCGTCGCGGCCCTGCGCCTGCAGCCGGGCGACGAGGTCATCGTGCCGCCGATCACCGACATGGGATCGGTCATCGGCATTCTGTACCAACAGGGCGTTCCCGTCTTTGCCGACGTCGATCCCCGCACGTACACCCTCGATCCCGGGTCCGTCGCACGTGCGATCACGCCGCGCACCCGAGCGATCATGCCGGTGCATCTGGCGGGCAATCCTTGTGACCTGGCAGCCTTGGTCGCGCTGTGCCGCCCGCGCGGGATCGCCGTGATCGAGGACTGCGCCCAGGCGTGGGGCGCACGCATCGACAACCGACCGGTCGGACTCGCCGGGGACTTGGCGTGCTATTCATTCAATGACTTCAAGCACGTGAGCTGCGGTGATGGCGGGATCGTCGCCACCAACGATGATGACCGCGGTGCCGGACTCTCGAAGTGGGGCGACAAGTGCTACGACCGCGTGGGCGGCGGTCGCGAACCGGCGGACCTCGCTCCCAACTACCGGATGAGCGAGCCGCAGGCGGCGGTCGCCGCCGCGCAACTCACGAAGCTCGCGGCGCTGGTCGCGGCGCGAAACCGCTTGGGTGAGCGGTTGACGCGGGCGCTGCGGAACGTTCCGGGCGTTCTTCCACCGGAGACGCTCGCGGGCGCCTATCACTCCTACTGGTTCTACTTCCTTCGACTGGAGTTGGGCCGCTTCTCCGGCGACCGGGATGCGTTCGCCGCCGCGTTGCGCACGGAGGGAGTGGCAGCGGGGGCCGGCTACATCTCCGCTCCCCTTTATCGGTATCCCGTGTTCCAGAACCACAACTTCTTCGGCGGTCACTGGCCCGTCCGCGATCTGGGACTGACGCGGATGGACTACCGTGCGGTTGAATGCCCGGTCGCGGAGGCGATCCTGCGCGACGGCATCACGCTTCCGATCAACGAGGCCATGAGCGACGGCTACATCGACAAGGTCGCCCGGGCGATCGAGATGGTCGCCGGTCGCTTGCGGATCGCCTGAAATCGTCCGCTTGGTCTGCCGGCGGCGGTGGCGGGACTTCGACGTCGTGGTCGCGGGGCTTCGGACTCCCGGCTGCGGCATCGCGAAGCCCCGACGTCGGGATTTCGGCCTGGGGACTCCGACCGCGGAAGGTCGCCACTTACCCCGAGGTGCCCGTCGTCACGTCGCGGAGGCTCGACGCGATGTGATCGGCGTCGTCGTCCGTGAAACGCCAGCCGATCGGCAGGGCGACGAACCGGCTCGTCAGGTCCTCGGTCCGCGGGAAATCTTCCGCCCGATAGCCGTGTGCCGGCCACGGTGACAGATCGCGGAAGGGCGAGAGCGCAGGATGCGCGGTGAGCCCGGTCTTCACGTACTCGCGATGGTACTGGGGATAGGTTCCGGTCCGCTTCTGGCACCAGACGCCGCAGGCATCGAGTTGTTCACGGAGCTGAGCCGCCGCATCCGCGGATGGCGCATAGCCGTAGAGCTCGAATCCAAAGTCGCCGGCCGGGTCAGCGAGGGGACGCCACGAGAAGCCAGTCAGGTTTCCCGCCTGGGCAAGGATACGCGACTTGAGCCGACGACAGTGGTCGCGGATGCGGTCCAGTTTGCGCAGCTGGGCCAGCGCCACGGCGGCGGTCAACTCGGACATGCGACACTGGCCGCCGGAGAAGGGGGCCTCTCGCGGGGGTGTGACCTGTGCGTGGTGGGGCCGGTACTGCCCAAGGTCACTCAATCGCACAGCGCGCTCGTAGAGGCGGAGGTCGCGCGTGGCCACGAGGCCACCCTCTCCGGCGGTGATGGGTTTGTTGTGCTGAAAGCTGTAGATGGCGGCGTCGCCCCATGACCCGACCGGACGGCCCCGGTAGGTCGCTCCGGGTGCCTCCGCGCAGTCCTCGATCACGAACAGGCCGCGGCGGTGCGCGGCGTGGAGCATCGGCTCAAGATCGGCTGCGGCACCTTGGTAATGCACCACCAGCACCGCCCTCGTGCGCGGCGTGGCCCTCCGCGCCACCTCCTCGGGATCGAGGCAGAGCGAAGCGTCAATCTCCGCCAACACGGGACGCGCCCCGGTGCGCACGACGGACGTGAAGCAGGAGATCCAACTCCACGCCGGAATGATTACCTCATCGCCAGGCCCGATGCCAGCCGCGGCGAGGGCGACCTCGAGGGCTGCGGTGCCGCTGGTGACGCCGAGCGTGTAGGGGATGCCGAAGCGCTCCGCGGCCTCGCGTTCCACGGCGGCCACCATCGGGGGCGGGCGAGCCGGATCGTTGCCGTAATAGCGGAACAGTTCGCCGCGCCGGAGGACGTCGAGCACGAGGGCCTCCTCCTCAGGGCCGATCGCGGCCGAGCCGAGACCGAGTGGGGGACGGAAACGGGCGGTGCTCATGAGGCCGGCGACGCGGACCCGCCGGCTCCGGCGAGGCCCGCGAGCAGATCACGGGACGAGAACACAAAACCGAATTCGAGGGACACGCGCCAGAGCGCCTGCTGCTTCTCGCGCTCCTCTCGCGCCGTCTCGCGGTTTTCCACCGCCGTGACCGCGTCCTCCAGTGCGGAGCAGATCACGCCGTGGCGCGCCATGTCGACCATCCCGCCGGGCGACATGAGCAGGCACCAGTTGATCGCAAAACCGGCGTAGATGAGGTGATTGATCCCGGCGGCCCGGCAAAGCGCGGCAAGTTGAGGGGCATCCTCGGCGATGCCTTCGTCGCCGACCGGACGAGCGGTGGGAGCGAAGTCCAGTTTCTCGAATCCGGCCGCGATGTCGGCTTGATTGTGCCGCCCCGGAGAAATCTGGCTGGGGCGTTGTGCCCGGAGTGCGTCGTAGACGGGATCGGCGGCGACGGGAAGGCGCTCGGGCGTGGGTCCCGCGAGGGTGCGGGCGCGGCGATGGCCCGGAAGGTGAGAGTAGTAGTCACGCCCTCCACCGACGACGTGGAACAGCGGCAGGCCTGAGTGACGGACGCCCCGAAGGAGGGGAGGAAAGACGTCGCGCAGGATGCGTTCGGCGCGCCCGTGGTATTCCACGGCGCGCCGCCAGCCGGGGTACTCCTCGGGACGGCCGCAGTCCCAGGCGTGCATCACGACGACGGCGGTGTGATCGAGGGAAAGATCAACCTCGCCCACGGTCCAGCCGCCGTAGGACTCCGCCGGCACCGGGCGCGAGATGTCCGCGTCGAACTGCTGGTACAGGCGAGTGGGAAGGCGGAGGACGCGGCTCATGGGCGCGGCAAGGGAACGGCGGCGCGGGAGGCAACCTTGCGCAGGGCGAGACCGATGGCAATGAGGAGAAGGCCCGCGACGAGGTTGCGGCTGGCGGGAGCGAGGGCCGAGCCCGGCAGGAGGGTGCAGAGCGAGAGCACGGCACCGAGCACCAACGTCATCGTCCCGATGACGCCATACACCGCGAGCCCGGCGTGCGAGGCGACCGGCGCATCCGGCACCGGCGTGCGCAAATCGCGGTCGAGGCGCTCGATCTCCGCGTGGCGCGGGTCCTCCGCGCGGTACCAGCGGGCGGACAGCGCGAACACGATCGTCGCGGCGACCGCTTCGCTGAGGACGTTGCGGGCGAGCGGATTGGACTCCCACACGCCCAGCACCATCAGCGTGATCGCCACGACCAGCGCGGCGGAGCACGAGGCGATGCCTGACCACCAGGGGGTCCGGCGGAAGACCATGCCAAGCGCGACAGGCATCATGAACGCCGCCATGAGGGAGTAGTACTGCAGGGCGAATTCGAAGGCGCCGCCGAAGCGCGGGATGTACAGCGCCACGGCGATGCCGAGCGCTCCCACGACGAACATCGTCGCCTGCGCCACCCGGAGTTGGCGGCGATCCGAGGGCTCCCCGCCCCGCCAGCGGCGGTGCAGGGGCACGTAGATGTCGCGCGTGGTGGTTGCGGACAGCCAGTTGAACGCATCGTTGGCCTGACCCAGCGTCGCGGAGAGCACGGCGGAGACGACGAAGCCGATCAAGCCGTGCGGCAGGAGCAGCAGTGCGAGCGAGACGTAGGAGGCCTCAGCTGGCTCCTTCAGCGTGGGCCAGAGCGAGCCAATGTCCGGGAAGATCACCCGCGCCGCCATCACCGGCAGGATCCAAAGCAGCGGGCCGACGAAAGAGAGGATCGCGCAGAGCAGGGCCATCTTGCGGGCACCGCGCTCATCGGGCACCGAATAGTACCGTTGCGCAAGATGCCAGGCGACATTGTAGCCGAGCAGGCAGTTGATCGCGTACCCAAGGAGGAACCACGGATCCGCCGCGGTTCCCTGCAGGGAGAAGTAGCCGGCGGGAACTTCATCGATGAGGCGTTGCACGCCGGCCGACCAGCCTCCCTCGCCGCCGAGATGCAGGTACGAGACCGGGAAGATGATCACGGTCATCACCACGATGATCACGGACTGAACGGCATCGGATAACACGGCTGCCCAGAGTCCGCCGATGACCGTGTACAGGACCATCACCGCGCCCACGACGAGGATCGAGACCTGCAACCCGCTCAATTCCAATCCACCCAGGTTGAACATGCGCCCGCCGAAGCCGAGCGCGGTGGAGACGAAGATGCAGAGGATGTACAGGCCTTGCCCAATCCCGACCACCTGCGGAACGATCGCGGTCACGGAATAGAAGTACGTGGTCGAGGGAGAGAAGCGGCGCGTCAGGAACTGCAGGGGCGTGTCGAGGCGCGCCCGTCGCCACATCTTCGCGAAGTAGAAGTAGCCGACGAGGTACGCCGGTGCCGCCATCGTGAAGAGCAGGATCGCGCCGACCCCGATGCGGTAGGTGTATCCGGCGGCCGCGACGAACATGAACGCCGAGAAGCCGGAGACCCAGTTCGATAACCCCGCCAGCACCCACGGAATCTGTCCGCCGGCGCGGAAGTAATCATCCGTCCCCCGATTCTTCCGGGCGGCATAGAAGCCGACCAGAACCACGATCACGAAGTACAGGAGGATCAGCCCGTAGTCGTAGGCGTTGACGGTGTTGAAGGCGGGCATGGTCAGGCAACGAACTGCGGGGCGGTGCCGTCGGCGACGCGGAGGCGAGCCGTATAGCGGCGGCCCCGGTGCTCGCCGCGGATTGACCATCCGTCCGCCTCCCTGACGGCCACGAGGCCGCCTGGCGCACTGCCGGATGGGCCGGTGCTCACCACCGTCAGGATCTCGTGACGGGTGGCGGAGGGTGAGGAGACCTGGGCGTAGGGGAAGACCCCGTCTGCCTCCGGCAGCGCCAGCCGGGCTGTTTCCGTCCGGAGCGGAGCGGAGGAGTACGCGACACCGTGGGCGACCGCGAGCGGACGCTGGATCGCGAAACGCGTCTCGCTCGCCGTGACCTGCGCCCGACCATCGTCATTGAAGGCTTGAAAACGAAGCTGCACCGACCGCGCCTTCTCCAGCTGAACGCGGTCCAGCAGGAGCACGACGTCGGGCTTCAAGACCACCACCGTGCGTTCGACGTGACGTACGTCGGGCAAGACGAGTGCATACGCGTCGGTGGCATCGCTGGTCACGCACATCCACTGCTGGCCGGTCGCGTACGCCGTGACCCGCGCTTCAGCAAACGAGGAGTTCGTTCCTTCACGACCGTCGTGGTACTGGTGCCCCTTGCCGTCGATCAGCACGGCCGTGTGCGCCTCCGTCTGACGGAGCAGCCAGTGGGGCAGGGTCGGTGAGTAAGCGGCCCGGAAGGGGTCGTGGAAGAGGCGCTCGCCGTGCGCCTTCAGGATCACGCTGTTGCGGTCGGCGTGCTCGTGGTTCGCCGGACCGCCACTGCGCAGGGCCATCACCGTGTCCTCGGGGCTCCAACCCGTGCGGGAGACCACCCAATCGTTGCTCATGCGGACGTCGTGGAGTGCGGGACCCGGAGGTGCGGTCTTGGTCTGAGGCCAGAACCAGACGGCCGCCTGCAGTTGCTTGAGTCCCCCGATCTCGTGCGAGACGTAGTGGCAGAGCGGATCGTTGGCGTTGCGGCCGACCCAGCCTGCCACCGTTACGTCCATGCCGCTGCCGGCATCGCCGAAGTTCACGACGTCCTGCGTGGGTGCGTAGTTGATCTTGGGCGTGGCGTTGTAGGCTTTGTCCATGTTCGGGTCCTTGATCACCTCGCCCGCGCAGGGCATCGCCATGGCGAGCGCGTGGCGCACCGTGCCCGGGTAGTTGATCAGCCCGCGGTCGTCGACACCGAGGCGTCGGTGCAGCGCCTCCGCCAGGATGGCCAGATGCGAGGTCGTATAGCCCCAGTAGCCGATTCCTTCGTCGTAGGAGCCATCCTTGCCGTACATGACCGCGAAGGCCTGGGCGCTCTGGCGAGCCATCTCAAGCCAGCGCTCCGCCTGCGGATGGCGCCCTTGGAACCACAGTCCGGCGAGTCCGAGGCCGCAGGTGGGAATCACCTTCAGGTTCGTGGAGTTGAGGATCAGGGGCCAGCGGCTCAGATCGAAGCGGAACTTCATGTCGTCTTCCGGATCGATCGACCATCCCCGCACGCGGTCGGGGTACTTCAGGCCATAGAGTGTGCGGTAACAGGCTGGCGCGCCTTCGTCCTGGATGCGTTGCTCGACCCGCGCGCGCAGGTCGCTCGGGATCGCATCGCCGAGCCAGTCCAACGCGTAAACGGTGGCGATGGTCGCCTCCGGTGCGCGCTGCAGTCCGATCGTCAGCGATCCGCCCTCAAGAAAGTAGTCCCAGCGCTTGTAGTCGCAGAGCCGCCGGATCGCGAGGAGGCACAGGTCCCGCTGCGGCGCTTCACCCCAGACGGCATAGGCGAAGGCGGAGTTCTGCACCAGTCGCCAGCAGCGCATGAAGTCGGTGACATGGTTGGTCAGCCGCAACTCGGTGGTGAGGAAGCGGGTCTCGGCGGCGAGGTCCGCGTTGCGAAGCATGGCCCGGACCTCGGCGAGGCGGGGATGCTCAAGGTTCTCCCGGATCCGGGGTAGATCCGACCGATCGAACAGCAGGCCGCGGCCCGCGCCTGACGCCCCGGACGACGAAGCCGGCGGGCTGGACGGGCTGGTGGCACCGAGGCGGGAAAGCGGAGCCAGCGCCGAAAGGGCGACGCCGGTTTGGAGGAAGTGACGTCGCGTGGTGGAGTTCATCGGGAGGAGGAAGCGAGCATGATGTGGTAACGGGCGATGGCGACGGCGGCATGGCTGCCGATCGTGTCGCCGAGTTCAGCGGGAACGACGCGGCAGGCGCGGAGGCTGGGTCCGAGGGCCTCGCGCTCAAGGACCTCGTTCATCGCCGGGCGGATAAACTGCTCGCAGCGGGCGAAGACACTGCCGATCACGATGCGCTCGGGGTTCAGGATGTCGATGAGCAGCGCCAGCGCTTCGCCGAGGCGGGTCCCGACGTCGCGCCAGATCTCCAGCGCCAGCGTGTCGCCGGCCGCGGCGGCGAGGCCGACGTCCTTGGCGGTCACGGTTTCGATGGGCTGAGAGCGGAGGTGGGAGGGCCGACTCGACGCGGCGAGGGCGCGGCGCGCGAGTTGCGCGACGCCGCCGCCGGAACAGAAGCCTTCAAAGGACCCGGCCTTGTTATACCCCACCGGCCCTTCCGGGGCGAGGCGGAGGTGACCCACCTCTCCGGCATCGCCGGTGGTGCCCTCGAAGAGGCGGCCATCCAGAATCAGGCCGCCACCCATCCCGGTGCCGAAGGTCAGGAAGATCATGTTCCGCGTGCCGCGGCCGGCGCCGTCCTGCCACTCCGCCAGCGCACAGGCGTTGGCGTCGTTCATCAGCCAAGCCCGGCCACCGAAGCGCGCCGTGATCTGCTCGCAGATCGCGATGCGATCCCAGCCGGGCAGGTTCGGCGGCGAGAGGATCAATCCGCGCTTCGCATCCAGCGGTCCACCGCAGGATATGCCGAACGCCGTGCCGGGAGCCGGCCGCAGGGCGGCAACCTCGGCAAAGAGGCGCTCCAGCGTTGCCTCAGGGGTGCTGGTCGCGAAGCGCGCGACCTCCTGCACGCCGTGATCGCCGACGGGAATGCTGACGGCGCACTTGGTGCCGCCGAGGTCGATGCCGATTACGGGATTCGAGGTCATGGTGACGAAGGAAAGCGAAGCTTCTCGGCCTCGCGATCGAGGAAGGGTACGCCGCGCTCCATCCATTCCGGCCGCGGGGCTCCCTTGAGGTGATGATCGAAGAACTGGCTCATGCGCCGGGCGTAGTCCTTCTGGTCCGCCCGACGGCGCAGGCCGTGGAATTCGCCGTGGTAGTTGATGAGGTAGACTTCCCGTCCCGCGCGGCGCAGCGCAAGGAAGAGTTCGACGCCCTGACTGAAGGGCACGGTGTCATCCCCGTCGTTGTGCAGGAGGAGCAGGGGCGTGCGGACGCGATCCGCGAAGAAGACCGGCGAATTCCGCAGGTAGGCGAGTGGGTCCTCGTAAAGCGGTCGGCTGATGCGACTCTGCTCGCTCTCGTACTTGTACTGTCGCGAGCGGCCGGAGCCGATGCTGATGCCGGCATAGGCACTGGTCATGTTCCCCACCGTCGCGCCGGCCGCCGCGGCCCGGAACTGCGTGGTCTGAGTCACGAGAAACGCCGTTTGGTACCCGCCCCACGAATGGCCCTGGATTCCGATCGCATCTTCATCCACACCTCGGCCGCGGATGACTTCATCGACGGCCGGCAGCACGCAGGCGAGGGCGCTGGCCCCCGGATCTCCGATGCGGTATGCGATATCGGGCATCACCACCATGTACCCGTTGCTCGTGTAGTAGGAGGGGTTGATCGTCGTTCCCGGCACCGGGTTGATGAACCAGTTCACCGTCTGCGAGAGACGCTCGTACAGGTAAACGATGAGCGGATAATTCTTCGCGGGATCGAAGTCCGCCGGAAGAAAGACCGCCATGGGCAGGGTCTCGCCGTGCAGCGAGCGATACGAGCGCAGCTCGGCCTTGCCCCAGCGGAAGGGATCGCGTTGCGCATCGCCCTGGCTCAGCGGCTGCATCGCCGAGAATGAGGCGTCCGTCGCGTATAGATCCGGAAAGAGATCGAACCGTGCCCGGGTCACGAGGAGGGAATCGGCCTCGCTGGCACGGCCCGCCACCGTGAGCAGGGAGTCCTCCCAGCGCAGGCGCACCGGGCTCTCTCCCGGTCGCGCGGCAGTACGGAGAAAACCGGTGGCACGGGTTCGCTCGCTCTCGCCGCGCAGGAGCAGAGGTTGGCTGACATCCACCCCGAGGGTCTCCGCTCCGGGTGGCCGGGGCGCGGGAGCGACCAGCCGGAGCACGGTCTCCGCCTGGCGCCCGGCTCCGGCCGTCAGTGAGCGGGGTGGCCGACCATCGACGAAGAGCTGCCAGAGGTCGAAGCGGTCATAGACGAGAAACGACGCCGAATCGCTCGACCACCCGGCCGCCCCGTGCGGCAGGGGGGCTCGAGGGAGGTCGTTGTCTTCGTTCACCAGCGAGACGTCGAGCCCGGTTGAAAGCGTGATCCGCTGCCGGGCCTGTGCATCGAACGCGTGCCAGTGTCCGTCCTGATGGAACGCGATCCAGCGGCCATCGGGCGACCACTGGCTCGCCGCCCACTCATTGAGACGACGGGCGACGACCACCGGCCCCGAGTCGGTGCCGGGGAAGAGGAGAAGGTCATGGAAGGGCCCCTCGTAATCGAGCGTGATCCGGTACGGTCGATCATCGCGCGCGAAGGCGCGGCGTCCGTCCGGACTCAACGCCAGTTGGGCGGGGACGAAGTCGCCCAGCGTCTCCGCGTTCCCGGAAGCGATCTCGATTCGTACGGAGAGGCCACGGAGGCGGTCCTTGGGCGCCCGCTGCGCCTGCATGGGTTGGAGGACTTCATCCTGCCAGTGCCAGATATCCGCCGTGACGCGGTCCTCGTCATCCGCCGGGGCGGCGGCGACCGGGGCGACCTGCGATCGCTGCAGCATCAGAAGGAGGTGGGAGCCATCGAACGAGAAGACGGGCGTGTGATCGGCACTCACCGTGAACCCCTCGGGCAGCGCGCGTGCTCCCGCTGCGGCAGAAACGAGCGGCCGGGCCCGTGACGAACCGCTTTCCCACACCAACGCCTCCGTCGAGCCAAGGTCGTCGGACTTCCGTGCCGTGGACGCAATCACCGCCAGTCGCTGCTGGCGGCGGTCCCACGTCAGCCGCCGGTACTCGCGGGCACCCGAAAGGATCGGCTCCGGCGGTCCGTCGTTCCCCGGCGTGACGCGGAAGAGTCCGGCGGGCTGATCGCCCTCCGCGGCGGTGGCGAAGACGAGCGCGCCGCCGTCGTGCGCGAGCGCGTACTCGGTGACGCCGGCAAGGCGCCGTGTCATCGCTGCCCCATGGGTCCCGAGAGACCACACCTGCAGATCGGCTCCCTTGCTTGCGTTCCCGTTCGCTGCGGTGAGAACGGCGAGCCAAATCGGGCCGGGGCCTCGGCCTCCGACTTGGTGACCTCGCACCGACTCGATCCGTTCGGCACGTTGATTCCGGGCATCGACGACGAGCAGGCCCTCGGGGATCGGTTTCCGCTCGCGTCGCGCGGACTTGCGCTCCGCGTCGGAAGGAAAGCGGGTGGCGATGATCCAGCGGCCGTCGGC
Organism: Verrucomicrobiota bacterium; assembly: GCA_016871755.1. GTDB lineage: Bacteria > Verrucomicrobiota > Verrucomicrobiia > Opitutales > Opitutaceae > UBA6669. The sequence continues at coordinate 22,502 of VHCJ01000010.1, read as the reverse complement.
CGAGAAGGTGAGAGTCGGCTCGCGGCGCGGCGCAGGCCGCTCTGGATTGTGGTCTGCCGAGGCGGTCGGGGATGGGGGCAGGGCGCCGATGGGTTGTCGGAACTCCGTGCCGGAAGCGACGGAGCGCACGACCAACTCGCCGTCACCCTCGAGTGGCATGAACGCATAGGCGACGGTCTGCCCGTCCGGAGAAATCACCGGTCTTTGGATCGAGCGCCAGCCGTCGTAGTCGGAATGGCTCAAAGCCCGCTTCGCGTCCGCCGGGTCCGGGATCGCTGCCGGCGCGCGTGCCGTGCCCGGGAGCGTGGGGGTGGGAATCGGCGCGGCCGGCGTCGACGGCGCGGCCGCCACCCCGACCGTCGGGCGCAGGGTCGCGTCGCCGGCGAGTGCGCCGGGGGTAGCCGACGTGACGAGGGTGACGATGCCGGCAAACAGCAGGACGGAGGAGCGGCGCGGTCGCATCATGAGGCGAGGCGCCCGGACGGGGGCTCCGTCCGGGCAGAAGCGGGATCAGGGGCTCAGGGATTCAAATCCACCGGGTCGGACGGTTTCTGGTAGTTCGTTCGGTAGGTCTTCTCGGCGGCGGCGAGTTTGAGGAAGACATCCAGCGGCACGACTTCTACGGGCTCGCTCAGACGACCGAGGATCGAGGCGACCTTCTCCACCGTATTCGTTTCGCGGATGTGCATGAGCAGGAAGTAGGGCCGCCGCGGATTGAGCTGGATCAGTTCCTCGACATCGGCGGCGGCCTCGTCCTCGGGGCGCTCCACATCCAGATAGTATTCGTAGCTGAGGAAGGGCCGCGTGTCGCGCAGGTCGAACGTGCGCGCCGAGCCGTAGCCATTGATGAAGCCGATCACGTCGGGGAACTCGTGGTAGTAGCGGTCGACGATTTCCTTCGGCAGATCGGTGTTGCCGACGTGGCGATTGCCCTCGGAGTAGTCCATGATCTCCATGACGCGGAGATCGAGGCGTGCCATGAGGTCCCGGGCGCTGGCCATGAGCCGGGGAAACTTATCGGGTGGGATCGACTTCGGGTACATGTAGCCCGGGCCGCTCAGGCCGCCGATGAAGTAGTCGTTCGGCGTCTTGTCCTCGTAGAAGAACTGGAGGGCGGGGGGATTCATCCAGACCCAGTTCATCAGGACCTGCCAGCCGTAGGGGATCTTGCCTCGTCCCGGCTTGGTCCAGGCGCCGATGCCCATCGAATCAGTCGCGAGGGCCGCGACATACACCTTCTTCTCGGGCTTGAGGCGCGTGTCCTTTGCGACGGAGTGGTTGTTGCGGAACGTGAAGTCCGGGGTGAGCGGGATCTGGCAGGTGAAGGACACGTTGGGCACATTGTGCAGGCCCTCCATGATTAGTCCGTAGTTGCCCACCAGGGTGGTGTGCTGGCCCTCGGTGTCCTTGGCGTAGGAGTGCCATCCGAGCACGACGCTGCCTGGATTTTGCTGAGCGAGGAGTTCGTTCAGGAGCGCCAGTTCCTCCGGGTGGGCCGGGTTCGCGGACAGGTCGGCGCAGAACGCACGTGCCTTGATCGCGAAGTCGGCGACGCCCGGCTGCATCTCCATGCCGGCGTGGCCGCCGAGCACGACATAGTAGTCGCGGGAGCAGCGGCTCCAGTAGGCATCCTTGGCCCAGCGGTAGATCTGGTGGTCGGGCTGACCGCGGAAGCGTCCCCGGAGATCTTCGAGCTTCTTCAGGCCATGCTTCTCGGCCAGCGGGATGAGTTCCTCGCTGACCACGACGCCGTCGAGCACGCCGGCGGCGGTGAAGGCGACCAGGAGGGAACTGCGGACCTCGCGGTCCCACACGACGTACCCCTTGGCGAAACGGCTGAACCGCTGGAGGGCTCCGGCGGCGTCGTTCTCGGCGAGGCGATCGAAGCGCATGCCATGTCGACGCTCGAGGAAGCCGACGAGGGGGCGAACGATCTCCCATTGCCAGGATTTCGGGTACTCCAGATAGAGCCGCGGCGACTCGCGGTTGGCCAGCCCTTGGAGCGAGAGGATCAGAGCGTGCGTCGGGATGTCGCCATCCATGCGCCAGTTCTCCGAGAGGGGAATGAGCGTCGCCTGGGCGGGGGCACGATCGACCTTCCTAGGCTCGAGGCCGCTGGCGCTGGCGACGAGCGAAAGCGCGGCGGAGAGCGCGGCGGTGCGTAGCAAACGGGCGAGGAGCTTCATGGCTGGGCGGAGGCGGGCGCGGCGGCAACGCGGGTGAAGACGTAGACGATGGGACGATTGCGGGTGCTGCGGAGCTCGGTCAGCATGAGCACGGCCCCGTTGGCGGAGAGCTTGTAGTCGCTGAGGATGTTGACCTCGCGGTTACCCTGCTGGGTCTCGAGCGTCAGGTCGCTGGAAAGGCGCAGGAGGCGTCCGCCGTCGAGCCACGCGACGCGCACGCGCTTGGTGTGATCGCCGGTGGAGTATGCCCCGAGATGGCGATTGTCGGGCCACCACGGCGTGGGGACCAGATTGACCTCCTGCTTGAGGTTGAGATCGAGCGTTTCCTTGAACGTGCGACGGCCCCAGGCGAAGACGCGATGAAGGACCACATGATCGCCCTTGATGTCGAACGACAGCTCGAGGGACTTCCATGGGCTGAGTTCAGTGCTGCGGTGAAGATCGATTTTCCAAGTGCCATTGAAATCGGCCGCGGTGGCAGTCGCGGATGCGCGGCTGGGTGACGCGGTGGGAGCGACGGCGGATGCCGGAGAGGCGTGGGCCGTGGCGATGGCGACGAGGAGGCTCGCCGAAAGTGCGAGGGAAGAACGCAGGACGGAGAGAAGGGAGACGGTCATGGAAGGGAGGAGAAAAGAAAAAGGGGCGGAGGCTTGTGGCCTCCGCCCCGTTTGACTCAAGCGGTCACGTCATCCCGCGATGCTCCGGGAGGAGCGGCGCGGGCGGGACATTAGAACTTGAGCGTGTTGCGGAAGATCCAGTTGCGCGCCGGGGACAGCACGAAGGAGCCTTCCGAATACTTTTCGTCGGTCACGTTGTAGAGACCGAACGTGGAGTCGATGCGGTAGCCGAGGACTTCCCACGGGTACGTCGCGGTCAGGTCGAACACCAGGTAGTCGCCCGCCTGGTAGCCGTTGCGGAGGGGATTCCAGTCCACCCCGCGGGAGACCACGGTCTCGGACGAGTAGCGGGCGCCGACGCCGACGCGCGTGCCGCGGCCCACACCGTTGATGAGGCCGTCGGTGAACGTGTAGTTCCCGAAGAAGTTGAAGCGGAACTCCGGAACGTTTTCGAGGCGTGCACCGTAGTAGATGTCAGACGCGACCTTGGCGGCCGGCGTGAGGGCGTTGTAGGCCGTCGTGCCAGGAGCCGCGCGGGTCTTGTCGGTCACCGTCTTTGCCGTCTTCAGCCAGGAACCGTTGATGACGGCTTGGAAGTTGCGGCGCGGGGTCCAGATGACTTCAGCTTCCGTACCCTCGATCCGGTTGAGCAGATCGGTGGTGCGCCAGCGGAGGAGGCGCTGACCACGGTACGGCGAGCCGACCGGGAAGAGCGTGGTGCTGAAGTTCAGCGGCTCTTCGAGGTTGGACTGCTTGGCACCGTCATCCAGCATCTGGTTCTCGCGCTCGCCGCGGAAGATCGAGAGCGTGCCAACGATCGTGGACTTCGAGATCTTGGCGCCGACTTCCCAGTTCATGCCGGTTTCGTTCTTCAGGAACTCGAACACGCCGCGCTGGGTGAGGATGCTGCGGAACTGCTCCAGGGTCGTGACCGTCTGCCCGCGGTAGCTGAAGGACTGGCCGGGGACGCCGCCAGAGCCGAAGGCCCGCAGGTCATTGAACCACAGCGCCTCGTCACCGGCGAAGATGCCGGAGATACGGCCCGAGTTGAACTTGAAGGTCTTGGAGTGGGAGGCGTAGAGCGAGATTTCCTTCGTGATGGCGTAGGAGAGACCGCCCATGTAGGAGTCTCCCTTGCGATCGTTCTTGAGTCCGCGCTGGTAGGAGATCGAGTGACCCCAGACGTTCTCAGGGTAGGCCGTCGGGTTCAGGTGCATATCCGGGAAGTAGATGTACCACGGATAGTTGTTCGGCTGGAACTGGCCACGGGCCCAGTCCTTCTCCTCACGGTAACCCGCGAGCACGGTCAGGCGGTCATCCAGCAGCGTGGCCTGATAGTTGATGTAGGCCGAGTGCTGCTTGGTCTTGTAGCCGTCGAGCGCGTTGCGGTCCGTCTGGTGGTAGACGCTGACGTCAGGATAGATCTCGAAGCCCGGATCGAAGTTCGAGTAGATCTGACGCACCGGCTTGATCGCACCGTTGCGGTCGCGAATGACCTGATTCACCGGAACGCCGCCGAAGTCATACTTCTGGACGTTGGTGCCGGCGTAGTCCGGGTTCGACGTCGTGTTGCGCGCGCCCGGGAGGAACGCCCACTGCACGTCGCTGAACGCCTGACCACCGAGGAACTGCTGGTACGGGTTGATGCGCTGGAAGCCGAGGAGGACCTTGTTCTTGATGCCGAACAGGTCGAACTTCGTCACCGCGTCGATGTTGTGCGTCTGGGCATAGCGGTAGTAACCGGAGAGGTTACCCGTCGCCACGTTCCAGTTCACGCCGTTCGCGTAAGGGGTCTGGATCGCGCCACCCTGACCAATGGAGTAGTTCTCGGAGTTCTCCTTGAAGTAGTTGTAGCGGACGTCGAGCCATTCAAACGGGCTGATTTCGATGGTCGCGGTGACGTTGCGGATCTTGTTGTTGAACTGCGCACCGCGGCTGGTGTAGTTGAACGCTTCGTCCTTCACCCGCTTGCCCGCGGCGTTCGTGATGTACGCACCGCGTTCCACGCTCGTGTAAGACGGGAGACCCCAGTCGCCCGTCGCCACGCGCTTGTTGTTGATGTAGGTCGTGTAGGCCAGCGTCGGGGTCGTGGTGCTCTGGGTCACCGGCGCCGCGAGTCCGTTGCCGGCATTCGCCGGGATCACGTTCGCGAGCGTGGCGGTCGAGGAACCGAACGCGCCGGTGGTGGCGGCGTTCTGCCAACCCGCGAAGTCGCTGTAGATCCAGTCGAAGTCGTTGTACTGGAACGTCTCGTCCATCTGCTCGGCCTCGAGGGTGATCTTCACCTTGCCGCTGTCGAACGGCACGAGGACGAAGGACGGATTGATGTTCGTGTTCCGGCGGAACTCGAACCGGCGCTCGCCCTGCGTGTCATCCCAGGCGCCCACGACGCGGAAGGCGGCCTTCTTCGACAGCACGGCGTTGTGGTCGAGGACGACCTTCTGGCCGGAGTTGTCGTTGATGGTTACGCTCAGCGTGGTCGGGATCTCCGTGAACTGCGGCAGCTTGCTGATGTAATTGATCACGCCGCCGGGATAGCCTTGGCCGAAGAACACGGCCGCCGGACCCTTGATCACGTCGACGCGGTCGATCGTATCGAGGTTATAGGCCGTGTAACGGAAGATGCCGTTCTTCATGAGGCTGTTCACGACGAAGCCGCGCATGGTGAAGTTACCCTGCGGGGTCGCCGAGTTGGCCGGAACGCGCATCGCGAAGCGGGTGTCGCCGGACGCCGCCGCGGAGTAGCGGAACAGGTCGGTCAGCGAACGCGCATTCGTGTCGTCGAGGAACTCACGCGACAGCACCTGGACGTTCATGGGGATCTTTTGGATCTCCATACCGATCTTGGTGGCGGTGGCGGCGTTCGTCTTCAGGTAACCGAAGTCACGATCCGTGTTCACCTCGAAGGCGGACAGGGTGAGGACGTCGGATTCCGCCGGAGCGGCCGGAGCGGCGACCGACGAACCAGCGGCCGAAGCGGCAGCGGGAGCGGCAGACGGCGCAGGACGAGAGATTGCCTCCATCTCGGCGAGGCGACGCCGGAGACTGGCATTCTCTTCCTGGAGGCGGCGAACCGAGTCGGCGTCCTGCTGCCCGGAGGCAGAGGTCGCCGTGATCAGCGCCGCGAGACCGATCGCCAGCATTCGCTTGGCGCGGTCAGCGGGGGTACGCGGGGTGGGTATCATGTGTTGTGTGGTTTGTAGCTTCCGGTCTTGAACACGATAGGCGCATTCAGTGGAAAGGAATGGAAAAGGGCAGCCCGGCTGGGAACAGAGGGAGATTGGTTAAGACAGGTTTTTCGTGAGTAGCCGAGGAGAAATCGTGATCCCGATCCGACCGCCAACGGTTGGATTCTCGATGCGCCACAAGAGGTGGTCCACGACCTTGCGCACGAGGAGGGGTAAATTGATGTCGATGGCGGCCGGCGAGTGATCCAAGTTATGATAGATCACGGGGTTGTAGTTTCCGAGGATCGCCTCGAAATCGCGACCCGCCTTTCGCCCCGACTCCCGAAGCGACCGGAAGAACGTGCCGCAGAAGTGATCGACGGGGATGTAAAGGCCCGTCGCCCGGGGCGAACTTTCGAGCAAACGCCGCACCAGCGCGTCCACTTCTGTGCTCATCGCCGCCTCCAAGTAGCTCACCCCTGGATTCGCCGCACCGAGCACCGTGTGCACCGACAGCCCAAGTTCCCGGGCCCGCTCGACAAACGCCCGGTTGCGGTGGACGATCGCGCTGTAGTCGGGGTCCGTCGTGATGACGGCGACGCACGAGTGGCCGCGCTCAAAAAGATGATTGGCCGCGATCTGCCCGTTCTCCTGATTGTCCGGTTCGACGTAGTCGCCAGGATACGTCGACGAGCGGCGGGTCATGAACCACACGTGGGGAATCTCGCGCAGCTTGCCGAGGCACTCCGCCGAGGGCTCCATGCCTTGGATGATCACGCCGTCCAGGCGCTCGCTCGCGAGGTTGCGCGGGAGTTCGTCCGGGGTGCTCGAGAAGAGCACGTGCAGATCGACGCGGTAACGGGGATCGGTCGACTGCACCTGCAGAAGTTGGTCCTGAAACCAGTTGAGGCTCGGGTTATTGGCCCGCGCCCCCACGAACCACACCCCGATGCGCCGCTGCTCGGGCAGGCGCGCTTTGGGTCCGCGGCGACGATTCAGCGGCGCCGGCACGTAATTGTGCTGCTCCATCACGGCCCGGATACGCGCCAAGCTCTCCGCAGCGACCAGCTGCGGCTGATTGATCGCGCGCGACACAGTCGCGGGCGACACGCGAGCCTTGACGGCAATCTCGGTGATCAGCATCGGGTGGGGAAAGCCCTGTCTGAGAATTTCACTGAAAAGTCGATGAAAAGGTGCGTGGGATGGTCAAGTCGTTTCAGCGTGGTTTTCGGAAATGATTGGTCCGGTTCAGGACTTGCGGCTGCGCCGCTGGGCCCGTTTCCACGCCCCGGCGTACTCTTCGCGGGCGCGGATCGCATCGGCCCAGACCGGCGGATTCGTGCTCACGTTGTAGCCGACGCTCGTCCCGAGTTCCGGACAGACCCACAGTTCGTTGCCCGGCCGCGGCCCGTCGAGCCACAGCGTGAACAGGTCCTCCACGAACGCGAGATAGTCGCGGAATTCCGGGGTCAGGGCGCCCTTACCGTTGGTCACCGGAACCTGACAGTGCTGGCTGTTGAACGGCCGCAGATGGAACACCTGCGATGCTTGGATCAGCTTCGGCCAGGCGAGGAGTCGACGCGAATAATCCTTCGGAAGGACGTGTTTCGAGACCGCGAAGTGGGAGTGATCCCACGTGGTGGGCATGAGGCGGCCGGTCGCTCGTTGAAAAAGGCGCGCGATCTCCGTATACTTTTCCGGAGTTTCCGTCGCCGTGTCCCGGTGAGTCTCAATGTGCACGCCCACCCCCAGTTCCTGGGAAATCCCGATCAGCTTCACGGCTAGGGCAGCGGCCTTTTCCGGGGGCGTATCGTGGTCCAGCAACTGGACGTTCATGAAGTGCACCCCGAGTTCCCGCTGCGCAAGGATCTGTTTCCGCGCCTGTGTCACCGAGGACCCGTCAAAGCCTCCCATCACCCGCAGCCCGTATTCGTCCGCCAGAGCCTTCCGCTCCGGTGTCATGATTGCGGCCAAACCGTCGAATCCCGCCGCCTTCATCGCCGCGATCTTGCGCCGCATCGACCATTCCCGCTGCGGGCTCGGATGACCTTCAAGTGACCATGGAGTCGCGCATTGCACGAGTTGCGGAGCGGGGGTTTTTCGGAGGGAGGGCATCGTTATGAAATTTCATTGAAAATGCTGATTGAAAACCGAAAAAAAGCGAGCTCATCTTCGCCGGTTTTCCCCGTGATTTCGATGCGTCTCATTCTGCCCCCTCTGTGTCGGCTCATGCTCGCAGTCGGCGCAACGTTGATGGGAGAGGGAGTGTCACTGGGTGCCGCCGCTTCCCCTAGCGAGTCATCGATTTCTGAGGTAAGCTCCTCTTTACCAGTGGATTTTAACGGGAGAAGGGCTGATCTTTTGGAGACGGCGGCGCGGCTCGTGAGCGCGGGAGATCGGCCAGGTGGGGCTTTGTATGATGTCGCAGCGGCGTTGCAATTAGGTCTGAATGTCGAGGCGGCGAATGCTCGCCTCGCCCAACTCCTCGCTGCGCCCCCGTCGGGGAACATGTTCTGGATGTATCAGATGGTGATGGTCATGACGGCGGGCCAAGGGCGTCTCTCCACTGCAAATGAACAGCGCTTTGATGAGTTGTGGCGGACCTACTGGCCGAGTCGGGGCGACACGGAGAACCACTGGGTGATGTACTACGCGAGCCTGCGAATCGTTTCCCAACTCCGGGCCGGTCGTCCCGGGGCTTGGTGGTTCAATGGTCGATCCTCAGACGAGAATGCGGCTGAGTCGGCCGCGTACATCCGGGAGTGGATTCGCGTTACGACCACGCAGGGTCAGGGTGAGTATGACTCTCCGGGATACATCGGCGAGTACGTGGTGCCGCTGGCGTTGCTGGCGGGGTGGGAGGCGGATCCCGTGCGGCGCGACGAGGCGAGGCGGATGATTGATTACCTCTTGTTCGATTACGCCGTCGATCAGATCAACGGTCAGTACGCCGGAGCGCACAGCCGCGTGTATCCGAGGCAGATTCTTCTCCCCGGCGCGACGACGGCGTCGGCACTCGGCTGGCTTGCCTTCGGGGTCGGTGATCGCCTGCAGAACGCGCAGGCCGTGGTCCTGGCGCTGAGCGGTTACCGTCCACCGGAGGTGCTGGCCGCGATCGCGCAGGGAGCGGAGCGGCCGTACGTGAACCGGGAGCGCAAGCGGACGCGCTGGCGCATCCGACACGCGGGTCCCGATGCCTTTCGTGTCGGTGAGCGTCTGACGACCCCCGTCTACAAGTACAGCTACGTCCACCCCGACTTCATCCTCGGCTCGTCGCAAGGGGGGTTGTTGCAGCCGATCCAGCAGCAGACGTGGAACCTACGCTGGCGGGTGGATGCCCCGTCGCAGGCATCCAATACGTTCTTCACCGTGCAGCCACATTCGTCGCCCTACGAGGGCACGATGTACTTCACCTTCGATTGGGACGCGAGCACCGACGTGATCGCGCGTTCAAAGGTGGATTACGATTCGCCCGACAAGCTCGCGAGTGGCTCGCCGTATGAACAGGTGTTTCAGGAAGGTCCCGCCCTCGTGGGGCTCTCTCACATTCCTCCCGGCGCGCGCTTCAAGCACCTGTCCACGCTGTTCTCGCGCGATCTTCGCGACGTGGTCGAGGATCCCTCCGGTTGGATCTTCGCCCGGGCGGGGGCGGTTTATTTGGCTTACCGTCCTTTCGTTGCGGGGCAGTGGAAGGAGAACGACTGGACGGGCCTGCTCCGCGGCGGTGCGGGGGCGTGGATCAGCTCCGCGTTCGACACGTGGGGCAACGGCCACCGGGTGCTGGTCAGCGAGGCCCCGCGCAACGGCTACGTCGTGCAGGTGGCTCCCGCCCGGGACTTCGCGTCCTATGACGCGTTTCAGAGCGCGGTCCGTGCCTTGCCCCTGAGTTTCCGTCTCGATCGCGGTCCGGAGGTCGCATTCACCACCCTGTCCGGACGCGTCCTCTCGGCCGGGTATGGCGAGGTTCCGAAGGTCGACGGTCGTCCCATTGATTACGGTGCCTGGCCGCTGTTCGACAATCCGTTCGCCCACGAGAAGGTGGGGAGCGGTCAGCTGTCCGTCAGCCACGGGGGCAAGGAATTCAAGAGTGACTTCAGGTCGGCAGCCGACGCGAACGGAGCCAAGCAACCATGATGCCTCGATGTCTCGGCTTCGCTGGTCTCGCCGTAGGGATGGCCGTGTCGGCCCCCGTCTCCGCGTTGCAGGCGTCGGGAACGGCGCATGAGCTTTTCGCTGCGGCGAGCATGACCCGCTCTCAGCGCAATTCCTCGATTCCGACGGATTGGGGAATGTTCCGGCGCGATGGCCGGGAGGGCTGGTCGCTCTTCGGACCGCGCATCCTCGGCGTTGCGGGCCTCGCCTACGATCCGTTCAACCCCGATGTTCTCCTGCTGGCGGCGGCGGACGGCGTCGTGCGTTCCGAGGATCGTGGCCGCTCGTGGCGACTCACCACCGGGTGGCGCATCGCCGACGTGCGCGCCTTTGCCTTCGATGCCGGCGATCCGCTCCGGGTCTACGCCGCCACGCAGTGGGGACCGATCCGCTCCGTTGATGGCGGACGTTCGTGGGAGTCGGTGGCGGAGGGATTGCCCGTGCGCTACTCCCAGACGCTGGTCGCTGATCGCATCATTCCGGGGCGCGTCCTGCTCGGAACCGAGAGCGGCATCTTCCTCTCCGAGGACGCGGCGTCGTCGTGGCGGCCGGTTAACAGTCCCCCGGTCACGATCCTGCGCCTCGTGCAGTCGGCCTCCCGCCCGGCGCTGCTCCTCGCCGGCACCGAGGGTCGTGGCGCGTGGCGCTCGCGCGATGGCGGCCGCTCCTGGCAGCCGGTCGATCCCGGTTCCGCGAAGGCGAACCTGTACGCCGTCGCGATCCGGGCGGATGACCCCGACGTGCTTGCGATCGGTGGCTGGGCGACCGGAGTCCGCGTTTCCACCGATGGAGGCGAGACGTGGTCGGCTCGCGGAGCCGGACTCCCCAACCCGTGGGTGCAGGCGCTGGCGTTCGACCCGGATCATCCCGGGCGCCTCTCGGCGGCGGTGCACGAGGAAGGCAGTTACGTGAGCGACGACCTCGGCCGCACGTGGACCTTTGCGGGACTTTACGGCGCGTACGGGCACGACTATGCCTTTGTGCCCGCCGCGTCCCGCTGACCGATCTTCACCCCCTTTTCGCCGTGCCCGCCAAACCCTTTGTCAATTCCGCCTCGTGGATCTGGTCCGCTGAGGGCTCCCATGGTGCTCCCGCGCCCGAAAACGCGACGCCTTCGCACTACCAAGTGCGTTGCTTCCGTCGCAGCTTCACGGTGGCCGATCCCGCGGCGGCGACGTTGTCGGTGGCGGTCTCCGGCGACAGCCGCTACCTCCTCTTCTGCAACGGGCAACTGGTCGGCCGCGGGCCGGCCAAGGGCGACGTCAACCATCACTTCTACGAGACCTTCGACCTCGCGCCCTTGCTGCGTCGCGGCGCCAACGTGCTCGCCGCGCTGGTGCTCGACATGTCGCGGGTCGCGCACCGCCCGGCGCTGCTGGGCGCGCCGTGCTCGATCATGACCTACACGGGCGGCTTCGTGCTCGAGGGTGCGCTCGTCGGTCGCGACGGCACGGCGATCGAAGACTTGAAGACGGATGCGCAGTGGCGCGTCGCGGTGGACAAGGCCCATCGGGTGCAGAACGAGAACACTCTTTTCGAAGGCTATCACGGCTACTTCGAGCACCGCGTCTCCGGGCTCGAGCCGCCGGGTTGGCGGTCGCCCGGTTTCGACGATTCCGCATGGGCGGAGGCTCACGTCCTCTTCAAGGCGGAGCTGCTGCAGAACCGTCGTGATCCCACTAGCCCGTACGGGCTGATTCCCCGCCTGATTCCGCAGCTGGAGGAGGGTGAGGCGGAACCTTTCCCGGACGCCTACGTCAAGGGCGGCGGAGAGATCTCCGACGCGTGGCGTCGCCTCCTCGCGGCGAATGAGCCTCTGGTGCTCGCGCCCCACTCGGTGACGGACATCGTGCTGGATGCAGGCATCATGACGACGGCCTATCCGCAGCTGCAGACGGCGGGCGGGGCGGGGAGCACGTTGCGGCTGACGTACGCGGAAGCGCTGCGGCTCCCGTGGGATACGCCCGGAGCCAAACTGCTCGGACGCCGCCAGTCGCTCGCGAATCTGGCCTCGCACTTCGCGGACGAAACCCGGGGCTGGACCTTCGACCGCCGCGGCGAGGTGATGGGGTGGGGCGACATCTGGGAGCCGGCGGGCCGGGAGGAGACCTTTGAGCCCCTGCATTGGCGCGCGTTCCGCTACGTCGGCCTCCGCATTGAGGTCGGTGCGGAGCCGCTGACCCTGCGCCGCGTGAGCCAGCGCTTCACGGCCTATCCGTACCGCGTGGCCGCGCGGTTCACGTGCTCGGATCCCTCGCTCGATCAGATCTGGGAGGCCGGCCTGCGGACGATGCGGCTCTGCTCCCACGAGACCTTCGAGGACTGCCCGCACTACGAGCAGATGCAGTACGCGGGTGACACCATGATCACCTCCAAGCTCGCGCTGCTCACGACGGGCGACGCGCGGCTCAGCCGGCAGGCGCTGTATCACTTCGACTGGTCGCGCCTGCCGGAGGGCCTGACCCAGTCCCGCTATCCCTCGCGGCTGGTGCAGGTGATTCCGGCGTGGAGTATTCACTGGATCACTACGATCAAGGATTACTTCGCCTGCACGGGCGACCTCGGGACGGTGCGGGACCTGCTGCCGGGCATCCGGGCGGTGCTGGACTGGTTCCGGCGGCACGCGGATGAGGATGGACTGCCGTCCAAGCTGCCGTTCTGGAACGTGACCGACTGGTGTCCCTGGTGGCCGCGCGGGGTGGTTCCGGGCGCGGACACCGGAGCGACGGTGATTTTCAGCGCCCAGTTCATCCAAGCCTTGGACGAAGCCGGCTGGCTGATCAGTCAGGCGGGCGGAACGGCCGAGGCTGCGGCGCTCGCTGCAGAGGCGGAGCGGCTGCGCCCGATCGCGCATCGGCGCTTCTGGTCGGAAAGCGAGGGGCTTTACTTCGATCGTCCGGGTGGCCCGGAGGTGAGTCAGTACGGGAACGCGTGGGCGGTGGTGGCCGGATTGCCCGGCGAGCGGGAGAAGGCCATCCTGATGCGGCGCTTTCCCGATGACCCGAAGCTGGCGCCGGGCTCGTTCTTCTGGTGGCACGCTGGTTTCACCGCGCTGCTGCGCGCGGGGCACTACGACGAGATGCCGCGGCACCTCGGCCCGTGGCGCGAGTCCCTCGGTTTTGGTCTCTCGACCTTTGTCGAGGAGAACAGCTACTGGCGCTCCCTCTGCCATGCGTGGTCGGCGCATCCGGTGCTGGAGTTCCAGCAGCGGATTCTCGGGGTCACGCCGTCCGAGCCGGGCTTCGCGGCAATCCGGATCGAGCCCAATCTCTGCGGACTCGAGCACGCGGAGGGCAGCGTGTGCACCCCTCACGGACCCGTCGAGGTGGCGTGGCGTCGCGAGGGCCGTGCCCTCTCGCTCAAGATCGCCAAGCCGGATGGCATTCCGGCGGTCGTGCGGGTGCCCGGCGGTGCCGAGCGGCGCTTCTCGGGCGCGCGTTTCGAGGAATCCTTCAATCTGTCATGAGCGACGTGACCCTGCACGAAGAGGGCTCGGGAGTGATGGAGGTGCGCGCGCGGGGCGCCCTCCTTTTCCGCTACGTGATCATGCCCGGCACCGCGGCCAAGGAATCGCCGCGGCCATACCTGCATCCCCTGCGGTCACTTGAAGGTGACACGCTGACCAATTTCCGCCCGAACGATCACCCGTGGCATCACGCGCTCAGCTTCACGCTGAATCAGGTCTCCGGCGTGAACTTCTGGGGTGGTCCCACCTGCGCCCGGGGAGAAGGCTATGCGTGGCGCGACGATCACGGCGAACAGCGTCACGACGGGTGGCTGGTCCGCATGGCGGAAGGAGCGACGGCGCAGCTTGCGCATCGGCTCAGCTGGACCCGGGGGGGGCGCGTGCTTTTCACCGAGGAGCGCACCTTGGACGTGGCGGTGGACTTCGCGGCCAAGTCGTGGGCGCTGCGGTGGCGGGGCAAGCTTCGCAACGTCTCCGGCGAGACGCTGTCGCTCGGGAATCCGCATTCCCAAGGCGGCCTCGCGGGCTCGCATTACAGCGGTCTTCAGTTCCGGGGCGCGCGCGAATTGCTCGACGACCACCTCGATCCGACGATCAAGGTGGTCGCGGACGGTGGCCTCGAAGGCGTCGCGGTGGTCCATGGTGCGTCGGCACGCTGGATGGAGTGGCATGGCCAACTCGACGGCACGCTCCATCGCGTGACGATCCGCTTCGAGAACCTGACCGGCCCGTTGCCCTGGTTCGTGCGGCGCAACTACCCGCTTGCTGCCTTCCCCACGGAGTTCGACCGCAACCGGGGAATCGCCCCCGACGGCTTGCTCGAGATCGATCACCGCCTGACGTTTGCGTGCGTCCCATGAATTCCCACCGTCGTCGTTTCGTTCAAGGATTGGGCTTGGGTGCCCTTTCGGCGCTGACCGGCTGTGCCTCGCCCGGTGAGGGACCAAAGGTCTCCGCAGCCCCGGGGGCCACGGCGCTGCCGTCCTACGACGCCGCGCGTCCGGAGGCGTTTTGGCGGGCGGTCCGGGCGTGCTATCCGTTGCGGACGGACCCCGTTTACCTGAACACCGGCGGGCTTGGTCCCGCTCCCCAAGCGGTGCTCGACCGGGCCGTAAGAACCACGAACGAACTGCAGGAGCATTCGGAGACCGGTCACGAGCGTCTCGCGGCCGCGCGGGCGGTGGCGGCGGAGTTTCTCGGGGCCGAGCGGGATGAGCTGTGCTTCGTGCGGAATGCGACTGAGGCGACTTCGATCGTCGCAGCGGGTCTCTCGCTGCGGGCGGGCGACGAAGTGATCTTTGAGAGTCACGCTCACCCGGGCGGATCCTTTCCGTGGCTCAATCAGGCGCGGCTGCGCGGCGTGGTCGCGCGGGTCTTCGAGCCCGCGATCGAATCATCCGAGGAGAACCTCCGGCGCATCCTCGCACTCGTCACGCCCCGGACGCGCGTCATCCAGGTGAGCCATATCACCTGCACGACCGGACTGATCCTTCCCGTCGCCGCCATCGCGGCGGTGGCCCGTTCCCGCGGCATCTGGTTCCACGTCGACGGTGCCCAAGCGATCGGCATGGTCCCGCTCAATCTGGCCGCGCTTGAGTGCGACTCCTATGCAGCGAGCGGACACAAGTGGCTCGGTGCTCCGCACGAGACCGGACTTCTCTACCTCCGCCGTTCGCGCTGGAACGACGTCGCCCCCACCGGCATCGGCTCATATTCGGCTGAGGTGTCCTGGTTACCCGGCGACATCGACTACGCGCCCGGAGCGTGGCGCCATGAGTACGGTACCCGCAACGCCGCGACCATCGAGGCGGTGGCCGAGGCGATGCGCTTCCAGCGCGCGATCGGGACGGACCGGATCGCGGCGCGCGGACACGAGATGGCGAGTTTCCTCCATGACGAACTTTCGCGCCTTTCTGGGGTCACCCTCCTCAGCCCCCGCGATCCCGCCTTGCGCGGCTCCATGGTCACGTTCCAGCACCCGCGGGCCAACGCCGCCCGGACCTTCCGGTTCCTGCTCGACCAGCGTGGACTCCGTTGCCGTCCGGTGACCGAGCAGGGGTTGCAGGGTGTGCGTGTCTCCACGCACGTCAGCAACCTGCCCGACGAATGCGAGCGCGTCGTCGCGGGCGTCCGCGACTCCCTCCGCGAACTCTGAGCCGACGATGCCGTCAGTCCGCGACCTCGACCACCATTTCCACCTCGACCACCGCTCCGGCCGGCAGAGCGTTCACGCCGACGGCCGCTCGGGCATGGCGACCGCGGTCGCCGAACACCGCGACCAGCAGGTCCGAGCAGCCGTTCAGGACCTTCGGCTGCTGCGTGAACGTGTCCGCGCTCTGAATGAAGCCGCCCACGCGGACGACGCGGCGGACCTTGCCCAAGTCGCCGATCTCGGCCTTCAGCGCGGCCAGCAGCTGCAGCGCGCAGGTGCGGGCGGCGGCCTGGCCCTGTTCCTCGGAGGCGGTCGTCGGCACTTTGCCGACGATGACTTTCCCGTCGGCGGAGCGCGGGATCTGGCCGGCGAGGAAGACGAGGTTGCCGCTGCGGACGGCGGGAACGTAGTTGGCGACGACCGGAGCGGGTGTCGGCAGGGTCAGGCCCAACGCGGCGAGCTTCGCCTCGGGATGGTCGGAAGCGGGTGCGCCGCAGGCCAGTCCGGGCAGGGTGAGGAGGGCGGTCAGGAGGAGTCGCGACGCGAGTGTCATGGCGGTGTGGACAACGGTGTTGGCGCGTTCGTGCGTGCGGGGCAACGCCAGAAGGCGGGCCGGGCCGGACTCCGCTGGCTCCGCTCGCTTGCGGGCGTGGTTGGGCTGGGCTTGGCCAGTATGGCCGCAGGCGCGGCGGTACCCGAGCCCGCGGCCGTGCCTGCTGCGCCCGCCCATGAGCTGATTCTCTCCGCCAGCATCAACCGGAGCTACGTCATCGGCTCGAAGCTGGTCACGCTGAGCGGCCTCTACCTCCGTACCGGAGAGGGGACCTTCGAGCACTTCGGGCCCAACCTCCTGCACGTCAGCGCGGCGTCGTTCGACCCGCGCGACCACCGGATGATTTATCTCGCGATGCTCAACGGGGCGCTCGTCAGCCGCGATGGCGGCGAGCGGTTCCGCATCGCCACCGGTTGGGACATGACGGAGCCGAAGGATGTGGCGGTGGACCCGAACGCGCCGGATACCGTCTACCTCGCGTTGCCCGATGGCTTCGCGGTGTCCACGGATCGCGGCTGGACGTGGGGGCGCCGCGAGAAGGGCCTGCCGGACCGGGGAAAGTACACCCAGGCGATCGAAGTGGACCGCACCCGGGCGGGCCGACTGCTGATCGGCTGTGAGGCGGGTGTGTTCCTGACCGAGAACGGTGGGGTGCGCTGGCGCCGGGTGCTGCCGACGCGCGCCACGGTCTACGACGTGCGTCAGTCTCCCGCCAACCCTGCCTGGTGGATGGCGGCGACGCAGCGGGACGGCGTCCAGGTCTCGCGCGACTCCGGTGCCACCTGGACCCGCATCCCGGACCTCGCCGAGGACGGAGCGTGGTACAACATCGACTTCGGCACGCTCCAGCCCAACCGCATCGCGCTCTCAAGCTGGAATCAGGGCCTCGTGGTTTCGGAGGACGGCGGCCGGACTTGGACCCCCCGCCGGGAGGGGCTTCCGACCGACGGCCGGATCATGCGCGTCGGGATCGATCCCGATACCGATGCGCTCTACGTCAGCGTGCGCACCGAAGATGTTTACCGCTCGGATGACTTCGGGCGGACCTGGCGTGAGACGGGGCTGAAGGGATCGACAGTCAGCCAGTTTCTCTTTCTTCGGAAGCCTTCTCCATGAGTGGTTCCACGACGACCCCCTCCCGCCGCCCCTGCGTCGTTGCCGCGTGGTTCGCCGTTTGCCTTCTTCTCGCAGGAGCTTCGATCCTCCGCGCCCAGCCTTCGCATGTGGGGCCGATGCCCTCGACCCTGCCGGTGGCCAGTGCGGAGGAGCGCCGGGTCGCCTACGAGGCGCGGATCGCGGAAGTGCTCGAATGGTATTCCAGCCTCTCGAAGCCGAGTGATCCCCTGATCGGCGACCTCGTCGGAGTGTCGGTGCGACTGGCGTTGGGCCGCGATCTGGAGCGTTGCTCCCGCAGCGTGATCGAGTTGATGAAGTCGCCGGGCAGCAGCCCGTTCTGGATGTTCCCGGCGGCCGGCGTGGCCTACCTCGGCCGCGACCGGCTTTCTCCGGAGGCGCGGGCTGCGATCCGGCGCGCCTGGAGCTCGGTGATGCAGCTGCGCGGTGACACTGAAAACCACTGGGCGATGTACTACGCATCCCTTTATCTGATGGCGCAGTTGTACCCGAACGAACCCGGCTCCTCGTGGTACACCGGCAAGAGTTCGGAGGAGAACCTGGCCGAGGCGCGCGACTACCTCATTCACTGGATGCGGCTGACCACGACCATCGGACAGGGTGAATTCACCTGCTCCCACTACATCGGCGAGTACGCGATCCCGCTCACCTACCTCGCGGCGTGGGCCGAGGATCCGGCGATGCGGCTGAGGGCAAGGATGATGTTGGATTGGATCTTCGCCGACCAGTTCGCCAACTCCCTTGACGGCGTGTTGCACGGCGCCAATGCGCGCACCGACGACACCTCGGTGATCGAGCGGTGGAACTCGCTCTCGTCGTTCTTCAGCTGGCTGCTGCTCGGCAACACGCCCCCGCCCGCGGCCTACGGCGGCTTCGGCGTCTATTTCGCGACCGTCGCTCGGCACTACGACCTGCCCGAGGTGATCTACCGCATCGGCGTCGACCGCGGCGGCGACTTCATGCAGCGCGACCTGAAGCGCTCCCGCCGCCGCTGGCGCGGCAGCGACGTGGAGATGGCGCCGATCTACAAGCTCAACTACTCCCGCCGCGACTACGCCGTCGGCTCCTACCAGGGCGGCATCAGCGACCCGATCCAAGCCCACGTCTGGGACGTGACGTGGTCGGTCCCGGATCCGCGCGGGGTGCACAACACAATGTTCTCCATGCACCCCGTCTCGTCCATGGAGGACCTGCGGATGTACTTCGCGGAGTTCCCGGAGCAGATGATGCGCTCGGTGACGACCGAGGGTAAGGCCTCGTATGACTCGCCGGACAAGTTCCTCGGGGCCTCGCGCTACGAGCAGGTCCTGCAGGATCAGGATACGGTCATCGCGCTGTACAACATCGCCCCCGGCACCCGCTTTCCCCACATCAACGGGTTCTTGTCGAAGGACCTGGTCGACCTCACGGAGGACGCGTCGGGCTGGATCTTCGCGCGCGGCGGCAACGCCTTCCTCGCCTACCGGCCGCTCGCGCCCTACGAACTGCAGCGGTCGCTCGTGTACCGCTCCTCGTGGACTGGCTCGAAGCAGGACTCCGGGGATCGCCGGCTGTACAGCCCGCATCTCAGGAACGGGACGATCGTCCAAGCGGCGAGTGCTTCGGAATTCCCTTCATTCGCCGCCTTTCAGGCCGCGATCCGCGCGCTGCCGCTCCGGTTCTCGCTGGAGCCGGTGCCGACGGTGAGCTTCACGTCGCTGCGCGGCCGGAAGCTGGAGTTCACCTACGGGCGTACGCCGGTGGTAAACGGCCGGCCCAGCGACACGTCCGCGTGGAAGCTGTTCGAAGGCCCCTACCTGAATGCCGAGCGCGGCTCGCAGAAGCTCACGTTGACGAACGGGCGTCTCGAGCGAATCCTCGACTTCAACACGCTCACGATCACCGACCGGATCAGGAATCCCTGATGCGGAAAAGCGGTCCAGGCTCTTCTCCTTCCATGCATTGTTCCCCGCGCTTCGTCCCCGCGCTGCTCCCGTCGGGTTTCCGCTGCGCGCTTCTGACCCTTCTGGCTGGCGGCGCCGGTGTCGCGGCGAGTCCGCTCTTCGCCCAGTCGGCGGCCCCGGTTGCGGCTGCATCGGCCGCTGCGGCTTCCAACCCAGCGGGCGCGTCCTCACCGGTGGCGAACCTGGCCCCGGCGGCGACGTC
Organism: Verrucomicrobiota bacterium; assembly: GCA_016871755.1. GTDB lineage: Bacteria > Verrucomicrobiota > Verrucomicrobiia > Opitutales > Opitutaceae > UBA6669. The sequence continues at coordinate 2,930 of VHCJ01000010.1, read as the reverse complement.
GTCTCCTGCGGGAACGATGCTCCCGGCGGCGGCGAACGCGGTTCCGTCCACGGCGGTGGAGGCCGGGGCGCGGGCCCATGCCATGCTCACCCACCTGTGCGATGACGCCGGGGGCCGCCTGACCGGGTCGCCTGCAGATCGCCGGGCGATTGAGGTGCTCGTCCGGGAACTCCGCGCCCTCGGGCTGGAACCCGAGCGGGAGCCTTTCCGGATGCCGGGTTGGGAGCGCTTGGAAGATCGGGTGGATGTGGTCGCCCCGTTCGGCCGACGGTTGCGGGTGGCCGCCCTCGGGTATTCGCAGCCGCACGCGCCCTTCGCGGCGGAGCTGATCGACCTGAGAAACGGTGGCCCGGCGGACTATCCCGATGAGGACGTGTCCGGCAAGGTCGGCCTGATCAGCCCGGGCACGCCGCTCCAGACGGCGGAGTTCGTTCGCATCGCCGCGGAGCGTCGCGTCGGAGCGCTCCTGTTCATCAATCGGGAAGGGGGTGGGCAATTATTGGCGCGGACCGGAAGCTTCGTCGGAGCGCCGCTGCCGCTGCCCGTGTATTCGATCGCACAGGAAGAAGGCAACTGGCTCCGCCGCCTGCGGGAGCGCGGCACCCCGGTGCGGCTCCGGGTCGAGACGCGCTCGCGCTGCCTTGAGGTCGAGACTGCGAACTTGGTGCTGCGCTTTCCGGGTCGCTCCCCGGAGCGGATCGTGGTGGGGGCGCACGTGGACAGCTGGGATCTCGGTCAAGGTGCGTTGGACAACGGACTCGGGGTCGCGCAACTATTTGCGCTCGCAGACCTGCTGCGAGGCCGCGACCTTGGGCGGACGGTGGAGATCGTCTGGCTCAACGGCGAGGAACAGGGCTTCTGGGGATCGCGCCATCAGGCCGCCCGTCTCGGGGATGAACCGGTGGTGGCGATGATCAACCTCGACATGGTGGGCGTCCCGATCGCGGTGAACGCGCTTGGCGACGACACGCTCGTACCCTTCCTCGAGCGCTGGAACGATCTCCGTGGGGCGAAGCGTCTTCCCACGGGCGTCCAGAACATCAACTGGTTCGCCAGCGATCACACGCCCTACCAACTCGCCGGCGTGAGGGCGATCACCTTCAACGCACCTATTCCCCGGGACTCGGTCCGCTATTATCACGATCTGGCGGATACCATCGACAAGTTGCCGGAGCAGATCGTGGTGGATTCGACGGGCGTGATTGCGGATCTCGTGCTCGCGCTTGCCGCCGACACCTCCCTGGGCGCGTGGCGGCGGCCGCCGCAGGAGACGGAGCAACTGTTCACCCGGTTTGGGCTCGAGCGCCGGATGCAGGCGGTGGGTTACTGGCCCTTCGGCCCTCGTTGATCACCGGCACCTTCTCTATGCGCAAACGACTTTGGCGGGCAGCGTGGATGGTCGGGATCTGGGTCTCGGCGGCGTGGGCTTCGGCCGCGCCTTCACCCTCGGTGCTCGTCGTCGGGGGCAGCATGATGAACGGCGATCACTTTGCGGACGCGACCCTGCCGGTGATGCGTGAGCACTTTGCCGGCTGCCGTCGCGTCGTTCTCGTATTGCACGCCTCGCATCCGGAGGACCGCGACCGGACGGAACTGCGCCTGCAGCGGGCGTTTGCGCACCTCGGTGACATCGCGGCGGAGTCCCTTCATCGCGTGGACGAAGCCGAAGCGCGGCGTCGCCTGCTTGCGGCGGATGGGATCTTCGTCGGCGGTGGGGAGACCTTTGTACTGCTGCGTGAGCTCTACCGGACGGGGCAGTGGGAGGTCATCCGCGAGCGCGTCAGCGCCGGCGTTCCCTATGCTGGTTCGAGTGCCGGAGCGAACGTGGCGGGGCAGCGGATCGGCACGACCAATGATTTCCCGGTCGCGGACATTCCGACGCGCGACGCGCTCGCGATCTTCCCGGCGGTGATCAACCCGCACCATCCCTGTCCCGGCGCTCCGGACTTCGGGGCGCGGGCGGGCAAGATCCAGAGCTACCTCCGCTTCAATCCGGCGGAGACCGTGCTGGCCCTGGGGGATGCCTCGATCGCCCGCCTGCACGAGGGGAAAGTGACCTTCATCGTGGGTTACGGGCGCGTCTATCGCGCCGGCGAGATCGATGAAGTGACGCCCGGCCAACGACTCGAACACGTTCGCTGACCCGCCGCCCGTCGCCCGGCAGTCCCACTGGGTTCCCGAGCGAAAATTCCGCTTGCACTTCCGCCTCGCTCCTTCCTTTTTCTACCTTCCGTCACGCAGCCGTAGCTCAATTGGATAGAGCATCTGACTACGGATCAGAAGGTTTGGGGTTCGACTCCCTACGGCTGCGCCACTTTCAATCAACGAGTTACGCGAAACTCGCCGGAATGCCGATTTTTGGTTTGTCCGGTTTTTGTCCGGTTTTTCGAGCGCTGCCCCCCACCGGGCATCAACAGCCGGACCACGGTCAGCGTGGCGACGGCGGGCCTCCCAGCGCCCCGCGACCGCCCCCCACAAGACCATGGCCATGGCGCATCGGCCCTGCCCATGCTAACCCTAGGCACCTCGCCAACCGCCCCGTAAGCACGACGCAATCAGCCAGGATCAGCCTGTGGGGAGGTGCTGCCCGGACTCGATTGCCCTAGCGGCGGGCGGTTGAAAGGAAACCGGATTTTGCTGGGGTTGGGTCGGGTGGGGGTTATCCGGAATTGTTGCGCCGGATGCGCCTGACCTGACCCCGAAATTTTGAGCCGCCTTGGGTGTTAGTCTGGGCCACAAGAGAGGACCCAGACCATGAAAGGCAAACGACATACGACTGAGGACAAGATCCGCATTTTGCGGATCGCCGACGGCGGCAAGAGCATCGTGGAGATCTGTAAGGAGAAGAACATCTCGGAGCAGACCTTCCACCGTTGGAAGCGACAGTTCGGGATGATGGAGGTCAACGAGGCCAAGCGGCTCAAGGAGCT
>VHCJ01000009.1 GCA_016871755.1 Verrucomicrobiota bacterium | reverse complement strand
CGACTCCGGTCGGCCTCCGGCCTCCCTCCGTCGGGACAGCTTCAACGACAACCGATAGATCAACCCATAACTACATCCCGGACTAACACTCGGGGTGGCTCGAAAAGTTGAGGCCGGTCACGGGCTGGAACGAACTGCTGCTGAAATTCCCCGAAGCCGCAGCCGACTGGTCCTTCAGCGCCCGCTTGGAGGCGGACGCCGCAGCCGGAACGGTCATCCCCTGGCCGGGGGCCAGCGACCCGCCGAGACTGCGGCCAAACTCCCTCTCCGACTGACGCGCCCGCTCGCGAAATCCCGCCGTGGTGGAAGGCGCGACCGGCTCCGTTCCAGGAGAGGGGCCTCGCCGCTGAGCTCCGGACCGCCCGAGTTTCCTTCGTTTCAGAACTGCATCTCCTGAAAAATCCGGTCGTCCCCCTCAATCCGGCCTGATGGTTCAGGGCGTCAGGATGATCTTCAAATAGCGCCCGCCATCCTTGGCGCTGAGCCGGGAGAACCACGCGGCTCCCTCCGCCAGCGGGGCCACCGCCGTCATCATCGGCTCGACCCGCACCACCCCGCGGTTCATCAGGTCGAGGCAGAGGGGATATTCCCCCGCCGAGCCGCAGGTGCCGATGAGCGTGAGTTCGCGCGTCACCACCGCTTGCAGCGGGAAGTCCGTCTTCGGGCTGAGGTTGCCGACCAGCACCGCCGTGCCGCCGCGCCGCAGGGCCCCGAGGGCGAGTTGCAGGGTTGCGGATACGCCCACCACTTCAAAGGCGTAGTCCGCACCTCGGCCCTGGGTGAGCGCCGCCACCGCCGCCACCGCATCCTCCCGCCCCGAGTTCACGATGTCCGTGGCCCCCAGTTCCCGCGCCACCGCCAGCCGCGCGTCCTCAAGGTCCACCGCGATCACACGCTCCACGCCCGCCCAGCGCAGGGCCTGGATCACGAGCATGCCGATCATGCCGCTTCCCACCACCACCGCACTCGCCGGCCCGCCCAGCGCCGACACGCGCACCCCGGGTGCACCGGCGTCCGGAAGCGCGCGCCGCACCGCGTGCACCGCGATCGAGACGGGTTCAATCATCGCCGCCCGTTCGTAGCTGAGGCCGTCCGGCAGCCCGCACAGAATCCGCTCCGGCAACGCCACGTACTCCGCGAAGGCGCCATGCTGGCGGTACTCCGCCGGAGCCACCCCGACGACCCGCCGGCACTCGCACAGGTTGGGCTGCGCCGAGCGGCAGAAGGCACACTCGCCACAGTAGATCGTCGAGTCAAAGGTCACCCGGTCACCCGCCCGCCAGCGGCTCACGCCCGGTCCCACCCGCGCAATCTCGCCCGAGGCTTCATGCCCCATGATCAGCGGCGGCGTCCGCCGGCCACTCGATCCATCCCAGCCATGAATGTCGCTGCCGCAGATGCCGCACGCACGGACGCGCACCAGCACTTCACCCGCCGCGATCTCCGGTTCAGGCACGTCAGTGAAGGTCAGCGTCGAGGGCGCCGTGAGGAGGAGGGCTTTCATCGTCGGGGGGTGGAAAAAGGTTTGAATCTCCGCCGCAGCGGCAGGCCCGCGGGCCGTCGGGCGCAGCGGTCGGAAAGATCCGCAGCTTCATCGACCGGCGCCCGGTTCGCAACGCTGTTCCGGTCGGACCGTGAGACAGGCACCCCGCCGCCCGAGCGCGGGCACCTAGCCCGCCGCCGAACGCAGGGCCTCCAACTCCTCCCAGCGTGCAAACGCGGTTGCATGTTCCTCGTCGAGCCGGATGACGCGCGCCTTCGCCGCCGCCACCACCGGGGCGGCTTCGCGCTGGTAGAAGCGGGGATCGGCCAGCTGCGCGGCGAGGGCCTGCTGCTCAGCCTCCAGCGCCTCGATCCGGCCGGGCAGCTCGCTCAGTTCCTTCTGCTCCCGCGCCGCCAGACGCCGCCCGCGCCCCGGCCGCACCGCCGCGGCCTCGTCACCCGTCGGGGCGGGAGCAAGCGCCGCCGTCGTGGCCGCAGCCGCCGCCGCCACCCGCGCCGCCGCCTTCTCCCGCTCCCGAATCCAGTCAGAGTAGCCGCCCACGTACTCCTCGATGCGACCGTCGCCCTCAAACACCAGCGAGCTGGTCACAACGTTGTCGAGGAAGTCGCGGTCATGGCTGACCACGATCAGCGTGCCTTTGTACTCCACAAGGAGATCCTCGAGCAGATCGAGCGTCTCGGCGTCGAGGTCGTTGGTCGGCTCGTCCATCACGAGCACGTTCGCCGGCTTGGTGAAGAGCCGCGCGAGAAGGAGGCGGTTGCGCTCCCCTCCCGAGAGCACGCGCGCCGGGGTGCGCGCCCGGTCCGGCGAAAACAGGAAGTCCTGCAGGTAGCTGATCACGTGCCGCGAGCGCCCCTCCACCGTGACCGTCGTCGCGCCACCCGCAATGTTGTCCGCCACCGTCTTGTTGTCGTCGATCTGCCCGCGGAACTGGTCGAAGTACACGACCTCCAGGTTAGTGCCGTGCTTTAGCGTGCCCGCGGTCGGCGCGAGTTCACCGAGCAGCAGCCGCACGAGCGTGGTCTTGCCGGAGCCGTTGGGGCCGATCAGTCCGATCTTGTCACCGCGGGTGATCAGCGTGGAGAAGTCCTTCACGAGCACCCGGCCATCGGGGTAGGAGAAGCTGACCTTCTCGGCCTCGACCACTTTCACGCCGGAGCGCTCCGCCTCCGCGAGCCGGAGCGTGGCCTGCCCCACGCGGTCCCGCCGCGCCGCGCGCTCCGCGCGCATCTGCATCAGGGCATGGATGCGACCCTGCGCGCGCGACCGCTGCGCCTTCACGCCGCGCCGGATCCATGCCTCCTCCTGCGCAAGCTTCTTGTCGAACAGCGCCTGCTGCCGTTCCTCCGCCTCCAGCACCTCCTGCTTGCGCACGAGGTAGGTGTCGTAATCGCACGCCCAGCTGGCCAGCCGGCCGCGGTCGAGATCCACGATGCGGGTCGCCAGCCGCCGGAGGAAGGCGCGGTCGTGGGTGACGAAGAAAAGGGTCAGGCGCTCCGCGAGCAGGAATTCCTCCAGCCAGAGGATGGACTCGATATCGAGGTGATTGGTCGGTTCATCGAGGAGCAGCAGGTCCGGCTGACCCGCCAGGGCCCGCGCGAGCAGGGCGCGGCGCTTGAGTCCGCCGGAAAGCTGCGCGAAGTCCGCCTCGCCCGGCAGCTGCAGGCGTTCGATCAGCGAGTCGACGCGGACGTCGCGCTCCCACTCCTCCTCGTGCTCCCCCTGCGGGCGGAGGCCACCGGTGACGAGGTCGCGCACCACGCCGCCGGCATCCGCCGGGATTTCCTGGGTCAGGCGGCAGAAGACCGCGCCGGGCTGGCGGAAGACCTGACCGGAATCGGGCTTGGTCTCGCCCGCGATGATCTTCATCAGCGTCGACTTTCCGGCCCCGTTGCGCCCGAGCAGGCAGACGCGCTCACCGGGGTCGACCTGGAAGTTGGCCTTTTCCACGATGTACGGGCCACCGAAGCTGAGGGAGACGTCGAGCAGGCTGAAGAGCGACATGGACCCCCCACCCAACCGCACGCACCGCAGCGGGGCGAGGGATTTCTGCCGGATGGTTACCTGGACGCATGCGCGCCCTTGCTCCGCCCGCCGCGTTGCGCCAGAAAACCGCACCCGCTGTACCCGCCCATCGAGCCCATCGACCGCACGCCCTGGCACCTCACCGCACAACCGATCCGCCGCTCCCAACGCACCCCCGAACCGCGACTCCGGCCACCGGCGCCCGCGTCCCGACCCTTCCCGACTCCATGGCCAAGACCTACTTCTACTATTCCGCGATGAACGCGGGCAAATCGACGGTCCTGCTTCAATCGAGCTACAACTACCGCGAGCGCGGCATGCACACCGTCCTCTTCACGCCCGCGCTCGACACCCGCGGCGGGCCGGGTCGCATCGCGTCGCGGATCGGGCTCAGCGCCGACGCGACGCCGTTCACCGCCAGCGACGACCTTGCCGGCCTTGTCCGTGCCGAGTGCGCCCGCCAACCCGTCGCCTGCGTCCTCGTCGACGAGGCCCAGTTTCTCACTCGCTCGCAGGTGCAGCAGCTGACCGATGTCGCCGATCTGCTCGACATCCCGGTGCTCTGCTACGGGCTGCGGACCGACTTCCAAGGTCAGCTCTTCGAGGGCAGCGCCGCGCTCCTCGCGTGGGCCGACGACCTGAACGAGATCAAGACGATCTGCCACTGCGGACGAAAGGCGACGATGGTCCTGCGCACGGACGCCGCCGGTCGCGTGCTCCGCGAGGGAGCCCAGGTGGAAATCGGCGGCAACGAGCGCTACGTCTCGGTCTGCCGACTCCACTTCAAGCGCGGCGAGGCCCAACCCTCGGCGCCGGTGGCCGCAGGCGGTTGACAGCGGGAGCCGACGGCGCGAACGTCCCCCCGGCTTTCCCGGCGGCCCCTCCCGCCCCCCGCCCAACGTCTTCGCTCTCCCCTTTTCCGGTCACGTCCCATGCCGCACATCCCTGTCTCCCTGCAACTCTGGTCCGTCCGCGACGCCACTGCCGTCGACTTTGCGGGCACGGTGGCCGCCGTGGCGAAGATGGGGTACGCGGGCGTGGAACTCGCCGGTTACGGCAACCTTGACGCCCCGCAGGCCGCGGCGGCGGTCAAGGTGGCCGGACTCCGCGTGTCCGGGATGCACGTCGGCATCGCCGCGCTGCGCGCCGACCTCAGCAGAGTGGCCTGCGAGGCACTCCTCTTCGGGACGCGGCACGTGATTTGTCCGTACTATCCGCGCGAACTCTTCCGCTCAGGCGCCGCCTGCGCCGCGATCGGCGAGGAGCTGAACGCGATCGGCGCCCGGCTCCGGGCGCACGGCCTGCGATTTAGCTACCATAACCACAACTTCGAACTCGCCACCGTCGACGGCCGCCGCGGCTTTGACTGGCTGCTCGACGCCGCCGAACCCCGCAACCTCGGCTGCGAGGCGGACGTCTACTGGGTGCACGTCGGCGGCAAGGACCCCGCCGCCTTCATCCGCGAGCAGGGACGCCGGATCGAACTGCTGCACCTGAAGGACGAGGCCGAGCTCGGCGGAGGCCCGGTCGATTTTCCCGCCGTCTTCCGCGCCGCCGACGCGATCGGCGCGGTGGAGTGGTATGTCGTCGAGGTCGAGAAGTACCACCACGCCCCCCTGGAGTCGGTCCGGCTGTCGCTCGAGCAACTCCGCGCCTGGGGCCGAGCCTGAGGCGGCGCCCAAAAACCGCTCAGGGGGGAGCGGAGGTCGTATCGCCCCAGATAGGCGTGCCTCCAAGCATGACGTGGCGCCGTGGGGAGGCAGGATTCTGCGCGCGGTTGAGCAAGCGCATGACCGCAGCCACTCCCATATCCGTGTAGGGGATGCGAATCGACGTCAGTCGGGGAAACCCCGGCGGCGGTTCAACGCCGTCAAACCCCACCACGGAGACGTCCTCGGGTACGCGCAGGCCGCGACCACGCAGTTCGGTGATCAGGGGGTAGGCCTGATGGTCGGCCGCGCACACCCACGCCGTCACACCCGCAGCGGCCTTGGCAGCGACGACCTCGCCAAGGGAATCGATCGGGACCGTCCCGGACTCGCGCCCGTTGATCACGTACGCCGGGTCAAAAGGCAGGTCGAGCCGCATCAGTGCCTCCACAAAGCCGCCCAGCCGCCGCTGCGCCCAAGGTGTCGGCGAGCGATATCGCCAGGTCAGGAACCCAATCCGCCGGTGGCCAAGTTCAGCCAGGTGGCGCACGAGAGCGAACATCCCGCTTGCCTGATCCGTATCCACGCAGTCAACCCCGGCCTCGAAGTAATCTTCAATGATCGAGACGGTCGGGATGCGTGCGGCAAGATGCCCCACCCAATTTTCGGGAAGTGGGTAAACCAGCACCGCTCCCCTCCAACCCCGATCCACCGGTCGCACGCCATCGACGAAAGCCTCAACCGAGGCAAGAGGGACGCGCGGATCCAGGTAGTGAAGGTCCAAGCCGATGCTCTCGTGCCTCAGCCGCTCCGTGATCCCCGCCAACATGTACTGCGACGTCTCCGTCACCCATCCCATCGGCTCGCGCGCGGCCGCCACCAACACGCCGACCTGCCCGCCCCGGGCCGCCGAGGAACGCTCCCGCGAACGCTTGGTCGCCGTCACTCGATAGCCCAGCTGCGCCGACATCGAAAGCACCCGCGCCCGCGTCTCCGGATTCACCGCCGGATGCTGCGCCAAGGCCCGCGAGACCGACGTTCGGGAGATCCCCAAGGCATCCGCAATATGCTGCTGCGAAATGAACTCCGACATGCCGACGATTCCTGCGCATTGCTGCACATCGAGTCAAGCGGTCATCGAGCATTCCTGTCGCGATTATGATTACGAGTACCCGTCTGCACATCTTTGCACATTCGCGCTTGACCGTCGTCGTTTTAATGCACTTTGTTGCACATCCTCGTCGGATCCCGACTTGAATCCCCGTGCCCCCATGACCCACGCATCCGTTCCGTTCCGAGGTCTCAAGGCCTCGTCCCTCGGCCTGCTCGCGGCGTTTTCTCCGCTGGTCAGCCTGTTCGCCCAAACCACCCCCACGAAGCCCGTCGCCGAAGCCAGGGAGGAATCCCCGGAGGTCGTCGAGCTCTCGCCGTTCCAAGTCGATGCCTCCAAGGACCGGGGCTATCGGGCGACCAATTCGATCTCCGGGTCGCGACTGAACACGGCGATCAAGGACATCCCGATGCCCATCGAGGTCATCACGGAGGAATTCGTGCGGGACACCGGCTCGAAGGATCTCCGCGAATCCCTGCGCTACAGCGCGGGCATCGTGCTCCGGTCCCAGAATGACGCCGGGCAGGGGAACACGTTCGTCAACGCCGGCGGCGTACACAGTTCCGAAGGTGCGACCGCCGCGAAGACGCAGACCACCGTGAAGGTGCGCGGCTTCATCACCGACTCCGTGCTCCGGGACGGCTTCCGTCGCCAGCACTCAACCGACAGCGCGAACATCGGCCGCATCGAGGTCGTCCGCGGGCCGGCCGCGCTGCTCTACGGCATCGGCAACTTCGGCGGCATCGTGAACTATCTTCCCAAGACTCCGCTCGATAAGGCCCGCGAGGAGGTCACCGTGGCCCTCGGCACCAACGACTATGCCCGCGCCGCCTTCGACCTGAACCGCGTCTACCCGCAGAAATCGGGCCTCGGCATCCGCGTCTCCGGAGCCTTGGAAACGACCGGCGACCAGACCGAGCTGTTCAAGGCGTCACACTCCTTCATCGCCCCGATCGTTCAGTTCCGCCCCTTCGCGAAAACGCTGGTCACGCTCGACCTTGAGTACGGCGAAGACAACCGCGAGGGCGTCGGCTTCCAGAGCGTCCGCGCCCGCGCCGACGTGCCCGCCGATCAGCAGGACCGGCTCGAACGCGCCGGCTTCGTCGACTTCGCGGGCAAGGATCGGCGCACGTTTCGCTGGTCCGGCCCGGACACCTACGTCGACACCACCGCTTACAACGCGCTGTTCAAGGTCGAACAACAACTCCTCCCCGGTCTCTCGCTCCTCGTCGGCGCGAACCTCTCCGGCGCCGAATTCTCCGGGCGCGATGTCGGCGGCGCCCTGCAGGTCGGCGTCGGTCCGACGTCACTTCGCGGCAGCGTCAAGGTCCTGCCCCTGACCCCGGCCGACAACGCGTTCTCCGCCGGCACGGTGAACAACGCGACGTTCCAGTACAATTGGTCGGAATACCTCGAGACCAATGATCGCGATCAAGTCCGGGCGGAACTCGCCTACCAATTCTCCCTCTTCGAGAAGTCCCGCTGGTTCGGCATCGACAGCAGCCTGCTGGTCGGCCGCTCGAACGAGCGCTTCCAGAAGGACACCGCCACCTGGCGGACCACGCCCGGTGCGAACAACTACAAGTCCCCGCAGGACACGTCCTACATCCGCTTCGGCAAGCAGGGCGACGGCTCCCCCGACGCCCCCATGGTCCGCATCTCCGATGTCCGGAACCTCGCCTGGAACCAAGGCACCTACGGGGTCTACCAGGGCAAGCTCCTCGATGACCGCATCACCGTCGTCGCCGGCATGCGCCGTGACCGCAACGACAACCGCGTGACTACGACGAGCCGCCTCAATCCGGCCAATTCCTCCGATGTCGACCGCGCCGCGCAGTCCAAGAACACCTCGCAGCTCGGCGTCAGCTTCCGGGTCCTCAAGCAGGTCTCGATCTTCGCCCTCGAGTCCGAGGGCCTCGTCCCCAACTTCGAAGGCCTGCGCGACGGCAATGGCGTGCCGATCGACGCGACGGTCGCGAAGAGCCGGGAAGTGGGAGTCAAGGTCGACTTCCTCGACGGACGCATCTCCGGCACCGTTTCCCGCTTCAAAATCGAACGCACCGGCACCCCCTACTTCTACTGGTGGGCACCTGCTCCCGCCAAAAAGCAGTTCGATCCAAACAAGCCCATCACCTACTTCGTGACCGGCGCCAATCCCGAGGAGGCCAACTGGTCGACCGCCCAGCTCAACGCCGTCGCGGAATGGAATGCCGCCAAGGCCGCCGGCGCAGCCTACCAAAAGAACGGCAATTGGTACCTCAACGCCTCGACCGCCTCCGGCGCCGCATACATGGACAAGGTCTACGCCAATGTTGCCGCCGGGCAGGGCTGGCCGGGCTGGTTCTTCAACATCGACGATCCGAACGTCAACATCGCGACCATGGACCGCGCCGCCCCCGACCGCGGCACATACATGGCGTGGAACTCGGGCGACGACGAGTCGGAGGGCTGGGACACCCAGATCCTTCTCTCCCCCACGGAACGTTTCCAGCTGCTGCTGACGTACTCCCGTCTCGACCGCCAGACCGTGAACGTGGGCAAGTTCCCGAAATACCCCTACCCACAGGACCGCTGGGCCAACTGGTACTTCCCGGATGGTTCGTGGGGGCTCTCCGGCTACAAGCTCAACGAGGCCTACGCGAACCCGACCGACACCTCCACCTGGCTCGGCCGCGGCTACCTCGGGCAGGGTTCGGACGACGACACCCCACGGCACGCCACCTCGGCTTGGGGCACCTATGCGTTCGATTCCGGCCCGCTGAAGGGCGTCACACTCGGTCTCGGCGGCCAGTGGGAATCCGAGCGTGAATTCGTCTCCGCCCGCACCGACGGCTCGGGCCAACTGCAGGTCGACGCGAACGGCCGGCCCATCGCCCTGTACACTGACCCGCGGCTCAATGTCGACGCCATGATCCGTTACGACTTCGGCCTGCGCGGCCACGAGTCACGACTCCAGCTCAACATCAACAACCTGATGGATGATACGGACCAGTACGGGCTCGGGTTCGCCCCCGGAATCTCGGCTCGGCTCGAGTTCGGGATCGTGTTCTGATCGCCGCCGCATGGGGCGTTGTCTCGCGTTTCTCCTCATCATGACCACTTCCGTCGCCCAGCCCCCCGGCTGGCGCCTGGTTTGGAGCGACGACTTCGAGGGCACCCGCCTCGATCCCGCGAAGTGGGAACCCGAGGTCAATGGATGGGGCGGAGGCAACGAAGAGCTGCAGTACTACACCGACCGACCGGAGAATATCGAGGTCTCCGGCGGTCGGCTGCGAATCATCGCGCGGCGCGAGGCGTTCACGGGCCCAGAGGGCTCGCGGGCCTTCACCTCCGCGCGGCTGCGCACCAAGGGTCGCGCCGCCTGGACCTATGGTCGCTTCGAGGTGCGGGCCCGCATCCCTTGCGGTCAGGGGATCTGGCCCGCCGTCTGGCTGCTGCCCGAGCACAGTAGGTATGGCGGCTGGGCGGCGAGCGGCGAGATCGACCTGCTTGAGACGGTGGGGCATCGGCCGAACGAGGTCTTCGGCACGCTCCACTACGGCGGCGCTTGGCCGAAGAACGTCCACTCCGGGAAAACGTACGTTCTTCCCTCCGGCCGAATCGACGACGGGTTCCGCGTCTACGCGCTCGAGTGGACCGCAGGCGAATTCCGCTGGTTCGTCGATGGCGTCTGCTACCAAACCCAAACCGAATGGCGAACCGAGGCCGCCGACCACCCCGCGCCGTTCGATCAACCGTTTCACCTGATCGTCAACGTCGCCGTCGGCGGACGCCTGCCGGGCGATCCGGATGGGACCACACCCTTCCCCGCCGTGCTCGAAATCGACTGGATCCGCGTCTTGGAACACGAGTGAGCCGGATCGAGGCTCAGCCAAGCCGACCCAGCCGGGCAAACCGGAAGGCAACGGGATCGCGTGCCCGCCGACGTCGCTTGATGAAACGCATCGCGTCCCCATAGTCCCTCCCATGCCCAAGGACACCTTCAACATCGCCGTGATCGGTGCCGGCGGCATCGGGGCGGACCACATCAAGTCGTTCCAACAGCACCCCGCCGCCCGCGTGGTCGCGATCGCGGAGGTCAACGCCGAGCGCGGCGAGGAGGCGGCGGAAAAGTTCGGCGTGCCGACGCTCGTCACCGACTACCGCGAATTGCTCAAGCGCCCGGACATCGACGTGGTGTCGATCGCCCTCCCGAACTACCTCCACGCCCCGGTCGCGCTCGCCGCACTCAAGGCCGGCAAGCACGTGATGCTCGACAAGCCGATCGCGACCAACGCCGCCGACGCCGCCAAGGTCGTGAACGAGGCGCGCAAGCAGGGCCTGCTCTTCATGGTCGGCCAGAACGGTCGCTTCATCGTCGAGACGCAGACCGCCAAGCAGCTCATCGCGCAGGGCGTGCTCGGCGACGTCTACCACGCCAAGACGGCCTGGACGCGCCGCAGCGGCATCCCCCGCATCGGCTCCTGGTTCACGCAACGCAAGTACGCCGGCGGAGGCGTCACCTACGACATCGGCGTCCATGCCCTCGACCGCTGTCTCTACCTGATGGGCGAATTCGACGCCGCCGCCGTCAGCGGCAAGACCTACGCGCAGTTCGGTCCGCGCGGGCTCGGCGACGGTTCGTGGGGCCGCGGTGAAATCGATCCGCGCAAGCCTTTCGACGTCGATGATCTTTCCGTCGCCCTGATCAAGTTGAAGAGCGGTCGCACGGTCCTGCTCGAAGCCTCATGGGCCGCCCACCAGCCGGAACCCGACTACAATGGCACCCAGCTCTTCGGCACCGAGGCCGGACTGATGTTCCCGCCGCTGCGGCTCTTCCGCCACACGGAGAATGGCTACGCGGACGAACAGGTCAGCGACCTGCCGCCGCTCGTGAACACCAACCGCATGGTGCACTTCATCGACGCCCTCCTCGGCAAGGCCGAGCCGTTCGTCAAACCCGCCGAGTCCCTCGCCGTCCAGAAGATCCTCGATGCCATCTACCTATCCTCGAAAACGGGGAAGGAAGTGCGCATCCGCTGATCCCGGACGCCCCGGGGCCAGCCCGGCTGACCCGCTTTCAACAGGCTTGCGCCGCAGGCGGCCGCCCCGGCCAACGGTTTAGGCAGGTCCCCGCGCTCCGCAGACGCGGATCCGCGGGGGGCCGGCCCGCTCCGGCCCGCCGGGAACGTCCTCCGGCCGGCGGGTTCCAACGCCGCGCCGGCGGTATTTTCGACCCAACGCATCTTGCGGTTTGCGGTCGGGGGCTTCGCCGTCTCATTTTTTGAGCCCCGGCCCCGTCACCATGCTTCCGCGCGTCTCCCTCCTGCGTCCCTTCATCGTCTGCTGCATCGCCCTACTCATCGTCCCGGTCGCATCGTCCGCACCCCGCCCCGGCGACGCGCTCGCGCTGCGCTCCGGGGACCAGGTCGTCCTCCTCGGCGACACCCTGATCGAGCGCGAGCAGCTTTCCGGCTGGGTCGAGTTGATGCTGACCAGTCGCTTTCCCGCCGCCGCAGTCCAGTTCCGCAATCTGGGCTGGAGCGCCGACACGCCGGCCGGCACTTCCCGCACCGGCCTGAGCCTGCGCCAAGCCGGCCGCGAGAGCGCCGAAGAGGGCTGGGAACTCCTCCGCGGCCAGCTCCGTGACGCGGCGCCGTCCGTCGTCCTCATCGGCTACGGCATGGCCCACTCGTTCGATGGTCCCGCCGGTCTGCCGCGCTTCCTCTCCGAATACCGCCGGCTGCTCGATACGCTCGCCGCCGACTTTCCGCAGGCCCGGGTGGTCCTGCTGACACCGATCGCGCACGAGCGCCTCGGTCCGCCGTGGCCCGACCCCGCCGCCCATCAGGCGAACCTCGAACGCTACGCCGCCGCCATCGGCGTCCTCGCGGGAGAGCGGGGCCTGCCACTTCTGCCCGCACACACGTGGCGCGCGAGCCCGGGAACGCCTCCTCTGACCGAGAATGGAATCCACCTGGGTGAAGCGGGCTATCGCCGCCTCGCTGAGTGGATCGAGGATCAGGCCTTCGGCAGCCCGGGGGCCTGGCGCTCCCAGCCCACCGACCGCGTCGAGGCCCTCCGTCAGGCCATCCTGCGCAAGAACGAGTGGTTCTTCCACCGCTCCCGTCCGGCCAACATGGCCTACATCTTCGGCTTCCGCCGCAAGGAACAGGGAAGGAACGCGGTCGAAATCGCCCAGTTCGATCCCCTCATCGCCGCCGAGGAGGCCCGCATCGCCCAGCTGCGATCCTTCCCCGCCACCGGCCCGGCACCCACGCCCCGCCGGGTCGGCAACCTCACCGCCCGTTCTTCCCCGCAGCGCCACCCCGCATTCGAGGTCGCCGAGGGCCTCGAGGTCACCCTCTGGGCCGAAAATCCCCTGCTCGAAAAACCGATCCAGATGAACTTCGACCCACAAGGCCGACTCTGGGTCGCTTCGTCCGGGATGTACCCGCAAATCGAGCCCGGTCAGGCTCTGACCGATCGGATCATCGTCTTGGAAGACACCTCCGGCGCGGGTCGCGCCGACCGCGCCACCGTGTTCGCCGACGGCCTGCTCATCCCGACCGCCGTCATCCCGGGAGATGGCGGCTGCTACGTCGCCCAAAGCACCGAGTTGCTGCATTTCCGCGACACCGACGGCGATGGCCGGGCCGATTCCCGCCGCGTCGTTCTCAGCAGTTTCGGCACCGAGGACACGCACCATAATCTCCACACCGCCCGCTGGGGCCCGGATGGGCGGCTGTACCTGATCCAGTCGATCTACACCCGTTCCCACGTCGAAACACCGCACGGCGTGGTGCGGCAGCTCGGGGGCGCCGTGTTCCGTCTCAACCCGCAGGACCTGCGCATGGAGGTCGTCAACCGGGGCTGGGTCAATGCGTGGGGACACCAGTTCGACGCCTTCGGACAGTCGTTCATGACCGACGGCGCCGGCAACGACGGCATCCACTGGGGCCTCCCTGGGGCATCCTACCTTGCCGCCGTTCCGTCGCGGCGCCTTCTCGACAGCGTCAGCCCGGGAAAGTACCCGAAGTTCGCCGGCATCGAGTTCGTCCGCAGCCCGCTCTTCCCCGCCGCCTGGCAGGGGAACGTGATCACCGGCGATTTCCGCGCCCACCGCGTCGTCCGCTTCGCCATCGAGGACCAGGGCGCCGGCTACATCACGCGCGAACTGCCCGACGTCCTGCGCAGCGTCGATTCATCGTTCCGGCCGATCGATGTCGCCATGGGACCCGACGGGGCGCTGTACATCGCGGACTGGAGCAACCCGATCATCCAGCATGGCGAGGTCGACTTCCGCGACCCGCGCCGCGACAAGGAGCACGGTCGCATCTGGCGCGTCGCCCCGAAGGGCGCGGCGCCGCTGCCGCGCGAGTCCCTGCCCAGCCTTGAGACGGCGGCGCTGCTGGACCGACTGAATTCACCGGCCGCCTACACCCAGGCTTCCGCCCGGCGCGTGCTCATCGAGCGGGGCGCGGCCGCCGTCGCGCCGGCCTTGCCGGGCTGGCTCCAGAAACGCACCGACGACGGCTCCGCCTTGCAGGCGCTGTGGCTGGCGCAGGCGCTCGACCTGCCGCTCGATCCGTTGCTGGACCGCCTGCTGCGCTCCCCCGCTCCGGAAATCCGCGCCGCCGCCATCCACGCCCGCCACGACGGCCGGCCTCTGAGCGAACTCGCCTCCCTCGCCGCCGATCCCCACCCCCGCGTGCGAGTCGAGGCCGTCCGCGCCCTCGGCCGCACCGGCTCCGCCGCCGGCGCCGCGCTCGCGCTCGGAGTCCTCGATTCCCCGACGGACCGTTTCCTCGACTATGCTCTCTGGCTCACGATCAACGAACTGGCCGAGCCGTGGCTGGCCGCCCTGTGCGACGGTTCATGGTCTCCGGCCGGCCGCGACCCGCAACTGACGTTCGCGCTCACGAGCATCGAGCCCGCGCTCGCCGGACCCGCGCTCACCGACGTCCTGAACGCCCGCGGCCTTCCCGCCGACGGCTCCGGGCCGTGGATCGAACTCATCGGCCGCGTCGGCGACAGGGTCGCAACGGGGCGGTTGCTCGAGGTGGTCGCGGCACCGTCGACCTCGGACGCCGTGCGCCTGCGCGGACTCGTCGCGCTGGCAACGGCCGCAAGCGAGCGCCGGGTCGCGCCGACTGCCGGTCAGGAAGCGGTCACCGCCCTGCTGCAGAGCGGCGACGGTCGCGTGCGGTTGGCCGCCACGCGCGTCCTCGGGGCTTGGAAGACCGCGGCCGCAGTGGCTCCGCTCCTTGCCTTGGCCGCGCAGGAAGGAGCGCCGGACGACGAACGCACCGCCCGCTGGGCCGCACTGCAGTCCATCGGCGGCGATGCGGTCATCGCGGGGTTGTCCCGACTCGTAAAGACTGCCTCCAGCGCCCGCCAGCGCCGGGAGGCGGTGCTGGCCCTCGCCGGCACGGATCTGGAGCGGGCACTGCCCGACGTCGCCAGCGCGCTGCAGAGCCTCAGCGATCCCGCCGAGTTCGAAGCCGCCTGGCGCGCGCTGCTCGGCATCACCGGCGCAAGCGACCGACTCGCCTCGTCCCTCACCCAGGCCAACCTGACCGCCGCCTCCGCCAAGCAGGCGCTTCGCTTCGCGCGCGAGGGCGGCCGCCACCCTGCACTCGTCCAGACGCTCATGCAGATCGCCGGGCTCACGTCCGCCACGGAGGTCCTCTCCCACGCCGAGCTGATCGCGCTCGCGACCGAGTCCATGGAACGCGGCGACGCCGCCCGCGGCGAACGCATCTACCGGCAGCCCGCACTCGCCTGCGTCGCCTGCCACGCCATCGGCGGAGTCGGGGGACGGGTCGGTCCCGATCTCACCAGCATCGGGGCAAGCGCCCCGGCCGACTACCTCCTCGAATCCCTCCTATACCCGCAGGCCAAGACCAAGGAGGGCTACCACGCCGTCGCCCTCACCGCCAGCGACGGCCGCGACTACAGCGGCGTCATCGTCCGCGAGAACGAGCGCGAAATCGTCCTCCGCGGCGCCGACGACCAACTCGTCACGCTCGCCCCGCGCAGCGTGACGCAGCGCACCGACTTCGGTTCCCTCATGCCAGCCGGGTTGGTGGACAGTCTCTCGCCGGCGGACTTGCGCGACCTCGTCCGGTTCCTGTCGCAACTTGGCCGGCCCGGTGACTTCGATGCCGCCCGCGGCGGGGTCGCTCGCCTGTGGCGGAGCTACGTCGCCAACCCGGTCAACCAGCCGATCGGCATGGAGCCGGTCGTCCGGGGCGACTTCACGCTCGCCGACTGGCGACTGCTGCCCAGCCTGACGGATGGATCGGTCGACCGCGGTCTGCTTGAGGACATCCTCCGCACCGAGGAGTGGGCGCGCGAATTCTACGTCGCCGCCGCCTTCACGGCACCGAAGGCGGGCCGGGCGGCGTTCCGCCTGCAAGGCTCCGCGCTCCGCGCCTGGCTGAATGGCCGCTCGATTCCGGTGAGCGACGCGTTCTCCACCGAGCTTCCCGCCGGCGACCACGTGCTGGTCTTCGAACTCGACAAGCGCGCCCTGCCGCAAAAGTGGTCCCTGCGCTCGGACGACGTATCGTTCGCGCGCGAGTGAGGGGCCGGTTCCGCGGGCGTGCGGCCGCAGCGCAAGCCCGCCGAACCGTCGGACCGAGACCCGCGCCGGCCGCCCGCCGAAGCGGTCAGCGGATGCTGGCGGCGATCTCGTCGCGGGCCTTGGCGATGATCTCGTGCAGCGGAACCGCGGCGCCGCCCCGGCGCTTGCTTTCGTCGGCGCCCTCCATGAAGGCGTAAAGCTCGACCATTTCCTGGCGGCTGACCGGCGATTTGCCGGTGCGGAACATCTCCACGATCGCGATCAGCAGCGGGTCGTAGCCGTCGTAGGCGCCGATGCGACGCTCGCCCCGCTCGCCGACCGCCACGCCACCATAGCCCTTCCGATCCTTGCCGTTCTCCGGCCGGAAGATGCCGGTGCGGTTGCCGTCCCATTCCCCGACGACCTCGACCAGCCCGTTCGGGCCGTCGACCCGGCGGACGGAGCGGCAGCCCGTGCCCATCACGGTGAACAGGCTCTCGCAGCCGTGCACCCCGTACCAGTAGAGGTCAGGATGGGTGGGCTCGATGTGGAAAGGACCGAACGTTTCCGCCCGGAGGACCCGCCCGATCGCGCCCCGGGCGACCGCCACCGTCTCGGCCGCGAAGCGCAGGGACGACGAACAGAAGAGCGGCACCCCGGCCGCGTCCGCGGCGTCGAGGATGCGCAGCACATCGACGAAGGAGCCCGCCAGCGGCTTGTCCACGAACACCGGCTTGCGGGCCCGCAGCACCGGCAGCACCTGCTCCAAGTGCACCCGTCCGTCGTTGGACTCCAGAAGGACGGCATCGACGCGGGCGAGGAGGGCCGGGATGGAGTCAACGATCTCCACCCCCATGGCCTGGACCTTGGCGGTGTACTCCGGCACGCGGCGGGTGCTGCTTTCGATGTCGCGGCTGCCCTGGGGGTAAGCCGCGACGATTCGAACGCCCGCGAGCCGGGGAGCGTCGGCCGGGTTCTTCGGACCCCGGTTCAAGGACTCCGTGAACGCGATGACGTGCGACGTATCGAGACCAATGATGCCCACGCGGATCGCCGGCTGGGCGGCGGCCTCGGCCGCGGACAGGGAGGTAAGGCTGAGCATGAGAACCGCCGCGAAGGCGGAGAGGACGCACTTCATGTGAGGCCGCACTCTGCACCCGGGCGAGGCAGCGAGGCAAGAGCGCTCGGAACGGCGGGAAGTCGCGGTCGACCGGGCCTCCGGACTTGGCTCGCGCCTCTCCGGGCCGATAACAAGGAGTCCATGCCGTCCGTCGCGCCGCTCCGGATCCTTCCTCCCTGCCTCGCGAGCGTGGGATTGGCACTGCTGGCCAACGGGTTGCTGACCGGTGAAGTCCTGACCCGCTCCCGGGACACGGACTCGTTCCATTGGGGCGGAGCGCAGACGGCGGGCGCGCTCATTCTCCTCCTCGCGGTGGCGGTGGCGGCGTGGGCCTTTGGCCGGCGCGATGACTTCGCGGGTCCCGCGCCGGGGCCGGGTGCCGCAGCTGCGGCTACGGCTTCCCCGGCTGCGCCGCAGCCGTTGGCGCCCGGTTCCGACCACCTCCCGCGCTGGATCGCCTTCCTCCCGGCGGCGATGCTCTGGCTCGCCGCCAGCGTCCTCTTCCTGCTCGTCGGCGAGGACGCCACCGTGCGCTGGCTGTGGCTGGGAAGCATCGTCGCCTTCGCGCTGCCGCTCCTGCGCGAGCGGGTGCCCGGTCCGGCCCGCAAACGCACTCCGATGTCGTTCGGGGAACTCGCCCTGCTGGCGGCGGTGATCACCGGCGCGGCGCTGGTCCGGGCCGTTGACCGCACAACCCTCCCCCACCACGTGGACAACGATGTGTCGCTGATGGGACTCTACTCGCGGCGACTGGTGGAGATGGATACCTGGCGGATGATCGGCATGGCGCCGACGCGCCACCCGTACTCGGAGCACCAGTTCATCGGCCTCGGGATGCGGCTGTTCGGGCATGATCACTTCGGACTGGCGATGCACAGCGTGATCGCCGGCACCGCCTCGTGCATCGTGCTGCACCTGATCGGGCGGATGCTCTTCAACCGCTGGGTCGGACTGATCGCGGCGGCGCTGCTGGCGTCGAACTGGTGTCACATCCACTTCTCGCGGCTGCTCTTCGGACCGGTGGCCACGCTCTTCCTGCTCCTCGCCTCGTGGCTCCTCCTGCGCGGCCTGCGCGACGGGCGGGCGCGCGACTTCGCGCTCGGCGGCGCCTGCGTGGCGCTCTCGGCCATGGACTACTACTCCGGGCGAATCACCCCGGTGCTGGCCCTCGTGCTCGCGGCCCTCTGGCTCTGGCAGCGCCAGCGGTACCCGCAGATGCGTTTCCGCCTTTGGTGGATCGGACTCGGCGCCTCCCTCGTCGTGTTCGGCCCGAACCTTGCCTACATGCTGGACGAGTTCCGCCGCTTCAGCGGGCGGGGGAATCACGTGATTCTCTGGACCGACCTGACGTGGACGCACCTCTCGCACAAGTATCAGAGCGGGGGCAGCACGTGGATCATCCTCAAGGAGCAGGTGCTGCGGACCGCCCTCGCGCCGTTCTACTTTCCCGATGAGAGCACGATCTCATGGCTGCGGCGACCGATGCTCGGTGCCATCGCCGCCATCGGATTGACGCTGGGACTCGGGTTCTGCCTGCGTCGGTGGCGCGACCCGGCCTTTTCCTTCCCCGTGCTGACCGCCGCGGCCGTGCTGCTGCTCGGCGGCGTCCTGACCACCGATCCCCCGTATTGGCCGCACCTGAACATTGCCGTCCCGGCCCTCTGCCTGATCGCCGCCATCGGCTTGGAACGCGTCGCCCGGCGACTGCATGAGGCCCTGCCGGCCCGCGCGGGGATCGCCGTTCCGACGCTGGTGGCCTTTGGGCTGGTGGCAACGGCGGTGCACGAATAGGAGGTCTACGAGGCGTTCGCCCGTCGCCACGCGGGCTCCCGCGTACACGCCGCTCGCGAGATCCAGAAGCTTCCCGCCGGCAGCCGCGCGTACCTCGTGAGCCAGGCGGTGCGGGCCGAGCACGAGTCGTTCCGCTTCCTCGCACCCCACGTCACGGTGCGCAACCTGTCGCCGGAAGAGATCCGTCAGGGTCCCCCGCAGCTCGATGCGCCGCTGGTGATCTTCGTGTTCGACGACGCCCCCGCCGACCTGCGTGGCGTGCTGGAAAGAGCCTACCCCGGCTGCCGGATCGAGGGATTCATCGACGGATGGAACTTGCCGGTGTTCACGGTGTTCCGCGCCCATCCTCCCGGCCTTGAGGTGCATCCGCAGGAAGCGGTGCCGCCCAGCCGCCGCCTCTCCGACCTGCCGGGCGCGGGCTTGGTGGCGCTGGCCGCGCTGGGGGTGATCCTGCTGTTCGCGCAACGGTTCCGCGCGGCCGGGGCCGCGAACGTCCCATGACCGCGGCGGCGAAAATCGCACGCTCGCTGCTTGCGCGACCGGCGGCGAAGGGTCGAACATACGCCCTCCGATGATGTCAGGCTACGGCTCCTCCGACGACCACCGCCCCCTGTTCTGGGTGCGCGGCTACCCGTTCTTCGCCACGCACGCCCTCGTGCTCGCGCTGGTGGTGTCGATGATCGCCACGACCGCCCTGATGGCGTTCGGCGGCTCCGCCTTGCTGGAGGCCATGAGCTACGCCAGCGCCCGGGTCCTCGGTGGCGAGGTGTGGCGCGTGCTCACCTACGGCCTGGTGAATCCTCCCAGCCTCTGGTTCGCCATCGACATGGTCCTGATCGTCTGGTTCGGCCGGGAACTCGAACGGGAACTCGGACGCCGCAACTTCCTCTGGCTCTGCCTCGGACTCTACCTCGCGCCAGTTCTCCTGCTCACGCTCGCCGCCGGATTCGGGCTCGGCACCTCCCTCACGGGTCAGGGCGGTGGCTTCGGGCTCTTCATCGCCTTCGCCACGCTCTACCCCGGCGCGTTGCTGCTCTTCAACCTGCAGGCCAAGTGGGTGGCGCTGATCCTCGTCGGGATCTACGCGCTCATCGGTGTGGGCCAGCGCGACGTGGCCGGACTGCTCTCATTGGGCGCGACGGCGGGGTTCGCGTATGCCTGCGTGCTCCAGCTGCGCGGCCGGCCGCTCTTCCCCTGGCGAATCGCCCGGCCCGCGAAGCCCGCAGCCACGCGCGGCACCGCGGCCAAGGTCATCCCGTTCCCGACCCCCGCTGCCAAGCCGGCCGGGCGGCCCGTCGCGGCGACGCCCACCCGACCCGCCGCCGCGAGCGTTCCTCCCGCCGACATGGCCGAGGTCGATGCCCTCCTCGATAAGATCGCCGATTCCGGGATGGCCAGTCTCACCGCTGCGGAGCGGGCGCGGCTGGATGCCGCCCACCAATCGCTCAAGCGACGTTCGTCCTCCAACCCGTCCTGAACGGGGTTGTTTCTTCGTCCGCGGACGCTCCCGGAAAAAGCGGTCGCACCTCGAGAAGCGGACGCTCGCTCCTTGCCACCGGACGACCGGAGACCACCCGGGACGCGCCGCGCCGCGGCCGGCAACCGGCGGAGGCGCGTCGCTGCGGCTAATCCTTGAATTCGTCGAGCGACACCTTCGCGGGGGCGGACGGCTCCTCGCCCTCGGGAGGCGGAGAGGCGAGGCCACCGACTTGGAATTCGCGGTACCGCCGCTCCAACTCGCGCAGCTCCTCTTCGCGCTGCTCCAACTCCACCTCGCGCTCGATCTGCGCCTGCGTGGTCTCCATGAGCTTGGCCTCGCTCTGGGAGAGAAACGCCTCGCGCTCGCTGAGGCTCTCGCGGGTCTCGCGGAGAAGCCGCTCCAGTCGCTCGCGCTCCGCCTGCAACTCGGCCATCGCCGCGAGGTCCTTGCCGGAGAGGCCCGCCGTGGAGGCGGCAGCCAGACCGGAGGCGGCAGCCAGACCGGAGGCGGCCGCAGCCGCCGCCGGATTCGGCGCGACCGCCGCGGCGGCGGCCGACGGGCGGTACACCAGACGGCCGCTGGCCGTGCGCGCGGCGGTCGACGCACCCGAGGCAGCGGCCGTCGAAGCACCGGCGGCCGCCTTGGCGGCGGGAGTCGGCGCGGCGGCGGCGGCTTTCGGCTCCGGCGTGGCGGTCAGCAGCGGCGCGAGTTCCGCCGCCACCACTTCGGGAGATGCCTGGATCTCCACGCGTTCCGGCTTCCACTCATGGAGCCGCCCCGTCTCCAGCATGATCTCCGTCTCGGAAACGACCTGCTCGAACCGATCCGGCTCGATCTTCTCCATCGCCGCGCTGCGGAACCCCTGCCACATCTTGCGGCAGTAACTGCTCACGCCATAGTTGCCGGAGAAGTTGGCCAGGCGGCACTCCGCCTTGATCGCCGTGAACAGACGCGGCAACTGTTCCTCGGCCTCGGTGGACAGCGCCCGCACGATCTTCAGCGCCTCCAGCGGAGGCAGGTCCAACATGCCAAACGCCAGCCGACGCCAGTTCCGCTCGGGCTGACGCTGCAAGGTCGGAGGTTTGCCCCGCCGCAGGCTCTGCGCATCGGCGATCCGGTTGAGAAAGGCGATCTCCTCCTGCATCACCGCCGCCGCGTGCATCGTCTCCTCCACCGCTTTCCGTCCTTCGGAATGCGAACCACAGGTCTCGCCCTGCGGAAACGACATGTTCGGCAAAAGCCTGGAGTCCAAAAACATCGAAATCAAAAGACCGGCCGTGAACCCCTCCCGGCAACCGCCGCTTCCGCAGGTTTCCCTTCCGGGAAATCAACCTGCAATTGAGGGGAATGAGGAACGGTTGCTCGACGCATGACAGGCGAAAGCTGTCCAGTTATCGACCGGAACACGGGGAAATTTCGTGAAGAATCCGTCCAAAGGCAGGTCCCCACCCTCCGTTCCGACTCAAGCGCCGCCCCACCATCGCATCCGCACCGCCAAGGCGTCCTGGCCGCCGTCGCCAACGCCGTCACCGGGGCCACCCGGTTCCACCCGCTATGCCCGCCCAGCCAGCCCTTTACCGTCCACCCACGACCGCCGAATCCGGACCGCCGCAGTAACGGCCAAGTCACCGCGCCGCTCCCACCCACCCGTTCAGGGTCCGGATGCCGGAGTCGGCGCCGGCGGCGGCGGCGGAGCGGCCTCGGTTCCCGCTTCGGGACGCGCAGACCCAGACTTCGACCCTTTCCCGGTCGCCGGGGGCGACGTCGGCAAGCCGAGCGCCCGGGTCGCCGAATCGCGAACGGCCTGCACCGCCGGGGAATTCTTCAACATGTCGAACGGCACCTCGCTCTGCGTATCCTTTCCGATGTGCTCGCTCGCCACCGTCGCCAAGAGGGGCATGGCACTCTCCAGCCGGGCGTTCACCCCAGGGATGCCGACACGCACGTCCCAGACTTCCTCCGACTCCGTCTGCAGCACCGTCCGGGCCACGTTGCGGCGCGCCACGAGGCGCAGGTGGACTTCGTTGCCGAACCGCACTTCCCGGGGCAGCGCATTCCGCCCGTACGTCACCTCGATGAACAGATCCGGCACCGTGTTCGGCTGCGCCTCAAACAATCCTCGCCCAGCCAGAGCCGCGTTCACGCAGGCCACGATCGCTGGAAGGCTCGCCTGCTGCCCCGCCACCATCGAACGTTTCGCCGTCAATTGAAACGAGGGTCCCACTTCCTTCAACACGTCGGCAGGAGCACTGATCGCATCCACGTACACCCGCTGCTTCGTCGCCAGCGCTCCCGACTCGCACCCCGCGAGGAAGGGAACTAGGCAGCCGAGGACGCACAACAGGGCCCGGCGCAGCCCGGGCGGAAGGCACAGGGGCTCATGGGGAACCGGAAAACATCTTCACCATGACGACATCCCTGCGGAATACAACAAGGGACACCGCGGCCACAGCAGGGAGTTGCCTTTTCCCGAAGGTTGGCCGACCGTCCCGACAGCCCCCCCCACCCCGTGAAGGCCCTCGCTCCCCTGCTATCCTTCGCTCTCGGCGGCGCCTCAGCCCTCTGGCTCGCCGGATGCACCAGCGGCTACCAAGTCAAGGTGGACGCGCTGTCCAAACCCGAGGCCGAGAAGGCCGTCGCCTACCGGCTCCAAACCAGTGGATCGGGCATCGATCCGAAGAGCCTCCGGAACCAAGAAGCCGAGCGCTTCGTTCGCACCGCCCTGTCGGGACGCGGCCTCTACGACGCCCCCCGGCCGGAACTCGCCGACATCGTCGTCAACCTCGACTACGGCGTCAGCGAGCCGAAGCTCGTCCGCGAAATGCGCACCGAGCCCATCTACCGCACTCTCCCCGGTCGCGTCTTCACCGCCGTCGTCCAGGTCGGCGTCGACAAGAACGGCAACCCGATCTTCGCCACCCAGACCTACCAGGAGCCTCCGAGCACCGAGTACATCGGTGATCGCGAGTACATGGTGACCGTGGTGAAGTACGACAAGTACCTCCGCCTCTCCGCCCGCGAGAACAAGCCCGCCGGCGACAACGCCCCGCCGGCCGAGCTCTGGACCGTCGACGTGAACTCCGAGGGCGAGAGCCGCGATCTCCGCAAGCACCTGCCCGTCCTCGCCGCCGCCACCATCGACTTCGTCGGCAAGGACACGCGGGGACAAAAGAGCATCCGGCTGACCGAGGAGAAGGAGGGGGCCGTCGCCTTCGTGAAGAAGGGCATGGAGCCCGCCCCTGCCGCGAAGGCCGACGCACCGGCCGAGCCAGCACCGGCCACCCCGGAAACCAGCCCCAAGGGCTGAGACAACCGCCGCCTTCGGAGACCGCGCCCGCCGCCGGCTCCGGATCGCCGACCGCGCACCGATGTCTTCATTCGCCGCGTCCCCGACCGCGCCGGTCTCCCGGCGCGCCCGGCGGGCGTGCCCGTCACCACACTTTGAATACGCCCCAAGCCATCCCCTCCCCCGACCGCGTCATCGTGGTCGGCGCCGAAGCTGGACCGAACGTTGATCCGTGGACCGAGGTCGTCCGTCTCGAATACGGCGGCGACGGATCGTTCGCCGCCATCCTCCGCGAGCAAGTCGCCCGGACGCCCGCCGCCGGACTCGGCCGGCTGGAGGCGCAGTTGCTTCGGGCGCTGGCCGCGCCGGACCTGACCGAGGCGGGGCGTGACTTCCTCTGCAGCCAGCTCGCGCTGGTCGGCTCAGCCGCCGCCGTGCCGGCGCTCGCCGCCCTGCTGGCGAACGCGGAGTCGGCGGACGCCGCCCGGCTCGCGCTGGAGCGGATCCCCGGACCGGAGGCGGACGCCGCGCTGCTCGCCGGACTCGCCACGCTCACTGGGCGCGCACGCACGGGTCTCGTCGGTTCCATCGGCGCCCGTCGCAGCGCCGGCGCCCGCGACGCGCTCGCGCGGCTTGCCGCCGACCCCGCCGAGGACGCGGAGCTCCGCGCCATCGCCGCCCGTTCCCTCGCCCTGCTTCGCCCCGCCACCGTCGGCACCGCGCCATGACCTCCCTCCCCGCCTCGCCTTCGGCCACGATGGGCCGCCGCCGCTTCCTGCAACTGGGCTCCCTCGCCGCCGCCGCCCCGCTGATCCTGCCGGCGAGGCTGCGCGGCGCCGCCGCTCCGTCGAACCTGATCCACGTCGCGATCATCGGCACCGGCAACATCGCCGAGGGCCATCTCACCACGCTGCTCGGCTACCCGGAGCGCGGCCGCATCGTCGCGGTCTGCGACGTGGACCGCGACCGCCGCGATCGCGCTGCCGCCCGCGTTGACGCGGCCTACGGCGCCAAGGGTTGCGCGTCCGTCAATGACTTCCGCGAGGTCACCCGCCGGGCCGATGTCGACGCCGTCTGGGTCTGCACGCCCGACCACTGGCACGCCCTCATCGCCCTCGACGCGGTCCGCCATGGCAAGGACGCCTACGTCGAGAAGCCCCTCACGCTCACGATCGAGGAGGGACGCGCCCTCATCTCCGCCGCCCGCCAGCACGGGCGCATCGTGCAGCATGGCACCCAGCATCGCTCGATGAAGCGCTTCTTCGACGCCGCTGGTTACGTCCGCAGCGGCGGCCTCGGCAAGCTCGAGCGCATCGAGGTCGCCATTCCGCCGAACAACCGCTTCATCGGCGCGTCGTGGGAACCGGAGGCCGTGCCGGAGGAGTTGGATTGGGATCTGTGGCTCGGTCCAGCCCCGGGGCGGCCCTACCACTCCTCAGGCTGCCACTACAACTTCCGCTTCATCTCCGACTACGCCAACGGCCAGGTCTCGAACTGGGGCGCGCACTACCTCGACATCGGACAGTGGGCACTCGACATGGATGCGAGCGGACCGATCGCCGTCGAGGGCCACGGGCACTTCCCGACCAGCGGTCTCTTCACCTGCGCGACCCACGTCGACTTCACCTGCCACTACGCGAACGGCATCCCGATGAGCTGCCGCACCCGCCAGGAGGGTGGCGGCACCGTGCGCTTCATCGGCGAGCGGGGCTGGATCGACATCGCCCGCAACGCGATGTCCGCGTCGTCCAACGATCTCCTCCGCGAGATGCAGCGTCCGGGCAAGTCCGTCACCCTCGCCCGCAGCGACAACCACCACGAGAATTTCCTCGATTGCATCCGGTCGCGCGCCTTGCCGGTCGCCGATGTCGAAATCGGCCACCGCACGACCACCGTCTGCAACCTCGGCCAGATCGCGATGACGCTCGGCCGCAAGCTGCGGTGGGATCCCGTCACCGAGTCGTTCCCCGAAGATCCGGTCGCCAATCGTCTGCTGGGCCGCGCGGCGCGCAGTCCCTGGTCCGTCGTCTGAGCCACCGGCCCACCCATGCCGCGACATCCGCCCGCCGAGTGCCCGGTCTGCGGCAAGGCGGTTCCTCCGCGCGCCCGCGCATGCCCGCACTGCGGGGCCGACGAGCGCAGCGGCTGGGACGAGGAGTCCGCCTACCTCGACGGGGTCGATCTGCCGGAGGACGATGCCTCCGGCGACGAGGGCATCCGGCCGCGGTCCACCGCGCCGACGGGGCTGCGCTGGCGGTGGTGGATCACCGCCGTCCTCCTCCTCGCCGTGCTGGTCGCCGCCGCCCTCGTCGGCCATCCGTGACGCGGCGCCTCAAGGGGCGAAGGCACGGTCAGCAAAGTCAAGGAAGCGGTCCCGGACGAACGCCGCGCGGGGGCGGTCGCCCGCGCGGATGACGTTGGACGCGCGGGTGTAGTCGCCCATCGCCGTAGTCGGGCTCGACCAACGATTCAAGCCGCGGAGCCCGCAAGCGCCAGCGAGCCCTCGGCGCCTGCGGGCCGGCTCAGCGCTGACGGACCACGCGGGTCGAGCACAGGAGATCGTGCAGTCCGCGCTTCTCCGCGTCGAACGCCACCATGAGGTAACCAATCCCCATGATGAGTCCGCTCAGCGACACCGCAAAGTGGCGCCCGATGATGCGCCCGAATGACAGGGGACCGCCGTCCGCCGTCCGCACGCGCAACCCGAGGGCCAGCTTGCCCGGAGTCGCGGACCATACTTTGAGAAAGATGAGGTCATAGACGAGGCCCGTCACGAGGCTCGAGGCCATCACGATTCCGAAGACCGCCGCGAGCACGATGAGTTGCTCCCCCGTCGGCTCCGCCCCGGGTTCCAGCGAAAGTGCACCAAGCGCATCCGGCAAGATGGCCGCCACCAGCAGGCCAGCGAGGACCTGGCCGACGACCCACAGGATCACCCCGTCAATGAGACGCGCGAGCACGCGGATCCAGAAACCCGCGAACGGGGGAGACACGGCGACCCCAGCCACCTGCGGAAGGGCGGCCGTGGTCGCCGCCGCCTGCGGCCGCTCCGAAGGTGCACCGTCCGCCGGGGCCGTCCCGGAGGCGGGGAGCAGGGGCGGCGGCAGGTTGGGCGCGACTTCCGCGAGCCGCCGCCACTCCGCCATCCCCGAGGTCCAGACCAGCGCCTCGGGTGCGATCACGCCGCGCCGGACGAGGTCGTGGAAGTCCTCCTCACTCATCGGACCGTGCCGCTGGCCGTTGCTCGCGTAATACCATGCCATGCCCTCGACTTGGGACCATCCCCGTCTCCGCCGCAAATCCGAAGTGGCGCCCGCGGACCGTACACGTAGCCTGCCCGCATGCCCGGACTCCCGCCCATCCGATCATTCGCCCACCACACCGCGCCTGTCCGTAACCGGGGTCTGATCACGTCCGTCCTGCTCGGACTAGCCCTCGTCCTCGGCTTCACCGGCTGCGGGCGCCGCGAGACGCGGGTCGAGGAGGGTCGGCGCACCGGCACCCTGCACCTCGCCATCAGCGCCGAACCGCGCGATCTCGATCCGCAGGTCCTCGTCGCGTTCAACGACATGACCGTCGTGCTCGCCCTTTTCGAGGGTCTGACCGCCATCGACGAAGCCACTTCCCAACCGATCGGCGCCGCCGCGGAGCGCTGGGAGACGTCGGCGGACGGCCTGACGTGGACGTTCCATCTGCGCCGCGATCTGCGGTGGTCGGATGGCGCTCCGCTCACCGCCGAGGACTTCGCGTTCTCGCTCCGCCGGGTCCTGTCGCCGAAGCTGGGCTCGGAGTACGCCTACATTCTTTTCCCCATCGCCGGCGCCGAGGATTTCAACGCGGGCCGCACCACCGATCCCCAGACGGTCGGCATCGCGGTTCGGGATCCGCAGACGCTGGTCCTTCGTCTCGCCCAGCCCACGCCCGTCCTGCCCGCGATCCTCGCGCTCCCGACTGCGTTCCCCGTCCCTTCCCACGTCCTCACGCGCCTCGGCGGCGCCGACGACCGCGCCAACCGCTGGACGCTGCCGCAGCACTTGGTCGGCAATGGTCCTTTCCGGCTCACCGAGTGGACTCCGAACCAACGGATCGTGACCGTCCGCAACCCGCACGCCCGCGCGGGTCTGGCGCCGCAACTGGCCTCCGTGGTGTTCTACCCCTACGAGAGCGCCACCGCCCAGGAAGCCGCGTTCCGCGCCGGGCAGATCCATCTCACCAGTGAGGTCCCGCTCTCCAAGCTGGCCGCCTATCGGCAGGGCCCCGACGCCGCTCACCTGCGCTCCGATCCGTTCCTCGAAACCGGCTTCCTCCGCCTCAACCTCTCGCGCCCGCCGCTCGGCGACGTTCGCGTCCGCCGCGCCCTCGCCCGCGCCCTCGACCGCACCGCCCTCGTGACGCGGGTCGCCCTCGCCGGTCAGACGGCCGCGCACACGCTCACGCCTCCCGGCACGGCGGGCTACTCGCCCGGTCCGGGCATTCCGGATTCCTTCGACGAGGCGCGGCGCCTGCTCGCCGAGGCTGGATTTCCCGGCGGCAAGGGCTTCCCGCGGCTTGAGATCATGAGTTTCACCAACGAGCTGAACCAGCGCCTGCTCGAGGCCATCCAGCAGATGTGGCGGCGCGAACTGGGCATCGAGGTGACGCTCGCATTGAAGGAGCAGCGGGTGTGGCTCGACGACGAGCGCCAGCGCAACTACGCGATTTCCGGCGCACGCTGGATCGGCGACTACGTCGATCCGAGCACCTTCCTCGAGGTCTTCCTCGCCAAGAGCGGCAACAACGCCACGGGCTGGGCCAACGCCGCGTACGACCGGCTCGTGCGATCCGCCGCTGCCGAGGGCGACGCGGCCCGGCGCAACGTACTCTACCGCGAGGCGGAGTACCTCCTGCTCGACGAGGCGCCAATCGTGCCGCTGTACCACGGCACCCGGACGTTCCTCATCCATCCCGCCGTTCAGGGTTGGACGCCAGCCTTGCTGGGTTTCCACCGCTATCACACGATCAGCCTCCTCCCGCCCAGCTCCGCCACCCGCTGAGCCCAACGGCCCCGCTTCACCGATGTCACGTTCAACCGCCCCCGGTCCCACGCCCGCGCGTTCCACGTCCGCGTCCCGTGCCGCCGACCCATCGGGTTCCCGCTCCCTTTCCCGTCGCGCGGGCGCTTCCGGCTCCGCGGCGCGCACTCAGGCGCCTCGTCCCGTCGCGCTTCGCCGCCGGGCCCTCAGCCTCTGGGGTGCGTTCGTTCTGCTGCTGGCGCTGGGCCCGGTTCCCGCGGTTGCCGCTCCGACTGAGTCCGTCAGCATCGTCCGCATCTGGCCGGGGTATCGGACGGCCGAGTCGTTCAAGACCGTGGGTGAATTGTTTGACGGAGGCGAGCGGGAGGGCGGCCGGATCGTCCGGCGGACCCAACCCGCGGCGCGCGAGGGCTTCTACTTTCTCACTCGGCTCAAGCTCGCCCAGCCGCTGCCGGGATCCGAGGTGCGGCTCGAGTGGGTGCTGCCCGCCAGCGCCAACGTGGTCATGCACCGGTTTGCCCTCGATCTCCCGTCCGGCGAGCCTGTCCTGCACCTCGGCATCACGGGCGCCGACTGGCCGGGAGGCGTGAGTCGTCCGGTCGCCTGGCGCCTCAGCGTCCGCGACGCGGACACCGGCCGGATCCTCGCGCAGAGCCAGAGCTCGCTCTGGACCGCTCCCTGAGCGAGCGCCCCTTCGCTTGCTCGTCCGGAGCGGACTGCACCCGCCGCACCTGCCGCGCCCGCGCGCCCGCCACGCGCCGCACCCGCCGCGCCCGCGCGCTGGGCGGCCGCGCGAGCGGAACGCGGGTTTTTCACTCGTTCCGTGCCGAGGGCTGGACTACAGGTTTCGGTATGGACGGCTTTTCCTTGTTGGTTGGCATCGCGGTCGGCGGCGCAGCGGGAGTCGCAGGCGCGGCCGTGTTCTTCCTGCTCAAGGCCCGCGCCTCGGCCCAAGCCCTCGCCGCAGCCCAGGCGGCACAGCAGGAACTGCAGACCTTGCGCTCCGACGTCGGCACCCTCCGCGCGGACCTGCGCACTGCCGAGCAGAGCGCCGTCGCCGCGCAGACGGGACGCGACTCCGCCCTGGCCCAGGTCGCCGAACTCGGGAAGCAGGCCGTCGACGAGCGGGCGCGCGGCGAGCAGACCGCCCGCGAGCTCTCCGCGGTGCAACAGCAGCTGCGCGAGGCGACGACGCGGGGCGCGGAGCGGGAGCAGGCGATGGAAAAGGTCCTCGCCGAGCGCGAGAAATCGATCACCGATCTCAAGGCCGCGATCGATCAATCAAAGGCCGCGCTCACCGACACCTTCAAGGCGACCGGCGGCGACCTGCTCAAGCAGAGCGCGCAGGCGCTGTTCCAGCAGGCGAAGGAGCACTTCGAGAGCCAGCACAAGCTTTCCCAGCAGGATCTGGAGTCGCGGCAGAAGGCCATCGATGCGACGCTCGCCCCGTTCAAGGAACAGCTCGCGAAGAACGAGCAGCTCGTGAAGGAGCTCGGCGAGAAGCGCGAGGGCGACGTCAAGACGCTGGGCGAGCAGCTGAAGCAAATCTCCGACCTGCAGCAGCGGGCGTCCACCGCGGCCCAGACGCTCTCCAGCGCCCTGCGGGACAACCGGCAACGCGGCCGCTGGGGCGAGGTGTCGCTCCGCAACGTCGCCGAAATGGCCGGCTTGGTCGACAACGTCGACTTCAGCGAGCAGTCCAGCGTGCAGGGCGACGACGGCGAACGCCTGCGTCCCGACATGACCGTGCGGCTGCCGGGCGGGCGCTTCGTGCCGATCGACGCCAAGGTGCCGCTCAGCGCCTACCTCGACTCCCTCGATCCGGCACTCTCCGACGCCGATCGCGCCGCCCGGCGCACCGCGCACGCCCAGGCGCTGCGCACCCACGTCCGCGCCCTCGCCTCCCGCGAGTACGCCAAGGCCCTCGGCGAGGGTGTGGAAGTCACCGTGCTCTTCGTTCCGCTCGAGAGCGGTCTCATCGCCGCCCTCGAGGAGGACGGCACGCTCTACCAGGAGGCCCTCGAACAACGGGTCATCATCACCACCGCCTCCACGCTGCTCGCGCTGCTGCGCACGTGCGCCCTGCAGTGGCAGCAGGCCAAGCTCAACGAAAACGCCCGCCGGATCGGCGACAGCGCCCGCGAACTCCTCGGACGCATCAGCGTCTTCGCCGACCATCTCGAAAAGGTCGGCAAGGGACTCGAGACCGCCAGCAAGGGCTACAACAGCGCCGTGGGTTCGTTCAACGAGCGCCTCCTGCCCGGCGCCCGCGAAACCGCGGAGCTGGCCGGCGACCTCGAACGCCTGCCGGGCGAGCTCGAGCCCGCCTCCACCGTCCTGCGCGAGGTCAACGTGCGCTCGCTGCCGAGCGGCAACTAATCCCGGTGAGCACCCCGACGCCGCCACCGGCGTGGACGCCGTTCCCGGACACGTTCGCCCCGGATGATCGGACCCTCGCGGAAATCCTCGACGGCGGACAGGCCTTCCGCTGGCGGGCCTCCCGCGCCGCGGACACGCCGGTGCGCTGGACCGGGACGTGGGCGGATCTGGTCGTGGAGGTCGAGCGCTCCGCCGACGGACGCCTGGGTTGGCGCGCGCTCAACCGCTCCGCGCGCGACGCGGCTCCGCTGGTCGCGCACTACTTCGCCCTCGCCACGCCGTGGGCGGCGCTGACCGATGCGCTGCCGTGGCGGAGCGACGCGCATCTCGCCCGCACCGTGACCGCCTTCCCGGGGCTGCGGCTGCTGCGCCAGCCTTTCGTGGAGACGCTGCTGGGGTTTCTCTGCAGCGCGACCAAGCAGATCGTGCAGATCAAGCAGATGCTCGCGCTGCTCGCCGAGCGCCACGGCGCCGCGCTCGCCCCGGGTCACCACCGGTTGCCCACGTGGGCGGAGCTGGCCGCGATTCCCGAGGCCGAGCTGCGCCGTTGCCAACTCGGTTTCCGCGCACGCTACGTCCACGCCACCGCGCAACGCCTCGCCGCCGAGCCGGGTTGGCTCGAAGCCACCGAGGCCGCCCCCTACGCCGAGGCCCGCGCGCGGCTCTGCCGCCTGCCCGGCGTCGGCGAGAAGGTCGCCGACTGCGTCCTGCTCTTCGGCGCGGGCCGCCTCGAGGCGTTCCCCGTCGATGTCTGGATCGCCCGCACGTTGGCGGAGCGGTACGACCTGCGCGACTGGAAGCTGCCCGCCCTCGCGCAGTTCGGCCGGGTCCACTTCGGCCCGGCCGCCGGCTTCGCCCAGCAGTTCCTCTTCGCGTGGGAACGGCGCACCGCAGGGCGTTGACCCCGGCGCCGCACGCAGGCGTGCTCGCAGCCCTGCCGGCATCGGCGCCCGCCCGCTGAACCTCCGCGCCGATGCCGCCGCCGCCATCTCCGCCGACCGGATCCCTCGGTCACCGTCGCCGGCTCCGCTCGCAAACGCCGCCGCGCGATCCGCAGCTCAGCGCGCGCGCTGGATCAGCTCGACCTCGTAGCCCTCGGGGGCATCGATGAACCCGATCATCGAGCCGCTGCTCGTCTTGGTCGGACCATCGCTGAAGGGGTGCCCCTTGGCGGCGGATTCGCGGGCGAACGTCTCCAGGTCATCCACCTCAAACGCGAGGTGCATCAGATCCGGCTGCACCACCACGTCCGCCGCGCCGGCGGGCATCTGGCAGAGCTCAATCTCTTCCTCGCTGTTCGGGGTCTGCAGGAACACCAGTTGCGCCCCGCGGGGCGAGGTGTGGCGACGGGAGACCTTCAGGCCCAGGACCTGCTCGTAGAAACGGACGCTCTGTTCAATGTCGTTCACGCGCATCCGCGTGTGGAGGAGTTTTTTGACGGCCATGACGTTCACTGTGCGACTCCGCCGGCGCGCCGCAAGCCCGACGGACCCGGCGGATGGCCGCGCCCGCAAACCGGCGCCGGCGACTAGCCGATCGAACGGCGACCGGAGCGTCCGTTCAGGGCGGAGCCGCTCCCAGCGCCGCGAGGGAGCGGGCGGTGAGGACCGTGAACTGCCCGCCGTTGCGCCGGGCCAGGGCGGTCAGCTGCTCCGCGGGCTCGCGGGGTTGCTCGTTCGGGCCGACGAAGAGGAGGGTGTGCACGGCGGCCCGCTCACGCAGCAGCGCCGCCTGCAGGCGCGCCACGTGGGTAAGCACCTCCGTGAAGGGCACTTTCTCATGCGGACTGACCCCCATTTCCCAGATGGGGTCCCCGCGCGCGTCCGTCCACCCCTGGGTATCGAGCACCAGCGTGAATCCGGAACGGCGCAGCTCTTCCTGAAAGTCGGGCTGAAACACGCGCTTGGTGTCGCTCACGATGAAGGGCGACTTCCCCTGGGCCACACGCTGCCGGTTGATTTCCTCCAGCTCCCGCCGAGCCTTCGCCAGCGCCGCCCGCCGCAGCTCGCCGACCTTCTCCGGATCAATGCCGCGGCGGCGGAGGCGCTCCTTCTCCAGTTCGTTGCGTCGCTCCAGGGTCTCCCGGCGTTCGTCGCTGCGCGGGCGCAGCGCCGTCGAGGCTCCACCAGTGACGAGAAAGACCGTGTCCGGTTCAAGCTCCAGCGCCGCGCGCAGCGCACGAAGCCACGGGGGCGTCAGGAGGGAGGCGTCCAGCCCGGCCCGCGGGAGCTCCCGTTCTTTCCAGCCAAGGTACGCACCCGCCGACCGCGTGCCGAGGTGATCCGGACGGGCGTTGAGCGGACGGATCCACGCCACCAGCGCCTCCTTGTGCGTCGCCGTCGCGAGCGTGAGCTCGGCGGCGAAGCGGTTCACGTCGCCCGACGCCGCTCCGAAGAGCACGACGCCGAACCGCGCCGTCGGGGGGAGCTGCGTGACGAGGCGCGCGATCTCGTTCCGGATCACTGCAAAGGCCTCGAAGCCGCCCTTGCGGATGTCCATCAGGTCGCGGCTCACGTCGACGACGAACACCACGCGACTGACGCGCGGAGCGGTCAGTCCGAGGAAGGTCAGCGACATCAACCCGCGTCCACCCGCTCCGGACGACCCGAGCGCGGTGGCCAGCCCCGGGCCCGCGCCGACGCCGAGGGCGGCCGCGTTCAGGCCGGTCCCGAGCAGGCTCCCGCCCCGTCCCACCGGCTCGGCCGGCTCCGGCAACGCGAACGCCGCCACCGAGGCCGCCGAGGTGATCCGCGCCAGCGCGGGATTGGCCGCCGCCGCCGCCGCGCCGGAGGCCCGCCGCGCGATCTGCACGCGATGCTCCGCCGGACGCTCCGGTGGCGGCGGCGCCGCCGCGAACTCCGGACGCCGCGCCGATGTGACTTCTCGCACCACGTACACGCCCGCCACCGCAAGGATGAGCGCGTGCACGCTGACGCTGATCAGCACCGGCAACCCGACGCGCCAGCGCAGGGGCCCGCGCCGCACCACCGAGGCGGGGGCAGTCACGGCGGATCCTCCTCCCCCGCCAGCGAAACACGCCGGATCCCCACCGACGCCAACGCATCCTCGTACCGCGACGCCGGGTCACTCGCGATCACGACCACCGGTCCCTCGTCCCGTCCCGGCGTCATCCCCGCCACGGCGCTCGCTCCCCCCGCGGCGCTTGCTCCTGCCAAGGCGCTTGCTCCTGCCAAGGCGCTGACTTCAACCACGGCGCTTGCTCCCGCCGCAGTGCTCGCCCCCGCCGCAGTGCTCGCTCCCCCCGCGGCGCGCAGCGCGTCGAGCAGGGCCCGGAGGCGCGGCAGGTCGGGAGATTCCGGTCCATCACAGGGTTCGTCGTTGAAGCTGATCTCGCCCAGCGGTCCCACCGCCACCGTGTATTCCTCCTCGGGCAACGCCGCCGCACCGGGCACCGCCGCACCAGGCAGGCGCAAGGCGAGGTCACGCTCCACGCGGATCTGGGCCGCCAGGGCCATGAAGAAGACAAGCACGACGAAGACGACGTCGATCATCGGCGCGATCTGGAATCCGGGGTCCGCCTCGGCGAGCGTCCCGGGCCGCCCGCGTCTCCGGCCACGTCGCGCGATCATGAGCGGAGGGCCGCGAAGGTGATCTCGGCGACGCCGGCCGCCGCCGCCGCAGCCACGACGGCCTGAACGTGACGCACCGGCACGGCCCCGTCCCCGCGGAGGAGCAGGCGCGCCGACCCGCCGCGGCTCCGGCGCTCGGTCAGCACTGCGGTCAGCTGCGGCAACGCGATGTCCTGCTCCTCAAAACGGACGCTCGCCCGCGCCGTCACCGCATCCCACGCCACGTTCACCACCCACACCGGCGCTTCCTCTTCCCGCGGAGCCGCCGCCGGCGCGACCGGCAGCTGGATCGTCGGGTCGTAGCGCGTGATCGCCGTCGACGCGATGCTCATGAAGAAGATCAGGAGCACGAGCAGCACGTCGATCATCGGCGCGATCTGAAAACCGGGGTCATCCCCGTCACCGAGCGAGGCAGCCATGGGAGGGCCTCAGGCCAGAGGCAGCCCGTTGCGGTCTTCCGACGAGGGAGGCGCGCTCACCGACGGCATCGCCACGCCGGAGAACGGCGTCGCCGGTGGGATCGACGCCCATGCAGGATTCGCCGGCCCCGTCCTCCCGTGGGCCGCCGCGGCAGACGGTTCACCAAATTCCGCACCGGGGGGCGAGGCCACCGCACCCGGGGGTGCCGGAGGCGGATCGAACGCCCGCGGTACGCCGCGCTCCGCCCCGCGGAAATCCACCCCGGCCCGGCTCGCATACGGGAAGCCACGGAACAACTCCTGCACTTCATCCGCCACCGCCCGCACCGCGTGCGCCACGCGGCTGCGCAGCACGTAATGAAGCACGAACGCGGGGATCGCCACGATCAGGCCTCCCGCCGTCGCGTGCAGCACGTGCCCGATCGCCCCGGAGAGTCGCGCCGGATCCGCCGCCCCCGGCTGCCCCATCGCGGCAAAGGCGTCGATCATCCCGAGCACCGTGCCCGTCAAGCCCACCATCGGAGCAATCACGCCGATGACCGACAGGTACGCGATGCGGGTCTGCAGACGGGCCTGACCCGCTTCCAGCGCCCCCGCCGCTGCGTCCTCGCTCGCCGCCTTCCCGTCCGACGCATGCCGCAACGCCGCGAGCACCGCCGTCGCAAGGAGGCCCGTTCGCCCCGCACAGGCGTCGAACGCCGCCTGAAAGTCCCCGCGGCGAAAGCTCGCCCGCACCATCGCCAGCGTCGCCGCCGGCAAAAGCTCGCGCCGCGCGCTGCGCAGGTAGAGGTCGATGACCAGCCAGACGATCAGGACCGAGCAAGCGACGAGGAACC
Organism: Verrucomicrobiota bacterium; assembly: GCA_016871755.1. Classification (GTDB taxonomy): domain Bacteria; phylum Verrucomicrobiota; class Verrucomicrobiia; order Opitutales; family Opitutaceae; genus UBA6669. Next base: position 80,164 of record VHCJ01000009.1, on the reverse strand, counting down.
AGATCGCCGGGAGGTTCAGCTCCTGCAGCAGCGTCCTCGTCTGCGTCACCGCGCCCGCTCCCAACCCCACCGCCGCTCCGGACCCAGCCCCTCCTCCCGCTCCCCCTGCTGCGCTCGCGCCTGCGCCTGTGCCCACCTCCGCCGAGGCCGCCGAAACCCCTGCGGCAAACGAAAGAGCAGCGGCAACGAAGCCCGAAAGGACTCTCCACCTCGCGACGCCGCCGGGGGAAGCGACGCCGCTCAGCCCGGGCCCGCCCGCGGCGGCGTCGTCCGGTCCGCAGCGGAACGAGGCGCCGGCCGCGTCGCAGCGCCGCTTGATCCACGGCGCGCAGCGTTCCCGGCTCCGGGCGAGCCATGCGACCGCGGCGCGCGGGGTTTTCGCATCCCCGCACGCGGCCGCACGGGGGATCGGAGCTCCGTCACGCCACGCGCTCCACGTGGCTGCACATTCATCAGGGCGCACCGGGGATCGATCGACCCTCGCACCGCATTCGCGCGGGCGCACGGGAGATCCATCGACCCTTGCACCCACGCACACCCCGCGCGCCGGCGCCGGCGCCGACTCGCGCCCACCTTCGTGCGCTCCCGGGGGGAGCGGTGTTTCCGGCATCATGCTCTTCATGGAAATCATGCTCTTCATGGAAATCGTCCCGCGAATTCCCGGCGCGCCTGCGCCGTCTCCGGTGCGTCCGGATGCGCATCCGCCAGGCCAAGCAGGGTCCGCTCTTCTCGTCCGCGGTCTTCGAGTCCGGCATACGCCCGCGCACAGAGCAGCCACACGCGCGGCAGGCGGTCGAGACGCTCGGGATGGAAGACCGGCACCCGGAGCAACGCGTCCAGCGCCTCGGTCCACTCCCGGCCGCGCAGCGCATCCTCGCCAAGCGCGAGCGCTGCCTCGACCTCGATCTCCGGCGTCGCAGGGGCCAGCAGGATCGCGCGCAGCGCCGTGCGGCTCTCGTCGCGCGACCGCGTCGCCTCCGCCTCGGCTCCGTCCGTCCGCCCGGCGAGGTGCGCCCGCGCGAGCCGCTCCCACTGGCCCGCCTCGCCATCCGCCGGCCCGCCCGCAAACGCCGCCGCGTCGCGCGCGAGTTCACTCCACTGGCCCAGCCGCGCCCGCGCGCGCAACTGCAGGGTGCGGGCCGCGCTCCACCACGAACCAGGCGTCGTCCGCCACGCGTCGAACTGCCGCGCCACCGCTCCCGCCCCAACGATCGCATCGAGCGCGTCACCGCGCGCAAGCGCCTCGCGGGCCTCCACCAGCGCCGGAGGTTCCGGACAGGCCAGCGCCGCCACGAATTCCAACGGCACCGACCACTCCGCCTCGGCCGCTCCAGGCACGGAAACCACCAAGCGCCCGGAGCGGATCCGCGCCGCTTCCCACGGCACGACCCTTCCATCCGCGAGGCGAATCTTGCCTCCACCCGCCAGCGCAGGAGTCGCACCCAGCGTGCCCGTCGCAGCGTCCGCTTCCGCAATCGCGTTCGCATTCGGCGCAGCCTCCGTGTCCGCCGCAGCCTCCGTTTCCGCAGTGGCATTCGTGTCCACCGCACCCGCCGCATCCACCGCATCCACCGCTCCTGCCGCATCCTCCGTTGCCACCCTTGCCGCCGCATCCGCCGCGACGTGCGCCGCACGGCTCACGGGCGCTTCGCGCGCGCTCATCCGGGCGTACCCGGGACCCGGAATCGCCGCGATTGCGAACAGGATGCCACGCGCGGCCCACCGCGCGCACCGCGCCCACCGCGCCGACCGAACGCCGCCGCCGCAGCAGCAGCCGCCGCCGCCCGGGAGGCGCTCGGGAGTCGATCCCGCGGGGCTCATCGGACGCCTCCCGGGCGTTCGGTGAGTCGCGCGAGGCGGGAGCGGAGCGTCGCCGCCTCCGGTCGCTCCGCCACGCGCGGGTCGGCGAGCGATTCCCGGTAGACCGTTTCCGCCTCCGCCGTCCGGCCGAGGCGTTCGAGCACGTGTCCGCCGTCGAGCACCGCCTGCACCCGCCACGGGGTGAAGCGGCGGTGCGCGACGCGCACGCGCTCAAAGCACGCCTGCGCCTGCGCCAGCGACGCGGCGTCCGCCTGCGCGGCGTGCCACTGGCCCAGCAGCACCCAGGCGCGCGCCTTGGTCTCTCCGCGCAACGCCCGGTCAGCCACGCGTTCCTCCAGCGCGGCCCGCGCTTCCTCGCTGCGCCCGAGCCGTCCCCACGCCACCGCCCGCCCCAGCGACGCCTCCGCCATCCGGGTCGGCGCACCCGATCGCAGGGCGCGCTCAAAGAAGTCCAACGCCTTCGCCGGTTCGTCCGCCGCGAGGGCCAATTCACCGAGGCCAACGTGCGCGACTTCCTGCAGGCGCGAGGGTGGCCGGCGGCCGAGCAGGCTCTCGTAGCAACGTCGCGCTCCGTCCGCATCACCGCGCGCGCGGCGGCGGTCTCCCTGTCGGGCGAGCAGCGCCGGAGGCAGGGCTTCAAGGGGACAATCAGCTTCCAGTCCGTCGAGCAGGGCTTCGGCGGCCTCCGTCTGTCCGCGCCGCGCGAGGAGTTCGGCGTCGAGGAAGCGCGCGCGGGCCCGCGCCGTGGGCTGCTCGCGTTGCGCGGGCTCGAGGAGCCACGTGTCGGCGGGACCGGGCGGCTCGCCCGGGGCGCGGCCGAGGGTGCGGGCGATTTCCGCGAGGACGCGCTCCACCTGTTCGCGGCCGGGGTCCGCGAGGTGGGGCCGGACCAGCGCCGCCATCGCTTCCGCCGCCACGGAAGCGTCACCGCGCGGCGCGAGGATGCGGCCAATCCAGTAGGCGGCACTGAGTGCGAGCGGGTGATCGGGGTCGGCCGCCGCCAGCGTTCGCCAGCGCTCCACCGCGCGGTCTCCGTCACCCAACGCCACTTCGAGTCGGGTCAATTCATCGAGGGCATGCGCGCGCCCTTCCTCCTCCAAGCGGTGGGTCAGCGCGCCGCGGTACGCCTCCGCCGCCGCCTCGCGCTGCGTCGCCGCCGCGAGCACGTCTCCGCGCAGCGAAAGCACTTCGCCACGCTGGGGGTGATCCTCCGGGTACTGCTGCAGCCACGCCGCCGTCCCGCGCTCCGCCTCGGCCAGCGCGCCGACTCCAAACTGGGCCGCCGCCTCGCGGTAGGACGCGTCCGCGCTAAATCGCCCTTCCGGAAATTCCCGGCGGTAGGCGTCGAGTTCGGCGAGGGCGCGCCGCGACTCCCCGCCAGCGAGGCTGGCCATGGCTTCAAGGTAACGCGCTTCCTCCCGCCACGGACCGTCCGGGGAATCCGTCCGCAGCCGCGTCGCCGCCGCCCACGCCTCGGTGAACGCGCCCACCCCGATCCACGCCTGCGCCTGGCGGAGCCGCAGGACGTCACGCAGAACCGGCGCGGGATCGGCGGCGAGCGCCGCCGCGAGGAGGCGCACCTGCCGCGGGCCGTCGCCCAGCCCCGCGGCTGCCCCGGCCGCCACCCCGAGGGTGGAGGCGCGCAGCGGACTGCGGGGATGCGCGCGGGCGAACGACTCCGCCTCGACGATCGCCGCCGCGGGTCGGCGGGATTCCGCGAGGGCGCGCACCCGCCATGCCGCGGCTTCCTCCGCGTGCGGGCCCGCGGGCCCGCGGGCCAGCAGGCGTTCGCAGGCCAGCGCCGCCTCCCAGACCTGCCCGCGGGCGTGATACGCGCGGGCCCGAGCAATCAGCACATCCGCATCGAAGTGCGGCCGGGCCTCCAGCGCGGCCCGCGCCGCGGCGAGGCGTCCGCGCTGCTGCTCCCGCCGCCACCGCGCCACGCTCTCGCCGCCCGCCCCCTCTCCGGCTCCGACCACGTCGCGCCGCCGCTGCAGTTCCGCCTCCGCGACCGCGTGGGCGGCGAGCAACGGCGCGCGCGCCGGCAGCGCGGCGGCGACCGCGAGCACCGCATCCGCGCGTTGGGCCCGCGCCGCGAGATCCATGGTCCGCAAAGCGAGCAGTCCCGCCGCAGCGGGATTGGCGCCCGCACCGGAACGCTCCAGCAAGTGCTTCAAGGCGGACCACGCCGCTTCCGGATCCCCGCGTTCCAGTTCGACCTCCGTCCAAGCCCACGCCGCCTCGCCCTTCTCCTCATCCCCGCCGGCCGTGCGCACGCGCTCGGCGAGCAACTCCGCCGCGCGATCCAGCCGCCCGGCCGCCCGCGCCGCCACCGCCCGCAGCAGGCCCACCCGATCCCGCCACCGCACGTCCGCCGCGAGCGGCTCCAAGACAGTCTCCGCCTCGGCGCCCCGTTCCAGTCCCAGCAGCGCCACCCCCCGGATCAACCGCGCCTCGCCGTGCCACGCCGCGGCCTTCGGCGACTCGAGGACCCGGCGGGCCTGCACCTCCGCCACCGCCAACGTGCCCGCCCGGAGCGCCCAGCCAGCCGCCAGCAGGCGCACCTGATCCAATCCGAGGCCCGACGGCAGCGCCTCGCCCAGCTCGACCCGCTGCAGCACCCGCTCCGCCAAGCCCGCCGCCTCCGTCCACCGGCCCGCATCCCGGTGCCCCTCGGCCTCCACCCACAGGTGCACGAGCGGCACCTTGGGCACCTTCACTTGGGCATGGCCGCACACCCCGAAAGTCCCCACGCTCCCCAACGCCATCCCCAGCCAGGCCCACCACCCCCGCCGCTGCCGCCACCGCCACGCCCTTCGGCCCCGCCATCCGCCGCCCACCCGCACCCGCTCGACCACCCCACCCGCATCGCCCACCTTGCCCGCGCCGCCCACCGTCCCCACCTCGACCCGCTCGCCGCTCTGATCCCTCTCACCGGGTTCGCGATCCCCCGGCGCTCCCCAGCCCGCCGCCTCTCCGCCCTTTTCCGGGCCGTCACCCACCCTTCGCGCCTCGGCCCGAACCCGTCGGCCCAATCTTCCCTCCTGCCTCGACTCCCCTTGCCATCCCACCATAGTGCAGTCAGATTACATTAATTGGCGCCGCAGGCAATCATTTTCGCATTCTAAATGCAATGGATTTATTAGTTCCTCATTCACATCGTTTTAGTTTCGAGGCGATGGCGACGGATTTTGCGATCTGGATCGCGGGAACCGATCCCGAATATGCCCGTCAGGCGGCGGCGGCGGCATTCCGGGAGTTGGAGCGACTGGAGTCGGAATTGAGCCGCTACGTCGAGACGAGCGACATCGCGCGGGCCAATCGCCTGGCGGAGGGGGAAAGCTTGGTGATCGGCGAGGATGCGCTGCGCTGCCTGACGATCGCGGCCGAGGTGTCGGCCGCGACCGGTCGGGCTTTCGACCCGGCGTATGCGTCGGTCGACGGGGCCGAGGCGTTTCTGGACCGGGCGTTGTTTGCGCTGGATCCGGACCGTCACGAAATCGTGTCCCTGACCCCGCGGCTGCACCTCGATCTCGGGGCGATCGGCAAAGGCTATGCGCTCGACACGATGGCGGAGGTCCTGCGCGACTGGTCCCTGAGCCAGGCGTGCCTGCAGAGCGGCGGCAGCAGCGTGCTCGCGTTGGCGGCGCCCGCGGACACCCTTGGCTGGCCGATCGGCTTGGGCGACGATCCGGCCGCGCGGCGCTTGGTCCTCCAGCATCGGGCGCTGAGCGGTTCCGGAATTGCGGTCAAAGGCGAGCACCTCATCGACGTCCGCCGCGGCGGACCGGCAACGCGGCGCTCGCGCGTCTGGGCATTGGCCGACGATGCCGCGCATTCCGACGCGCTTTCGACAGCGTTCTTCATCTTCGACGACGCCGCGATCGCACGCTTCTGCGCCGAGAACCCCGGCATCGGCGCCTTCGTGGTGCAGGAGGACGGCTCCGTCCGCGGCTTCGGCGCGATCGGCGACGCGCCCGAGTAGGCGCCATCAACACCGCCTCGCAGGCCGCGAGGCTCAAGACTGGGAAACCGGACCAGCACTCACCCGGCCCTCCCAAACACACGGTCTGATGTTCGGCGTACGCGTCACCCCATCGCCCCCATTCGCGCCTAGGACGGCAACCTCAGCATCCCCCTCTACCTCGTAGCGCCCCGGGACTCTTTCCCGGCCGATCTCTCGTCTCAGCGGCTGTTTGGCCTCAACTCCTGATGCGATGGGGTGCGTCGGTGTTTCGCGTGAAGCCCTCGCGCTTCGCGGGGAGGTCGTGTTGGGATCGAAGCCCGGAGGCAGCGGGGTTCGGCGTCGCTGGTGGTGGCCGAGCGGGATCGGTGGGCAGCTGAATCGTTGCGTCTGGCCCCTCCTTGTTTCAGGGACGATTCAGCACGGCCTCAGCGTCGTGGAGCGTCGCGAGCACCGTCTCGAAGGGCATGCGCTCACCGAGGAACATCTGCCCCATCGCCTGGTAGTCGGCACGGAGGGCTTCGAGCCTCGCTGCGGGTGGTACGAGACGCAGCGAACCGGGAACGGCCGTCGCGTACTGGGCCCAGCGCGAGGAAAAGAACCGGGACTTGTGGACTCGCACTCGCTCCAGCACGTCGAGACGACTGCGCGCCGCCTGAGCTGGCCCGTGTCGCCACAGCGCCGCAAAATCGGCATAGTGCCGGGCGTATCGATCCTTGATCTGCTGGTCAGCCGGCCGGTGGAATTCCGCATGGAGGATCGTGGCCTTCTCCCAGAATGTGCGCTCCAGTTCCAAGGCAACGACATCGACGTCGAGGTCGGTGAACGCTCCCGGCGCGAGTTCGGCGACAAATGCTCGAATCAGGTGACGCCCGACTGGTCGCTGATCCGTCAGCGATCCGAATTCGAGCCGTACCTCGCGCGCGATGTAGGCGACGCCGCGCGGCAGGGAACCTGGATATGCGAAGAAGAGCACCGGCGAGCGACCGGCCTCTTCGAAGCGGTAAGTCAGCCAGTCGTCGCGCCCGGTCGGCGCGCCAAGGATCGTCCGGATGGAATCCTCGAGGAGCGGCCGCCACCTAGCCCGCACTGCCGCCGCACAGGCTCCTTCGAGCTCGGTCACGCGTTCCTCTCGCTTGCTCCGGGACGGAGCCTCGTCCAGGTCAGACTCCCTCCAACCCAGCGATGCGGGCGTGATCGCCAGATCGATGTCTTCGGAGAAGCGCTCGATTGCGCCGAAGACCTTCGAGAGCGAGGTGCCTCCCTTGAACACGCACGCATCCGCGAGTGGAGGCAGCGCGAAAATGCGACCAAGCAACCAGCAAACCCAGAAATCCTTCTCCGCGATGACGGGATCGACGCCGCGCTTCTGCTGATACTGGCGGAAGAACAGTTCGCGTTCCTTCGCGGGCAGGGTGGCGAACGAGCTCATGGCGACTCCTTCGCCGCGATGGCCCGCAGATGCGGATGCAACCAAACCGGCGCGCTAGGCAAATCGCCGAGCAACCGCCGTCGGTCGTCGGCGGAGAGTGTCTGGCGGAGATGGGCGATCCGACTCCGGGTGATGTGGTCTCGGCCCATGTAGCGCAGCGCAGCCATCACGAGGCCACTGGTGCGCCCCGCGGCCGCCACCTTGCGCGGGGTCGTCGGCCGCAACTCGATCTCGAGGTTGCCGAGCTTCACCTTGCGGGCGCGACCGCTGGTCAGGAACACGACCTTCGCCGGCACCTGTTCCGAGAGGCCCAGCAGGTTGGCCGCGTAGGCACCGGAAGGCTGGAGCTTGGCGTGCTCGCTCGCCGCGAGCGCCCGGGCCACGGACTCGATGGACGGGGCGACCTCACCCAGCAGGCGATGGCTCTCGGGGTAGTGGTAGAGGCCGCGGGAAAGACGGCGGATCGTGCCGGCGTCGGTCAGGCGATGGAGGGTAAGGTCGACGGAGCCCCGGGTCCCCAAGTCGAGAAAATCACTCGGGGTGAAGACTGACCCACGGCCCTTGCCCTGGATTCGTCTGATGACCGATCGATGGGTGCTTTTCGGTGATTCCTTCACACGTTTCATGTAAGAAACACGGGTACTTATTTCTTACCACTGCATGCCGATGGCAAGCCTTGATTCCCCCGGCTTCAGGGCGTGGCGTTGCCCATTTGGGGCACTGCAGGACGTGCCGGCGAGTTGGTCATCGGGCGTGACGCCGAACCGCTGCGCGGCGGAGGGCGTCAGCGAACGCGGCGTTCGTGTGGCGATTGAGGCGCGCCCGGTGCCAGACGGGCGCAGCCGGGTCCCCGTGGGGCTGACTCGGCGGGCGCCGACGTGGACGCTCGTAGCGCAGCGAAGAGCGGGAACGACGGCGACGGCGCGGGCTGGCGGAGCGCCGCGTTCCACGCCTGATCCTCCGGGCGCACGCCGCCCCCCATGGGGCAGCACTCCACCGGACCGGAGCGATGCGAAGGGAGCAAGCAGACGGCGTGACAGCTTTGCTTGCTGGGACCAGCGGATGCGTTACGTTCTTATTCGTACGTAGTTTTACCTTCCGGGCGCGCCGCTAATTTGCTTTCTAGGTGATAGCGAATGGTTTTGCCCCTGCAGCCCATTTTGCTCTTTGACCAAAACTCTCCCCACTCCGCTCTCAATGTCACCACGCTCTCTTTTACAAATGTTGATGGTGCTAGGTGTAGGAATTCACTCCGCCGTTACGCTCAGCGGAGCGGTCGCGACGCGCCCTTCGGCTGCACAAGCCGCCCGCGAGCTGCACGAAAGCTCGGACGTCGTGTTCATGGTCAACGGCCAAGCACGCCATTTGGTGCTAGCTCAGCAAGAGGTCGCAGTGCTGAAACGTAACCACGAACTACTCCAGTTACCGGATGGCGCGGGCTTCGGTGAGATCGATGCTGAACACCGGTTGATTCAATGGCCGCTCGCGTTGTCAGTCGGGGACTGGCTTGAACGCGTGAATGCGCCCCAGGCCGTGCCTGATGGTCCGGGTGGCAGGCTGGTGCGCGAGCCTGTGCGCATGCTGGCGCCGGTGTTCTACGAAAAGGGTCGGGAGGGAAATCCGTCGGCCCGTCGGGTGGCAACCACCCAACTGCTTTTGGTGGGTGTGACCCGCGCGGAAGCTGATACGGCGGCCTCCGCCTCTGACGCCAAGGCCGTTACCCCGTCGGTCCGCGACGATCTCTGGATCCTCACCTACGATTCGGCCTACCGAATGGTCCAGGCGGCCCTTGGTTTTCAACGCCAAGGTCTTCGGGCGGAACCCCAGTTGACCCGCCGGCTCGTCAAGCGAGTCGCGCCCAACGATCCCCTCTACAACCAGCAGTTTTACTTCAAAAACACCGGGCAGAATGGCGGCACCTCCGGAGAAGATATCAACGTCGAAGGCCTGTGGCCGGTTTCGAGCGGACTGGGTGTTACCGTCGCGGTGGTGGATGACGGCTTGGAGATTACCCATCCGGACTTGGCACCCAACGTGGCTCAAGATACCAGCCTCCATCGTGACGCGGTCGACGATGACAGTGATCCGACCCCGCCTGATGCAAAAAATCATGGCACCGTCTGCGCTGGATTCATCGCGGCTCGCGGGAACAACGGCATTGGGATGACGGGGGCCGCGCCTCAGGCGAGGCTCGTGGGTGTGCGTCTTCTCGGCGAGGGTCGGAATACGGCCTCGACCGACATCAAGGAAGCGGAGGCGTTGGGGTGGCGAACCGGCGTGGTCCAGATTTCCAATAACAGTTGGGGCCCAGATGACGATGCTGCCACGGCCTCCGGGCCTGGAACTGCCGCCGTCGCCGCGCTGCGTGCCGGCGTGGAATCCGGCCGTTCCAACCGTGGCGTGCTCTACTTCGTAGCGACCGGCAACGGACGGGATGATGGCGACCATGCCGGGTACGACGGTTTCTCTGGCAGTCGCTATGTCTTCGCCGTCGCCGCAACGAACAGTCAGGGACGTCAGGCTTCGTTCAGCGAGTCCGGTCCGCAGGCGATCGTGTGCGCTGCTGGTCAGACCCTTAAGGGGAGCGAAACGCAGCTCCTTGCCGCCGATAACGTGGGGCCACGGGGTGCGAACACCAGTGCCTCGCCGGAGGGAGATTATACGACCAGTGGCACTCAGGGTACGTCTTACTCGACTCCCCAAGCGGCCGGTGTCGCGGCCCTCATGCTACAGGCCAACCCGAGTCTCGGATGGCGCGACGTGAAGGAGATTTTCATTCGCTCCGCCCGAAAGAATGACCCGACGGATACGGAGTGGGTGATCAACGGCGCTGGATTTCATTTCAATCACAAGTATGGCGCGGGCTTCATCGACGCTAGCGCGGCCGTGGCGCTCGCTCGAACCTGGACTAATCTCGGGCCCGAGCAGTCGACCTCTCTTGCGTCCAACACCTCGGGGACCGTTCCCGACAATGTTTCCGCTGGGCTCAGTCGGACGTTTGCCTTTACTGGCGCGAGCAACTTCAGGGCGGAGACAGTCGAGGTGACGATCAACGTCAGCCACGCCAACCGAGGCCAACTCCGTTTCGAGCTGATCTCGCCTTCTGGTACCACCACGGTACTGGGCGCGCCGCGCGCGAAAGACACTGCGGCGGACTTTGCCCCCTGGACTTTCTCCACCCCCCGCCATTGGGGCGAAGGTGTCGCAGGTACTTGGACCGTCCGGGTTATCGATACGGTCGAGGGTGTCGCGGGCACCCTCAACTCGGCGTCGGTCTCCATCTACGGATCCCTGACGTCAGCGGCCTCTGCGCCTGTCATCACCACGGCTCCCGCCGCGGTCACGACCACGGTCGGTGGCAGTGCGACCTTCAGTGTCGCCGCGACGAGCAGTTCCCCTGTGACCTACCAGTGGCGCAAGGACGGTGTCGCCATCGGCGGTGCGACTGGTGCGACGCTGACACTTAATTCGGTCGCAGCCGCCGATGCCGGCACCTACTCGGTGGTCGTGAGCAATTCGGCGGGATCGACCACCAGCTCCGGCGCGGCGCTTTCGGTAGCGGTCGGCATCACGAGCCGTCTCTCCAACCTGTCGGTTCGCACGCCCCTTGGTGCTGGCCGTACTTTCATTGTCGGATTCGTCATGACGGGTGGAGCGAAGCCTGTCCTCCTGCGTGCCGTCGGTCCACGACTCGGAGTGTTCGGTGTCACCGATGCCCACCCGAACCCGCGCTTTGAGCTATTCAACAGTGCGAATGCGTCCGTGGCGCAGAACGACGACTGGGGTGGCGGCAGCGCGCTGGCGGCAACCTTCGCGAGTGTTGGAGCTTTTTCGCTCGAGGCTGATAGTCGCGACGCCGCGCTCAGTTCGAGCCTAAGTGGTGGCCACACGGTCCACATCAGTGGTACTGGCAGTGGAGTGGTGCTCGTGGAGGCGTACGATGCCGGTTCGGGGAATAGCCCGCGCCTGCTCAACGTCTCTGCTCGCAATCGCGTGGGCGCTGGCGGTGACATTCTGATCGCCGGTTTCGTGATTGGCGGTACGGGAGCGAAGACGGTTCTGATCCGCGCTGTCGGCCCGACGCTATCCGCCTTCGGCGTGACGAATCCCCTAAATGATCCGAAACTCGAGGTCTATCAGGGAAGTAACTTGATCGCGGAGAACGATGACTGGTCTCCAGGCCTGGCCACGTCGTTTGCGAAAGTGGGTGCATTTGCGTTGCCGTCGCAGAGTCGGGACGCCGCCCTCACGCTGACCTTACAGCCCAATGCGTACACCGTGCATGTGAAGGGTCTGGATGGCGGCAGCGGAGAGGCCATTATCGAGATCTACGACCTCGACGGCTAAGCGGCCCCGCTGGGACGAGAGTGCCAACGGGTGACGCGGCTGGCCGGAGCCGGCCCGCGCCGCGGCGCAGGCCCCCGGCCACGCCGGCCGGAGGCGGAGCGAAGCTCAGCCGGCGACCTTTGCCGGCGCGCCGCTCTTCCAGAAAGCGAAGACCCGATCGGCGGCGGCGAGCGCGGCCCGGTCGCCGTGCACGATCCCGTAGAGGGTCAGCGCTTGGACGATCTCGCCGTGGTTCACGGTCTTCGGGTCGCCGAAGTAGGACTTTTCCTTGCCGACGCCGGTGCGCGAATTGCCCTCGACCTCGATCGATCCATCCGGACGGATGCGGCTGATCTGCCAGGCGACCGCGGCGGGCAGAGCCGCCTCGAATTCCGGAATCGGAACGTGCAGGGCCAGCACCTGGCCGAAAAGGATGGAGACGGCGTTGTAGCTCGAGTCGCGGCCGCCGTTTTCGATGAAGATGCCCTGCGCGTCGCGCAGCGTCAGCCCATGCGCGACCAAGCGGTGCGCGGCGGCGAGCACTTCCTCGTCGCGCAGGACCCGTCCGCAGAGGCCGAAGGCCTTGGCGGCGATGAAGATCCGGTTCACCGCCTTGCTGCTGTTGTCGATGATGGTGTCGTAGCCGGAGAGGATGAAGCGACCGGCGCGGCGGAGTTTCGGCTCCAGCGCGGCGAGTCGCTCGCGGAAGACCGGCTCGTGCGGCGACTGGCGGATGACGAGCACGGCGCGGCCCATTTCCTGGAGGAAGAAGAACGCGGTCTCGACGGCGGCGCCGAACGGGCGCGCGCTCTTCCCGTTGGGGCGGAGGTTGGCGACGAAGCCGCCGTCGTCGCGCTGGTGCGCGAACGCGACCTCGATCCCGCGCCACGCGTCCTCGGCGAGGGCGAGATCGTCGAGGACGACCCCGGCGATGACGCCGCGGCAGGAGCCGCGCTGCGGGCCGGCCTCCAGCCAGCGGCCGGCAAGGCGGTTGCTGCCGCTCAGCCCGTTCGCGTCGGGACGATCCCCGATCAGCGCGCGCAGCCGCTCGGGCGGGATCCGACGCAGGAACTCATACTCGGTCGGGCGCGCCGACGGTGCCGCGGTCGTGGCGGCGCCGAGGTGCCGGGCGAGAGAGGGGACCGCAAAGGCCCCCGCGGCAGCGAGGGAGACGAATTCACGGCGGCGCATCATGGGAGGTAAGAGGTGGAGGGGCGGATCGCGGGTCGGTTGGAGGGAGGGAAGACGACGAGAGCCCGAAACCGCGACCACAACCCTACCAACTCGCACGCCGGACGCCCAGCGGGGAGGCGGTCAAAAACTGTGCGGAAACGTTCACGCGTCAGCGCCGGATGTAACCCGGACCCTCGAGGATGGTGCGCCGCCAGACGGCAGGGCTGACCTTGGTCGCGGCCTTGAAGGCCCGGCCGAAGTCGCTGGCGCCCGCGTAGCCGCACTTGGCGGCGATGTCATCGAGCTTGTGGGGAGTCTCGACCATCAGGCGCATGGCGGTCTCGAGGCGCAGGCGGGCGAAGGTCCGGTGCGGTGTCTCGCCGCGCGCCCCGAGGAAGGCGCGGCGCAGCGTGCTGACGGAGACGTGGGTGGCGCGCGCGATGGCGGCGAGGGACGGATTCTCGTCGAGGTGGGCGGCGAACCACTGCACGGCGGCGTCGGCGGTGCGCCGGGCGCGGCTGGCCGGCAGCGGCTTCACGGCCTCCGGGAGCTTGCGCAGGACCAGCAGCGAGAGTTCAGCGAGGATGCCTTGGTAGAGCAGGCTGCCGAGATGGGTTGGGGCCTCGAACTCGGTGCGCGCCTGCTTGGCGAGTTCGACCAACCGGCGCCGCTCATGGACCTCGAGCGGCACGGCCAACTGCCCGCCGCGCCGGACGGCGGCCTCGAGTTGCGGCGGCACGAGCCCGAAGTGGAAGGCGGTGATGTAGGCCCGGCACTGCCCCACCCCGGTCCAGCCGTGCGCGCTGCCCGGCGCGGAGACCCACAGCGTGTTGGCCCGCGGCACGCCCTTGGGACCCGCGGGCGGCAGCGGCGCGCAACGCCCGTTCACCACCGCATAGAATTCCCAGTTCATCCGCGGCGGCGAGGTCGTCGGCTGGAGGCCGAAGCGACGGTACCCGAGGCCAAGGTAGCGGAGCATGACGGGAAGATGGAGGGGGACCGATGACCCGTAAAGCCCGGTGGAGGCGCGACCGAGATTACAGGGATTCGCCCGCGCCGCCCACCGGCGGCCGGGCGAACCGGGCGCCGAAGGCGGGTGGGGTCAGCGCACGAACCAGCGCAGCGCGTGACGCCGCGTCGAGTCCGAGAACTGGCGGGTGTAGGGATCGACCAGCCGCCGCGTCACCACCCCGTCGGTGCGCAGGTAGAGCCAGCCATAGTCCCAGCCTCCGCTGCGGTAGAGCGTGGGAATGCCCGGCCGGACCCGCACCACCGGCTGGGAACCCACGCTGAGCAGTTCGTCCTGCAGGTAGCAGTAGCTGGCCCCGCAGTGCACGATCGTCTCGTGCGCGACCTTGGGCTCTCCCGCGGGCACCAGGTCGTCACACAGACCCTCGACCGCGACCTTCAATTCGGCGCCGGCCTGGAAGGCGCGAATCAGGTCTTGCCGCGAGCCCGACCGCGCCCGCCCATCCGCGGTGTGGCTGTAGAGCTCGGTCCAGTCCTGCCGCACGAACCAAGTCATGCTCTCGAAGTCGTAGATGAAGTTGCGGCTCGGTCCGCTGGTCTCCGCGTCGAAGACCTCCTGCAGGTGGTACTTCGGCATGGCTGGATCCTGCACCACGGGGCCCGGACCGCGCGCGCCGTCGCGGACCTTGCCATCAAGGAACAGGCGGGCCACCGCCTGCTGGCCGTCCTGGTTGTAGAGAAAGAGCGAAAGCGAGGGATCGGGACCGAAGCCGTTTCCGAGGAGCGTGATCGGCTGGCGGAGGTTGGCGCACGCGGAAACCCAGCGGTTCTCGATCACATGGGTGACCCGCCAGTCCATCACCTCCTCGATGAGCGCGTGATTCGGCGAACCGGGCTCGATGTGCTCATGATGGAGGAACTGGGACTTCATCCGCAGGTCGGCTCCGGCGCGCACGGCGGCGACGAGATCGGACCAGTCGCCCTGCCGCAGCGTGCGCTTGTGATCGAGCACCGCGACGGGCCGCCAGGCCCGGGGCGAGGGGCCGGGGGTCGGAGCGGGAGTGTCGCCCGGCGCGCTGGATCCCGCCGGTCCCGACGCCACGCCGAGCGCGGAGAAGAGAAGTGAATTCCGGATGAACGCCTTCCGACCATAGCCGCAGGGAGGGGTACTCATGGCGCGGGCAGCCAAGCGCAGAGCGCCTTCCCCGGCAAACTCCATCTCGCCGCGGCGTGACGGGACGGCGATTCCGTGGCCACGTGCGGGACGCGGAATTCGGTTTCGCTCCCCCTTCGCCACAACGCGCGGCGTCGACCGTCCCGGGTGTGTCTGCGAAGCGGGAATGGCGGGACCCTCCCCCTCACTCCCGTCCCTGGTGCAAACGGCGGTAGGTGCTGGGAGTGACTCCGAGGTGGCGGCGGAAGACGACCGAGAACCGCTGTGAATTCGGAAAGGCGCAGCGTTCGGCGATCACGGCCATGGGCAGGTCTGACGCGGAGAGCAGATCCTGGGCGCGGGCCAGCTGCGTGCGCTGGAGTTCGTGCAGGATCGTCCGCCCGACGAGCGCCCGGAACCGCGCCTGCAGCGCCGTGCGCGACAGTCCCGCCGCGCGCGCCACGTCCCCGACGTAGGGATTGGCCAGCGCGTGCTCCCGGATGAAGCGCACGGCGCGCGCCACCGCCGGATCGCCGGCGAAGACCACATCGGTGGAGCGCCGCGCCGAAATGCCCTCGACCGGCAGCCGCAACGGGCTCCGCGCCGGCCCGCCGCGCTCCAGCAATTCCGCGAGCAGCGCCGCCGCCTCGTAGCCGATCCGCCGCGCCGGCAGGCGGATGCTCGAAAGCGGCACGCTCTCAAACTCGACCCAGAAATCGTCGTCCCCTGCCCCGAGGATCGCGACGTCGTCGGGCACGCTCCAGCCCGAGCGCCGCGCCGCCCGCATCAGTCCGAGCGCCTGCTCGTCCAGCACCGCGAACACGCCCGCCGGCCGACGCTGGCGTCCCAGCCACGGACCCATCCGCCGATCGGATCCCGCCTCCGTCCACAGCGCGCCCTCCTCGCCATGACGGGCCAACTCGTCCCGGAATCCCGCGTGCCGCTCCCGGACGTACGCCTGCCGCAGGTCCCCCCAGAAGCCGAACGAGCGCGCCCCGCACGACCGCAGGTGCTGGGCCGCGAGTCGCCCCACCGCCACGTCATCCTGCGTCACCACCGGGATCGTCGACGCCGGCAGCGCGTTGGAGATGTTCACGACCGGGATGCCGAGCCGCGCGTACCGCCGCTCCTCCGCCGGGGTGTGCAGGGGCGCCACAATCCCCGCCACCCGGTCGCGACGCACCAGCCGGCCGAGGTCCCCACGGAGCTCCGGCTCCAGCCATCGGTCCACGAATTCCAGACGACCCGTCTCAAACCCAAAGCGGCGCGCTCCGACCACCGCCTCCCGGAAGTAGGCCAGCCGGGAATCGGTGACGAATTGCACCCGGAAGGGGGGCGGCGGGAGGGCCATGACGTCGGATTCGACAAAAGATATGTCATTTCAGGCAACGCCGGAATCGCCCCCACCTGCTAGGCTTCCCCTTCGCACCCAGCGTGCGCACCCGGCCGCGGTTCATCGCCGCGCGCCGGTGCGGCACCGGGGGCACCCTTCCTCCCCCGGCCGCGGGGGATGCACCGCACTCCGTCCTCCTCCCGCCCTCTTCCCTGCCTCCTCACCCATGAAGACCCTTCCCCTCTCCGGCCCGGCTTGGCGCTTTCGCGCCGCCGCGACCCGAACCTGGCAACCGGCGCTCGTGCCGGGCTGCGTGCACACCGATCTGCGTCGGGCGGGCCGGATTCCGGATCCATTTTACGGGACGAACGAACTCGACCTGCAGTGGATTGAGGAGCGGAACTGGGAGTACGAGACGTGGTTCACGGTCCCCGCCGATCTTCGCGGCGAGGAGGTGATTGACCTCGTGGCGGACGGACTCGACACGGTGGCGACGGTGACGCTCAACGGGCACCGCGTCGCCCGCACCGAGAACATGTTCATCGGCTTCCGCTGGGACGTGAAGCCGTGGCTGCGCCCGGGACGCAACCGCCTCGTGATCCGCTTTGACAGCGCGCTCCGCTACATCCGCGAGCGGGGAGGCTTCACGCCCCCGGCGGAGTTCAACGACCCGGTCGGCAACTGCGTGCGCATCCGCAAGCAGCAGTGCCAGTTCGGCTGGGACTGGGGTCCCCGCTTCGTCACGGCCGGCATCTGGCGCGACCTGCGTCTGGAAGGCTGGAGCCGCAACCGTCTCGCGAACGTCCGGATCCAGCAGCAGCACGACGCCGGGAGCGTCACCCTCACCGTCGAACCCCAGCTGGCCCGGCCGGACGGAGCCGCCGCCGCCGGACTCTCCTGCTCTGGTCTCGGCCCACGTGCCCGCCGACGAGACGACCAAGATCGGTAACTACCGCGGTACGACGGTCAACGAGGTGCATGTCCACACCGTGTACGACGCCCCGGTCGCCGCGCGCGGGGTGCTGCGCTGGGATCTCCTCCACCTCGACGGACGCCGCCTTGAGGGCGGACGCCGGAGCGTCGCGCTGCGCCCCGGCGAGAGCCGCCGCCACGTCACCGTGCCGGTCGCCGCCGCCATGGCCACGCACGGACGCGACCACCTCTACCTGCGCATCGCGCTCGACGTGGCGGACCGGACGGTCAGCGAGGAGACGGTCTTCCTCGCCCCGCCGCGTTTCCTCGCGCTGCCGCGGGGCCGCATCCGCACCCGCGCCCGCGCGGTTGGCCGCGGCGGCCGGGAGGTCGACGTGACGTTCCAGTCGGCGGTCTTCCAGCACCGCGTGCACTTCGATCTCCCTGGCGTCGTGCACGAGGCGTCGGACAACTTCTTCGAGCTTTACCCGAACGAGCCCCGGACCGTGCGCGTCTCGCTGGCGCGCCCCCTGACGCCGAAAGCGGTGCTCGCGCGCCTGCGGACCGGTTCGCTGGTCGACACCTACGCCTGACGGCGCGGGCGCGCGCCCGGCCTCGCCCGTGCGGGCGGGGTCGGCGGGCTATGCTGTACTGCTACGCCCGCGCTTAACGAGCCTCGCCCGTGCAGGCGGGGCGGGCACCTTCGCCCCGGCTTCGGGCAGCGCCGGAGCCGGCCTGCCCGCCGAAGTCTGACTCCGTCCGGGCTTCGCGGCCACGGCCTTCAACGCCGTCGCGCCCGCGGACGCCGCCGCCCGCAGGCGATCGGCGCGGATGACGCACACGCAGTCGCTGCCGTCCTCCGACGGCAGCCAGAGCAGTCCGAGGTGGCCGAACTCGTGCTCCATCGCCGCGCGCAGTCCGCCGACCTCGAGCGCAACGAGACCACGCGGGGCCAGACGCGGAGCCGCCTCCCGCAGCAGGCGGCGGATGATGTCGAGGCCGTCGCGTCCGCCATCCAGCGCGAGCCGCGGCTCATGTCGGAATTCCTCGGGCAACCGGTCGCACACCGCACTCGGTTCGTACGGCGGGTTGCTCAAGATCAGGTCGTAGCCGTCCGCCGGGGCCGGCACGGCGGCGAACACGTCGCTGCGGTGCAGGCGCACGCGACGGTCGAGGCCGTGTGCGCGCACGTTCAGGGCCGCGACCTCCAAGGCGCCGGGGGAGAGGTCGATCGCATCGACCGTGGCGCGCGGGAAGTGCCGCGCGAGGAGGATCGCGAGGCAGCCGGAGCCGGTGCACACGTCGACCACCCGGCGCACGGAACGCGCGGGACCGGTCAGGAGCTCAAGTTGTCCGGAGAGGAGATGCTCGACGAAGTAGCTGCGCGGAATGATGACGCGCTCGTCGACGTGGAAGCGCAGGCCGCCGAGCCAGGCCTGGCCGACCACGTAGGCGGCCGGGACGCGGTCCCGCACGCGTCGCTCGAGTCCCTGCCGCAGGGTGATCCGCTGCGCGGGGTCGAGGCGCTGATCGAGCACTGAGGCATCGCTGTCGAGCGGCCAGCCGAGCAACCGCAGCAGGAGGAACAACGCCTCATCGTGCGCCGTCGACGCCACCTGCCCGAGGGCGAGACCGGCGTCCGCGTAGGCTCGCTCCGCGAACGCGAGCCAGGCACGCAGCGTCGCCAGTTGGCCCGTCGGAGCCAGCGGCGCGGCGGGAGCGCCGGGGCCGCTGGCGGCGGCCGAACCGGTCGGCGGGCGGGTGCGGGTTCGCTTGACGGCCGTCGCGCCCCTGGGGCTGGCGCGGCGGCTAGGGCTGCTTCGCGTCGCCATCGGTGAGCACGTGTTCGTGGTTGCGGATGTGTTCCGGGCAGTAGCACTGATCGCCGGCGCACTTGGAGCAGTAACGGAAGTCGAGTTGCGGGTGGCTCAAATCGGTCTTGCCGCAGACATGGCACCGGTGTCGGACCTGGGGGCCGTCGCGGCGCTCGGCGTTCGTGCGCGCGCGGCGGAAGCCTTGCCGCAGCGAGAGCCAGAGGTCGTGTCCGAGGAACAGGAAGTAGTTCGCCAACGCCGCCGTAATCGAGAGCCGGGTGGCAAGATCCCCCGTCGCGAAGCTCCACGCGTAGCCCAGCCAGGCGATCAGCGCGAGCCATCGTATCTGGATCGGCAGCACCAGGAAGACGTACATCGTGAACGTCGGATTGAGCTGCGCGAAGGCGAGGAAGATCGAGCCGCTGATGAAGAGATTCGTCGCGGCCGCATACGGGGTCAGGAACGCCGTGCCGACCACCAGCAGGTAGCCCACGAGGAGAAACAGGTTGTAACGCACCGTTCCCCACTGCTCCTCCAGCGCGGATCCGCTCAGGTACAGGAAGTAGAGGGCGAAGGCCACGAACACCCAGTGCGCCGCCGGCGGATCGGCCACGAAGGTGAAGAGGCGCCACCACTCCCCCGCCATCACCGCCGCCGGGATCAGCATCACCCGCGTCGGGTCAAGCAGCCCAAGCAGGGCCGTCAAATACACAAATGCCTGAGCCATCACCAGATACAGGGTGAGGTTCGGGAGGGCCACGGGGCCCAGCCAGCGTTCCAGCCGATGCAGCCACGACATGCAGGGGGGAACGTGCCGCGTCCCCGCCCCGGTTGCTATCCGAAAAGCATTTTCCGGCTGACCGGGGCTCAATCCCGGCTTCTCCTGAGTCGATGTTTGCCTAACTGCACCCGGTGTCGCGCCGGAAGGTCCGGATGCCCTGCGGGTGGCCGCCGTGGTCGCGGTCGTCAACGCCGAGTTCTCCCCGATCTTCCACGAGGGCAAAGCCGTGAACTGCCAGCTCTCCGTCGTGGTCCGGATGCGCGAGTCCAAGCCCGCACCGAAGGCCCGGACCACGCCGCCACCGATTTCGGAGCGGCGCTTGCGCGACGATTTGTGACCCGGGCCGGGCGGGGCGGCCGGTACGCCGGACCGCCTACTCGGGCTCCGCGGTGCCCTCGACGACCCACTCCCGGGCCTCGGGCACCTGCGCGAAGAATTCCCGCAGCGCGGCGCTGAGGTGCTCGGCGTAGCGGAAATGCGCACCCACGCCGGTGCGCAGCTCCGCCTCGTAGATGAACTTGTCGGCGTGCGTGCTGTGCTCGAAGGGAGTCTGCGCGCCGAGGAGCAGCGAATAGGCATACGCCGGCGAGCCGCGCCGCAGCAGTTCGGCGGTCAGCGCGGCCTGCTCACGCAGGAGGTCCGCGTGCGGCGCGCGCGCGATCTCCGGCGGGAGGTAGAACCCGGCCTGGATCAACGGGGTAAACCGGTGCCCGGTGCGGTGGCGGTTCAGGTCGCGCAGTTCCGCGAGCGCGAGGTTGTTCCACGCGAAGGTCACACGCATGCGCCGGGTCGCCAGACCTTGATGGCCGTAACGGTTGCGGCGGTGACGGAGCGCCTCGGCCGCGCCCTGCTCCTCGGCAAGGAACGGCGGGGCGGCCCGGTCGACGTGCACCCAGACCTCGTCGGCCAACCCATCCGTCGAAAGACGCGCCAGACCCATCCGGCACGAGAGGGCGAGTTCCTGCCGGGCCTGCTCCTCGAAGGACGCCTCGGCGCGGCTGTGGCGCATCAGGCGCGGCGACTGCTTGAGCAGCTCGTCGCGGATCAGCGTCGCCGCCGCGCGGGCCTCGGGCTGCGGGAGGGAATCGAGGTGCTTCACCGTCTGCGCCCACATGCGCGAGGTCTGCACGAGGCCGACGTTGGTGCGGGTGGCGAGCGGGATGAAGTAACGGGCGCGGTCGAGCGCGTAGTTCTTCCGCAGGCGCGTGACCACGGCGGGCTTGGCGTCGGCGGGCAGTCGCACGCGGTCCGGCTCGGCCGTCGCCAAGGCGTCGAGCCGTCCGTACTCGGCGTGATAGGCCGCGAAGCTGCGCGCGATCACGCCGCGCCAGCGATCCGCGAGATCCTCCGGCACGCCGAGTTCCTCGGCGGACGGCACCTGCGACGCGTCCATCGTGATGTACCGCGTCGACGACTCCTGCCCGTCCGCCATCTGAGCGATCTCAAACAGTTTGTAGGCGAGCCACATCGACACGCCGTCGAGCGCCACCGCCAAGCCGCCGGTCAGGCCGCCGATGGAGGCATGGCCGTAATCGACAAACTTCAGGATGCGGTCGATCGAGGCGTCCGGGTCGCGAAGATCCACCTTCGCGAGAATGGCCTCCAGTCCGTCGTTGCTCCGTGAATACCGGGCGAGGACTGAGGCCAGCAACTCCGGGGAGACCTGCGGCAGGCCGGCGGCGGTCGGCGGCGGAACGAGGGCGAGACCGGTGATGCGCATGGCGGGGCGGAGGGTTCGGGGATCGGGGGCGCGGCGGTGAAAGGGGTGGGCGCGACCTCCGATTTACCCGCCTCAGCGCGCAAGCAGCCAGCCGATGATCGGGCCTTGCCAAAGCCCGAGGACCACGGAGGCGACCGCGAGGGTGCCGAGGGTGATCCGGGCGGGCCATGCCACCGGGGTGCGGGGCAGGCTCGGGACCGCCTCACCCGCCGGGGTGGGCAGCCGCCAGGCGGAGAAACACGCCGCCTTGATCCAGCCGAAGTAGTAGTAGATCGAGATCATGACGCCCAGCACCGCGATGCCGAGCAGCACGTAGAGCCCGGCCGAGAAGGCGGCGAGGAAGATCATCAGCTTGCCGATGAAGCCGGCCAGCGGCGGAATGCCGGCCAGCGAACCCAGCCCGATCACGAGCACCAGCGCGAGGAAAGGATGCGTCTGGGCGAGGTCGGCGTAGTGCTCGAGCTCCTGATCCGCCTCATTCTCGCCGCACACATGGGTCATGACGCCAAACACCGCGAACGACGCCACGAGGTAGGCGATGAGGTAGAAGTAAACCCCGCTCAAGGCCGCCGGGTCGTAATAGGCCGCGATCACCCCGATCAGGAGGTAACCCGCGTGCGACACGCCGGAGAGAGCGATTAGCCGCTTGACGTTGTACTGGGTCAGGGCCGCGAGATTGCCGAAGAGAATCGTCGCCCCCGCCATCACGGACAGCACCGGAATGACCAGGCTCTTGCACGGGGCGAAGACGCCGGCGAGGACGACCAAGGCGCCGAAGCCGGCGGCCTTCGAGCCCACGGCGAGGAAGGCCGTCACGGGGGTCGGAGCCCCCTGGTAGACATCCGGCACCCAGATCTGGAACGGCACCGCACCGATCTTGAAGGCCACCCCGGAGAGCACGAGGACGATACCGAGCTGGGCGAGGAAGTTGTCGGGGTGCGCGAGGAGGAACTGCCGCACCGAGGCGAAGTCCATCGCCCCGGCGGCGATGCCGGACGGCGCCAGCGCCGGGTTGCCGACCGCGCCGTAGAGCAGCACGATGCCGAAGAGCAGGATCGCGGAGCTGAGCGCACCCATCACGAGGTACTTCAGGCCGGCCTCCAGCGAGAGCGGATTGGTCCGGAAGTAACTGACGAGGATGTAGAACCCGACCGTGACGGTCTCCAGCGCGACGAAGAACATCACGAAGTGATGACTCTGCACGAGCAGCATCATCGCGGCCGCCACGACCATCACGATGTGGAAGAACTCCACCCGCGGCATGCGCTGCCGGGCGAGGCTGACCACTCCGAGGATGCTGACGAGAAGCGACGTGACGAGGAAGAGGACCCGGAAGAACTGCCCGGTCGGCGAATGCCGCAGGAGACCGTTGAACGTCAGCTGCTCAGTCATGCCCCCACGCAGATTGACCAGCAGGGCGACGAGCAGCGCGACCTGGCCGAGGATCGCCACGACCGGGATGGACCGGTGCTGCCGCTTCGGGAGCACGATCTCGAGGACGAGGAGGAACAGCGCCAGCAACGCCAGCGGCAGTTCGGGGAACAAGTCCGCCCAACGATTGTCGGCGGCGGCGGACTGGAGGAGGGAGAGATTCATCGCGGCGGGCGACGGTTAGGGACGCGGATCGGCGGCCGCCTTGACGGCCAGCGCCGGGGCCAGGGAACCGAGGGCGGAGTTGAGCGGCGCGGAGAGGGACCGCGGCCAGAAACCGATGAAGAGCAGCAAGCCGAGGAGCAGCAGCGCGGGCAGGCGCTCGGCCCAGCGCAGATCGACGGGCGCGACATGCGCGACGACCCGGGAGAACGCCTCGGTCGGCGGACCGAAGAAGACCTTTGCGACCGCGCGCAAGGCGTAGATCGCGGTGATGACGACCCCGGCGACCGCCCCGGCGGCGACCCACGGAGAGGACTTCCAGATCGCCACGAAGAGCGTCAGCTCACCCCAGAAATTGGCGAAGCCCGGCAGACCGATGGACGCCATCGTGGCGGCGACGAAGAACGCCGCCAGCACGGGAGTGTGCCGCGCCAGCCCGCCCATCTCGGTGAGATCGAACGTGTGCGTCCGGTGGTAGATGCAGGTCGAGAGCAGGAAGAGCAGGGCGACGGACAACCCGTGCGCCACCATCATGAGGACGGCGCCCCCCACCCCGACGACGGACGTCGCCGCGATGCCGAGGAAGGCATAGCCCATGTGCATGACCGAGCCGTACCCGACCACCTGCTTGAGGTCGCGCTGGGCGAGGGCGATGATGCCGACGATCAGGACGTTGCCCAAGGCGAGGACGGTGAGGACACCGGACCAGTGCGCCGCGCCGACCGGGGCCAGCGGGAGGGCGACCTGCAGGAGACCGTAGAGGCCGAACTTCTTCAGCACACCCGAGTGCAGCATCGCCGCCGAGCTCGGGGCGGCACCGTAGCCGAGCGGGGCCCACGTGTGGAACGGCCACAGGGAAACCAGGATGCCGAAACCGAAAAGCAGCAGACCGAAACCGTACTTCTGCGCCGTGAAGGACAACGGATGCGCCAGCGCCTCGGCCCGCAGCGTGATCAGATCAAACGTCTGCGCACCGCTCTGGTGGTAGATCAGGATCAAGCCGGCCAGCGACAGCATCGCTCCCACCGTGAGGTAGATCGTGAGCTTCATCGCCGCATAGCCCCGGTCGCGCCCGCCCCAGATCCCGACCATGATGAAGGTCGGGATCAGCGCGAGTTCGTGGAAGAAATAGAAGAAGAAGATGTCCACGCTGGCGAAGACACCCATCAACCCGCCCTGCATGACGAGCAGGAGCGCGAGGTAGATCTTGAGTCGCTCCGCGCCGGACTGGATCGCGTAGAGCCCGGCGGCGAGACCGACGACGCCCGCGAGGACGAACATCGGCAGGGAGATGCCGTTGAGCCCGAGGGTCAGCTTGATCCCGAGCAGGGAGAGCCCGAGGTCGCGACTCGACATGAACTGGTAGGCCTCGCCCGCGCCCGCGGGAAAGCGGCTCCAGAGCCACAGGGCGATGGCTGCCGGGACGCCGAAGCCGAGGTAGGCCAGGCGCACGGAGTAGCGCTTGGGCAGCCCGGCGAAGATCACGGCCGCCACCGCCAGGGGCGTCGCGATGGCGAGGAGGAGAGGGTCGAGTTGCATGGGTCAGCGCTGGTTCGCGGAAGACGGGTTAGAACACGCCGGTCACGAGCGCCCAGAGGAGCGCCGCACCGAGGAGGAACCAGTACACATAAACGTGGAGACTGCCGACGTGGAGGGCGCGGACGCCGATGCCGACGAGACCAACGACCCCGGCGACGCCGCGGATGATGAGGCCGGCGAGCACGATCTGCTCGAGGAAGTTGAGCAGCATGGCAAACCGCTGCTGCACCTTGGCGACGTAGAAGGAGTAAGCGGCGTCGAACGAGCCGTTGAGGAGCTGGAGGCCGGCGTACGCGCCGGGCACCCGCTTCGCCAATGCATCCTCACCAGCGGCGGGGTAGAACGCCCAGGCCGCGCCGGCACCGATGGCCAGCACCGCGATGCTGGTCACGAGAACCGTGATGTGGTCGCTCCCGTGCGCGTGCGGCAGCAGGTCCGCGAACGAACCCGCCAGCTTGCCGTAGACACCACCGTAACCAGCGATGATCGCGAGGACCGCCAGAACGATGAGCGGCAAAGCCATGCTCAGGCCGCCCTCATGTGCATGCGACGCCGACTCGCTCCGCGGTGCACCGAAGAAGACCAGCTTCCACATCCGGACCATGTAGAACGACGTCAGAACGGCGGTGAGCGCGAGCACCCCGAAGACGATCGGGGAGTTGGCGAGCGCGAGGTAGAGAATCGCGTCCTTGGAGAAGAAACCCGCCAGGCCGGGCGTCCCGATGATCGCGAGCACGCCGAGCGTGAAGGTCGCGAACGTCACCGGCAACCGGCGCAGCCCGCCCATCCGCAGGATATCCTGCTCGTGGTGGCAGGCGTGGATGACCGCGCCCGAGCCGAGGAAGAGCAGCGCCTTGAAGAAGGCATGCGTCGTGAGGTGGAACATCGCGGTCCCCGCGCCCGCCGCGAGCACGATCTCGTGGGCCGCGGCGCCGTCACCGTGACGCATCCGGAGCGCACCGAGACCGAAGGCGGCCACCATGTAGCCGAGCTGCGACAGCGTTGAATACGCCAGCACCTTCTTGATATCGTTCTGAACGATCGCGCAGAGCGCGGCGTAGAGGGCGGTCACGGTGCCGACCCACAGGACGACGTCGAGGGCGGCCGGCGCGGCCGCGAAGAGCGGCTCGATCCGGCACAGCATGTAGATGCCCGCCGCCACCATGGTCGCCGCGTGGATCAGCGCCGACACCGGGGTCGGGCCCTCCATCGCGTCCGGCAACCAGACATGCAGCGGCATCTGGGCGGACTTGCCGAGGGCGCCGCAGAAGAGCAGGAGCGGGATGCCGGCCGAGACCACCTGACCCCCGCCGACCGCGGCCGCGATCTCGGTCAGGTTCACCGTGC
This sequence comes from Verrucomicrobiota bacterium, assembly GCA_016871755.1. GTDB lineage: Bacteria > Verrucomicrobiota > Verrucomicrobiia > Opitutales > Opitutaceae > UBA6669. Next base: position 54,287 of record VHCJ01000009.1, on the reverse strand, counting down.
CCAGGGAAGCCTGGCACCACAGGATGCCGAGGAGGAAACCGAAGTCGCCGACGCGATTCACGATGAACGCCTTCTTCGCCGCATCGGCGGCCGAGGCCTTCTCGTGGTAGTGATTGATCAGGAGGTAGGAGCTGAAACCCACCAATTCCCAAAACACAAAAATCATCAGCAGGTTGTCCGCGAGCACGATGCCGAGCATCGAGAACATGAAGACGGACAGACCGCCGAAGTACCGCGCGCGCGCGCCGTCGTCGTGCATGTAGCCGAGCGAGAAGACGTGCACCGCGAGACCCGCGATCCCGACGATCGCCAGCATGAGGGCGGCGAGATCATCGAACTGGAAGCCGACCGTGAGCGTGAAACCGCCGACCTGCAGCCACGGCATCGACGCCATGAAGCGGTCTCCTCCCAGAACGAGCGCGAGACCCGCGCCGGCCACGACCAAGGCCGCCGTCACGGAGACCACGGACGCCAGCCCGCCACGGCGGCGGAGCAGGAGCGCGATCACTGCGGCCGACGCGAGCGGCGCGAGCAGGACGAGGAGAGCAAGGGAAAGGGGGGCCATGGAATCAGGAAAGGGTTCAGCCAGTCGGGACGGGCGCTCAGTCGCGCAGGGCGTTCAATTCGTCGACCTGCACCGTCTGCCGGCGCCGGAAGAGCGCGACGATGATCGCGAGCCCGACCGCGACCTCCGCGGCGGCCACGGTGAGGATGAAGAAGACGAAGACATTTCCATCCAGCAGGCTGTTGAACCGGGAGAAGGCCACCAGCGCGAGCGTCGACGCCACTAGCATGAGCTCGAGGCACATGTAGATCACGAGCGTGTTCTTGCGCAGGAGCACGCCAAGGAAGCCGAGCGCGAACAGAATCACGCTCAGCGTGATGTAGGCATTGAGTCCGATGGTCATTTGATGTCCTCCAGGCCCTCGACGCGCTTGCTCAGCACGATGACTCCGAGCATCGCGATCAGGAGCAGGAAACCCACCACCTGCACCGGCAGGAGGTAGGTCGTGAACAACTGGGCGGCGTAGGCCTTGAGCGACGCGCCAACGACCGGCAGGTCCGGGGAGACCGGGGCGACACTCAACTGCGCGCGCTTCACGAAGCCCAGCACGGCCACGGTCAGGAGACCCGTCGCCGCGACCGCGGCGGCGATGGTCGCGCGCGTGAACGGCGGCCGCACGCCTCCCTGCATGTCGAGCAGCATGATGATGAAGAGGAACAGCGCGACCACCGCGCCCGCGTAGACGAGGACGAGGAGCGCGGCGAGGAGGTAGGCGTCGAGCAGCACGAAGAGCCCCGCCGTCGCCAGCAGGCTCAGGAGGAAGAACATCGCGGAGTTCACCGCGTTGCGGCTCAGCACCGTGAGCGCGGCCGTGCCGAGCGTCACGCCACCAAGAACGTAGAAGAGCAGGTCAGCCATGGCTGGAAAGGAGCGGGCAGGAAACGGGGCGGTTCAGATCAGTGATGGCCGCCGTGCGCCGCCGCGTTCTCCGCGGCTTTCTTCTTGTCCCACTTGTGGTGGGCATCCGGGAGCGTGCCGCCCAGTTCGTAGAGGCGGTCCTTGTGGTTGACCATCTCCTCGCGGGTGTAGCCGGTCATCGAGTACTGCGTCTGCAGCCAGATCGCCTCCTCGGGGCAGACCTCCTGGCACAGGCCGCAGTAGATGCAGCGGAGCATGTCGATGTCGAAGGCCTGCGGCGCGCGCTCGACGTGCGCCTGCGGGGAGTCCGGGGCGATCTCGCCCGGGGTGATGCGGATCGCCTTCGGCGGGCAGACAAATTCGCAGAGCTGGCAGGAGACGCACTTCTCACGGCCGTTGGGGTCGCGGACGAGTGTCGGGACGCCGCGGTAGCCGCCCGGGATCTCCGGGCGCTGCTCCGGGTACTCCAAGGTCACGTTCGGCGCCACGAGGTGCCGGAACGTCGTCTTCAGCCCATGGACGATCTGCGGGAGGTAGGTGCGCTCGGCCAGGGTGAGCGGTTTGCGTTCGACGGGGATGACGGGCATGGGAGGAGCGAAAGAGGCGGAGGGAGCGGGAGAGGCGGACGGATCAGGCGCGCTCGATGAGCGCGATGACGATGGCGTAGACGATGAGATTGGCGATCGAGAGCGGCAGCAGCTTCTGCCAGCCGAGCTTCATGACCTGGTCGTAGCGGAAGCGCGGCAGCGTCCACCGGACCCACATGAAGAAGAAGATGAAGGCGACCACCTTCCCGAGGAAAAGGAGAGTCGCGAGTACGCCCGTGAGCACCGGGCTGCCGGCAAGGTGGAGCCAGCCCGCGAGCGTCTCCAGGGAGACCCAGGGCAGCGGATTCCAGCCGCCGAGGAAGAGGAGGACGAAGACGCCGGAGCCCACGATCATGTGGCAGTACTCCGCGACGAAGAAGAGCGACCACTTGAACGCGCCGTACTCGGTGTGGAAACCGCCGACGAGGTCGGCCTCGGATTCCGGCATGTCGAAGGGCTGGCGGTTCGTCTCGGCGAAGAGGGCGACGAGGAAGATGAAGGCGGACACGGGCATCAGCACGCCGTACCACATCCCGCCCCAGAAGCCGGGCTGGCTCTGGCTCTGCACGGCGTCGAAGAGACTCAGGGTGCCCGGGCCGCCGGGGGCGTTCACCCAGAGGAAGACCGGGAGCACGGACAGCGTCATCGACAGCTCATATGAGATCAGCTGCGCGGAGGCGCGCACGCCGCCGAGGAACGGGTACTTCGAGTTCGAGGCCCAGCCGGCGAGGATCACCGAATAGACGCTGAGGGAGGCGACCGCGAAGACGGCGAGGATGCCGACATCGACGTTGGCGAGCACCAGCGGGACGGTTCGGCCGGCGGAGTCGAGGTAGGCGCCGAATGGCACCACCGCGATCGTGGTCAGCGCCGGGATCATCGCGAGGATGGGCGCGAGCACGAAGTAGACCTTGTTCACGTGCCCGGGAATCGGATCCTCCTTGAAGACGAACTTGCCGCCGTCGGCCGCGAGTTGGAAGAGCCCGAGCTTCTGGAGCAGCGGGGCGACGACCGGGATCCAGGCGAGGAACGGCGGGATGGTTCGGTTTGGGCCGGGCCGGCCCTGAATCCACGCGGAGATCTTGCGCTCGGCCATCGAACACGCGGCGGCGAGCGGGAAGAGCACGACGATCACGGCCACGCCCTGGAGCGTCACGCGCAGCCACGCCGGAAGGTTGAAGTAGAGGGAGACGTCCATGGTGGGTTCCCTAGGGTTCAGGCGCTCGCCGCCACAAGGGCGGGGCGATGGTGGAGCGACTCGCCCTCGACGAAGGGCAGCGACGCCCACGGGGAGGCGTCGAGCACGACGCCGGTCTCGGGGACCGCGGCGTACGACAGACCCCGCAGGGCCGGAATCTCGGCGGCGAGGCGAGTCCAGACCCCGGCGAGGTCGGAGGGCTCCGCGGGGCCGCCGGCGGCCGCAATCAAGCGCGCGAGCACCTCAAGATCATCGAACGCGCCGACCGGTCCGGCCACCGCCTTGGCGAAGCGCTGGAGGCGGAACTGCTGGTTGATCATCGTGCCCGCCTTTTCGAAGACCGTGAGCGTCGGGATCACCACGGAGGCCGCCACGCTGGAGGCGCACACCTGGGTGCCCAGCTGGATGACCGAGATCTTGGCCAGCTGGGTCGCGGAGAGACCGGCGGCCATGAGATCCTCGCCGACCGACACCACGGTGCGCACGTCCCCGCGGTCGATCGCCTCACCGAGATCGTCAAGGTAGGGCTGCGGCAGGTCCGACACCAGACCGGTAACGAGCGCGCCGCGGACGTTCGGATTGCGGTCGGCGGAGACGAGGATCCCGTCGCCCTCCGCGGTGCGGGAAACCAGGTAGGCCGGAGCGTTGAGCGCGTGCGCCAGCTGGCGCGTGAGGAACTGCTCCTCGACGCTGCTCTGGCCGGAGCCCACGACGGCGGCGAGACCCGGGGAAAGGCGGAGGATCGTCTCGGCCCGGGCGAGCAGCGCGGCGAGGGAGTCCTTGGCGGTCAGGCGCGACTCGGCGCGGACCGCCTTGTAGAGCAGGCGCCCGCTGTCGGCCATCCACGTGTCATTCACCGCATCGTTGCGGCGCGGCGTGATCCGGTAGATGACGCCCTCGCGCGACCAGACGACGGTGTTGGCGCCGACGGAGGATTCGGTGTCGAGGCTGTTCGTCTGCTTGAGGAACCAGACGCGCATCTTGAACCGGAAGTCGGTCGAGGTCAGCGCGCCGACGGGGCAGATGTCGACGGTGTTGAGCGAGTAGTTGTTCTCGAGCTTGCGGCCCGGGTAGCAAGTCAGCGTCGAGTAGCTGCCGCGGTCGATGAAGCCAAGGACATCATCCTTGGCGATTTCCTTGGAGAAACGGATGCAGCGGGAGCACAGGATGCAGCGCTCGTCGTCGAGCGTGACGCGCGGTCCGAGCTGGGTGCGCTTCGGCTTGACGTTCTTCTGCTCGACGAAGCGGGAGTAGCCGCGGCCGTAGCCGGTGGACTGTTCCTGCAGCTTGCACTCGCCGGCCTGGTCGCAGATCGGGCAGTCGAGCGGGTGATTGATGAGCAGAAACTCCATCACGCCCTCGCGGCAGTCGCGGATCTGCGGCGTCTGCGTGCGGATGTGGAGGCCCGGGGACGCGTTGGTCGCGCAGCCGATCTGCGGGCGCGGGATCCAGTTGATCTTCTGGCAGCCGGTGGCCGGGTCCATCACGGGCGCCTTGGTCGCCGGATCGACGGCGGGCATGCCCATTTCGACGAGGCACATGCGGCAGTTGCCGACCACGCTCAGCTTCGGGTGGTAGCAGTAGTGCGGCACGTCCACCCCGACCAGCCGGGCGGCTTCGATCACGTTCGTGCCCTTGGGCACGGCGATCTCCTTGCCGTCGATGTTGACGGTGACGAGCTCGGTCTTGGCGGGCGAAGTCATTGCGCGAGGAAAGAGGGAACGGGCACTCAGGCGAGAGGGACGGCCGGGGCGGCGGCGGCTTTGCGGGATTCCGGGTACGCCTTGAACTCATCGCCGAACTTGGCGAGGAAGCTCTGGGTCGGCCACGAACAGGCCTCGCCGAAGGCGCAGATCGTGCGACCGGCGATCTGGTCGGCGACGCTCTTGAGCAGCGCGCCGTCCTCGGTGCGGGCCTCGCCGTGCACCATGCGGGCGGAGATCTTCTTCATCCACAGCGAGCCCTCGCGGCAGGGCGTGCACTGACCGCAGCTCTCGTGGGCGTAGAATTCGTTGATGTTGGCGAGCGCGGCGACGATGTCGACGGAGTCGTCCATCACGATCACGCCGCCGGAGCCGCCCATCGAGCCGATCATGGCGAGGCAGTCGAAGTCCATCGGGACATCCTCGACGCCCCAGTCGTAGTCGACGAGGTCGTTGCCGATCTTGCGCTTCCCCTTGAAGCGCTCGCCGAAGCGGAGGACCTTCGCGGACGAGCCGCCAGGGATGACGGCCTTGAAGCGACGGCCCGGGAGCGGGCCGCCGCAGACCTCGTTGAGCAGTTCGCCGAGGGTGACCTTGCCGACCTCGAATTCGTAGTAGCCGGGGCGCTGCACGTGGCCGGAGACGCAGAGGATGCGGGTGCCGGTGTTGTTCGGCGTGCCGATCTTGGCGTAGGCCTCGCCACCGATCTCGACGATCTTCTTCACGTGACAGAGCGTCTCGACGTTGTTGACGATCGTCGGGCACTGGTAGAGGCCGAGGACCGCGGGAAAGTACGGCGGCTTGATGCGCGGGTAGGGACGCTTTCCCTCGAGGGATTCGATCAGGCCGGTTTCCTCACCGCAGATGTAGGCGCCGGCGCCGCGGTGGACGTAGATTTCGCAGCCGTAGCCGGTGCCGAGGATGTTGGGGCCGACGAAGCCGCCGGCGCGGGCCTCGGCGATCGCCTTCTCGAGGATGCGCGCGCCCTCAGGGAATTCACCGCGGATGTAGATGTACGCCTGCTTCACGTTATTCGCGAAGCAGGTGATCATGATCCCCTCGATCAGCTGGTGCGGATCCTGGTGGATGATGTAGCGGTCCTTGAACGTGCCCGGCTCGGACTCGTCGGCGTTGACGACGAGGTAGATCGGCTTGCCGCTCTTGCGGTCGACCAGGTCCCACTTCACGCCGCACGGGAAGCCGGCGCCGCCGCGGCCGCGCAGACCGGACTTCTTCACCTCATCGATCAGCTCCTCCGGCTTGCGGGTGACCGCCTGGCGCAGGTTCGCGTAGCCGCCGTGCCGCAGGTAGCAGGCGAGATCGTTGGTGTAGCCGGGCTCGTCGATGTGCTGGAAGATGATGCGACGTTGTGCGGGCGCAGGCATGGCGAAGGGGAAAATCGGGAAAGGGACGGGACGGGGGGCGGGACGGGGCGGCTCAGGAACGCGCGGCGGCCTCGCGGCGGATCTGGGCGGAGAGTTCCTGGGTGCGGGCGACGTCCACCTTCTCGTGCAGCGCGTCGTCGATCATCACCACCGGGGCCGTGCCGCAACTCGCGAGGCACTCCACGAAATCCACCGTGACCTCGCCATCGGCGGAGACCTCGCCGCGACGGACGCCGAACTCGCGCTCAAACGTCTCGCACGTGCGGTAGGCGCCGAGCAGCGCGCACGACAGCGTGCGGCAGACCTTGACGTGCCGCCGCCCGATCGGCTTCTGGCGGAACATCGGGTAGAACGTCACGACCTCGTAGACGTTGATCGGCTGGAGCTCGAGCCGCGCCGCGACCCACTCGATCGCCTCCTGCGGGATGTAGCCGACATCCTCCTGGATGAGATGCAGGAGTGGCAGCGTGGCGCTGCGCTTGGACGGGTAATGCGGGATCACCTCGTCGATGCGCGCGAGGGTTTCGGGCTTGAGATTCATCGAGCGAAAAGAAGCAGGTTCAGCGGTCGCACTCGCCCATCACGAAGTCGAGCGAGCCGAGGATCGAGACCACGTCCGACACCATCGTGCCGGCGCAGAGTTTCGGGAGAATGGAAAGGTTGCAGAAGGACGGGGCGCGGATCTTCAGCCGCCACGGCACGCCGCCGCCACGCGAGACGACGTAGAAACCGAGCGCGCCCTTCGGGTTCTCCGCCTCGAAGTAGACCTCGCCGGCCGGCATCTGCGGGCCTTCGGTCACGAGCATGAAGTTCTGGATCAGCTCCTCCATCGAGGTCAGGACCTTGTCCTTGGGCGGACTCACGATCCGGCGCGCGTCGGTGGCCTGCCACGGTCCCTTCGGGAAGTTCGCGAGGACCTGCTTCACGATGCGGACCGACTGCTTCATCTCCTCGCCGCGGACGAGGTAGCGATCGTAGCAATCGCCCTTCGTGCCGACCGGCACGTCGAACTGGTACCGCTCGTAGCCCGAGTAAGGCCGGTCCTTGCGGAGGTCCAACCCCACCCCCGAGCCGCGCAGGTTCGGACCGGTGAGGCCGTAGGCGATCGCGTCCTCGCGGGAAATGACGCCCACGCCGACGGTGCGATCCATGAAGATCTTGTTCCGGGTGAGGAGCGCGAGGATCTCGTCGAGGATCGGCAGGAACTGGTCGCAGAACGCGTTGACGCGGTCCGTCCAGCCCTCGGGAACATCGCGCGCCACCCCGCCGATGCGGGTGTAGCTCGTGGTGAAGCGGGCGCCGGTCAGCTCCTCGAAGAGCTTGTAGAGCTTCTCGCGCTCGGTGAAGGAGTACAGGAACACGGACCAGGCGCCGACATCGATGCCGTAGGCGCCGAGGCCGAGGAGGTGCGAGGAGATGCGCGCGAGCTCGCAGCAGAGGACGCGGATCGCCTGGCAGCGCTCCGGCACCTCGAGCTTCGCGAGGCGCTCGACGGCGATGGCGTAGGCGACGTTGTTTGCGAGCGGGGCGAGGTAATCCAACCGGTCCGTGTAGGGCACGAACTGGTTGTAGGTCATGTTCTCGGCGATCTTCTCGTCGCCGCGGTGCAGGTAGCCGATGATCGGCTCGCACTTCGTCACGACCTCACCATCCAGCTCCAGCTGCAGGCGCAGCACACCATGGGTGGACGGGTGCGACGGTCCCATCGAGAGCGACATCTTCTCGGTCTGGAACTCCGGCGCGGCCGCCGCGGTCTTCGCGCCGGCATCGGGAAAGGCAAATTCGGTGGCCATCGAAAGGAGGGGTCGGGTGGTTGCGCGCGGCTTACTCGGGCTTCACGTGGCGCTCATTCCAGCTCTCGTCCTTGGCCCGCGGCTCCGCGTTGGTGAGGTTCATCTCACCGGCAGGAGCGACGAAGGGACCGCCCGCCATCGGAGCCGGCAGCACCTTGGTGCCGGTCTCGGCCGCGACCTCGAGGTCGGGGAGCTGGGTCTCGACGCCCGCGAGCGGAAACTCCTTTCGCAGCGGATGGTTCGGGTAGCCGTCCCACATCAGGATGCGCCGGAGATCAGGGTGTCCCTCGAAGCGGATGCCGAACATGTCGAACGCCTCGCGCTCGTGCCAATCCGCCGCCGGCCACACGGCGGTGACGCTCGGGGCGACCGGAGCGGCGCCGCCACGGCAGTCCGTCGCGACCCGCACGTACGTCGAGGCCGCGGTCGAGAACAGGTGATAGACGACCGTGAAGCGGTCGGCGACGCCCTCGCCCTGATCGATGGCGGTCAGGTCGACGAGGAAGTCGTAGCCGCCGCGGTCGCGCAGCTGGCGGAGCGCCTCCACCACGGCGTCAGCCGGGACGTTGATCGCCGGGTGATCCAGCGACGCGCGTTCGGTCGCCTGAGGAATGAGCTCTTTGATCGCGGCAAGGGGATCGACGGTGGCGGACATCGCGAAGGTGGCTGACGGGCGGATCAGGCGGGACGGGGGCGGAGGGAGACGCGGCGGCGGGGGCGCGGGATCAAGCGGTGAGCAAAGTCCGCGCCGAGGTCTCGCGACCCATCTTCGCCTGCAGCTTCATCAAGGCATCGAGGAGCGCCTCGGGCCGCGGCGGGCAGCCGCTGATGTACACATCGACCGGCACGATGCGGTCCACCCCCTGCAACGTGGCGTAGCTCCGGTACATGCCGCCCGAGCTCGCGCACGCGCCCATCGCGATGACCCACTTGGGCGACGCCATCTGATCGTAGATCCGGCGCAGGTGCGGGGCCATCTTGTACGTCACGGTGCCAGCGACGATCATGCAGTCAGCCTGGCGCGGGGAGAAGCGGAAGACCTCGGCTCCGAAGCGGGCGATGTCGAAACGGCTCGACGCGGTCGCCATCAGTTCGATCGCGCAGCAGGCCAGACCCATGGGCATCGGCCAGACGGAATTGGCGCGGATCCAGTTGATCACGGCATCCGCCCGGGTGACGATGACGTCACCCTCGATCTTGGTGTTGTAGGCGAGTTCGTTGTTCGACGAGACCATGGTGATGGCGATGGCGGAAAGGGAGAGCGGACGATGAACCAAAAAACCCCAGCAGGGTTACCTCCCGGGTAGCCCCGTGCAAGTGGCTTTTTTCCGAATCACTCCGACCCGGGATCGCGGCGCAGAATCGTAACCCACGAACCTTCCGACGCTTGGCGCAGGGACCGGTCGGCGTGGGGTGATTGCCCGGCATCGTCGGGCACCCCGAGCCTCCTCCCGGAGCGCACGTCGGAGCCTTTACGGGGCGGGGGTTGTGTGCTTTCTTGTTGGCGCTGTGAACCCCGCCCGCCGCCTTGCGTGCCTGCTTTGCCTTGCCGCCGGTTTCCTCGCCGGGTGCTCGAGCCCGCAATTCAGTCGAATCGAGCAGAGCCGCGAGGCTTACGAGTCCTGGCCGCTCGACATGCGTCAAGCCGTGCTCGACGGTCGCATCGAACCCGGCATGACGCCGGAGATGGTGGAAGTCGCGTGGGGCAAGCCGGACGAGGTGATCGCCCGGCGGAATGGGCCGCATGAGGATGAAATCTGGATTTACCGCAAGACCTCGGGCGGTGACTACATCTACCCGACGACCCCGATGGGGGGCTATCCGGGCGGGTACCCCGGTGGCTACCCGGTCGGCGTCGGAGGCCGCTCGACCGGGGTCAGCGTCGGCGTGGGCACCGGCGGCGCCACCGGCATTGGCGTGGGCGCTGGGGGCATCGGAGTCGGCACGGGCGGCGTGGGGATGGGCGGTGTGATGGCGGGGGGGCCCGTCATGGTGCGTCCGCCCGTTACGACCGAGCGCGAGGTCGTGATCCGCGACGGCGTAGTGATCCGGGCCGATCAGGCGGACGAGGACGAAAAGTCCGGGGAGCCCTGATCGCGCGCGGGCGCGGGCGGTGACCCGCGGCCGACTAGGCCCCGCGGGTGGAAGCCTCGAACTCGGGGGACGGCCGACCGGCCGTACCGCTGGGGGGTGGACGCGAGGTGCAAACCCGGCGAAGCCGCGGCGGCCGATGCCCGACCCGACGGCGCCGCCGACTTCGGAATCGCCTGGAGCAAGTGGGCGACGATGACTGGGAAGAGGTCCATTCTCTCGAGGGGCGGAAAATAAAGCGAGCCGTCGGTCTCCTCCCCGACCCCGACCTTGGCCACGACGAGTGAAGGGCTGAGCCGCCGCAACTGGCTGATCAACTCCTCCACCTCGAACGGGGCGCTGCGCCCGGCGAGAATCGCCACCGCCGGTCGGCGCGGGGAAAGCACGGAATGAGCGATCGCCTGCAGCCCATCGGCGGCGATCCGCGCCTCCACGCCCAAGGCAGCCAGCTGCGCCTCGGCGGCGTGCCGGAGTTGGGAATCAGCGGAGACGAACAGGACCACTGGCGAGCGATCGCGCCCGTCCCCGGCCGGCAGAGCGGCCGAGTGGGCACCCGAAAGCGAAAACAGCAGGGGACCACCCGGTTCCACCGCGAGGGAAAACTCCTCCACGCCGACGCCCAAGGCATGAGCCGCCTCAATCGAGCTCCCGCTCACGCGAAGCGCCCGCTCCAGATGCTCCCGCTGGGCTTCGCCCAACGCCTCGCCCAGCGTCGCCAAGCGCGCCCGGTGAAAACGCTCCGGCAAGTTCGCGAGCGTGACCCGCGGCGAACGCATCTGCGTCACCGTCCACACCGCCACGCCCCGCAACTCGGCCAGGTTTTCCTTCCACGGGTGCGCCTTGAGTGCGGTCAAAGCCACCGGCTCGATCATCACATCCGTCCCACCAAACGGATAACCCTGAGCCATCCGCAGCGCATCGATCAGCAGACCGTCCAAGTGCTCGCTGACCTCCGACAATGCGGGGATCGGGATGATGAGACTCGACAGTCTGAAGTAGAGTGCCTCGTCGAGCTTCCCTTCCTCAAGAAGAACGTCCGGGTCGCGCCGCACGGTGACGATGAGCCGCGTCGGCGGCAGGCGGCGGGAGGACGCCAGCAACTGCACCTGCTCCGGCAGCGGGATGGCCTCGAGATTCTGAACGACCCACGTACCGCCCCGGGAGAGGTCGTCGGAATCGATCAGGCCGCGCACCGCGTCAGGCGATTCGACGGCGTCGATCGCCTTCCAGACCGCGTTGGGCTGCGGCGAGCCCGCCTTCCAAAGCTCAAAGAATTCCGTGGTCAGCAACCCCCGCGCCGCCACGAGCAGGGCGTACCCCGGATGAGCGATGGCCCGCGCCAGACTGGCTCGGGTCGGCGCGTAGCCCTGACCCGGAAATAGCGGCAGAAGACGATCATTCAGCGGGGAAAGCGCAGCGGAGGGCGCCCGCGTCTCGGCAACCGCGGAGGAGCGGGCCACCGTTGCCTGCATCGCCAGAGCTTCCTCGGCCCGCGCCAGCACGCGCCGCACTTCCTCGATTCGGAAGGGCTTGTGCACGACGTCAAAGGGCTTGTGAGGCTGCTGCTCGATCCGGACATGGAGGTCCGAGCACGCCGAGGCCAGCACCACGAGGACGCGCGGGAACTCCAGTCGCGCCCCCTTGAGAAACCCGGCCCGTCCATCGGCACCATTTGGACGTCCGAGATCACGAGATCACAGGGAGCCGCCCGCGGTTGTTTGAGACCCTCGGTGCCATCGAGGGCGTGAACCACGGTGTGTCCCGAGGAGGTCAGGGGCAGACCGAGCAGTTGGACCGTCGCCCGGTCGTCTTCGAGAATCAGAATGCGCATGGTCGGATCCGTTCGGTCTTCACCCTGCCACGCGGGCGGCCATCAGGGCCAGCAACTCATCCGTCGGCGCGTCCAGCGTCGGCAGGTCGACCGTCAACGGCCCGGCGACGAACGCGTAGCGGCAGGCGCGGAGGGACGTCGCCCGAAGAAGCGCCGCCTCGCCCGGAGCCGTGTCGGACGACTGCGCCCCCACCAAGCGCCCGTCGACCAAGCCCAGGGACACGCGGATGCCGCCCGGCGCATCCAGTTGCAAATGGCCCGTCTGCCGGTCAGGGTCATCGACCGCACGATCTCCAGCAGCACCTTGGGCGTGCACGGACCGCTCAGGACTGTGGCCTCGGGGCGCTCCACCTCGCCGCCCTGCGCCAACGCCTTGGCCCGCTGCGCGGCGCGGGTGGCCTCCTTGATCCAGCCCGCCTCCGCATAGCCGGAGGCCAGCTTCAGATACCCGTGGGCATCCGGGTTCTCGGCGAGTCGGCGCTCGTGAGCGCTCAGCTCGCGAAGGAGGTGCAGAGAGGGAGGTGTTTCAGCCATGGCGGTGTGGTGCGCAGGGAAGGCCACTCTCCGGGCGGGCGCGCCACAGAAGGAAGCGCGTCCCTCCTTGGTGCACTCAGCCCGGCCAGCACCGACCGTGTCCGTCGTTGATCGTCACCGACGCAAGGACTCTTGAGCCGAAATTCCCACGCCGCCGCGCCCCGCCGCCGCCCGGAGGAAACGGTGATTCACGGGTCGCCGCTGCTCCGGCGTCAGGGGCGGCAAATCCGGGAGGGCCTCGACACGTAAGTCGTTGATATAGGCCTGCGCCATGCTGCGCAGGGTATCCCATCGCTCCGCCAGAAAGAGCGCCGGAGCCGCCGCCATCTCGCCCTCGAACGTGATCGGCGGGGCCGCCGCAATCTGGCGCAGCAGCGAACGCCACTCGGTCATCAGGCGGTCAATATCCCCGCGGCCCGCCTGTTCCTGCGCTTCCGCCAGGACGCGAAGGCGTTCGCCTCCGACCCGTGCCTTCACGACTTCCGCCGCGCCGTAACCGTATTGCGGCGGGACGCCGTTGACCAGATAACCGTCGATGGAAAAGCGGTGGAAGGCCTTCTCACACACCGCCGAGAGACGTCCGAGGATGCGGGGGTTCGTGCCCGCAAAGCGCTCACCGGAAAAGAGATTCGCCAGATCGAAGATCAAGGCATCCAGGGGGTAACGACGATCTTCCAACCCGACGGCGATCGCAAGGCCTTCGGGGCCGAGGAAGGATGCCACGATCTGGCCACGCGGCGTAAGGCGGAGTTCGCGGTCGAGAACGTTAGTCCGTTGCAACTGCCAGAGCAGGGTCGGCTGGGGCGCCAGGGCAAGGCAGTCCGGGCGCCGGGAGCAGCCGGTGCAGGCGGGAAAGGGGGTTTTCTCGCGCCGCACGAGCCGGGCCCGCCCGGTGTCCGTGCGTTGCTCGCAGGGCAGGGTTCCGGGAGGCAGGCCAAGCGTCTGTTCGAGTCCGAGCACGAGCGGTTCGTCCGTGAAGAACCGCTGGCACAGGTCCGCCGCCAAGCCGGCCGCCGTGCCGCCGGCGCGGAGTTGGCGCAGAAAGAACGCCCAGGGCAGCGGCGCACCCCGCTTCAGGCGCATCTGGGCCGCGCGCCGGAGGCGGGGCGTCGAGCTGCTCACCAGCACGTAGCCCGTCTCGTCGAGCCCGCGCCGCCCGGCCCGCCCGGCCATCTGCAGCAGTTCGTGGGGTTCGATTTCGTGGTCCTGGTGGCCGTGGTGGTACGAGCCGGCGGTGATCATGACCGAGCGAAGCGAGAAATTGATCCCGGCGCTCAGCCCGAGCGTCGCCACCACCGCGCGGAGCTGGCCCGCCTTGGCGAGGGGCTCGATCACGCCCGCCCGCTGCGCGTAGGTGAGACCGCTGTGGTGATAGGCCACGCGGGCCTTGATCAGTTTCGCCAGCGCCGGACCACAGAGGTCCTCCTGCTCCTGGGAGAGGGTCAGGGGCTCGGGCAGGGGCAACTCCCGCGCAAACTGCCGCGCCAGCCGCTCCGCATCCTGCCGGTGCGGCGCAAAGACCAGCACCGGACCCAGGCCTTCGCGCAGCGCCCCGGCCACGCGGCGCGACCAGAAGCCTTCGATCGTCCGCGGCAGGCCGTGGATCAGATCATCCGCCTCCACCTCCTCCAGCGGAACCGGGCGCTGCTTGGTCTGCACCACCACCACGTCGCGGCCCAGCCGCCGGAGCCAGGCCGCCACGTCCTCCGGATTGCCCACGGCTCCGGAGAGCAGCAGGAGCTGGGTCTCCCGCGCGACCGACATGATCACGCCTTCGTAATGCGAGCCGCGGTGGGGATCGGCCAGCCACTGGTATTCGTCGATCACCAGCAGGCGGAATTCCGGGCCGGACTCGCGCCCGCCCGTCACCCGATGCTGCACCGCCTCCAGGGTCGCCACCACCAGCGGAGCACCGGGGTCAACCGTCACATCTCCGGTCGTAATGCCGGCCCGCCACCCGCGCGCCCGCCACTCGGCGTACTTGTCGTTCGCCAGGGCCCGCGTCGGCACGGTGAAGAGGGAACGACGCGAGAAGTTCGTCTGCTCCGCCCAGCGCTCGAAGACGTAGGTCTTCCCCGCCCCGGTCGGGGCGTCCACGATCACGTCCTTGCCGGAGCGCAACGCCTGGATCGCCTCCGCCTGCCAACGGTCGGGGAGGACCAACTGCTGCAGGCTGGAGAGCTCTTCAAGACGCACCCCTTGACCGTAGGTCCCACCCGCCCGAGGTCAACCGGTGCCTCCGCGTCTTCGCCGCTTTCGTCTTCCGTACGCGACCGGTTCCGCTATCTGTCTGTCCCGCACCGACCTCCCCCAAGGAAGACCCACCGCCGACCAGCCTACGAACGATCCGACGCCCCGCCCGGCCTTCCACTCCGAACGTCCGTTCACCGATTGCCCATGCCCCCCGTCCTCCTCGTCACCGGTTCGTCCGGCCTCATCGGCTCCGAGGTGTGCACGCACTTCTCGCGCGAGTTGGGTTACGCCGTTCACGGAGTGGACAATAACCAACGGGCCGTCTTCTTCGGTCCGCAGGGCGACACCCGGTGGAATCAGGCGCGGCTCGCCCGCGAACTTCCCGGCTTCACGCACCACGAACTCGACATCCGCGACCGCGCCGGGGTGCTCGCGCTCGTGCGCACGCTCCGTCCCGCCGTAATCGTCCACACCGCCGCCCAGCCCTCCCACGACCGCGCGGCCGCCATCCCGTTCGACGACTTCGACACCAACGCGGGGGGGACGCTGAATCTGCTCGAGGCGGCCCGCCAAGCCTGCCCGGAGTCGCCGTTCATCCACCTGAGCACGAACAAGGTCTACGGCGACGCCCCCAACCGGATCGCGCTGCGCGAGTTGGACACGCGGTGGGACTTCGCGGATCCGGCCTACGCCGAGGGCATCCCCGAGACTTTCACGATCGACCAGTCGAAGCACTCGCTCTTCGGTGCGTCCAAGGCGGCCGCCGACCTGATGGTCCAGGAGTACGGCCGCTACTTCGGCATGCCGACCTGCTGCCTGCGCGGCGGCTGCCTCACCGGACCCCGCCACAGCGGCGTCGAGTTGCACGGCTTCCTCTCCTTCCTCGTGAAGTGCAACCTCGAGGGCCGTCCGTATACGATTTACGGATACAAGGGGAAGCAGGTCCGCGACAACATCCACGCCTTGGACGTGGCCCGCTTCATGGCGGCGTTCGTGCGGGCCCCGCGCGCGGGCGAGGTCTACAACCTCGGCGGGGGCAAGGCCAACAGCACCTCGATCCTCGAGGCCTTCGCGCTCGTCGAGCGCTTCTCGGGCCGACGTCAGGTCACCACCTACTCCGACCAGAACCGGAGCGGGGACCACATCTGCTACTATTCCGATCTTCGGAAGATCAAGGCGCACTTCCCGGACTGGGACATCACGCAATCCCTTGAGGAAACCGTCCGCCAGATCGTGGCGGCCTGGCAGTCCCGTCCCGCCGCCTGAACCTGCGCCGCGGACCGCCGCCGGCGGTGGTCCCCCGATCTCATCGATCCGACCCGGCCCTCCCGCCATGCCTGCCCCGCTCCAGCTGTTCTCGGTGGTGATCCCCGCGCGCGATGAGGAGGAGTCGCTTCCGGGGACACTGGGCGACCTGTTCGCGGCGTTCTCCGCCGCGGCGGTGCCGCACGAGATCGTGGTCGTCGATGATGGTTCGCGCGACCGCACGTGGGAGGTGCTGCAGGCGCTGAAGGCGGGGCCGGTGCCCACGCTGCGGCCCGTGCAAAACCTGGGGCCGCACGGGTTCGGTCGGGCGGTCGTGCACGGACTCAACCAGAGCCGGGGCGATGCGGTGGTCATCATGATGGCGGACGCCTCGGACTCGCCGGACGACGCCGTGCGCTACTGGCAGCGACTCAACGAGGGGTTCGACTGCGTCTTCGGCAGCCGCTTCGTCCGCGGCGCCCGCGTGGAGGATTACCCGCGGGTGAAGCTGCTGCTCAACCGGATGGCGAACGCCTTCATCCGCGCGCTGTTCACCCTCTCGCTCAACGACACCACCAACGCGTTCAAGGCGTACCGGCGCACCGCGATCGACGGCTGTCGTCCATTCCTCTCCCCGCATTTCAACCTCACGGTCGAGATCCCCTTGAAGGCGATCGTGCGCGGCTACACGTGGACCACGATGCCGATCTCGTGGCGGAACCGGCGGCACGGCGTGGCCAAACTCAAGATCAAGGAAATGGGCAGCCGCTACTTCTTCATCTGCATGTACGTGTGGCTGGAGAAGTACTTCAGCCGGGGCGATTATCGGAAATCCGGGGGCTGATCCTTCCCGGCACCGTGCGGCGGGTGAGCCTGCACCCGTGACGCCTGACCTCAGGGTGCACCGCCGTCCGGTGCGGGTCCGGCATCAGGGAACCAGCCACGGCCGCACCAGCGGCGCCCAGAGTTCGTAGCCCTTGCGGTTCATGTGCAACCAGTCGGCGACGAAGATGTCCGGCTTCGGCAAGCCGTCGGGACCGAGCATCGCCGGATTGACGTCGAGGAAGCGGTTGCGCGGATCCTGCTCGAGGTAGGCGCGGACCTTGGCGTTGGTCTCAAGCATGAGATCGCGCTTGGCCCACCGCGCCGGGTTCAGCGCGAGGGACAGGAAGAGCACGCGCGTCTCGGGCAGTTCCCGGTGGATGCGGTCGACGACGGCGCGGACATCGGCGACGACCTCGTCGACCGGCACGCCGCCGTTCACATCGTTCGTGCCGGAGTAGATCACCACCTGGCGCGGCCGGTACTGGAGAATCACGCGCTCGAAGTGCCGCACGAGGTCCTTCACCCGCGATCCTCCGAAGCCACGGTTCATCACCCGCAGTCCCGGGTAGTCGGTCGCGAGGTCCTTCCAGAGCCGGATCGACGAACTCCCGGTGAAAACGATCGGGCTTGCCGGCGGCGGGTGCGCCGCGTCCTCAGCGGCGAATGCCAGCATTTCCTTCGCCCAGCGATCATCGGGCGCGAGCGGCGGCAGCATCACGCCGTTCGCTCCCGGCGTCGACTCCGCCGCGACAGTCCGGACTGCTGCCGGGCCTGCCGTCGGCACTGCGGCCGGGACCGTCGCCGCGGCCAAGGCGCCGGCGACGCCGACCAGCAGCATCCCGCCGCCCATCACCGCCCACCGCATCGAAAACCGAGGAAAGACCTTGCGCATGCCCCCACCCTGCCAGCCGTCTCCCGCAAGTCCAGCCCCGCGCGGATCGCGAGGCTTTGCCGCCGGGCGCAACGCCGGCCCGCCGCGCGCCTCAGGGCGCGCCGACCCGACGGAGCACGTCGAGGACGATGCCCGGCGTCAGCAACTCCGGCAGCACCTGCGGGGCGGGCTGGCCGGGATGGTACACGAGGTTGAACGGCACGGCGGAGCGCTGGTACTTCGCCAGTTCCTGCGTGATGCGCGGATCCTTGTTGGTCCAGTCCGCGCGCAGCAACAGGACATCGCGGCGCGCCAGCTCCGCCAGCACGTCGGCCGACGAGAACACCGCCGCCTTGTTCGTCTGACAGGTCGCGCACCAGCGCGCGGTGAAGTCGACGTAGATCGTCCGCCCGGCGGCCTGCGCCGCCGTCACCGCCTCGGAACTCCACGGTTGCCACGCGACGACATACGCGCCCTTGCCGGCGGTGCCGCCGGCAGTCGCGGACGCTCCGCCCACCGTCACCGGCGCCGAAGGCTGCGGCCAGCCGAGCGCGACGCCGCCGACCAGCAGCACCAGCGCGAACGCCGTCCCCCAGCGCTGCCGGGTCGGCTTGCCGTGCGCCTGACCGAACCGGCCGTAGGCCCACGCCGCCATCGCGACGAGCACGAAACCGAACAGAATCATCAGCAGACCGTAATCGTCACCGGCCGTCTGCGCGGCGAGCACCCACAGCAGCCAACCGACGGTCGCGTAGAGGGGAAAGGCCATCACCTGCTTGAAAGTCTCCATCCACGCACCCGGACGCGGAAGCAGTTTCACGGCGCGGGGGAACAGCGAGAGCAGCAGGTACGGAGCGGAGAGCCCCACCGCGATCGCCGTGAAGACGACGAGGGACTCCACCGCCGACAGCGCCAGCGCCGCCCCGAGGGCGGGCGCGAGGAAGGGCGCGCTGCAGGGCGTCGCCACCAGCGTCGCCAGCATGCCGGTGAAGAAGGATCCGCCGAGGCCTTCCTGACTCTGCAGTCCGGCCCCCGCGCCGGTCGCCGAGAGACCCACCTCAAAGAGGCCGCTGAGGTTCAGCGCGAACACGAGCATGAAGACCGCCATGCCATAAACGAAGGCCGGCGACTGCAGCTGGAACCCCCAGCCGAGTTGCTCACCGCCCGCCCGCAAGACGAGCAGCGCCCCTGCCAGAGCCCAGAACGACCCCAGCCCCCCCGCCGTGAAGACGAGCCCGTGCAGCACCACCTTGCCGCGGTCGCTGCCGGACTGGTTCACGAAGCCGAGCACCTTGATGCCCAGGACCGGAAAGACGCAGGGCATGAGGTTCAGCACCGCCCCACCGAGGAAGGCCAGCAGCACCGTGCCCAAGAGCCCCGCACTGGACGCCGACCCCGCCCCACCCGTTGCCACCGCCCCTGCGGCGGACCCGCCGCCCGCGGTTGCCCACGCCGGAGCACTCGCGCTTCCCCCGCCCTTCGCCGCCGAGGCGGATCCGCCGGCATCGCCGGTCGAGCCAGCGCCACTCGCCGTCGGCTTCCCCGGGGCACCGCCCGCCGGCGCCACCCCTGCGGCGGCCGCCGCGCCCGCCCCCGCCGTCAGAGGCACGTCCACCGCCAGCGCCGCATAGCCCTCGCCCGCCGTCCAGCCGTTCTTGGCAACGAGCAACCCTTTGAGCCGCGCCGCATCGGCCGGCGCATCCGCCGCTGCCGCCAACTGCAGGGTCCAACTGCCCGCCGCCGTGGTGAGGGCCTGCGGCGCCGCATAATCGATGTGCGCCTGTTCCTCGAAGAAATGCAGCCCCTCGGGCGCGTGCACCGGGGCGCCCGGCGGTGCACTGACGGTCAGGAAGACCTTCGCGCCATCCCGCCGCGCGGACACCGTCCACGGTGCCGGATCATGGGGAAGGTCCGCAAAGGCCTTCGCCACCGCTGCATTCTCCGCTCCGGCCTCCGCAGCCACGGGCAAAGTCAGGGCGACCTTGGCATCGCCCGGCATGCACGATTCCGCGCACATCAGCCACTCGGCCGCCGCGCGCAACTCGACCTTCGATCCCGCCGCCAGCGTCGCCGGAGGAGTGATCTGCGTGAAGAGGTAGACGGTGCCTTCATAGCCGTTGCCCGTGACGTTGCCCGCCGTGTCCTTCACGGTGTGGGGCGCGGGCCAGACGATGGGGCCCGCCGCGAAACCCTCCGGCAGCGTCCACGCGATTGATGTCGGATAGCCGGTGCCGGCGTTGATCCAGTAGGTGTGCCACGGGGCGTCGTGGTCCACCTTCAGCGCGACCCAGAAAGGCTGCCCCGGCTGCACCGCGGTCTGCCGGGCGACGAGTTCAACCTGGACCGCGCCGTTGCGCACCGGGCGGGCCTCCAGCCGCGTGAACGGCGCCAGCGCGCCCACCGCAGCCATCACACCCGCCAGCCACATCACAGACCATCGACCAAGGTTCATAGGAAAAGAGGATTTCAGAGAGGAAAGATTCGGAGGGAAGACGCGCCCCGCGGCACGCCATGGCGGCAGGACGCTCGCGCCGCGATTGGCCGAGCCCCTCCGATGGGCAAGAACAACGATGCCGGGACGAACGGACGACGCAAGCCGACCGACCGGGCAGACGCCGACTCGCCAGCGAACGCCGGGTGCAAAGACCCCTGCGCCAACGCCCGGTTCCGGAATCCCCGCGCCGCTGGCGAGTTCCAAAGACCAGCCGCTCTCACGCGTCACCCCCGACGCCCGCGAACAACCGCGTTGAGTAATACCGCTCCGCCCGGTCACACAGGATGGTCACCACCCGCGCGCCACGCCGGAGCCGTTGGGCGGTCCGGAGCGCCGCGATGACGTTCGCGCCGGACGAAGTGCCGACCAGCAAACCGAAGTCGCGGGCCAGGCGCTGGGTCATGCGCAAGGCCTCGGCGCTCGGGACCTTTTCCTGTGCATCCACCGAGACCGCCTTGAGCAACGGGGGCAAATAGCCGCCCGCCACGCCCTCGATGCTGTGGCAGCAGGGGGATTCCCCCGAAAGCATGGCGGCCTCGGCGGGCTCCATCGCGACGATTTGCACGCGCGGGCACGCCTTGCGCAGGGCGCGGCTCACGCCGTTGAGGGTACCGCCCGTGCCGTAGCCGCTGACGAACGCGTCTACCCGGCTCTGCATCTGGGCGAGGATTTCCCGGCCGGTGTGGATGGTCGTCCCCGGCCGCAGCCAGCCCCGCCGCCGCGCGTCGCCGAGGATCGTCAGCGCCAGCCGGTCCTTGATCGAACCGCTCGGGTTCATGAATTCGGCCTTGGCGTAGAGGGTGATGCCCTCCGGCTCGAACCGCAGCGGGATCAGCGGCGTGTTCCCGATCAAAGACAGCACCGGATGCGCGCGCGCCCGCACCGGGGCGCGGACGGGAGACAAGGCGGAACCTCGGGAGGCCATGCGGGACTCATCATCAGGCCCGAACGGCCGCGAGCCAACCCCGATCCGCCCTTCCGAAACTTTTTTGAAAAAATCCTAGAGGGAAACGCCTCGTCGCGCGTCGAGCCGGCGCCCGGGCGCTTCAAAGGCGCTGATTTTCAGGGTTCGACTTCGCCCCGCTCTTCCCCGACTCTCACCCTTCCTCCAGGTGTTCGGGCATCCGTTTCCGCGCCTCGACTCCCTTTCGCACCGTTCGCGCTCCTTTCCTCCCGCCGTCACTGCGTCGCCAGACGCCCGCCAGCACCGGGTAACGGCGACCTCTTTCCTCTTTTTTCAGGCTCATGCAACGTCTCCTCCGTCCGCTCCGTTCCGCCATCGCGCTCCTTGCCCTCGGGCTGTGCCTCGCGCCTCTTCCCGGCTCCGCTCAGGCGGCAGCCTCCGCGCCCGCCGCTGGCGGCCCCCCGCCGCGCCTCAAGGCCGGCGACATGGCCCCCGACTTCGCGGTGCGCACGCCGGACGGACAGACGCTGCGGCTGTCGGACCTGCGCGGCAAACTCGTGCTCCTCGACATCTGGGCCACGTGGTGCGGCCCCTGCGTCGCGGCCATGCCGCATAACAGCGAACTCGCGGCCAAGTTCGCCGGAAATGACTTCGTCCTCCTGGCGGTCTGCGCCAACGACACGCTCGAGGCCTACAACGGCTGGGTGAAGCGCAATGGCGCCAAGTACGCCTTCCGCACCGCCTTCGACCCGGCGGGCCGGGACGGTTGGGCCAAGTCGGTCTTTAACACCGAGTACCATGTGACCGGCTTCCCGTCGCTCTTCATGATCGGCAAGGACGGCCGCATCATCGGCACCACCACCGGCGGCGGCGCCGGCGAAAACCCCGCCGTCACCCGCCTGCTCGCCAAGGCCGGCCTGCCGATCGATACCTCCCACCTTCCGCCGGAGCCGGCCGCTGATGCCCGCCCCAAGGTCATTCCCGCCATGGGCAAGACGATGGCCCAGCCCGCCAAGTTCCTCCCGACCGCCCGCCTCGGCCGCTTGGCCTCCGGCGAAGCGGTGCCCGACTTCGCGGTACAGGGCCGCGACGGGAAGGAGATTCGCCTCTCCAGCTTCAAGGGTTCCCCGGTGTTCATCGCCTTCTGGACCGGTGCCCGTTCGCCCATCGCGGACGTCGCCGCCATCCAGAAAGCCTACGCCGACCAAGGCCTGAAGGTCTGGGCGATCAACGTCGCCACCGAAAAGGCCGAGTTCGACGCCTGGTACGATCGCGAGAAGATGGCGGACGCCGGCTTCACCGTCTCGTGGGACCCCGCCGGCAAGGCCTTCCTCGAGAGCGCCGCCAACACCCAGTTTGGCATCGGCCTCTACCCGGCCTACGCGGTCATCCGCAAGGACGGCTCACTCGTCGGCGGCATCGTCGGCGCCGGCCCGAAGGTCTCCGGCTGGCTCCGCGAACCGATCGTCCGCGCCGGCGTCCGGCTGACCGAGGCCGACGCCCAGCTGCTCCGCGGCGTGCTGGATGCCTTCCACGCGGAGCAGGAGAAGGCCGCCGCTGGCTCCGGGACCGCCTCCGTGCGCCCCGCCGCCACGATCCAAGCTCCGCCCGCCGGGGCCACCACGGCCGCCGCGGCCGCCGCACGTCCGGCGCTGCTGGGCGCCGGTGTGATCGCCCCGGATTTTGTCATGCAGGACGTCACCGGTCGTGAAGTCCGTCTTTCCGACTTCAAGGGCAAGGTCGTGATCCTCGACTTCTGGGCCACCTGGTGCGGACCGTGCATCGCGTCCTTCCCGCACGCCCAGGAAATCGCGGCCCGGTACAAGGACCAGGATGTCGTCGTCCTTGCGTCCGGCACGAGCGACACGATCGCCGCGTTCAAGCAGTGGATCCCGAAGAACCAGCCCAAGTACCCGAACCTCCAATTCGTCTTCGATCCCAACGCCCGCAACACGCCCACCTTCGAGCAACGCGCTTCGGCCAGCCTCTACGGTGTGACCGGCATCCCGACGCAGTTCATCATCGGCCGCGACGGCAAGATTGCCGCCACCCTCGTCGGCAACAACGGCAAGGAAGATGCCCGCGCCGAAGCCGCCCTCGCCTCCGTCGGCGTGAAGGTCGACCCGGCCGTCGCCGCCCGCGGACGTCAGCAGCTCGCGGACGCCATCGACGCCGAGAAGGAACGCGCCGCCGCCGCGATTGAGGCCGCGAAGAAGCCCCAGTTCCGGGACAGCTACCTGCGCACCGCCAACGGCGCGCCGTTGCCCGAGGTCACGGTGGAGGACGCCGCCGGCCAGGCCGTTTCACTCGCGAGCGTCACCGCTGGCAAGGTCACGGTCATCACCGTCTGGGGCGCCAGCCGAGGCCCGGGACAGGACGGGATCGACTTCCTCAACGGCTACGCCAAGCGCTACGCCGACCAGAGGTTTCAGGTCCTTGGACTCGCCGCCTACGGCAGCCGCGAGGCCTACCAAACCTGGCGCGAAGCCAGCGCGGCCGGCGTCGCGTTCCCGATCGTCTTCGATCCTGTCGGCTCCAGCCCGAAGCCGGAGAAGGACTTCAACGAAATGTCCGACGACGAGAAAAAGGCCTTCTCGGCCACGCAACGCGCCCACATGGAAAAGGTCGTCCCGATGAAGCTCGCCGGCGGCATGATGGCACCGATTCCGCACACCGTGGTCATCGATGCCCAGGGCCACGTGGTCGGTTTCTTCGTCGGCACCGGCGAACGGGTCAAGGAATCGCTCGGCAACCTCCTCCTCCGCGCCGGCATCACACTGAAGCCCGAGGACCAGCCCGCCCGCGTGTTCACCCGCGAAGAGTCCAAGGAAGCCCCTCCCCCGCCCCGTCGCGAGATGCTCAAGGTCGGCGCCAAGGCGCCGGACTTCACCACGCAGGATCTCGCCGGCAAGGACGTCCGTCTCTCCGACTTCAAGGGCAAGGTCGTCATCCTCGACTTCTGGGCCACGTGGTGCGGGCCCTGCATGGCCGCCATGCCGCACACCCAGAAGGTCGCAGCGCAGTACAAGGACCAGGGCGTCGTCGTCCTCGGTTCGTGCACCAGCGACACCCGCGGTGCGTTCGAGCGCTGGGTGCGGGCCAATCAGTCCAAATACCCCGACATCATTTGGACCCATGATGTGGCGGAGCGCGGCGACAAGAACATTTCCCGCACGCTCTACGGCGTCGGCGGCATCCCGACGCAGTTCATCATCGATCGCGACGGCAAGATCGTCGACATCGTCGGCGGCTACATGGAGGGCGAAGTCATCCTCGACGCCGCCCTCGCCAAGGCCGGGGTCAAGGTCGCCCCGGAAATCGTCGCCAAGGGCGCCGAGGACCTGAAGCGCCGCAACGCGCTGCGCGGCAACTGACTCAAATCCGCGTTGCGCCGCCGCCGACGGGCCGGCGCAGCGTGGTTCGGTCGGCGACGGACAACGCCGGCTACGGTTTATCCGAGAGCTGGTAGACGCCGATGAAGGCTTTCGGGACCACGGCCGCGGCGCGGCAATTCTCGCGCCGCAGGAGCGAGGCCGCCCAGCGCTCCACGTCGGCCCGCTCGACACTGTCAATCAGCCCATCGGCCAGACCCAGGATCTGCTCCCGCTCCTCCGGCCGTTCCTGGGCGCGGCTGAGCAGGGTGACGAGGAATCCGTTCTCGCGGAAGGACCGCTGCAGCTGGCTTTTCAGGATGCCGCGGGAACCGATGAATTCGCCTTCGTTGATCCCGCCCGCGGCGAGTTCCGCGCCGATCTGCTCCACCAGCCGTGCGACGCGCTCCGCGTCCGCCGGGTCACAGTCGATCTGGGTCTGGAGGAGCGCGAAGCCGGGAAAACCGTCGAACGCCGACAAACTCGCTGACGGCGAGTAGGCGAGGCCAAGGCGTTCCCGCACCTCGGCCCGCACCCGGAGTTCGACGATCTTGGTGAGAATCTCGAGGGCGGCTTGGTCGCGCACCTCGCGGAGTTCGTTCGTCGGCCACGTGCCGACCACGAGACCGGTGTTTTGCTCGCCGGTGAACTCGATCCGCTCAAAGCCCGGTCGCGCCGTCACCTGCGCCGGCCTGACCGGCGTGGCGGTGGACTTGTCCGCCGCCCGGGGAGGCAGGGATCCAAGCGTGCGCGCGACCGCCTCGACGGTGGCCTCCTCGGTGATGTCACCCACCACGGTGGCCTCGACGTAGCCGCGCGCCAGAGGCGCCTCCATCCAGCGGCGCACGTCCTCGGCGCTCATTGCGATGTAATCGAGCGGCGACCCCGAGGTGAAGCGCGCATCGCCGCGGAAGAGACGGTCGTTGAGCGCCCGCATGCCGTCGCCCATGCCCGAACTGCCGGCCATGCGGCCCATCGCCGCATTCATCCGCTGCTCCGCGTGCGCCAAGCTGCTGAATCGCGGGCGGTGCAGGATGTCCGCCACGACGCCGAGGAACGTGGTGACTTCATCCGCCGGGACGGTGGCGCGGAACGCGAAGGCATCCCGGTCCGCCACGTCGAAGCTGAAATCGAGGAACCGCTGGCTCACGAGCGCCCGAAGCGTCTCGCCGCGCAGGTGCTCGGTTCCGCTGGCCAGCACGGTGTTGAGGCCAAACTCCTTCAGCGCCGGGCGGGTTCCCGGCATTTCGAGGAGCCCGGTTCCCACACGGACCACGAGGTGCACGATCCCCGGTTCCTGGCGACGCGACACCACGTTCAGGCGGACCTCATTGCGGAAGCGGAGCAGGGCCGCGCCAAGGGCCGGCAGATCGGTCCGCGCCGCCACCTCCCCCGGCGGTCCCCAAGTCGGGAGGCGGTAGGGCACGCGGTCCTCAGGCGGACGCGGCGGCAGCGCCGCGACGCGACCGCGACGCGCCTTCGCCACTTCATCGAGGATCTTCTGCGATTTCAGTTCCACGCCGACGCCACCGGAGACATGGAAGGCCAGGGATGCCGGCGCCCAAAGCCGGCGAAACACCTGCTGCGCCTCGGACGGACCAAAGGTCTCCAGCCACGCCGCCCGCCACGCCAGCGACTGCTCAAGTCCCACGAAGACCCGGTGCTCCGTGATCGATTCCACCAGGGCATCCGCCAGCACGGACGGATCCAGCGTCGGCAACTGCTCGCGGAGCAGGGCGAGGCGCCGCAGTTCCTCGCGCCGGGCCTCCGTCACCACGGTGCCCGCGAAACCCAACTCCAGCGCCCGGCGGACGCTGGTATCCAGCGTCGTCACCCCGGCGGACCACGCCGGTGCCGGCACCATCGCCCGCACCGTCGCCACTCCGTGACCGAGCAACTCGCTGTAGCCTGCTTCGATCCCCCCGTCGCCCAAACCTTCCGCCGCCAGTTGCTGCGAAAAGAGGCGCATCACGAGGTCCCGCTTCTGCTCCTCCTCCCGCTGGGCCTGGGTCTCGGCCCCAGCCGGGCGGGGCGCCACCGTCGCCACCTCGACGGCCGCCGCCGACATGCCCGCCAACGGCAGCACCCCCGCCCGCAAGGCCCGGGCGTTCAGGCGCCCCTCATCCCGGACCGGGGGCGGACCCACCGGCCGACTCATGCTGCCGAAGCGCTCCCGGATGTCCGACTCCATCGCCGCCACCCCAATGTCGCCCGTGACGACCAACACCATCAGGTCCGGCCGGTAATTTCGCCGGTAGAAAGCCATGAACTGCTCCCGCGTGAACCGCGCGATCTGCTCCTCGCTGCCGCCCGGGCTGCGCTCTGGGAACGCGAGCCCCCGAAACACCACCGGCAGGGACGCCAATTCGCGCTTTCCCGCGAGTGTATTGCGAAGGCGAAGTTCAGCGAGGACGACTTTTCTCTCCCGTTCGATGACCTGAGGATCGAACGCCAGTCCGTCCGCAAAGCCCCGGAAGAGACGGAGCCCATCCCGAAGCAGGAGCGGATCGGCGCGGCGGTAATCAAGGCGGTAGATGGTCGAGTCGAACGTGGTCTGCGCGTTCACGTCGCTCCCGTACTCCATGCCGAGTCGCTGGAAGAGCAGCACCATCTCGCCCGGCAGGAAATCCTCGGTCCCGCCGAAGGCGAGGTGCTCGAGGTAGTGCGCCATCCCACGTTCGTCCGGACGTTCATCGAGCGATCCGGAGAGCACGATGAGTTGAAGCACCACCCGACCGGGGACCCCGGCGTGCGGCCGAAGGGCGTAGCGGAAGCCATTCTCCAAGCGACCCCAGACGACGCCCGGATCCGGCGCCAGTCGGCTCGTCTCATGAGCCCAGCGACCCGCCCGGGCTGGCGACTGGGCATCGGCGCCGGGCACGGCCGCGAAGGCGAGGACGAGCGCGAGGAGCCATCTCGAAACCCTCCGCGCGAACCACTGCGGGCGGCGACCCTCCCGGCATGAGCAGGGAGACGGAGCGTCGCCCGCGTTCCGGCGGGCGCCCGAGGCAGCACGGCGAAGGATCGGAGGAAGCATCGGTCAGACGAGCGGAGAGACCGCTCCAAGAAGGAGACGAACCCCCGTCACCGTGTCACGACCCGCCGGGGGGGCAACTCCGGAGCGCACTTCACGGCGACAACGGGTGCGGTTGCGGCGTCGGCGTCGCGGCGCCTATTCGCGGAACTCGTCCCAGACCTTCTTTTCGGTCGTGGCCGGACGCTCGGTGGCGAGGCGCGTCTGCATTTCGCGCAGCCGCTTCTCAAGGTCGCGGAGCTGCTCCTCGCGCTGCTCAAGGTCCACCTCGCGCTCCAGCTGAGTCTGACTGACCTTCATCAACCGCGCCTCGCTCTCGCTGAGGAACTGCTCGCGCTCGGTGAGACTGGCCCGCGTTTCGAGAAGGATCTGCTCCAGCCGCTTACGCTCGGCCATCAGGTCGGCGATCGTCTCCGCCGTGGCCTCAGGAGGAACGGAGCCATCGGATTTCGCCGCCACCGGAAACGGGGAGGCGGACAGCGGCACCGCGCCTGGACTGGTGACCGGCTCGGCTTTGGGGCGCGGCGGGGCACCCGAGCCCCGGCTCGGCAGGCGCAACTCCGGACCCCGCCCGAATCGAGTCGGGGCCACCGTCACCCCAGGGGGCGGCTTCGAGGGACGGGCCGGGATTCCCGGCGTCTCCGCCGGGATCGTCATCCGGCGCAACGGTGGAGGCGGCGTACCTGCCGGGACATCGTCCGAGGCCGCAGTCGCAGCTCCAGGAGCCTTGGTCGGGACGTTCGCCGCCGCGACTGCGGACGGTTCGACGGGCGCCCGGGCGGGACGCCAGTCCAGCAGCTTGCCCGCATCGATGAGTTGTTCCGTCTCGGAGATGACGACCTCCATGTTCTCCGGGTTGATCAACAAGTGCGCCGCCTCGCGCAGGGACACCCACACCCGCCGCTGGTAGCTCGTGACCCCCAGACCGGAGCCATAGGATGCCAACTGGCATTCTCCCTGGACTGCGGTGCGCACCTTCTCCGATACCTCCTCCAAGTCCGCAAGCAGGCCAGTGACCGCCTCGACTGCAGCTGGAGGTTGCGCGAACTGCAGCGCCGTCACCGAGCCGGCCCAATTGCGCTCGGGCTGGCGGTACAACGTGATGCCATCGATCCCAGACCGCATGCGCTGGGCGTCGGCGATCTTGTTGATGGACAGGATGTCCTCATGCACCTCCTGCATGCGGACCACCTGTAGTTAGATCGCCTGACGACCCTCCTCGCTGGCGCCACAGGCCACCGCTCCGGGAAGGGCTCCGAGCACCGCGCGGAGCCGGTAAAGCCCTTCCGTCGCCAATCCGACCCGCGCACTGAACGTGTCCAACAAACGGCGCCAGTCCTCGATGTAACGCGATGCGGCCAGTCCGTTCACGTACTCCGGGTCATATTCGCGCAGGAAATTCTCCATGCTGCGGTCCACGCAGGCGGACAGGGCAGGCAGGGTGTCTTCGATCTTCTTCAGACCGGCCTCCAGCAACTCAACGCTCTCCGGCGGCGAATCAGGTCCACCGGCACGACCGGGGCGGGAGTCCGGAACCGGATCCGGAGCCGCCCCGAACAGCGAAAGCAGCGGCTTGACGAAGAGCTTGGCTGCCTTGCCCTGACGCGCCGCGCTCAGGGCATCGCTGATCCGCTTGCGGCTCATGAAGAAAACCGCCTCACGCGCCAGCAGTTCCTGCAGCTCAGGCGGCAGGTTCGTACGGGGGGCAAGTTTCGGATCAACTACAGACATGTGTCCGGTCCTTCATCGTCGCGATCGGGCTCTCCATTCACCAAAAATATACACCATCAACCCTGCTCCCGACCCTCGCTTACGCAATTGCCAATCCACGTCCTTCGGGTTTCCTTTCCGTCTTCCCTTCCCCGCCATGCAACGGACCCCCGTCAAGGCCCTGCTTTCCGCCACCCAACCCATCGACGATGTGCTCGTTCAGGGCTGGGTCCGGACTCGTCGCGATTCTAAAGCCTTCTCTTTCATCGAGATAAACGATGGAAGCTGCCTCAAGGGAGTGCAGGTGATCGCTGACGCCTCCCTGCCGGATTATCCGGAAGTCGCCCGGGCGGCCACCGGGGCTTCCGTCGAGGTGAGAGGCCAATTGGTGGCTTCCAAGGGGCAGGGCCAGCAATGGGAGGTGGTGGCGCGGTCCCTGCGGGTGCTAGGGGAGGCGGATGCGACCTACCCGTTGCAGAAGAAAGGCCATAGTCTGGAGTTCCTCCGGGAGATCGCGCATCTCCGGCCCCGGTCCAACCTGTTCGGCGCCGTCTTCCGGGTCCGCAGCCGGCTGGCCTTCGCCATCCATGAGTTCTTCCAGAGCCGGGGTTTCCTGTATGTGCACGCCCCGATCATCACCGGGAGTGATTGCGAGGGTGCCGGGGAGCTCTTCCGCGTCTCGACGCTCGATCCGAAGGCCCCCCCGCTTACGCCGGAGGGCAAGGTGGACTTTGCCCAGGATTTCTTTGCCCGGCCCACGTTCCTCACCGTCAGCGGCCAACTGGAGGCCGAGGCCTCCGCGACCGCGCTCTCGAACGTCTATACCTTCGGACCGACCTTCCGGGCGGAGAACTCCAACACCTCCCGCCACGCGGCGGAGTTTTGGATGATCGAGCCGGAGATGGCCTTCTGCGACCTCTGGGGCAACATGGACCTCGCCGAGAGCTTCGTGAAGCACCTCGTGAAGGACGCGCGGGAGAACTGCGCGGCCGACCTCGAATTCTTCGGCACGTTTGTCGACAAGGGGCTCCGCGCCCGCCTCGACTTCGTCCTCGACCGGCCTTTTCAGCGCTGCTCCTACACCGAGGCGATCGAGATCCTAAACCGGTCCGGACGCACCTGGGAACACCCTGTGCAGTGGGGCGACAACCTGCAAAGCGAGCACGAGCGCTTCCTCGCCGAGGAGCACTTCCGCGGGCCGGTCACGGTGCACGACTACCCCCGCTCCCTGAAGCCCTTCTACATGCGCGTGAACGACGACGGCCGCACCGTCCGCGCGATGGACCTGCTGGTGCCGGGAATCGGAGAAATCATCGGCGGCAGCCAGCGCGAGGAACGTCTCCCCATCCTTGAGGAAGCGATGCGAGCCCATCACCTTTCGACCGCGGACTACGGCTGGTATCTGGACCTGCGTCGCTACGGCACGGTGCCCCACGCCGGCTTCGGTCTCGGCTTCGAGCGGCTTCTCATGTTCGTCACCGGCGTCGGCAACATCCGCGACGTCATTCCCTTCGCCCGCACCCCGGGCCACGCCGCGTTCTAATCGGGGAAACCGGCCGGTCGCCCCCGGGCGCTCCCACCTCCCCACCCTCCCGTGACGCCTGCGGCTGAACCCCTCCTCGCCGTCCACGACGTCGCCAAAGCCTACCGGTTGTGGCGGACGCCCTCGGACCGGCTGACGATGCCGCTGCTCGCCCGTGCCGCCGCGCTGCCGGGGGTTCCCGGTGCGTGGCGGGGGGCGGCAGACCGCATGGTGGGGCGCCGCGCCCGCGAGTTCCAGGCCCTGCACCCGGTGTCGTTCACGATCGGTCGCGGCGAAAGCCTGGGCATCATCGGACGCAACGGCGCGGGCAAGAGCACGCTCCTGCAGATCATTGCCAGCACCCTCGCGCCCACCTCCGGCCACGTCGAGCGTCAGGGACGGGTCGCCGCCCTGCTCGAACTCGGCTCCGGGTTCAACTTCGAGTTCACCGGGCGCGAAAACGTGCTCCTGAACGCCGCCCTCCAAGGCGTGCCGCGCGCGGAGGCGGAGGCCGCCCTGGCGGCCGTCGAAGCCTTCGCCGCAATCGGCGACTTCATCGACCAACCGGTCAAGACGTACTCCAGCGGCATGATGGTGCGGCTCGCCTTCGCCGCCCAGACGATCGTGGACCCGGAGTTGTTCATCGTCGACGAGGCGCTCGCCGTCGGCGACGTCTTCTTCCAGGCGCAGTGCGCACGCTTCTTCAAGGAACGGCTCGCCGCCGGGATGTCGCTGCTCCTCGTGAGCCACGACCTGCCGTCGATCAAGGCGCTGTGCCGCAACGCGATCGTACTCCACGAGGGCCGGCCCGTCTTCCACGGGCCGTCCGCTGAGGCGGTGAGCGTCTTTCACGCCCTGCACAGTTCACCGGAGCACCCGCGGCCCGCCGCCCCGGCCGCGCCTCAGGCGCCCGCCGCTTCCAGCACCCTGCCGGCCGCCGAACGCCGCCAGTGGCGCGCGGGGACAAGCGAGAGCGGCAGCCGACAGGCCGAGGTCGTCGGACTCAAGCTCCTCGACGAGTCCGGCCGACCGGCCACCGTGTTCGGCGTCGGCGAGCGGGTCATCTGCGACTGCTGGATCGAGGCCCGCGAGCCGCTGGCTGAGCTGCAGTTCTCGTTCGAGATTTCAACCCGCCACAACTTCGTCGCGTTCGGCGTGTCCAGCGCGCACCTTGAGATCCCGACATCGACGATCACCCCCGGCGAATGCCTCCGCGTCCGCTTCGAGTGGTCCGCGCACCTCGGCGTCGGCGAGTACCTCGTCGATATCGGAGTCGGCCTCGGCGACCGCGGCGACGGCGCCCCCCGTGCCCTGCTCCACCGTCTGGGGCATGTCGCCTCGTTCACCGTGCACCACGGGCCTTTCAAGCCCCGCTTCTTCGGCGTGTCCGACCTCGAACCATCGATTCAGGTCAACGCGTCCTGACGAGACCGGCCCCGGTGGATTTCCGGGACCGGCCCAACGGTGAACCCGCGCCTTCGGCCACGAAGGGGTCGCGGCTGAGGGCGCGCCCTGCGGACGATGCGACGCTTGTTTTCGTCGGCAGGCGCCGCTCGCAGACGGAGCAAGAGCCTGACCGCTCTGCCCTACTTCAGCTCCGCGGCGTGGAAGGCCTGCCAGTCGTCGAGCGCGTTCAGCTCACAGGCGGTGCTGGTGACGGATCCATCCTCAGGGTAGCCGGTCGCGGCGCGGATCCCGCGGGACAGTTCCTCGTCGTGGTGGTAGTTGAGGATCGCGGTGTTGAGCCGGTGGACGGTGTTGCGGTCGAGCTTCACACCAGGCTGGGCCTTGACCCACGCCTCGAACTGCTGGTAGGTCGGGTGGCTAGCAGCGATGAAGGCCTTGACGGCGTCAGCGGAGAGTCCGAGCGCGCCGATGACCATCATGTCGTAACCTTGGCCGATGCCGGGGTAGCCCGGGGCAAGCTTGCCGCGGGCCTCAAGGGAAACCTTCAGCCAGAGACGGGGGAGGTGCAAGACGCCGAGCGGCCCGGAGACATTGCACGGGATCATGGGGACATGAGACATGGGGAGGGCAGGGTTGGGAACCGACGAGAATGCCGACGATGAATTGGGCGGACGAAGGAAGGTCGGCACGACCCACGCCCGCTAAACCGCGCCAATCAGAAACACGACCCCCGCCGATTGGCAAGCGGTCGTCGGTGACTTTCCCGCCAATCCCCTGCCCCCCTTGCGCCCGCCGCCCGATCATCGCCCATCCAAAGCGTGGCCGCGCAGGTTGAACCTTTTGATCAACCTCACTGTGAAGACCATATGTCCTGAGCATGAACACTTGCCTTGCGCGAACTCTCGTGGGTGCCCCGGGGGTTCGTCAGTTCCATCGGGCCAAAGCTGCGGCTCAGCCAAACGGGGTGCGGCTTTGGGGTTTGGGTCACGCGGTGAACGCGTTCCTTGTATTTCTCCCGTACTCCCTCCTGCACTCCACGCAGGAATACGTGTGCGTCACCGTCCATGGTGCCGGCGGCGTTTCGACTCGTCTCATCCTCACCGGCTCCCGAGGAATTCCTCCACCGACCCACCCATGTCTTTGGCGATTCACCGCAGTAGCCGCAGGGCGATGGCCCGGCCGTCAGGTTAGCCGGCTGCCTCCCGCGCTTCCGGCCTTCGCATGCGTTGACATTTCAACCGGTTCAACCAGTCTGGTTCCATGAGCACGGAAATCACCGAGATCGGAGCGTTTGAAGCCAAAACCAAGTTGTCGGCGCTGCTGACCCAGGTGGAAAAGGGCAGAAGTTTCTATATCACGAAGCACGGACGCCGGATCGCGGAGATGAAGCCGGTGTCGCCTAAACGCCCGCTCGCCAGGTTTGGCCGCGGTAAAGGCACCGTGCTCTATATGGCGCCCGACTTTGACGCCCCGTTGGACTGCTTCAAGGACTACATGAAATGAGACTGCTCCTCGACACGCACGCCATTCTCTGGTTCGCCACGGGAGACGCCGCTCTTTCCGCCAGCGCCCGCACCCGGGTCACCGATCCGCAAAACGAAATCTGCGTGAGTCATGCTAGCGCCTGGGAGATGGCGGTCAAGACCAGCCTCGGAAAACTCAAGCTCGATCGCGAGTTGGGGCGCTGGCTGGAACGCTATGTGATCGGCAACGGTTTCAGCTTCCTGCCGATCTCCCTCTCCCACACTTTGGGCGTCGCCCGGCTGCCCCATCACC
Source organism: Verrucomicrobiota bacterium (assembly GCA_016871755.1). Lineage (GTDB taxonomy): Bacteria > Verrucomicrobiota > Verrucomicrobiia > Opitutales > Opitutaceae > UBA6669. The sequence continues at coordinate 20,390 of VHCJ01000009.1, read as the reverse complement.
ACGGTGATCCGTTCGACCGCCTGCTCGTCGCGCAGTGCGAGATCGAGCACCGTAGCCTCGTCAGCCGAGATCCCGCCTTCGACGCCTACGGCATCCAGCGCATCTGGTGATGAGTCGCCGCTGGTCCATGTCGTCAGGTTGCTTTTGATTGATTCCGTCTCAGACAGGCCCAACAGGGTCTGGCAATCCATTCACGTTGCAGGGCGAACTTGAGAAAGCCCGAGATCACTCCGCGGCGATTGTTGTAGGTCTTGCGCGAGGCATCGCCGAACTCGAAGTAGGCCACCAGTCGAGCTGGAGTGAGGTCCGAAACGGTGCGGACCGGGCATCGTTTCGGGAGGCGGTTCATCTCTCGCCGTAGCCGCACGAGGGAGGGCTCCGAGATCAAGTCCTGTTCGAGTTCGCGTTCCTTGGTCTGGATGTACGACGCTATCGCCTCAGCAATCGCCTTCTGACGCGAGGGCGCGCGGTAGTTTTCCAGGGCGAAATCGACGTGGAATGAAAGCGAATGCGGCCTACCCTAACGCCGTTTGACCACGGCCTCGGCCTCGTGCAGCTGCTCCTCGGTTAACCGGGTCACGGTGGAGCGGACGCCGGTTTCGCCTTGGAGACGCTGGATTTCGAGCGCATCGACTTCGGCTCTTGCCTCCTGACGCGTGGGGAAGTTCTTGCGAACACGTTTGCCAACGAGCCAACCGGCGACGGGAAAAACGATCTCCGCGGAGGGCTTCGTGAACTCTGAAATCACGAAGGCGGAAGTTTGCCTCATGACCGATTTACCACGTCAACTGGCAAATCGGCTGTCAGGTCCGGCCGCTCAGAGGAGAAAACTGGCGGAGAGGGAGGGATTCGAACCCTCGGTAGGTTGCCCTACACACGCTTTCCAAGCGTGCGCATTCGACCACTCTGCCACCTCTCCGGTGGAGAACCGGCGCAGGCCCCTTGCGGGACGCCGCTTCGTTCCAAGCCCGCAACATTGGCCAAGGCAGCGGAAGACGGTCAACGGCAAAGTCAGGCCCCCAGCCCTCCCTCGGGAGGAACATCGCCCACCGCGCTGAAACGACCTCCTTCCCGGACATCGGTTCGCACCTCCGCAGCCCACCGGATAACGGAGGCAAACATCGACTCCGCGGAGGAAACTAAACTTGACATTAATGCCATATGCGCAAATGCTCATTTACTGAAACTCAACCGGGTTTCGTTCCTTCGACCGACAGCTCCTGTTGCGCATCCCGTACCCCTGCCTCGTCCACTCCGCCTCATCGCCATGAAGTCCGAATCCCTCGTCCGTTTACTCGCCGGCACCGTCGTGCTGGTCGGAACCCTGCTCGCCTGGAAGGTCAGCGCGTGGTGGCTGCTGCTGCCCGCCTTCGCGGGGCTCAACCTGCTGCAGTCCGTCGTGACCGGTTTTTGCCCGCCGGCGTGGCTGCTGCGCCAACTCGGCTGGATCGACGAGCAGGATGTGATCCACTGGGGCGGCCGCCGCGGCTGAGGTCCGCGCCTCCTCCGTCATCCCCGCGTCTATTTCCCCGGTCGCCGTGACTTCACTCGTGCTCCCTCGCTCTGCCCGTCCGCGTTCCAACTTCGCCCCAGTCCACGCACCCACCGCGCCCGCGCGTGGGCGCGCGCGTTTCTCCGACTTCATCGCTGCGAGGTCTCTTCGGACGGCGCTCTTCCTCGTCGCGGCGTTCACGTTGGCTTCGTCAGCCTCCGCCGCCGACGTGTGGCCGCTCGAGCGCTGCGTTGCCACCGCGCTGGAGCGACACCCGGAAGCGCAGGCCGCGCGGGCGCGGGTCGATGCCGCGCGCGCGCTCGTCGATCAGGCCGAGTCCGCCTGGAAACCGCAGGTGATGCTGGGCGCCCGCTACACGCAGACCGACAGCCCGATGATGGCGTTCGGCTCGATCCTCAATCAGCGCGCCTTCACGTTCGCCCTCGACTTCAATCACCCGGGCCGGATCGACAATCTCAACGCCACGGGGACGATCGCCTACAATCTCTACAGCGGCGGCCGCGCCACCGCCGGTCGTGACGCTGCCCGTGCGGGGGTCGAGGCCGCCGGCCACGATCTCGCGCTGGCACGCCAGCAACTCGCCGCTGAGGTGGTTCGCGCCGCCCTCAACGTTCGAAAGGCCCGCGAGGCCGTTGTCGCCCTCGAGGGCGGCCTGCGCGCGTACGATGCTGCCGTCGCGGTCGCGGAGGCGCGCCACGCCGCCGGACAAATGCTGAAATCCGACCTGCTTGCGCTGCAGGTCCTGCGCGCCGGCACCCGCGAGTCGCTCGGCACGGCCCGCCACGGCGCGGCCCTCGCCTTGCTCGCCTTCCGCTTCGCGGTTGGCCTTGAACCGACGGATCCCGAGGTCGAGCCGCTCTCGGATGACCCCGCTCTCACCGCAGCGGCGTCCCCCGACACGGGGGATTTTTCGCGGCGTCCGGAGTTGCTCGGTCTCGCCGCCCGCCTCCGCGCCGCCGAGGCGATGGTGACCGCCGCGCGCGGCGGGCGTCGTCCCACCGTCAACGCGTTCGCCAGCGTCCAGCACGATCAGGGTTGGGAGACGAACCGCGATGGCCGCAGCTGGCTCGCCGGGGTCTCGGTCGACGTGGCCGTCTTCGACGGCGGGCAAACCTCCGCCCGCGTCCGCCGCGCCGAGGCCGAACTGGCCGAGGTCCGCGCCCTGGAGCGCCGCGCGTCGCTGGGCATCGGCCTTGAGGTCGAACAGGCCCGCCTTGCCCACGTCGACGCCCGCGAGCGGGTCGCCGTCTCCGCCCTGGCCGCCGAGCAGGCCGAGGAGGCCGCCCGGCTTTCCCGGCTCCGCTTCGAGAAGGAATCGCTGCTCGCGGCCGACCTCATCGGTGCCGAGGGACGCCGACTCGAAGCCCGCCTGCGCCACGTCATCGCCACCGCCGATGAGCGCATCGCCTTGGTCTCGCTGCGCCGAACCCTCGGCCTGGATCCCCTCCCCCCCTCCGCCTCTGCCTGCCCCTAGCCGCCGACCTCCGTCGCCTCGCGTTGCCGCGCCACTCCACGGCCCTCCGTGATCGCCCGTCACCGCTCCACTCGCGAAATCCCACCTCTCCGGCCATGCGCCGCCCGCCGGATCACTACCCTCCATCTTCCTCGAGCCGTTCGTCTCCCCGCTACCCGTCTCCACCGCATGAATCCGCCGATCCTTTCCGCCCCCCCACGGTCGAGCGCCGTGTCCGCTCCCTCCGCGCCGTCCCCACGCACGCCCGCCCTCGTGACGCGGGCATCCCTGCTCACGTGGGTCCTGCTGGCAGGAGGGCTCGCGCTCACGGGATGCAGTCGGTCGACCGGACCGAGCCGCGCCGGCGAGAGTGATGCCGGAACCGCCGACGCCGGGCGTCCGGTCGTGCGGATTTCCATCGCGACCGTTCGCGTCTCCGAGGAACCGCTGCCGACCGAGGTGGTCGGCACCGTGCGTCCCGCAGAGCGTGCCCTGGTCGCACCGAAGCTGATGGGCGCAATCGAGTCGCTGCCCGTCACGCTCGGCCAGCGCGTCGCCGCCGGCGAGGTGCTGGCGAGGATCTCCGCCGCGGAGATCCTCGCCCGCGTGACCCAGGCGCGCGCGCAGTTGAACCTCGCCCAGCGCGATCTCGACCGGGAGCGGTCGCTGCTCACGCAGGGCGCCAGCACCGCCGACTTGGTCCGCTCGCTCGAAGACCGCGCGACGATGACCGTGGCGATGGTCCGCGAGGCCGAGGTCATGCTGGGCTACGCCGAGATTCGCGCCCCGTTTACCGGGGTGGTCGTCCGCAAGATGGCCCAAACCGGCGACTTCGCCTCGCCGGGCTTCCCGCTGCTTGAGCTGGAGGGCACATCCGATTTCCAGATCGAGGCCAATCTGCCGGAATCGCTCGCCGCCAGGCTCTCTGTCGGCAGCGCCATCCCGGCGGTTGCCCCGAGTTCCGGTGCATCCTTTTCCGCGGTCCTGACCGAACTCTCGCCTTCCGCCGACGCCGCTGCGCGCACCGTGCCGGTAAAGCTTTCGGTGCCCGCAGGCACCGCCGTGCGCTCCGGTGAATTCGTGCGCCTCAGCGTGCCCGGTCCCGTCGTGCGGCGCCTCAGCGTTCCCGCCGCAGCCGTGTCCGTGCTGGGTCAGATGGAACGCGTCTTCGTCCTTGCGACCGCGCCCGCGGGAACCGGCTCAGGAGCCGCCGCCCCCGCCGAAGCGTCGGCCCGGAGCGGACGCGACTTGGGAGCGGCGACGTCGGCCTCTGACACCGCCGCGGCCGGCCCGCGGGCGACGCTTCGTTTGGTCCGCACCGGAGTCGCTCTGCCAGAGGGCTTCGTGGAAATCCTCGCGGGCCTCGAGGTCGGCGAGCGCGTCGTCCTGAACCCGCCTGCCAGCTTGCGTGAGGGCGATCGTCTTGAGGTGCTGCCGTGAGTTCCCCCGTGCCCACGTCCGGCCCAACCTCCGCGAGCTCGTCCTCCGAAGTCCCCGCCCGGGGGATCGCCGGACGGCTCGCCGCGGTCTTCATCGAGTCGAAACTCACGCCGATCGCCGTCGCTGCGTCGCTGCTGCTCGGGCTCTTCGCCATCCTCATGCTTCCCCGCGAGGAGGAGCCGCAGATCAAGGTGCCGATGATCGACGTCTTCGTCGGCATGCCCGGTGCCACGCCGAGCGAGGTCGAGAACCGGGTCACGCGACCGATCGAGGAACTGCTCTGGGAAATTCCCGGCGTCGAATATCTCTACTCCACCGCCAGTCCGGGCGGAAATCTCACCATCGTTCGCTTCAAGGTGGGCACCGATCTCGAGGCCGCCCTCATACGGCTCAACCAGAAGCTGCAGGCCAACTTCGACCGGATCCCACTTGGCGTCACGCCGCCGCTGGTAAAGCCGCGCACGATCGACGACGTGCCGATCCTCGCGCTGACGCTGCACAGCGCGCGCTACGACCACGCCACGCTGCGGCGGATCGCCGTGCAACTCGACGATGCGGTCAAGCAGGTGCCGCAGGTCGCGGAGACGACCGTGATCGGCGGGCGTCCACGCTCGATCCGCGTGCAACTCGATCCGCAGCGGCTTGCCGCCCGCAACCTCAGTCCGGGGCTCGTCATCCCCATGTTGCAGCAGGCCGGCACGCAGACCCATGCGGGCGCGCTGCCTGCGGGAAACGTTGAGACGTTGCTCCAGGTCGGCACGTTTTTCCGCGATGCTCAGGAGATCGGTGCCGTCGTCCTCGGCGTCCACGGAGGGCGACCCATCTACCTGCGCGAGGTTGCCGAGATCGTCGATGGTCCCGCCGAGCCCGCCGATTACGTGCTCCACGGCACCGGCGGTCCCGGATCCGTCGCCGTCGGCGAGGAGGCCGCCGTCACCGTCAGCCTCGCCAAGCGCCCCGGCGCCAACGCCGTCGACGTCGTCACCGCCGTGCTCGCCCGCGTTGACGGACTCAAGGGCAGCTTGATCCCCGCCGACGTCGGGGTCGCCGTCACCCGCGACTACGGCGCCACCGCCGCCGAGAAGTCCAACGAGCTTCTCCTGCACATGGGCATCGCCGTCTTCGGCGTCGCCCTCCTCATCCTGCTCTTCCTCGGTTGGCGCGAGTCGCTCGTCGTGCTCCTCGCCATCCCGGTCACGCTCGGGCTCACGCTCCTCGTCTTCTACCTCTACGGTTATACGCTGAACCGCATCACGCTGTTCGCGCTGATCTTCTCGATCGGCATCCTCGTCGACGATGCGATCGTGGTCGTCGAGAACATCGTCCGGCACCTCGGCCTGCCCGGTGGCGAGCGGCGAAGCTTCCGCGAGGTCGCGATCGAGGCGGTCGACGAGGTCGGCAATCCGACGATTCTCGCCACCTGGGCGGTGATCGCGGCGGTGCTGCCGATGGCGTTCGTGAGCGGGTTGATGGGACCGTACATGCGGCCGATCCCGATCGGCTCGACGGCCGCCATGGTCTTCTCGCTGCTCGTTGCCTTCGTGGTCACGCCGTGGGCCGCACTGCGCATCCTGCGCCGCCATACCAGCCACGGTACGCCGCACGGCTCCGCCCACGCGGGCTCCGCGCCAGCCGCGGCCCGCGCCAGCTCGGACGCATCGCCCGTCGCTCCGGATGCGCACTGCCCGCCGGACTCGAATCGGTTCACGCGGCTCTACTACCGCCTGATGCGCCCGCTCTTCGCCCACGTTAGCTGGCGGTGGGCGCTGCTCGGCGGCGTGGCGCTGGCCACCGCGGGCTCGCTCGGCCTCGTGGGCGTCGGCGCGGTGAAGGTCAAGATGCTGCCCTTCGACAACAAGTCGGAGTTCCAGATCATCCTCAACCTGCCCGAAGGCACGACGCTGGAGCAGACCACCCGGGTCGCCCGGGAGATGGCCGCTGCGTTGCGGACCGAGCCCGAAGTGCGCGACTACCAGGTCTACGCCGGCGCGGCCTCGCCGTTCAATTTCAACGGCCTCGTCCGCCACTACTTCCTCCGCCGAGGCTCGAACGTCGCCGACATCCAGGTGAACCTTCGCCCAAAGCATGAGCGGGACGCGCAGAGCCACGAAATCGCCGGCCGCCTGCGCCCCCGGCTGGCCGCGATTGCGGAGCGCCACGGCGCCGCGCTCGCGGTGGCGGAGGTGCCGCCGGGTCCGCCCGTGCTCCAGACGATCGTCGCGGAAATCTACGGCCCGACCGACGCCGACCGCCTTCGCCTCGCCGAGAAGGTCCGCGAGATCTTCCGCGCCTCGCCCGGAGTGGTCGACATCGACTGGTACGTCGAGGAGCGACAGCCGCGCACCGTCGTGCGCGTCGACGCGGAAAAGGCCGCGCTGCACGGCATCACGGAGGCCACGATCGCCCGCACGGTCCAGATGGCGGTGCAGGGGTATCCGGTGGCCCTGCTGCACACCGACACCGCACGCGAGGACGTGAACATCGTCCTCGAACTGCCCCGCGAATTCCGATCGCGTCCCGAGGACCTCCTCGCGCTCTCCGTCCGCTCCGACTTCAACCCCGCGGCCCCCCTCGTGCCGCTCCGCGAACTCGTCACGCTCGTCCCCACCGCCGCCGAGCGGAACATCTACCGCAAGAACCTGCAGAACGTCACCTACGTCACCGCCGACGTCGCGGGGATCGTGGAGAGCCCGGTCTACGCCATCCTCGCAATGAACCGGGAACTCGCGAAGCTCGACGCCCGCGAGTTCGGCGGGTCGACCCCGCGGCTGCGCGTGCTCAACGCCGCGATGCCGGAGGACGACCGCGAGCCCGCGATGAAGTGGGATGGCGAGTGGCAGGTGACGCTGGAGGTTTTCCGCGACCTCGGCCTCGCCTTCGCGGCGGTGTGCATCCTCATCTACATGCTCATGGTCGGTTGGTTCGCGAACTACCGCACCCCGCTGGTGGTGATGACAGTGATCCCCTTCTCGCTGATCGGCATTCTCCCGGCGCATGCGCTGATGGGGGCATTCTTCACGGCGACGTCGATGATCGGCTTCATGGCGGGCGCTGGGATCGTGGTGCGCAATTCCATCATCCTCGTGGATTTCATCGAACTGCGCCTCGGTCAGGGCCTCAGCTTGGAGGAGGCCTGCATCGAGTCGGGGGCGGTGCGGTTCCGGCCGATGATGCTGACCGCGCTGGCGGTGGTGGTTGGCGGATTGGTGATTCTCGCCGACCCGATCTTTCAGGGCCTCGCCATTTCACTGCTATTCGGGGCGATCGCGTCGCTCCTGATCAGCCCGATCGCGGTGCCTCTTCTTTACGCCCTCGTGCGACGCCCGGCCGGCCGTTGAGACGGCGGGGCCGCCCGCCGGGCGCCCCTCGCATGCCGCGTCCTCTGCGACCCTCAGCGCTCGATCCCGCGCCTTCGCCACCCGGCGCGAGGCTGCGTCCGGGTAACTCTGGGCGCGTTCAGACCACGGTCCAACGCGATCACAGGTCACCCCCTCAGCGCGGGCGGCCGGCGAGTTGGACCCAGATGTTCGCGACGGTGATCAGGCCGCCGCCCAGCAGCAGCGTCCATGTCGCGTGTTCGTTTGCATAGGTGATGCCGGTCCAGACGGACAGCCAAGCCGGGAGGAACAGGGCCTTGATTGACCCGAAGATCGGCTCGACGCAGTAGAGCAGACCGGCCTGGGTCGCCGGGATCTTGGGCTGCCAGACATTCATCAGGGAGAACGCGCCGAGGGTGCAGAACAGCGTGAGAGCGGCGGTGATACCCCACCACGCTCCTGATCTGGCGAACGTTCCGAGCGCGGCGGCGGCAGCCGCACCGAGGGAGTGGTCCGGGGCGACGACCCACGCGGCGGCGAGAAACACCACCGCCTCGGTTCCGAACATGATCGACGTGAGCGGCACGGCGCGGTTGGCCGCGTACTCGGACCGGTCCAGCCAGAGGATCTGGCCCATGAAGAAGAGCGATGACAGCAGCGTCTCGACCTCGCCGCGCCCAAGGGAAAACGTCTGAACATCGAAGCGCCCGAGAATCCCCACTCCCGCCAGCACGAGCCCCGCGCTGGCCCAGACCGCGAGGCCGGGGTTGCGCCGCGTCCGCCACGCCACGTAGAGCGGAATCAGGATCGCGTAGAGCTGCGTGAGGAACGCCGACGTGCTGGCGGCCGTGTAATGCAGGCCGTCGCTCTGCAGCAGCATGCCGCCGGAGCCGAACAAGCCGAGGACCACGCCCTGCGTCCATTCACCCCGCGTGAATCCCAGACGTCGGGAACGAACCAGCTGCCAGACCAGCAGGACGAGGGTCGCGAGCAGGAAGCGCGGGACGAGGGCCAGCGCCGTGTGGAACCACGCCGGCGTGCCCGGTGCGAGCAGGCGATCCTGCAGCAGGAGCAACCCCTTGATCAGCGGGAAGGAGAGGCCCCAGAAGACGTTGGCAAGCAGGAGTCCGAGGACCGCGCGGGTGTGGAGGGAGAGGGCCAAACTCAGATTCAGTCATCTCCCCCCGGCCCAGCGCAAGGCCGTTGATCACGAGGTGACCCGGACTCCGCAGCCTCCATGGCCGAACGGAGTCCGGGTCAGCGAACGATCTGAGTCATCGACTCGCAACGCCCCTTTCCGCCCGGCGGGCTGGGCGGCCTCGCGCGCCCGCGCGTGGGCGCCGGAGCGGCGGAGCGGCGGAGCTTCGCTTTTTACACTCCGCGGAACGCCAGAGCCAGACCGCGGAACGCCGTGATTCAGGGCACCAGCACCGTGTCGATGACGTGGATCACGCCGTTCAGCGCACGCACGTCGGCGGCGGTGACATTCGAGGCATTGATCCGCACGGACCCCGGAGCGAGGGTGACGGTGAGCGAGCGCCCGCTAAGGAGAGTCGGGGCGACTTGACCATTGGTCAGCTGCGACGAGAGCACCTGGCCGCTGACCACGTGATATCGGAGCACGTCGGCCAGCTGGGCGGGGTTGGCGACCAGCGAGTTGAGCGTGCCGGCGGGCAGCTTTGCGAAGGCGGCATCCGTCGGCGCAAACACCGTGAAAGGCCCGCCGGAGGCGAGGGCGGCGTCGAGGCCCGTGAGCCGGAGGGCGGTGGTCAGCGTGCTGAAGTCGGCCAACGCGGCGGCGATGCCGGTGATGGTTTGGGACGTCTGGCCGGAGCCGACCGAGCCGAACTCGTAGGTTTCGAGCAGCACGGCACCGGTGGCGGTGCCCTGACCCGCGCCGAGTTGGGCGGTGTAGGAGCCGGCGGGCAGGCCGACGAGCACGGCGGCCTCGTTGGCATTGCCGAGGGCGAACGCGCCCGCCGCGGTGGTCACGGTGTTGAGGAGGGCGAGGTTGGGAGCGGTCCCGAAATTGTCATTGGCGGCGATCACCGTGCCATTGCGGTCGAACACGCGCAGCGAAGGGTCAGCCAGAGTGCCGGTGACGCCGAACTGGCCGAGCGTCGGACCGACGCCGCGGATGAGGAGCCAGCGGAGTTGGCCGGCCGGCGCCTAGACGACGAAACCGGAGATCATGGTGTGGCTGCCGGAGCCGGCGACGCCACGGGTGGAGGAGTTGATGAGGCTGCTGGTCTGGGCGGACGCAGCGGTTGCGAGCAGGCCGAGGCCGGCGAGGAGGGTGGCTTTCGAGAACAAGGACATGGGAGGTGCGGGTTGAACGTTGGAGGAACTTGGATACCGCACGCCTCGTGCGGCTGGAGGGAGGAACGAACGAACCCGACGGCTGGATGCATGCGCACGCAAACGCTCTATCCGTAGAACCACTGAACCGACCCAGGACGGGAGCCGGGATCAGGAATGGCCGAACCGGCCGTCAACCGGGCCAGAATGGCGGAAACTCACCACGCCTGCAGGTAGAGTTCGGCGATCTGATCGGCACTTGGAACGACCGGATTGTTACCCGGGCTGCCCGAGGCCAGTGCATCAAGCGCCATCTTCGGCGTCACTTCGCGAAAGCGCATCTCGTTCGACGCCAGATAGGAGCCGAGGCGGGGCACGCACAACCGGCGGTTCAATGCCTCCAATCCATCTGCCAGTACGGTTGCCGCAGCCCAGTCGCTCTCTCCGGCACCGATCCAACCGAGAGTCCGCGCCACCGTTGCGTACCGCGGCACCGCGCCCGGAATGGAGAAACGGGTCACCGCCGGAAGAAGCATGGCATTGGAAATGCCGTGAGGCACATGAAAAAGCGCCCCGATGGGACGGCTCATGCCGTGAACCAGTGCCACGCTGCTGTTGGAGAAGGCCATGCCGCCGTGGGTTGCGGCCAGCATCATGCCCTCGCGCGCGGCGCGGTTGCCTGGCTCCCTCCATGCGGTCTCCAGGTGCTCACCGCAAAGACGGATGCACGACAGCGCCAGCGGGTCAGTGAGCGGGGTCGCTAGCCGAGACACATAGGCCTCGATGCCATGGGTCAGCGTGTCGATGCCGACCGCCGCCGTGAGCGGAGCGGGCATCGTCAGCGTCAGTTCAAAGTCGACCAACGCCACGGTCGGCATCAGGTGGCCGTCGAGCATCATCATCTTCACATCGCGCTTCGTGTCGGTAATCACCGCCACCTTGGTGACCTCGCTGCCCGTGCCCGCCGTCGTTGGAACGGCAAACAGCGGCAGTCCAGCCTTTTGCACCCTGTGCCGCCCCATGAATCGGCTGATGGGACCGGGATTCGTCGGCAAGACGGCGATCACCTTGGCGCAGTCGATCGGACTTCCCCCGCCAAGCGCGACCACGGCTTGGGCGCCGCTGGACTGAAGAAGAGCGACTCCGGCATGGACATTCTCTTCGCTCGGGTCGGGCTGCACATCGGCAAAGACCTGCACCGTGATACCCGCCGCCGCCAAATCGCCGACCACCCGGGCCACGAGTCCGGAGGATACCATGTAGGCATCCGTGACCAGCAAGACACGGGCGAGACCGCGCCGGGACAACTCCGGCGCGAGTTCCCGCGAGGCCCCGGCCCCGACGATGACCGTGGAGGGGATGTTGAAGAGTGCAGGCATGTTCACCACCCCTGCGCCCGCACGTATCCCCGGTCCCAGCGCGACAGCACCACGCGCTGCCGCGTATAGAACATCACCCCTTCGGTACCCTGCACATGCAGGTCGCCGTAGAAGGATGCGTTCCAGCCGCTGAACGCGAACGGCGCCATCGGAGCCGGCACCCCGATGTTGATTCCCAGCATGCCGCACTGGATCTCCCTTGTGAACTGCCGGGCGGCCGCGCCGCTGCTGGTGAAAATTGTCGCCCCGTTGCCGAAACTCAGCGCGTTCATCGTCGCGATCGCCTCGTCGAGCGACTCCGGACGGAGCAGGGAGAGCACCGGGCCAAACAACTCATCTTGGAACAAGGACATCTGCGGGACAACTCGATCGAGCAGGGTTGGCGCCACGAAGAATCCTCCGGCCGGCCCCCCCGAGCCCCGGAAGGCCACCTCGGCGCCACTCGCGGGAGCGGCGCTCACCCGTTGCTCAAGTCGTGCCTGCGCTGCGGCGTCGATGACCGGTCCCATGCCCGCAGCGTCATTGCGACTGGTGTCGTCGACCTTGAGCGATGCCAAGGCGGCGCTGACACGGTCGCGCCAGTCGTCGGCGGTCTTCCTTCCCACGCCCATGAGGACGGAGCCGGCCATGCAGCGTTGGCCCGCACAGCCGTACGACGACCCAAGGATGGCTCGCAACGTCGAATCGGGTTCGGCGTCCGGCAGGACCAACAGGACGTTCTTGGCGCCACCCGCAGCTTGGCAGCGCTTCCCATGGGCACTGGCCAAGGTGTAGACATGCTTCGCGACGCCGGAAGAGCCGACAAAACTGACCGCGGCGACGCCCGGGTGCGTGCACAGCGCGTCGACCACCTCACGTCCGCCGTGGACAACATTGAAAACGCCGGCCGGGAGACCGGCCTGCAGGAACAACTCAGCCAGACGCAGCGCAGTAAGCGGGACCTTCTCGCTCGGCTTGAGAACGAACGTGTTGCCACACGCGATGGCTAACGGGAACATCCACATTGGGACCATCGCGGGGAAGTTGAACGGGGTGATCCCGGCGCAGACGCCAATCGGCTCGCGCATGGTCACCGCGTCGATCTGGTCGGCGACCTGGGGCAAACTCTCGCCCTTGGTCAGCTGGGCGATACCGCAAGCGAAGTCCACGACCTCGATGCCGCGACGCACGTCGCCACGCGCTTCATCAAGCGTCTTGCCATTCTCGCGGGTCACGAGCCGCGCGAGTTCGTCAGCGTGGAGGTCGAGGAGTCGCTTGTAGTCGAAAAGAACCGCCGCGCGCCGGGGGACGGGGACGGCGGACCATGATCGGAAGGTACGGGCGGCCGACGTTACCGCAGCGTCGACTTCGGTCGCTCCCCCCATCGGGACACGGGCAATGACGTTGCCCTGCGAGGGATTGAACACATCACCCCAGCGGGTGCTGCCGGAGTCGAACGAGGCGCCATCAATGAGGTGACTGAGGTTCATGGATTGGGAGACATGCGCGGACCGTACAGGGAGAGATCCGGCGGAGTGCGTTCGGGTGAGAACTGGACCCAGCGGGTACCATTCGCGATGGGGCCCATGACTCGCGTCGGGCCGGGCTCCCCGTTGTTGTCGTGCAGTTGCTGATTCGGGCCGTTCTTGTTCATGAAGATCGACCGATCCAGAACGCCCGTGATGTAGTTGCCGGCGATCTCCATGTGATCGCTGCACTCATCGGGATAGATGCCGTGGGCCCAGTAATTGCGGCCGCTGTCATGGATGAAGTTTTCGAGCACGCGGGTACCCGGCTGTTCACCGACCAAGTAAATGCCCCCTCCATCGCCGGCCTGCAACATGATCTCCTCAATGCGATTGCGTCGGATGAGGTTGCTGTGGCAGTGCGTGAGCCCCGGCGCCCATCGCCAGCCCACGCTGACCGCGCTGTAGGGGAGCCTTCGGAACAGATTGTGCTCGATCGTGACGTGGTGCGCGTAGGTGACGCACACGGCGACGCTGCCGAAGTCGATTTGCCCGCAATCGATAAATCGACTGTCGGCGACCGTGATCTGCGCCGGTGCCTCGGGAGCTTGCGCGTTGCGAATGGTCCACATCTCGAGGGATCCGGGCAGCTTGCCCGTCTGGTCGACCCGCTCCCGCATTGAGGTGAAGTCGCGGTGCAGCGGATGTCCCTCCCCCGTGTACTCGGCCATTCGACCAATTTGCACGGAGTTGGAACCGACGCGGACGAAGTCGCAATCACTGACGAGACCGCGGGCGGCGCCGATCTCGTAGGCGATCGCCCCGTCCCCCAGATCGCGGAAGCGGCACCGCTCCACCACCGTGTCATGAGCGTAGATGAAACGCAGCGCCGCCCCCGGCGAGAAGGTCCGACTCCGATCGGAGGCCCACGCACCGGCCTGAATTCCGAGTCGATCCTCGGCCGGCATCTCCCAGTCGGTCTCCGCCCACTCCAGATCGCGAAAGCGCACATTGCGCGCGAGACGCTCGGGGGAGCCACGCACCACGATCAATTCACGCAGCACGGGTGCTCGGAACTCATGAAGGTTCGGATCTTCCCCGCTGGCGGCGCGGTAGTAGAGATTGCCCTCGGATGAATCCAGAAACCATTCCCCCGGAGAGTCCGCGAACTCGCGGGCGTTTTCCAGCCAGACGCGGCTGTGTGACTTCTCGGTGATGCGGGAGCTGCTGACGTCTGTGCCGATTCCCCGCAAGGCGGTGATGCTTTCCGGAGCGATTGTGGCCACCCGCTGTCGGTTGAAGTGCCAATGGGCGATCGAGTTCAGTTCAACTCCCCCGAGCGCAGACCACGCGGCGGGCAGCCGCTCGTGGAGCACCAGACGGCGGCGCTCATCCGTGACTTGGGCGACGGTCCAGTGTCCGGAGTCCGGCTCCCGCGCGCGCGGGAGCGATGCTCCGGCGCGGAAGAGACTACGGAAGACCCAGGCGCCGCCCTTCGCCTCGGCAAGACTCAGTACCCACAGGTTGTCCCCCAAGGCCGTCCAACCCGACGGCAGGCGCCGAGCTCCGGAAAGGGTGACCCTTTCCCCCTGATGCGGTTGGAAGGTGATTCGGAAGGAGCCGTCCCCGAGATCGTCCGGGGTCAACTCCAAGGTCTCGGCCATGGAGTACTCCCCCCCGCGTAGGCGGACGGTCGCTTCGTCCTTGAGGCCCTGTGCCACGAGAGTCCGCAGCTTGATCTGCGCGGCCTTCAGGGTCGCCAGAGGACGCTCCTGCGAGCCATCAGCCTCATCGCTTCCGTGCGGGGCCACCCAGATGACCGTTGCCGCGCGGGCACCGAGAGACAGCCAGACGGTAAGGAGCAGGAGACGGAGGATGCTGAAGCGACGCGAGTTCATGGTTAGAGTTGAGAGGCGGGGCACATCGAGCGTTGTGAGGCCCCAGCTGCGCCGTTCGCTCTTAACCAACCGCACACACGCTCAAAGCAGGGGCGAAAGGAAGGACCGGAGGGTGTCATGACAGGGAATCGGCGAGGGTACGGTAGCGGAGGTAGTCGCTCTGGAATTCGATCCGGCGACCTGGGTCCGGTCGGAACGTCGCCGCCATCCGCACGGTCGCTCGCTGCGCCGCACCGAGCGTAGGCCAGACTCCGAGGCCTACACCGGCGCAGATCGCCGCACCGAGCGCGCCCGGTTCGTCGGCCGCGGGCACCTCCACGGGGCAGCCGAGGACATCCGCGAACACCTGCGCCACGAATGCGCTCCGCGCCATGCCTCCGGTCAGTCGTACACGGCACGAAACAGGGGTTCGGCCCAGGAGCTTCTCGACCTGCATTCGGTGCGCGAAGGCCACTCCCTCAACCACGGCGCGGACCACGTCGACGCGATCGTACGCCGCATCAAGCCCGGCAAACGCCCCCTTACCCGTCGGAACATAAGGGACGAAGAGCAATCGCGTGCGGGCCGCCGCCCCAGCTTGGCGCAAGGCATCCGCAACGCCCGTGAAGCCCAAAAGGCAGACCGCCCAGTCGAGATTCCCGGACGACGCGGGGCTGCCCTCCAGGACCAGCCAGCGACCGGGCTGGACTGACGGATTCACCAAGAAGAGATCGCGACGACGCGGACGGCGGTCCACGAATCTCTGGCTGATGGACCACGTGCCCGCGACGAGCGAGAGATCCCCCGCAGACGCCGCTCCACTTCCAAGCGCGGTCGCTTCGCAGTCAATGCATCCCATGAAAACCGGCGTAGCGGCGCGTAGCCCCGTCTGACGACCGGCAAGAACCGTCACCTTCCCGGCCGAGGCCAGGCTCTCCCGAAGCGGAGGGAACGCCGGGTCCCCCGTCCTCATGACGCGACCTCCGGGAACAAGCCAGCCAGCCGCTCCCGCATCCGTAGGATCCGTCGCCACCACACCCGTCAGTCGAGCGCGGATGAAGTCCTTCCACAGAAGGGCGTGCGCAAGGCGCTGCGCCAAAGCAGGCTGCTCCGCGCGGAACCAGTGGAGCAGCGGGCCTGTCTGGCCGGCGTAGGCAGCCTGCCCGGCGACCCTCTGCGACTGAACCCAACGCGCCGCCCGCAGATCACTGGAGAGAATCCCCGGAACCAAGGGCCTCAAGGCGGCGTCCACGAAAACGGCCCCATTTCCGCAGCCGGTCAGGCCAACCGCGGCGATGCGCCTGCCCGATGAGACTTCACGCAATGCCGCAGCTGCGCCTCGCCAAGTGGCTTCGGCATCGCGCTCAACCCATCCGCGCCGCGGCCGACGTACCGGCACGCGGCGGGACGCCGCGGCGAGAACGCGACCGCGGCGATCAAACACCACCGCCTTGATCACGGTGCTTCCGACATCGAGTCCAACGATCGAGAGCCCGGAAGACCACGCGCAGGAAGGGATCATCGCGGCGACAGATCTGGACTCACGCCCTGATTGAACCGGAGTGCACGAGCGATACGCCGAACAGCCGAGGGCGAACCCGTGAGACGCGCATCACGAGGAAGCTGCGATCGTGGCACGACCGCGGCCGCCCGTGAACCGCTGTCACCATGTCTTCGTTACCGTCAGCCGCATCGTCCGCGGGTCCAGCGGCCGCCAGAGAATGCCGCTGTTCGCAACGACCGTCCGCTTGTCGAAGACATTTCCGACGGCGAGCGCCACATTGAGGCCCTTGGCCACCCCGTAGTTCGCGTTCACGTTGAAGGACTGGTATTCCGGGATGAACTGCCCGGTCGTGGTGGAGGAAAGCGGTCGCTCACCGGTGTGAATGACGCTCGCGCCAATCGACAGCCCGCCGTGCCGACCGATCTCCGACCACTTGTAGCGGGCATGCAGCTGACCGCGGTAGCCCGGCTGGCCACCCTGCTGCGCTCCGAGCACGCCCGGCGTGGTGTCGCGGACGAACACATCTACGAAGCCCGCCTGAACCGTGAGTCGGCGATCATTGTAGGTCAGCGTGTACTCGTAGCCGTCGGACGTGGTCTGTCCGCCATTCGCGAAGAACGAGTTGTTGGGCGGCGGAAGCCGCAGCGCCAGTCCATCAGCCTTCATCGTGTACTTCACGACCTCGAAATTGAGGCGCTCATCGAGAACAGCGAACCGGACGCCCACCTCCTCGGATGAGGCGGTTACGGGATCGAGCGGGGATCCGTCGAGACGCAGGGCGCCGCCGCCCTGGGGCTGGAACACTTCGCTGTACTGATAGTAGATGCCGACCTGCTTGATCGGGCGAACCATGGCGCCATAGCGGGGCAGCCCCGCCTTGGCGTTGGGATCCACAATGCGAGGAAAGGGCCCGACGCCGAGTTGCGCGTAGCGACTGCTCTCCACCTTGCTGTCGCGCCAGCCGCCGATGAGGATAAACCGTCCATCATAGGCGTTCATCTGGTAGGTCCCAGTCGCACCCGTGGTCACCGATTCGCCCAGTGTATTCGTCGCCGCGCCGCTGGCGGGGAACGTTGGCGCGACGGAGCCATAGACCGGATTGATGAGGTCGATCGAGTTCAGGGAGGTGCGCCGGACGTTGCTGCGGAACTTGGTGCGGTATTGATCGGCGGCGAGAATGAAGGAGTGCTCGATTGCTCCCGTCTGGTAGCGGCCAAACAGGTTGGCCTCGGTGTAGGTGTAGTCCTCCCAGCGATTGAGCCAGAAGGCGCGGCGGTTGACGGTGCGGTTGTCGGCCTGAAGGGCCAGAAACTCCACCTGGGTGATCGGGTTGTTGATGTACGTCTGTTGGCCGGCTACGCGGGCGGTCAGGTTGTCGTTGATCTTGTGTTCCACGATCAGGCGAGCGCGCTCCCGCTCGATTTTCGACTTCGCCCAAGGCTCGTCGATACGCCGGGTCTCCGGAACGGTCAGCGCCCGTACACCCGGAGCCACCAAGGCGGAGGGGATCCAGTTGTCCTCCTGATAGTCCTGACGCATCAGTTCGGTGAAAAGGCTGACCTTGGTCGCCGCCGAGACCCGCCACTCAAACACCGGCGCCACGAAGAAGCGCTCCATGTCCTTGAAGTCACGGTTGTACTCCATGCTGCGATACGCGGCATTCACCCGATAGAGCACCTTCTTGTCGGCCGTGACCGGACCGGTCAGATCCGCCGTAAAGTGATAGTTGGCGTAGTCCCCGATGGTCACCGCAGTCTGGTAGAATGGGGACGTCCGCGGGGCCTTGGAGACACGGTTGATGATGCCACCGAGTCCCTTGGGATTGCCGTAGAGGTTCGAAGACGGACCCTTGATGATCTCCAGTTGCTGAACGTGGACGAAATCACCACCGCCCCACTCCACCACATCGCGGAAACCATCAAGGTAGGACTCTTGCACGGCGAAACCGCGAATCGAGAAAGTGTCCTGGTTGCGAGTCGCGCCCGAGACAGTTCCGCCGACCAGCGGCATCACGTCGGCGAGGTCAACCGCGCCGATGTCCTTGAGGAACTGTCCGCTCATGATCGAAATCGACTGCGGAATGTCCTTCAACTTCTGCCTGAAACGCGAGGCCGAGGCACTCTCGGTCGCGGCGTAGCCGTCGTCAGCATCCGCTGCGATGATGAAGGGACTGAGCTCGAGAGGCTCGTCAGGGGACTTGTCCGCAGGCTTGGCGACTGGCGCCTTCTGCGCCATCACGGGGGCGATGCAAAGGACCGCAAGGCTGAGGACGTTGGGGAGACGGACCATGGGGGTCCGGAGGTTCCATCGGTTCATGGGTATCGATCGGTTGGGGATGAGGGTTAGTTCTGCCGCATCCGCAGACCCGCACGGGAGCCACAGACGCTCGGAGCAATTTCGGTCAGAGACCAAAAATGCGCCTTTACAGGTGTTCTATTAGTAAATTACTGTTCTATTAGTCAAGAGTCGAAATGAAGCCCCCTCGAAACCCAAACGACACGGATGCATTTCAGGTGCCCGCGCTTGATCGCGCGCTTTCCATCCTGGAGCTCCTCGCCCAGCACGCCGAAGGGCTGCGCATGCGGGAGATTGCTGAGGCCTTGGAAATTCCCCCCAACAGCGTCTTTCGCATCACCGGCCTTCTCGAGGAGCGCGGATATCTCCTTCGCGACGGTGAAGACATGCGGTACACGCTCAGCCGGAAGCTGCTCTCGCTTGGGTACAAGGCCGTTGGCGAGGACAAGCTCATCGAGCACTCCCTCGACGTGATGCAGGCCCTTCGCGACGAGACGCAAGAGACCGTCCTTGTGGGGGTCCGGGCCGACCTGCAAGGCGTGGTTCTGGAACAGGTGGCCTCCACCCAGCCCGTCAAGTTTCTCGTCGATCCAGGGACCCACTTTCCGCTGCACACGTCCGCTCCCGGCAAGGTGTTCGTCGCTTTCCTGCCTCCTATCGAGCGTGAGGCGCTGCTGAAGCGGATGAAGTTCACCCGCTACAACGAGCGGACACTCGACAGTCGCAGCAAGTTCGAGAGCGAGATCACCGACGTACTCTCGCAAGGCTATGGGGCGGACCGTGCGGAGCAGATCGAGGGCCTCCACTGCGTCGGCGCACCCATCTTCAACCACCGCGGCTACCCCATTGCCGCGATCTGGGTCACGGGCCCGAGCTTCCGCTTTCCCGCCTCCGAGTTACACGGCATGGGATTGAAGGTCGCCGCCGCTGCGGAGCGCATCTCCACCCGCTTCGGTTACAACCTGATATAAGGCACTATGGCTACACCTCTCTCAGGGCAGACCGCCCTCGTCACCGGCGGCTCCAAGGGCTACGGAGTGGGCATCGCCGGCGCACTGAAGGCTGCCGGTGCGTCCGTCTGGATCACCGGCCGTGACCCCGCGGCACTCGAAAAGACCGCTGCGTCGCTCGGCGTGAACTACTTCCGGGCCGACGTCACGTCGGCGGCCGACTGGGATGCCGCGATCGCGACGGCGACCCGGGCGAGCGGACGGCTCGACATTCTGGTCAACAACGCCGGCGGCGGAATCAAGATCGCTGCCACGGAGGAGCAAACTGACGAAAGCATTGCGGCGGCAATTGCCCTCAATCTAACCGGGGTCATCTACGGCGCCCGCCGCGCTGCCCGGATCATGCGGCAGCAGAGGAACGGCACGATCATGAACATCTCCAGTGTGGCCGGACACCATGCGTGGCCAACGTGGGGCGTCTACGGCGCCGCGAAGGCCGGCCTGAATCACTTCGCGAAGTCGCTCTACCTGGAACTCCGTCCCCACGGTGTCAGGGTCATGACGGTCACACCCTCTTGGGGCGCCACGGACTTCACCGACGCCGCTGGAATCGGTCCACGGGATGCCGAGACCCTCGCCCGCTGCATCCAGCCGGCCGAACTGGGCCGAATCGTCGCTGACCATTGCTCCCTGCCAGCACACTTGTGCGTGCAGGAGACCATCCTTTGGCCCATCGTGCAGGAAGTCAGCCCGCTATGAACACGAGCGCCGGCGACTTGCTCGAAGACATGCCCGCCGGCCACTTTGAACTCGTGGTCGTCGGCGCGGGCAGCGGGGGCTTCGGCGCCGCCCTTGCAGCGGCGCGTCTCGGATGCTCCGTGCTGCTGCTTGAGAAGGGTGACTCGCTCGGCGGAACGGC
>VHCJ01000008.1 GCA_016871755.1 Verrucomicrobiota bacterium | reverse complement strand
GTACTGCGAGTTCGAGAACCCGAAGCACTACCGCGAGGCCGTCACCCGCTTCCGCGCGCTCCAAGGCGCCGGCAGCACGCCGGGCAGCAGCGTCTGGGTCGCTCCGCCGCGCGTGTTCAAGCCCGGGGAGGAGTGGATCCTCCGCCAAGTCCGGTCCTGCGACGCCGATGGGTATCTGGTCCGCAACTACGATCACGCCGCGTTCTTCGCCGGTGACCGCCGTCGCGGGGACTTCTCGCTCAACATCGCCAACCCGCTCAGCGCCGAGCTGTGGATCCGCGACCAAGGCCTCGAACGCGTCACCGCCAGCTACGACCTCAACGTCGCGCAGCTCGAGGCGCTGCTGCAGGCCGCTCCGCCGGCGTGGTTCGATCTCACGCTCCACCAGCACATGCCGCTGTTCCACATGGAGCACTGCGTGTTCTGCGCCTTCCTTTCCACGGGCAAGGACTACCGCGACTGCGGGCGCCCGTGCGACACGCACCGCGTGGTGCTGAAGGACCGGGTCGGGGCCGAGCTCCCGCTGCGCGCCGACGCGGGCTGCCGCAACACGGTCTACAACAACCGCGCCCAGACTGGCGCGGAGTTCGCGGCGCGCTTCGTCGCCCTCGGCGCGCGCTCCTTCCGCGTGGAGTTCCTGCATGAATCGCCGGACGATGTGCGGCAGACGCTCGCCCGTTACCAGCAACTGCTCCGTGGCGAGATCTCCGGCGCAGACCTCTGGCGCGAGCTCCGCCTGATCAACCAGCTCGGTGTCACCCGCGGCCAGCTGGAGGCCGCGCCCCAGCTCATCCGCCGCAAGACCTGACGACGCAGCGGGATCCGGCCCCGCCGGGAGCGGCTGCACTCTGGTGTCGCCTCCGACGGCCAAATCGCCCCTAATGTCAGCTTTCCCCCATGGACTCACCCGCCGCCAAGGCACCCGCTACCCCTGCGGCGGGCGCTCCGCCGAAGCTTCAGGACCTCGAAATCAAGGATGCCCAGCTGATCTTCAATGCGGCGTGGTCCGAGCTTGAAGCCGAGGTGGGCCGGCAGTTTCTCCGCTTCCCGAAGGAGTTCATCCTCCTGGGCGGCGCCCCGGGCGCGGGCAAGGGCACGAACACCGATTTCATCCTCCAGGCCCGAGGCCTCACCTGCCAGCCGGTGGTGATCAGCGCCCTGCTCGATTCGCCGGAGGCCAAGCGCATCAAGAACGCCGGCGGCATGGTCGGCGATCGCGAGGTCGTGAAGCTGCTCCTCCGCCGCTTGCTGGAGGAGGAATACCGCGACGGCGTGATCCTCGACGGCTTTCCCCGCACCAAGGTGCAGGTCGAATGCCTGAAGCTCTTGGTGGAGCGCATCCAAGGCCTGCGCCGTGAATTCCACGGCACGCCGCAAGCGATCCATTTCCGCCAGCCCACGATCCATATCATGGTGCTGTTCGTAGACGAGAAAACCTCCGTCGAACGCCAGCTCCACCGCGGCCGCGAGGTGAAGGCGCACAACGACGAGGTGCGCCGCACCGGCGTCGGCGAACTGCTCGAGGAACGCAGCACGGACTACGACGAGACGCTCGCGCGCCGCCGTTACCGGGTCTTCAAGGAACAGACATGGGAGGCGCTCCAGTCGCTGAAGGAGGTCTACCACTACCACTTCATCAACGCTCAGGGTGCGGTCGATGAGGTGGAGCAGAACATCCTCAAGGAACTCCAATACCAGAGCTCGCTTGAGCTGGACCCCAGCACGCACGAGCGGCTGCGCTTCCTCCCGCTAGCCAGCCAGATCATCGTCCATGCCCGGCAGGAGCTGGTGAAGCGCCTCGACGGTTACGCTCTGGAGCATCCCGCGCTCTTCGACCGGGTGGTGCAGTACATCGAACGGAAGATCATGCCGATCGTGCTCCGCCACGCGATTTCCGGGGTGGCCTCGGTGAACTCCGAGGATCCGGTCTTCGATGATCCGGTGGCGCTGGCCATGCTGATCGATGTCTTCAGCGAGCGCGGCTACCATGCGGTGGTCGACCTCCACCGCATCGAAGTGCCGGAGCGGGTCGACCTCACGACCGGCGCGATCACGTGCCGCGTGAAGAAGGTGTTCCGGATCCAGATCCGCTTCCAAGGCTCCGAGATCCGCCGCGGCTGAGCCCGACCGCGCCTTGGCGGGTCACGGCGCGGCTCGCCACGAACCGTTGCGGAACATCGCTCCCGGCGTCGACGCGGACCCGAAGACGACCGCGGCCCCGCGCCAGATCCGCCACGACCCGGCATGGCATGGCACGGCATGGCCCAGACCGGCGCGGCTCCCCGCCTCGCGCCGCGATCGCTCGGGGGGGCGTCACTCGTAGCGCAGCGCCTCGATCGGGTCGAGGTTGGCGGCCTTCCAGGCGGGATACATCCCGAACGTCACGCCGATCCCGCCGCAGACCAGCAGGCCGGCGAGGGCCCAGGCCCACGGAAAGATCATTTCGGCGCTGAGCACGAGGGCGACGCCGTTGCCCGCGATGATCCCGAAGCCCACGCCCGCCAGACCGCCGGCCAGCGACAGCGTCACCGCCTCGATAAGGAACTGGGAGAGGATGTTGCGCTTCTTCGCCCCGATGCTCTTGCGGATGCCGATCTCCTTCGTCCGCTCCGTCACGCTCACCAGCATGATGTTCATGACACCGACGCCGGACGCGAGGAGCGCGATCGCGCTGATCACGAAGGCGCCCACCGCCACAATCCCGGCGATGCTGTTGAACGCCTCGATCAGCGAATCGTTCGAGAACACCTCGAAGTCGTTGGGATCCTCCGGGTCGAGCCCGCGCACCAGCCGCATCGTCCCGATCGCGCGGTCCTGCACCGCCGGCAGCAGTTCCTGGCTCGGCGCCTGGACATTGATCGAGATCGACCGCCCGGCGTTGCCATAGACTTGGAGGAAGCGGGTGATCGGGATGATCGCCACGTTGTCCTGGCTCTGTCCGAAAGAGGAACCCTTCGCCGCCAGCACCCCGATCACCGTGTAGTTCTGCCCGTCGATCCGGACGAGTTTCCCGACCGGCTCCTCGTTGATGAAGATGCGGTTCGAGACGTCCGCGCCGAGCACGACGACCGGCCGGCCGAATTCGACGTCCTCGCGGCCGAGGTTGCGCCCCCCGGCGACGTCGAAATTGCGGCTGGTGACGAAGTGCTCGTCGGTGCCGCCGAGGAGCACGTTGGGGTTGGTGCGGCGGTCGAGGTAGGTGACGACGCGGCCCTGGCGGCGGATCTGCAGGCTGACGGTGGCGGAGTCGCCGAGGAGGTCGCGCAGCCGCGTCGCCATCGTATAGTCGATGTTCCGCCGGTTGGCGAAGCGCTGCCGCGGGTCGCTGAAGTTGATCGGCGGCGTGCGGGTCAGCTGGAACGAATTCGCCCCCAGGACGTTGAGGCCCTGCTCGATGTTGGAGCGGAGACCGGAGATCACGGTCATGACGCCGATGACGGAGAAGACGCCGACGGCGATGCCGAGCATGGTGAGCCCGGAGCGGAGCTTGTTCGACGCGAGGGCCCCGGTGGCCAGCTTGAGGATTTCGGTGAGTTGCATGGTCGGACGCCGGGGCTACTCGTAACGCAGCGCCACGACCGGATCGAGCTTGCTGGCCTGCCACGCGGGGGCGAACCCGCTGAAGACGCCTGTCAGCACGGAGATGATGAGCCCCACAACCACGAGGCCGGTGGAGAAGATCAGGGGAAAGGCAGGGGCCACGGTGGCGATCAGCGCTGCGAGGCCGCCGGCCAGCGCCAGACCGGCGATGCCGCCGACGAGGCAGATGCTGACCGCCTCGATGAGGAATTGCAGCAGGATGGTGCGGCGCCGCGCGCCGAGCGCCTTGCGCGTCCCGATCTCGCGGGTGCGCTCCTTCACGCTCACGTACGTGATGTTCATGATGCCGATCGCGCCGACAAACAGCGCGAGGCCGGTGATGAAGAAGCCGGCGAGCGCGATGCCGTTCTTGATCGGGTCGAGTTGCTCGCGGATCGCCCCCTGCTCGTTGATCTCGAAGTCGTCGTTGGCCTCCGGCCCGAGCTGGCGCACGCGCCGCATCAGGCCGCGGAGCTCGTCCTTGGCCTCGTCCATCCGCAGCGGATCGACCTGCACGCGGAGCTGGCTGCCATCGTCGCCAGACGAGAAGTAGCGACGGAAGGCGTTCAGCGGCAGCACGACCATCGAGTCCCAGCTCCAGAGGCCGAGGAAGCTTCCCTGCCGGGAGGCCACGCCGACCACCTCGAACGCCTGGCCGCCAATGCGGACGGCGCGGCCGACTGCCGGCTCATTCGGAAAAAGCGCGTCGGCGATGTCGTAGCCGATCACGCAGACATTGCGGCCCGCCTCGGCCTCGAGGTCGCTGAAGAAGCGCCCCTGCGTCATTTCCGACCGGATCGCCCGCGCGTAGTCCTCGGTCGTCCCGAGCGTGTAGATCATGTTCACACGATACTCGCCGCGGATGACGGAGCTGAAGCGCTCGGCGGCCGGGATGGCGCGCTTCAGCGCGCTGCCCGGATGCTCCGCGATCCACTCGTTGATCTTCTGCCCGTACTCGATCTTGATCGGCTTGCGGTTGCGGTAGCGCCACCACTCCCGCTCGTCACTCCACGGCCACTTCGTGACGTAGAGCAGGTCGTCGCCGAACCCCGAGAGACTACGGTCGACGCCGGCGTCGATGCCCTTGATCGCCGTGCCCATCAGCGACACCGCGACGATGCCGATGATGACGCCCAGGGCGGTCAGCGCCGAGCGGAGCTTGTTCGCCCGGATCTGCGCGGAGGCGATCCGGAACGACTCGGAAATCTCGAGCAGCAGGCGGCTCATGCCTCGGCGTCGCTTTCGATCAAGCCGTCCCGGAGGCGGACGATCCGGCGGGCGTGCCGGGCGATGTTCTCCTCGTGCGTCACGACGATGATGGTGTTGCCCTGCTCGTAGAGTTGTTCGAACAGCGCCATGATCTCCACGCCGGTGCGGGAGTCGAGGTTTCCCGTCGGCTCGTCGGCGAGGATGATGGACGGCCGCGTGACCAGCGCGCGGGCGATGGCGACGCGCTGCCGCTGGCCGCCGGAGAGCTCGTTCGGCTTGTGGTACATGCGCTCGCCGAGGCCCACCGCCTCCAGCGCCTGCCGCGCCCGGTCGAGCCGCTCGCGGCGGCCGAGGCCGGCGTAGATCAGCGGCAGCTCGACGTTCCGGAGCGCGTCCGAACGCGGAAGGAGGTTGAAGGTCTGGAAGACAAAGCCGATCTCCCGGTTGCGGATCTCCGCGAGTTCGTCGTCGGTCATCGTCGCGACGCTCTTGCCCGTGAACTCATAGCGGCCCGCCGTCGGCGTATCGAGGCAGCCCAGCATGTTCATCAGCGTGGACTTGCCGCTGCCCGAGGGCCCCATGATTGCGAGGTACTCGTTGCGGCGGATCGAGAGCGTCACGCCGCGCAGGGCGTGGATCGTCTCCTCGCCCATGCGGTAAAGCTTGGTGACCCCCTCGATCGCGATGACGAGCGGGCCGGGTGTGCGACGCGAGCGCACTTAACGCGCCTCCTCTTTCTTCGGCACCTCGATGCGGATCACGCTGCCGTCCTTGAGGGTGCGCGTGATCACGCTGAAGCTGCCGCTGACCACTTCGTCACCTTCCTTGATGCCGCTGGTCACCTCCATGTGCGAGGTGTCCGCGATGCCGGTCTCAACCGCCACCTGGCGCACTTTGTCGCCGTCGCGCACGAAGACCACGCGCTGCAGCGCCTCGCGGTCCGCCCGCTCGCGCTCGCGCTGCTCCCGCTCGTTCACCGCCGTCGCAGCTCCCTCACCCTTCGTCTCGTTGGCCTTGCGGTCACGCTCCTTCGCCAACTGCTCCATCGTCTTCGAGCCCTCGCGGGACCGCACGGTGACGGACTGGATCGGGACGGCGACCACGTTGGCGACCGTCTTCGTCTCGATGTCCGAGTTCGCGCTCATGCCGGGGCGCAGCGGAACGTCGCGGTCGGTGATGCGGATCTTCACGAGGAAGTTCGTCACCTCCTCCTGGGAATTGGCAGCGAGGGTCTTGGCGGACGAGGCGATCTCCTTCACCTCGCCGGTGAAACGGCGGTTCGGGTAGGCGTCGATGGAGATGCGGGCGCGGTCGCCGACCTTGACGTTGACGACGTCGTTCTCGTTCACGTTCACGCGGACCTCCATGCTGCTGAGGTCGGCCACGCGCATCACCTCCGTGCCGGCGAACTGGCCGGTGGCGACGACGCGCTCGCCCTTCTCGCTCGCGAGTGAGCTGATCGAACCGTCAATCGGGGCGTAGATCACGGTCTTTTCCAGCTGGTCGCGCGCCTGCTTGAGCTGGCCCTCGGCGCGCCGGATCTGGGCCTGCGCGCTCTCGAGGTTGGCCTGCGCGACCTCCGCGGCGGTCTTCGAGGCAGTGAAGTCGGAATCGGAGGCCAGCTTCCGCTGGTAGAGGTCGTTCATCCGTGCGAAGTCCTCGCGCGCCTTCAGCAACTGCGCCCGGCTGAGCACCTCCGCCGCCCGGGCAGCCGCGAGATCGGCCTCCCGCTGCTCCACCTGCGCCTGGTAGGCGTCGGGCTTGATCTTCATCAGCAACTCACCGCGACGCACCATGGCGCCCTCGCGGAAGGGCAGTTCGACGATTTCCCCGGCGACCTCCGGCGAGATCTTCACCTCAACCTCCGGCTGGATCTTGCCGGTGGCCGAGACGACTTGGGTGATCGTCTTCACAATCGCCTTCTCAGTCGTGACCGCCGTCACTTTGCCCTGAGAGGAACGCTTGACCGCCGCGGCGCCGCCAAGGCCGCCGAGTAGAACGACGCATCCAAGAATGATCCACAGGGTGCGTCGGCGCGAACCCGAGGTCGACGACCGCGGCGCGGCAGGCTGGGAGGAGGAGGAGGCCATGGAGGAAGGAAAAACCGGCGAAGAGACGTAGGAGAGCGGAGAGGGTGCAGCGAACGATGCCAAAGGCAACGGCAGGAGAATACCCTACAGGATTACTTGGCTATCGGCACTCAGCTCACGCAATCAAACTTCAGAACAGGCGTAGAGATGCGCATGTCACTTCTACCCCCAAGCGAGGGAAAAGTTACACGAATCTCGCGCATCGCTCCCGCATTGTTGCAAAATAAATGCACATCTATCCTGCCCTGTGCGCCTCCCGCCACACCCGCGCGGTTACTCGCGCCGTTACTCGCGCGGCAGGACGCGCAGGATGCCGCGCATGAGCGCCGAGTGACCCGGAAAGCTGCAAATATACTCGTAGTCACCCGGTTGCGATGGTGCCTCGAAGAAGATGCGGTCCGTCGCCCCGGGCTCCAGCACCGCGGTGTGCACCAGGACGTCGTCGGAGGCCGGGACGTAGCTGCGTTCCGCTGCCTCGACGCCGAGCTTGAGCGCCGCCTCGCCGACCGCGTTGCCGCGTCACGCGCTGCGTCACGCCACAGCGGCGCGGCATGCGAACCCGCGAAATCATTCTTCCCGCCGCCCAGCGGACGCGCCAAGGTGAGTCCCACGGAATCGCATGTCGACTGACCCCGCCCCCGCTTCCGGTTCATCCGCCGATCGTCGACCCGCGTCCCACTCGACCGGTCACCCGGCGAACCAGGACGGTTCCGACCCTGCGCCCCACTCAGGCGCCGCCCGCCCCTCGGGCTCTCCGGCCCGCTCCGGGCCCGCCGGTCGCTCCGGGTCCGCGGGACCGGCGCCGGATCCCGGCACTGCGGCGGCGACGGCCGGTCGCTTTCCGCGGCGCCCCGACCCCCGCCGTCGCACGCTGGCGAACGTGATCGCCCTCGGCGCGGCGGCGCTCTCGGTTCTGATCTTCCTCCTGCTGCGGCCCGCGACCCCGCCGCACCAGCCGACCGCGACGCCGTCACTTCCCGCGACGGTGAGTTCGTCCGCGCCGGCGACTGAGCCCGCCGCCATCACCCCCGATGCGGACGTCGCCAAGACCAAGCCCATGCCGGGGACCGAGCCGGAGAGCTCTCCCGACGCCTTCCCGGGCATCGAGGAGCTGAACAGCCCGGCCACCTCGATCCGCGACGACCTGATCCTGCTCAGCAATGTCTTCGCCTCGTGGCAGACGCTTTTTCCGCAAGAGGGCAACCCATGGGGGGATAACCGCGATATCACCGCGGCGCTCTCCGGCCGCAATACCCGGCAAGTGGCGCTGATTCCGCCGAGCCATCCGGCGATCAGCTCCGAGGGGGAACTGCGGGACCGCTGGGGCACGCCGGTGCTTTTCCACCAACTCAGCGGTACGGCCATGGAGCTCCGCTCCGCCGGCCCCGACCGTGTGTTTTACACGGCGGACGACACCGTGCTGACGCCCTAACGAGGCGGTCGCCCTGAGCGGCGCCAGAGCGCCCCATCACATCGCGAGCGGGCTTGCACGGCGATCCTCATCGCCGTCGCCCAAACCACCGCAGGCCTTGGGGTCGTGACCGATGATGACCCTCTTCCCATGGGGATCGCCTTAGTCTTCCGTCGTCGGGAGGCCGAGCCAGGCTTCCAGGTCGCGGCGCTCCCGTTTGGTCGGGCGACCGGTGCCTCGCTCGCGGGCAAGGAGGTGCTGCACCGCTTGGTCTTTCACTTTCTGCTTCTCCTCCGGCGGGGTGCGGTCCTCGAGGAATTGCGCGACCAGCGCGGCTCCCACGCGGGAGGGAGGCACTCCAAGGACCACCACCGTGCGGCGCATCACGCCTTGGCGGACGTGGATCGTCTCACCGGGGCGGACCTCCCGCGCGGGTTTCAGGGGGCGGTCGTCGATCGTGACGTCACCCGCCCGACAGGCCGTGGCCGCGAGGGACCGGGTCCGGAAGAGACGCACCGCCCAGAGCCACTTGTCGAGGCGGGCGGCGGAGTCTTCCGAGGCGGCGGGCACCCGGCGAGGCAAGAGCCGCGTTCCGGGTGAGGCAAGTTCGACGTGCCGCTTCAGCGCTTGCGGCGCAGTTCCGAGCGGACCCAGTCACCCAGCAGGTCCTTCTCGTTACGAAGGGGGTCCTGCCGGTCGAGCGTCAGGCGCTGCATGAAGGCCAAGTCCGTCAGGCGGCGCTCGCCTTCCTTCAGGACCTGCCCGGTGTCATCCTTGATCTCGAAGCGGAACAGGAACCGCGGCGGATACACGTCCTTGACGATGCGTACATCCTGCATGTTCGGGCCGCGCCAGAATTCGTAGTCTCCAGCGAGGTCCACATCGAGGAACGTGATCGACAGCGTATGACCGGGCGGGAGGAGCGACTCCGCCCGCTGCACGATGAAGCGGCGAAGTTCCGCGAGGATCGCGTCCCGGCCTTTCTCACTGCCCATCATGCTGTCACGGACATCCGTGAACTTCTCCGGCTGGAAGAAGTTCACGGCCACCGGCGAGGGCTTGGCATCCGTCTTCTCCGTCTTCTCCGCCGCGTGCATCGCCGCAACGGACGTGAGCAGTCCAACGGATACAAGAAGCGTGGGGATCGTTTTCATGGTAATGAGAGGTGAGACGCCCACCCGGGGAAAGGTTTCACGGATCGGCCGAAGCCCCGTCAAATGTAATCTAAGCCGTTTTTACTTTCTCACTTGCGTGCACAGTGACCACCACGTACTTGCTGGTCGGGGTGTTGCTCACCGCCGCCGTGGTGTCGATCGGGACGAGGACGTTGGCCTCGGGGAAGTAGGTCGCGACGCAGCCGCGGGGGATGCGGTAGGGGGCCACCATGAAGGCGCGGGCCC
The DNA here is from genome assembly GCA_016871755.1 of Verrucomicrobiota bacterium. Taxonomy (GTDB): domain Bacteria; phylum Verrucomicrobiota; class Verrucomicrobiia; order Opitutales; family Opitutaceae; genus UBA6669. The sequence continues at coordinate 110,120 of VHCJ01000008.1, read as the reverse complement.
AGCGCTCCCGGCCACCGTGGCTGTTGCGGAGGTCGACCCACTGGCCGCCCATCAGGCCGGCCGCCGCGAGGTCGTGCTCGTTCATGAAGACCACGCGGCGACCGCCGAAGACGCCGCGGTAGCGGTCGTCGAGTCCGTACACCGTGGTGTTGAATTGGTCGTGCGTGCGGATGGTCATCATCACGTACTCACCGTCCCGCAGTGCGGAGCGCACGATCGGCGCCGTGAAGAAGGTCGCCCGGCCCGTCGCCGTCCGCCACTCGCGGCGATCCCGCGGGGCGTTGGGGAGGTAGAAGATGCCTTTACGGATGCGGGTGTTGAACGCCTCGAAGCCGGGCACGACGCGCTCAATGCGGTCGCGGATGCGGTCGTAGTCCGAGGCCAGCTCCAGCCAGGGCACGGTGGTCTTCGCGCCGAGCGTGGCGTGGGCGAGGCGGGCGACGATCTGGGGTTCGCTGAGGAGCTGGTCCGAGGAGGGCTCGGCGTGGCCGCGCGAGGGGTTGATGATGCCCATCGAGTCCTCGACGGTCACGAACTGCTCCCCCGCCGCCTGACGGTCGCGTTCCGAACGGCCGAGGCAGGGCAGAATCAGGGCGGTGCGGCCGTTCACGAGGTGTGCGCGGTTCAGCTTGGTCGAGACCTGCGCGGTGAGGTTGCAGCGGCGCAGCGCCGCCCCGGTGAATTCCGTGTCGGGGGTCGCCGAGAGGAAGTTGCCCCCAAGGGCGAAGAAGACGCGGACGTCGCCGCGGTGCATCGCCTGAATCGTATCCACCGTGTCATGACCATGCCGGCGCGGTGACTTGAAGCTGAATTCCGCGTCGAGCCGGTCCAGCCACGCATCCGGCATGCGTTCGTAGATGCCCATGGTGCGGTCGCCCTGGACGTTGGAGTGGCCGCGGACGGGGCAGAGGCCGGCGCCCGGGCGGCCGACGTTGCCGCGGAGGAGGAGAAGGTTGGCGACCTGCTGGATGGTCGCGACGGCCTGCGGTTGCTGCGTCAGGCCCATGGCCCAGCAGCAGATCGTCGCCCGCGAGCGGGCGAGGCGCGCGGCGAGGGCCTCCAGCTCGGCGCGGGTGACGCCGCTGACGTGAACAATGTCGTCCCAGGACGTGGCGTGGAGATCCGCCTGGAGATCCGCGAAACCGTGCGTATGATCACGCAGGAACGCATGGTCGAGCACGGTGCCGGGAGCGGCGTCCTCGAGGGCGAGCATCGCCTTCATCAGGCCCTTGAACAGCGCGAGATCGCCGGCGATGCGCGGCTGCAGCCAGACGTCCGCCAGGCGCACGCCCTCGCCGAGGAGCGTCGGGAGCGCCTTCAGCGGATTCATGAAATCCTGCGGATTCTTGAAACGATCGATGCCGACCTCGGGCAACGGGTTGATCGAGACGATCGTGGCCCCGCGCTTCTTCGCCTCGCTCAGGGTCGAGAGCATGCGCGGGTGGTTGGTGCCCGGGTTCTGGCCGACGACGAGGATGAGGTCGGCGTGCGCGAAGTCCTCGAGCGTGACCGTGCCCTTGCCGATGCCGACGCTCGCGTTGAGCGCCGCGCCGCTGCTCTCGTGGCACATGTTCGAGCAGTCCGGAAGATTATTGGTCCCGAACTGCCGGACGAAGAGCTGGTAGAGAAAGGCGGCCTCGTTGCTGGTGCGGCCCGACGTGTAGAACGCGGCGGCGTCGGGGGTCGGCAGCGCCCGCAGGTGCTCGGCGACGAGGGCGAACGCCTCGTCCCAGCCGATCGGCGTGTAATGGGCGGCACCCGGACGCAGCACCATCGGTTCGACGAGTCGGCCCTGCTGATTGAGCCAGTGATCGCTGCGCTGGAGCAGATCGGCGACGGAGTGCTCGGCGAAGAACGCCCGGTCGACGCGCCGCCGCGTGGCCTCGTCGGCGACGGCCTTGGCGCCGTTCTCGCAGAATTCGAAGACGTGGCGGTCGGAATCTGGGCTTGGCCAGGCGCAGGACTGGCAATCGAAGCCATCGAGCTGATTGACCTTCAGCAGCGCGGTGGCGCCGGCGAGGACCCCCGGTGAGCCCAGCGCGAAGCGCCCGGTCTGCAGCACCCCGGCCAGCCCGGCGGCGGCGGCCGACGGCTGACCCAGCGTCGGCGCGACAGACTCAAGGGGAGGTTGGGCGGAAGGCGTGGACATGCGGAAAGAAAGAAGGACGACCGAGCCCGTGAAGGTCGACCAACCCGGCGGCCGAGGCAAGGCTCGGCCGGAGGAGTCCGTCTTCCGCATCCGCCTGCCCGCTCAGGCGACGTCCTGCGGGCGCCAGCCTTTGCGGTACTTCGGGTAGAGGAGCTCGTTGGCCTCGGGGAGGTTGGTCTTCATCGCCTTCGCGTCCCAGGTGAAGGACTTGCCGACGAGGATCGCGAGGGTGCCGAGGCAGACCGTCTCGGTGAAGGGCACGGAATACTCGAAGTTGGAGCCGCAGCCTTGCGGGTTGTTCGCGCGGATCGCGGCGGTCCACTCCTTGTGCGGATCACCCCCCGGCACACGCGGGATCGTGCGCGGAGGCAGCGAGGGGCGCAGTTCCTGCCAACAGGCCTCCGGCACAATGCGCGGGCTGTTGCAGTAGTCGTTCCCGTCGTAAACCGTCGCGGAATCCCCGACGAGGAGCTGGCCGCCCTTCGCGAGTTCTCGGCCCGCCATCTGCGGCAGCGCCGGCGGACGCTTCCCGCCTTCGTACCAGGTCAGTTTGAGCGGCGCCATCGCCCCGCGGGCCGGGAAATAATAGGTCACCACCGCCGACTTCGGGAACGCGACCGGGGAAGCGCCTTCAATCGACGTGAGTTCAACGCGCTCCGGCGCACCGAGCCGCAGGCCCCAGAAGGCCGCGTCCATGATGTGACACGCCATGTCGCCCAGCGCGCCGCAACCGTAGTCACGGAACCCACGCCACTTGAACGGATGAATCGCCCGGCTGAACGGCCGCTGCGGCGAGCGGCCGAGGAAGCCGTCCCAATCAACCCCCGCCGGTACCGGCTCCTCCGCCGGCCACTCCGCCATGCCCTGCGGCCAAACCGGGCGGTTGGTCCAGATGTGCGCCTCGCGCACCTGACCCAGAATCCCGGCGTCGATCTATTCCTTGACCAAGCGGCAGCCTTCGCCCGCGTGACCCTGGTTGCCCATCTGGGTGACCACGCCGTTCATCCGCGCGAGCCGGAGCAGCTCGCGCGCCTCGCCCACCGTCCGGGTCAGGGGCTTCTGCACGTAGACGTGCTTGCCGAGCAGGATCGCCATGTACGTCTGCAGGAAGTGCATGTGGTCCGGCGTGCTGATGCAGACCGCGTCAATCTGGTCGTCCATCTCCGTCAGCATTTTCCGGAAATCACGGTAACGCTTGGCATTGGGGAACTTCTTGAACAGCTCCTGAACCTGCGGAAGTTCCCACTCGATGTCGCAAAGGGCCACGACGTCCTCATCGGCGTGCACCGCGATGTCGCTGAACCCCTTGCCGCCACAGCCAATCTGGGCGATGCGGATCTTGGCACCGGGGGCGATCGGCCGCGGCTCGCGCGGGGACCGCACGAGGCTGGTGCAGCCGGTGAGGCCGAGGAGCGCCAAGGCGGTGGTGGAAAGCGTGACGAAGTCGCGACGGGAGACGGTGAAGGGAGTGGAGGGTGCGACGGGGGCTGGTCGAACCGAGGAGTTTAAAGAAAGCGGAGGGGGCTGGCGGACGCGAGGGGGTGAGGGGGGTAAGACGGGGAACCGGAAACGAGGCGACGGGCGGAAAGAACGCGACGAAAAGGGGCGCGGAAGGCGGGGGACCGGAGCAAACGATGGCCGCGTCAAGGCGACGGGCGATTGACCCGCGGGGTCAAGCGTTTACCTCCAAGGCGCTCGCCGCCGTCCCGGCCTTGTGCCGCGCCCCGGAATCGGTAAGTTTCACCTGCTTCGCTTGGTCCGGCCCCCGCCCCGTCCGCGCATGCTCACGCCCCACTTGACGCCGTCCCGCCGCCCCCCCGCCCGCGTTTTCGGTCGTCCCGCGTCGCGCCACCGGGCCTCGTTCGCCCTCCTCCTCGCGGTCGCCGCGCTCGGCGGATCGCCGCTCGACGCCGGCACGATGCCGCACGGCGCGATCCCGCCGGAGGTGCGCAGCCAGCCCGTCACGGCCGGCGGCCTCGCGCCCGGTGAAACGGTCCCCAACTTCCGTCTCGTCGATCACACGGGCCGGGCGCACGAGCTTTACTACGAGGTGAAGCGCAAGGTGATCGTGCTCATCTTCACCGAGCCCGGCGATCCATCGGCCCTGCGCACGGCGCGCGCGGTGCGGCGGTTGCGCGATGCGTTCCCGGCCGCCGACGTGGCGGTGTGGCAAATCGGATCCGGTCAACGGATCGACCGCTCCCTCCTCGCCGCCGCGCAGGCGACGTACGCGCTCGAGGACGTGCCTGCACTGCACGACGGCGCGCAGCTCGTCGCGATGGAACTCGGCGCCGCCGCATCCGGCGAAACCTTCGTGCTTGATGCCGGCGCCTGGACCCTCGCCTACCGCGGTCCCCTGACGGATGCGGATCCGGCGAACCCGCTCGACCAGCCGCGTCGGGCGTACGCGGAGGAAGCCGTGACCGCGCGCCTCGCCCGCACCGCGATTGCGACGCCGCGTGTGGCGGACCGCGCGGGGGCGTGGCCCCTCGACCTCCCGCCCGCGCCGGGCATCGATTACGCGACCCAGATCGCGCCGATCATCCAGAAGCGCTGCGTCGAATGCCATGCCCCGGGCGGCATCGCTCCGCGCGCGTTCACGAGCTACGCCGACGTGTCGAGTCGTCCGGGCAATCTCCGCCAAGTCCTGCTCGAACAGAAGATGCCGCCGTGGGATGCGGATGCGCGGTACGATAGCTTTTCCCCGAACGCCGGCCTCGCGCCCGGCGAGGCCACGCGCCTGCTCGCGTGGGTGCGCGCCGGCGCGCCGCGCGGCAGCGGCTCCGATCCCATCGCCAGCAGCCCGCCGCCCGTGGTGCCCGACTGGCCGCTCGGGCAGCCCGATGCGATCCTGACCATTCCGACGCAGTCCATCCCGGCGACCGGCAAGATCGCCTACCGGTACGTCCCGGTGGCGATCCCGCAGACCCGCTGGCTGCGCGGCATCGTGATCCGGCCCGGAAACCGGAGCGTGGTCCATCACGCCCTCCTGTTCAACGGACTCGATGGACTCCTCGCCTCGGGGGGCGGCCTCGGCGGCCACTTTGCCGGCTACGTCCCCGGACTCGATCCGCGCTTCCTGCCCGACGAAACCGGCAAACGCGTGGTCGCCGGAGACCTCTTCGTGCTGCAGATGCACTACACCACCACCGGCAAGCCCGAGACGGACCGGACGCAGGTGGGGTTGTACTACTACCCGGCCAACCAGACGCCCAAGCGCGAGTTGAAGACCACGGCCGCGGGGCTCACGGCCTTCACCATCCCGCCCGGCGCAGCCGAGGTGCCCGCCGAGAGCGAGTACCGGGTCGCAAACGATTCCCTCCTGCACGAGCTCAACCCGCACATGCATTACCGCGGGAAGAAGATCGCCTACGACGCCATCTATCCGGACGGCCGCTCCGAGGTGCTGCTCAACGTCCCGATGTACGACTTCGACTGGCAGCGGGAGTACCGCTTCGCGATCCCGAAACGCCTGCCCGCCGGCACGGTGATCCGGCTGCGGGGCGCCTGGGACAATTCCGCGGAGAACCTCGCCAACCCCAACCCCAGGGCCACGGTGCGCTTCGGCGAGCAGACGGATGACGAAATGTTCATCGGCTACCTCGGGCTCACCGACGCGCCCACCGCCAGCGGCATACCGCCGATCTGGAGCGGAGCCCGCTTCGTCACCGGCTACGCCGGCCTCCCCGTCACCGCGCGCTTCGCGGCGGACGGTGGCACCGGCGTGACGTACCGCGTCGAGCAACTCCCCGCCGGTCTGAGCCTTGATCCCCAGACCGGAGCCCTCAGCGGCACGCCGACCGCCGCCGGGCGGGTCCGCCTGCAACTCGTCGCCGAAAACGCCGCCGGGGCGGCGGTCACGCCCCTCGATCTCGCGATCCTCCCCAAGCCCGCCGCCCCCGTCTTCCTCCGCCAGCCGCAGAGCCTCCGCGGTGCGCTCGGCGGCAGCGTGGTCTTCGCCGCCGAAGTCTCCGCCGACCCTGCGCCCACGTACCAGTGGTACAAGGGTGATTCGGAATTCTGCTTCGCCGAAACCCCGACCCTCAGCCTGACCAACCTCACGTGGGCGCACGTCGGCGACTACCGGCTCGTCGTCTCCAACGCGGCCGGCGCGATCTCCAGCCAGCGCGTCACGCTCTCGCTCGATCCGCCCAGCCTGATCAACCTCTCGACCCGCTCCGTCCTCGCGCCGGGGCAGCGCCTGATCGCAGGGCTCACGATCACGGGCAACGAACCGAAGCGCGTTCTCCTCCGCGCGGTCGGCCCGACCCTCGCGGCGTTCGGCGTCACCGACGCTCTCGCGGATCCGGAACTCGCGGTGTACGACTCCGCCGGGCGGCGGATCCTGGCCAACAACGACCAAGGCGACCTCCCGGCGTTCCTGGAGTTGGCGACGGCGACTGCGGCATCCGGGGCCTTCGCGCTGCCGGCCTCGAGCCGCGATGCGGCTCTCGCCGTGACGCTGCCGCCCGGCGGCTATTCCCTCCACGTCACCAGCCGCGACGGCAAGGGCGGGGCCGTCTTGGCCGAAGCCTACGAGGCCGATCAAGCCGGCACGCAGGTGGTCAACCTCTCCTGCCGCCTGCCCCTCTCGACCGCGGCCCCGACCCTCATCACCGGCTTCGTGGTCGGCGGCAGTGAAAGCCGCAAAGTCCTCGTGCGCGCGGCGGGGCCGGCGCTGAGTGCGTTCGGCGTCGCCGGGGCGCTGGCCCAGCCCCGCCTCTCGATATACCGGAGTGACGGGACGCTCGTGACCCGCGTGACCGGGTGGTCGGATACCGCCGACGTGCGCGGCGCGGTGGCCGCCACCGGGGCGTTCGCCTTTGCGCCGGGCAGCGCCGACGCGGCGGTGCTCCTCACGCTGCCCGCAGGCGGCTACACCGCCCACGTCGACGGCGGCAACGGCGAGACCCTCGTTGAAGTCTACCGCGTGCCGTGAGGAGCCGCCCGCGCCCGGCTCAACCGGGCCGGGTGCGGGCGCCGGGCGGCGATCCGCTTACTTCTTCGCGTCGTCCCAGCCAGCGTCCTTGATCACCTGCTCGAGGCGGGACCACGGGGCGAAGTCGCGGGCGAGCAGCCCGTGCTTGGTGGCGTAGCGCAGCACGCGCAGGGTCTCGAGGATCTCAGCCTTGCGAGCCTCGCGTTCGAAAGCCGGCAGCGCGGCGACCTCCGTGACGTAATCGACGGCCATGCGCTCGAGCCGGGCGCGGATTTCCGGATCGGGCGCGTACATCAGTGATTCACCGAGACGGAAGGCCTGCTCGCGGGAGCCTGACGCCATGGACGCGGCGTCGGCGCGGATGAAGGCAGCGATCTGCTCGCGCTTGGCCTGCGTCGCGGCCGGCGAGAGGGCCCCGTCGGTGCCGCCCTCCACGGCGCGCGGCGGCAGCGGGCGGTACCAGATGTTGCGGAAGCGCACCGGATTCCCGTGGTCCTGCAGCTTCAGCGGACCCTTGGCCGGCAGCGGACCCACCTTCGTGCGCTTGATGTGCCCGGTCGGGCCCTCAAGGGGGGTGTGATCCTGCACGAGGACGCCATTGCAGAAGACGGTGACGTAGCCCGGATCAAGCACGCGGTCGCCGTCGTACACCGGGCGCCGGAAGACGATGTCGATGATCTGGCATTCGCCCGGCGGGCGCAGCGCGTTCGCCAGCGGCGGGTTCACCCCGTAGACCGAGGCGGCGAAGCCGTCGGCGTAGGTGGGGTTGTCGTAGTTGTCCAAAACCTGAACCTCGACGAGCCCGAGAAGGAAGATGCCGCTGTTGCCGCGGCCCTGACTCCGGCCCTCGACGCGGCGGGGCGCGGCCCACTCGATGCGCAACTGGCAGTCGCCGAACTCGTCCACGGTGCGGATGTCGCCGGTCTTCGCGACGCACTCCAAGGCGCCATCGCGGATGACCCACTTCACCGGGCCGCCTTCCTTGTTGTTGGAGACCCAACGATCGAGCGAGGCCGCCGTCCCATCGAAGAGCACGATCGCATCGGCGGGCGGCTGACCCGGTTGGTCCGCGGTGCTGGCGGTGCCCGGCGCAACCCGCACGGGCTGCGGGCGGTTGCGGTCGTGGATCGCCCACGGGTGCGTGGCATCGGGCGGATCACCGAAGAACGGTGTGCCCACCACCGGAACCGACGCCGCGGCGGAAGCGCAGGAAACAAAGAGCGCCAGCACGGCGGCGCGGGCAAACGGGGTCAGGGCAATAAGTTTCATCACAGGACCTTCCTTAGCCCGTTCTCCCACGCTGCGGCAATCCAATCCCGGAGGCCCCTGTTTGGGTGGACAAGCGACCCGACATCGTTTCCTTGAGACCGTGCCTCCGTCCGGATTCGTCTTCCCCGCCCAGTCGACGCCGTCCCGGGTCTGGTTCGCCGCTGCCGCCGCCGTTTTCGGCTTCGCGGCCCTGCCCGTTTCCACGGCCGCCGCGAAGCCCGCGCCGATTGATTTCAGCCGGCAGGTCCGGCCGATTCTCTCCGATACGTGCTTCCATTGCCACGGACCGGACGAGGCGGGGCGCAAGGCACGGCTCCGACTCGACACGTTTGAGGGCGCGACCCGCGAGAAAGGTGGGCTCGCCGCGATCGTTCCCGGACACAGTGCCGACAGCGAACTGATCGCCCGCCTCCTCAGCACCGACCCGGACGAGGCCATGCCGCCGCCGGAGTCGAAGCGCAAGCCCTTCACTCCCGAACAAATTGCGATCCTGAAGCAGTGGATCGACGAAGGCGCGTCGTATCGGCCGCACTGGGCCTTCCAGCCGCTGGCCTCGGTCGCCCTGCCCGAGGCCAGGACGGAGTCGAACCCGATCGACCGCATCGTCTTCGCCGGCCTTGCGCGCCGCGGGCTTGCACCGCAGCCCGAGGCGGATCGCGATGCCCTGCTGCGCCGGATCACCTTCGACCTCACCGGCCTGCCGCCGACGCCGGCGGAGCTGGCGACATTCCGGAACGACTCCGCTCCGGATGCGCTTGAGCGTACCGTGGACCGGCTCCTCGCCTCGCCCCGCTTCGGCGAACGCATGGCCACGGACTGGCTGGATCTCGCGCGCTACGCGGACAGCTTCGGCTTCCAGGTCGACCGCGACCGCGAAATGTGGCCTTGGCGCGACTGGGTCATCAGGGCCTTCAACCGCAACCTCCCGTGGGACCAATTTGTCACCTGGCAACTCGCCGGCGATCTCTTACCCGGTGCAACGGACGAACAGATCCTTGCCACCGCCTTCAACCGCCTGCACCCGCAGGAGGCGGAGGGGGGTTCGGTTGAGGAGGAATACCGCGTCAATTACGTCAACGACCGCGTAACCACCTTCGGCACGGCGTTCCTCGGGCTTACCCTCGACTGCGCGCGCTGCCACGACCACAAGTACGATCCGATCCCGCAGCGCGAGTACTACTCCCTCTGGTCCTTCTTCCAGAACATCGACGAGGCCGGGCTCTACTCGTACTTCACCCGCTCGGTGCCGACACCGACACTGTGGCTGCCGGACCCCGCGCACCGCGCCCGCTATCAAGCCGCCACCGCCGAGGTCGCCCGGTCGGAATCTGCCCTCGCCGCCGTGCGCGAGAATCGTCGCGCCGCCTTCACGGCATGGCGGCAGGATCCGAACTCAGACCGCACCCTCCTCGCCGGGGAAATCGCCCGCTTCGACTTCGACGCCCGCGAACCCGCCGTTCCCGCGCCCGTCCTCGAGAAAGGCGCCCCCCGGCCCCTTGGCGAGCCCCGCATCGGCGATGAAGTGCCCGACGACGAACCCTTCGCGGACATCACCTCCCGCCTCACCGGCGCCATCCGTTTCGCCAACCGCGTCGCGCCCACGCAGGACGCCACCAGCGCGAAGGACAACGAGTCGGTGCCCGGCCACCGCGGCCTCGGCGTCCGCCTCACCGGCGACCACCCCATCGACACCCGCGTCGGCAACTTCCGCCGCCACGATCCCTTCACGATTTCCCTTTGGCTGCAGACCCCGGACACGAAGGACCGCGCGGTGATCCTGCACCGCTCGCGCGCGTGGACGGACGCCGGCAGCCGCGGCTACGAACTCCTCGTCGAGGACGGCCGCCTGAAGTGGTCGCTGATCCACTTCTGGCCCGGCAACGCCGCCTCGGTCCGCGCCACCACCCCGCTCCCGACCGGTCGCTGGGTGCACGTGACCGTCCGCAATGACGGCTCCAGCCGCGCGGCCGGCCTCAGCATCACGGTCGATGGCGAGCCCGTCGCGGTGGACGTCGTCCGTGACGGCCTGACCAAAGACATCCGTGGCGGAGGCGGCGACTCGCTCGCGGTGGGCGAACGTTTCCGCGACCGCGGCTTCAAAGGCGGCAGCGTCGATGACCTCCGCGTCTTCAACCGCGCCCTGACGGACCTCGAAGTCCGCGAACTCCATCAGCCCGGCTCGTCGGCCAACGCATCCGACGACGCTTGGTTTGAGACCTACCTCGCGCTCCACGACGCACCCTACCGCGTCCGCCTCGCGGCCCTGCACGAAGCCCGCGCGCACGCGAATCGTGTCGCCGTCGAAGCGCGGGAAATCATGGTGATGCGCGAGCTGCCGGAGCCGAAGCCCGCGTACCTGCTCCGTCGCGGCGAGTACGACCATCGCGGCGACCGCGTGACGGCCGACACCCCGGCGGCGCTGCCACCCTTCCCGGCCGATGCGCCGCGGAACCGCCTCGGCCTCGCGCGCTGGCTGACCGCCCCCGACCACCCCCTCCTCGCCCGCGTGACGGTGAACCGCTTCTGGCAGTCGCTCTTCGGCCGCGGCCTCGTCTTCACGGCGGACGACTTCGGCAACCAGAGCGAGAAGGCGGAGTACCCGGAATTGCTCGACTGGCTCGCGGGGGAATTCGTGCGCTCGGGCTGGGACGTGAAGGCCCTCTGGCGGACGATCGTCCTCTCGCAGACCTACCGCCAGCGCAGCTTCGCGAACCCGACGCTGATGGCGGACGACCCGGCGAACCTCTGGCTCGCCCGCGGCCCCCGCCACCGCCTGCCCGCGGAGATGATCCGCGACCACGCCCTCGCGGCGAGCGGCCTGCTCGTCGAGCGCATCGGCGGGTCACCCGTGCCGACATACGATCTGCCCGAGTCGTTCAAGCCGGCGCCCGCTGGCAAGGGAGCGGACCTGTATCGGCGCAGCCTCTACACGTTCTGGCGCCGCAACGGCCCGGCGCCGGTGCTGGAGGCGTTCGACACGCCGAACCGCGTGGTCTGCGTGGCCCGCCGCGACACCACCAACACGCCCCTGCACGCGCTGGTGCTGCTCAACGGCGTCCAGTTCGTCGAGGCCGCCCGCGTACTGGCCGAGCGGCTGCTGCACGACAGCGGCGGTCCCGGTGGAGCCTTCCTCGGCAATGCCTTCGCCCGCCTCTCCGGCCGGGCGGCGGACGCCCGCGAGCGGGAAATCCTCGGCCGCATGTACGCCGAGCAGGAGCAGCATTACCGCCAGAACCCGGCCGACGCGGCGTCCCTCGTCGCCCTCGGCGACACCCCACGGAACCCCGCGATCGATCCCGTCGTCCTCGCCGCGGCCACCACCGTCGTGAACGCCCTGATGAACCACGACACCTTTGTCGTGAAACGCTGAGCCCCCTTTCCCCGTCCGCCCATGAACCAGCCCAACTCCCCGGCCCCGCTCTGCACCGGCTACGCTCCCTGGATGCAGATGAGTCGGCGCGAATGCCTGAACCGCTTTGCCCTCGGCCTCGGCGGCATCGCGCTCGCGGAACTGCTCGGCCGCGGCTCCCGCCTCGTGGCGGCGGATGCGCCCCCGACCGCGCCCGGCGCCGCGACGGCGGCGGCGCTGACCCACTTCGCCCCGAAGGCGAAGCGCATCATCTACCTCTTCCAGTCGGGCGGCCCCTCGCAGCTCGACCTCTACGACTACAAGCCCCTGCTCAACCGCCAGCACGGCCAGCAGCTTCCGGATTCGGTCCGCGGCGGCCAGCGCCTGACCGGAATGTCGGGCAACCAGAGCTCGATCCCGATCGCGGGGTCGCCGTTCCGCTTTGCGCAGTACGGCCAGAGCGGAGCGTGGGTGAGCGAGTTGCTGCCGCACACCGCAAAGATCGCGGATGAGCTGTGCATCGTCCGTTCGATGTACACCGAGGCGATCAATCACGGGCCCGGCGTGACCTTCATGCAGACCGGCTCGCAGATCCCGGGCCGGCCGAGCTTCGGGTCGTGGCTCGACTACGGCCTCGGCAGCGAAAACGAGAACCTCCCGTCCTTCGTCGTCCTCCTGACGAAGGGCAAGACCGGCCAGCCCCTGATGTCGCACCTCTGGGGCTCCGGCTTCCTCCCGGCCCGCCACCAAGGCGTGCGCTTCCGCTCCGGCGTGGATCCAGTGCTGTGCCTGAACAACCCGGCCGGCGTCTCGGCCGAGAACCGCCGCCTCGCGCTCGATCGCCTGCGGGAACTGCACGAGCACCAGTTTGAGGGCACGCCCGATGCGGAAATCACCACCCGCATCTCCAATTACGAGATGGCGTTCTCGATGCAGGCCAGCGTGCCCGAGGTGACGGACCTCAGCCGCGAGCCCGAGAGCGTGGTCCAGGAATACGGCCCCGACGCGCGCACACCCGGCACCTACGCGGCGAACTGCCTCCTCGCCCGACGTCTCGCCGAACGCGGCGTGCGCTTCATCCAGCTCTACCACCAGGACTGGGATCACCACGGCAGCCTCCCCGGCGGCATCCGCCGGGAGAGCCTCCAGACCGACCAGGCGTCGGCGGCGCTCGTCTCCGACCTCAAGCGCCGCGGCATGCTCGATGACACCCTCGTCGTCTGGGGCGGCGAATTCGGCCGGACCAACTACTGCCAGGGCGTGATGACCGCCGACAACTTCGGCCGCGACCACCACCCGCGCTGCTTCTCGCTCTGGATGGCCGGAGGCGGCGTGAAACGCGGCATCACCTACGGCGAAACCGACGAGTACGGCTACAACGTGGTCCGCGACCCCGTGCACGTGCACGACTTCCACGCCACCCTGCTCCACCTCTTCGGGATCAATCACGAACGGATCACCTTCCGTCATCAGGGACGCTACTTCCGCCTCACCGACGTGCACGGGCATGTGGTGAAGGGCATCCTCGCCTGAACCGGTCCGGATGACGGGCTGGGCCGGCTCCCGGATTGACCCGGCGGCGGCGGAGAGCCGGTCGGCCCGGCGGACACATCAGCTGACCAGCGGCGCGGGCTCGCCAGCCCGCCCCGTCTCGCCATGCTGACTCTCATTCCCCACCCATGGCCTCTTCCCCCTTCTCCCTCGCTGGTCAAGTGATCCTGCTCACCGGCGGCGCCGGCCTCTACGGCCGCGGCCTCTCCGCGCAACTCGCTGAGACGGGCGCCACGCTCGTCCTCGCCTCCCGCAACGTGGAGGCGCTGCGGGTCGTCGCCGCCGAGGAGACGGCGCGCGGCTACACCGTGCACGCGCGCGAACTGGATCAGGGAGACGAGGCCTCGGTGCTGCGCCTGCGCGACTCGATCCGCGCCGATTTCGGCCGGATCGACGGTCTGGTCAACAACGCCGTGTCACGCCCGATGAAGAGCGTCCAGGCACCGCTCTCCGAATGGGAGTCCTCGATGCGCACCAACGCCACCGGGCTCTTCTCCATCACCCGCGCCTTCGGCGAGATGATGGTGGCGCAGGGCTCCGGCACGATCGTCAACATCGGCTCCATCCAGGGCATGGTCGGACCCGACTTCTCGCTGTACGAAGGCACTTCGATGGGTGCGATCCCGGACTACTTCTTCCACAAGGGGGGCATGCTCAACCTCACGCGCTACTTCGCCGCCCTCTACGGGCCGCGCGGGATCCGCGTGAACTGCCTCTCGCCCGGCGGCTTCTACAGCGGTCAGAACCCGCTCTTCGTCGAACGCTACTGCAAGGCCACCTACCTGCGGCGGATGGCGGATGACCGGGACCTCGGCGGACCGGTGATCTTTCTCCTCAGCGAGGCATCGCGCTACATCACCGGCGCCAACCTCGCGGTCGACGGCGGCTACACTGCGCACTAACCCGGAACGCACGCACGCACGCCCCTCCCATGAAGGTCGCCCTCCTCGGTCTGAGTCATCCGCACTCCGGGATCCTCCTCGACACGCTCGCGGGCCTGCCGGAGATCACCGAACTCTGCCTGTGGGACGCCGACGGGGCGGCGGTGACGCGCCAGCTGGGCACCCCGCAGCGGAAGGTCATCCAGGTCACCTCGGAGCTCGACTGCGTCCTGTCCCAGACCGACATCGCGTTCGCCTTGGTCTGCGTCCGCCACGATCAGATGTTGGCCGTGGCCGGTCAGGTCATCGCCTCCGGTCACCACCTCATGATCGAGAAGCCGGCCGGACTGAACGCCGCGGAGATCGTGGCGCTCCAGCAGCGGGCCAAGGCGGCGGACCGGGTGGCGTCCGTGCTCTATCCCCGCCGGCTGCATCCGTGCATGATCGCCGCGCGCCAGTGGGTCGCGGGCGGCGGCATCGGGTCGCTGCTCACCATGGAGGGTCGCTTCCTCGCGACTCAGGTGCGCTTCCGGGATCCGAGTTCCTGGCTTTTCCGCCGATCGCTCGCGGGCGGCGGCATCCTGCTCTGGCTCGGCTGCCACATGCTCGACCTGCTCCATCACGTGTCCGGCGACGAAATCGTCGAGGTGGGCGCGCGCTTCGCCATCCGCTCGGGCGAGCAAATCGAGGTGGAGGACTGCGCGGCGCTGTCGCTGCGTTTCGCCTCGGGCACGGTCGGGACGTTCCACGCCGGCTACACCCTCGCCTTCAGCGGCTCCGGCTACCTGAACCGCACCGGTTACGACTCCTACCTCGGCTTCAACGGCCGGGCCGGGCGCGTCGTCTGGCCGGACCTCAATCCCAAGCTCTACGTCGAGTCGGCTCCCGCGACCCCGGGCGCCCCGGCGGGGCGCGAGGAATCCTTCCCCCTGCCCGAGTCATCCGCGTACGGTGGCACGTTCGGCGAGACGTTTTTCCGCCAGTTCATCGCCGCGACGCAGGGACGGGGCGCGCCGCCCACGCAGCTGGCGGATGCGTTACGGACCGCGCGGGTGATCGAGGCTGCGGAGGAATCCGCGCGCTCCGGCCGCTTCGTTACCGTCGCCTCCTGACGCCTCAGCTCGCCGGGGCCACGCCGGGCAGCCGGTCGACCAGCTCGCGCGCGATCGCCAGCGACGCCGTCGCCGCCGGACTCGGCGCATTCAGCACGTGCAGCGCACGGGGCCGCTGCTCCAGCCAGAAGTCCTGGATGAGCGTGCCGTCGACGTGCATGGCCTGCGCCCGCACCCCGGCGCCGCCCGGCGTGAGATCGGCGGCGGTGACCTCCGGGACGAGCCGCTGAAGGGATTTGACGGCGAGCGCGCGGCTGAGCGAGCGGACAATCTCGTGGCTGCACAGCGCGGGATAGCGCGCCATGAAGCGCCAGAGGCCGGGGAAAGTCAGCGCGTCCGCCAGATCCCGTATGGAGACGTCACCCCATGTGTATCCCTCGCGCGCGAGCGCGAGCACGGCATTGGGCCCGGCCTCGACGCCGCCTCCGATCATGCGCGTGAAGTGAACGCCGAGGAAAGGGAAGCGCGCGTCGGGCACCGGATAAATCAAGTGCCGCACCAGTCGCTGGGCCTCGGGCCGCAGGAGGAAGTACTCCCCGCGAAACGGCACAATGCGCACCGTCCGCGGAATGCCAGCCAGCTCCGCCACCCGGTCCGAGAACAGGCCGGCGCAGTTGATCAGGAAATCCGCCTCCCATTCGCCGGCCTCGGTGCCGACCACCCAGCCGCCGGCGGTTTCACGGATCGACGAGGCCTTGGCGCCGGTGCGCACGTCTCCGCCGGCCGACTCCACCTCGCGCCGCTGCGCGGCACAGACTCCCGCGTAGTCGACGATCCCCTCCTCCGGCACGTGCACCGCCGCCACGCCGGCGGCGTGTGGCTCAATCTCGCGCAGTTCGTCGGGGTTGAGCCGGCGAAGCCCGCGCAGTCCGTTACGCTGGCCCCGGTCCCAGAGCCGGTCCAGCGCCGGCAACTCCGCAGCGGACGTCGCCACGACCACCTTGCCGCAGATTTCGTGCGCGATCCCGTGCTCGCGGCAGAAGGCGGTCATCAGCCGCACGCCCGACACCGCCAGCCGCGCCTTGAGCGAGCCCGGCTGGTAGTAGAGCCCGGCGTGAAGCACGCCGCTGTTGTGCGTGCTCTGGTGCCGGCCCACCTCGTCCTCCTTCTCCAGGAGCACCACGGAGCGGGCCGGATCGCGACGCAGCAGCTCGCGGGCGACGGCGAGGCCGACGATCCCGCCGCCAATGATCAGGGTGCGCCGACTCATCCCTGCGGCGCGAGATCGATCCAGCGCCGCTGCGCCGAGGCCTCGAGCATGCCGACGCAGGCCGCGACGGCCGCCCGTCCGTCCGCCGCACTACCCACGACGCTCGGCCGCCCCTCGATCGCGTCGATGAACGCCGCCATCTGGTCGCGGTACGCCTGCATCCGCACGTCGGCGAACGCCGTGTCCGCCCCTTCGTGCTTCACCGGCGGCTGGCGGGACATCACCTGCCAGCCATTCGTCTCGTCCGACATCTTGAGTTCCGTGTACGCATCGAGGTCGATCAGGCCCGTCGTGCCGACGATCCGGAAGCGGAATTCCTCGCCCGGGAACGAGGGCGCCGGCAGGGCGCGGCTCGAGTAGAGCGAACCGATCGCGCCCGACGAGAGCGCAAAGAGACCGATCGTGGTGTCCTCGACCGGGATGTCCGGCAGGAACGTGCGCGAGAAGGCCGTCACCGTCACGATCTCCGCCCCCGTGAACCAGCGGATCATGTCGAGCCCGTGCGGGGAGCTGTTGAGCAGGTGGGCCCGGCTGCGCGGGTCGTTCCACCAGGCCCAGTTGCCGCCGAAACCACCGGCCTTGATCGTGCCGGCGTACATCGGCATCGAGATCTGGGCGGTGATCACGCACCCGATCGCGCCGGAGCGGATGAGCTCGTGGGCCTTGACGTTGTTGACGCGGAAGCGCTGCTGGTAGCCGACGGAGAGGTTCACCTTCGCCCGCGTGGTCGCCTCGATCATGCGGTCGCAATCCTCCGCCGACGTCGCGAGCGGCTTCTCGACGAGCACGTGCTTGCCCTGCGCCGCGGCGGCGAGGGTCTGGTCGACGTGGCAGTGGTGGGGCGTGGTCACGACCACCGCGTCGATGTCGCGGCGGCGCAGGAGCGCATCGTCGTCCGGCTCGCAGGCAATGTGGTAGCGTTCAGCGAGGCCGGGGGCGCGGGAACCGCCGGTGACGGCGACGACCTCGGCGTTGGGGAGGCGACGGATCGCCTCGATGTGGGTCCGGCCCATGAAGCCGGAGCCGAGGATGCCAAAGCGGAATTTGTTCATTGGGGTGAAAGGAAGGGGAAGGGTCGGGCGGGCTGGCGGACTCAGACGCGGCCGATCGGCTCGGGCACGGACACGCCGAGCTCGGCGGCGATTTCGCCGAGGCGGTTCCAGAGCTTGACCGGCACCGGGATGCCCGAGCGCAGCCGCTCGGCCTCGCGGCGCCACTCCAGTTCGCCGGCGACGAGAACCTCGTCGTAGCCGAGCGCAGGCTCCGACGCCTTGACGAGGCCGGCGAGGCGGTCCATGCGCGCCTCGAATTCGCCCGGCGGGAGGAAGCGCTTCGGGTCAATCGCGATGAAACTGTGGCTGATGCCGAGCGGGTCCCCGCCGGTGCGGTACACCGGCAATTCGGTGGTCATCGCCCCGCCGCTCAGCCCGGCGCAGAGGATCTCGATCATCGTCGCCAGCGCCGTGCCCTTGTAGCCGCCCGTCGGGGTCGGCTTGCCGCGCTGCGCCGCCGCGGTGTCGGAGGTCGGCTCACCATCGGCGTCGAGGAAGCCCCACTCGCGCGGGATGGTCGGCTGGTTGAGGTTCGAGGCGTGGACGAGCTTGCCCAGCGCCACGGTCGTCGTGGCCATGTCGAGCATCCACTTGCCCCGCCCGCCCGCGCCGGGCACCGCGACGCAAAGCGGGTTGGTGCCGAGGATCGGGGTGCGGCCCTGCCACGGCGCGACCGCCGGGCAGGCGTTGCTCATGACGATCGCGATGAACCCCTCGCGCGCGAGTTTCTCGCCCCACCAGGCCCCGGCACCGAAGTGATTCGAGTGGTTCGCCACGACCACCGCCACGCCCAGCGCCCGGGCGATCCGGATCGCATGGTCGGTGCAACGGTCCGACACCACTTGGCCAAGGCCGTTCTCCCCGTTGTACCGCAGGCACACGCCGTCCTCACGCTCAACGTGGCCGCTCGCCGGCACATTGATGCCGCCGGCGCGCAGTTGCTGGATGTACGTCGAGAGCATCTGGATGCCGTGCGAGTCGACGCCCCGCAGGTTGGCCGCGACGAGTGAGTCGGCGACCACGCGGGCATGCCCATCGGGCGCGCCGAGGGCGACGAGGAGGTCGCGGCCGATCGCGCGGAGCGACTCGGCGGGAAAGACGGCGCTGAGCGGGGCCGGGGACGCGGTCATGGGCGCTGAGCAGAAGCGTTGGCGGCGGCGGGAGCAAACCGATAGGCGTAGAGATGCGCGTCGCGCAGCTCGAACCGCAGGCGCACGGGCTTTCCAGCGAGGGCGCTGAGGTCCGCGCCGGAGAGCCAGGTCACCGGACGCTCGTGCGCATCGCCGAACACCGGCGCGCAGTCATCGAGCGTGAATCCCGGGATGGGACGGCCCGCCTCGTCCTGCAGTTCGACGCGGACGCCGCCCGCGACCGAGCTGGCGAAGTTGAGCGTGAGGGTCTGACCGGAGAAGCGGATCGGCTTGGTCACCAGCTCGCCGCCGGCCATCGGGGCCCAGGCGGAGACGAAGCCGTCGAGCCGGAGCGTGTAACGCCGCAGCACGCTGCCCTGCTCGGACCAGTAACGTTCGACCGCGTAGAAGGAGAGCTCGTTCGGCGCTCCCTCGAGCGCGGAGCGCGTCTCGACGACGTGCCAGGCGACGTACTGGTTGCCGTAGTTCCAGGTGCCGGAACGCTCGATCCCGGGCGGGAGGAACGCCTCGGTCCAGCGCTTGAAGTGGACGCCGTCGCGACTCGCCATCAGCACCGTCTCCGTCAGGGCCGTGCCATAGCGCTCGCTCGCCGACGCGCGCAGCTGGCGGTGCTCCAGCTCGGGCAGGGCCTGCATCGAGGGCGACCACTGGCGCATCTTCTCCGGCGTGGCCTTGCCGCGCGAGTCATCCATCGTGCCCTTCAGCTCGCGTTCCACGTAGCGGGCGGGGAAGCCGATCAACAGGTGCGGTGCGCGGTGGTAGGGCTTGACGGCGTTGGTGTAGAGGTGGGTGGGCGGCGCGTCGGGGAAGACCACATCCGCCTCGTTCTCCCAGTGCAGGAAGTCCTTCGAGGTGCCGGTCCGGATCGAGCGCACGCCGACATAGGGTTGGTCGGAGGAGCCGCGGTCAAAGTAGCGCCAGTACGCCCGGTAGACGCCGCGCTCGCCGTCCCAGAAGGCGAGGTTCTGGGAGTCGAACGCCCCGTTGGTGATCACGGGATGATCCGCCATCGGCGTCCAGTTCAGGCCGTCCGGCGACTTGAAGGCGAGCAGGCCGCGCGGGCCCTCGGGGGTGTCGGAGCGGAGGATGGCCTTGTAGCGGGCATCGGGCGTGGCGGCCGGGTTGTCGTCGCGGAACACCGCCGGATGGCCGGCGTCGACGAACAGGCTGCCCTGTCGTCCGCTGACCATCACGATGTTGTTTGCCCGCGAGCCGTTGAACGCATGCAGGCCGAGCTCCGGCCGGCGCCAGTGAATGCCGTCGGTGCTCTCGGCGTAGGCGCAGAACAGCGGGTGCACCTCGGGCTGCTTGCGGTCCGCCTCCCGGAGGGGGCTGATCTCGTAGGCCTTGAAGTACATCCGGTAGCGGTCGCCGTCCTGGAACACGCTGTGGTAGCCGCTGCCGCTTCCCTCCCACGGGATGTCGTGCGAGAGGCTGATCTCCTGCGGGATCGGCTGGTGGAGCCGGAGCTCCGCGCGACCCGAGAGACGCTCGACCAGCGCCTGGTCAACGAAGAGTTCGCGCCGGGTGCCGATGTTTTCGGCGTCGGCCGCCAGCGCGGCCGCCGGGAGCGCCGCCAGCGCCAGGGCGCAGGCGAACACCGTCGTCCACGGACCGCGGCGCCGCCGAGTCGACGCGGATGGCAGCGCGTCGGAACGGGCTGGAGGCAGGAGGGAGGGAATCGGGGAGGATCGTGGGGTCGGATTCATGCGCGAGAAGGGGCGGGGAAAACGGGTCGGCGGAAACGAGGGAACGCGATCGCCCGCCGGAAGCACCACCCCGAGACAACCCCGCGGCGCCAACCGCCTCAATCCCGCTCGTCTGGTAAGATCGCCTAACCGGAAGGGCCATGCGACGCGACCACTGGTTATGCCATCTAACCTGTCCCGGGACGGCTGCCGGCATTGCGGCGGGAGGGTAATTCCGCGAGGCTGATCGCGCGGCCCCTCCCCACGCCGCCTTCTCCCATGCGTCCCTCCCTCCTCCGCGCCCGTCTCCGGCAGGGCCTGCCCGCCCGCCTGGCCTGCATGTATTATCCGACCGCGATGATGCCCGCCCATGCCGCGAAGGCCGGGTTCGACGCCATCTGGCTCGACGCCGAGCACAACACGTGGGACCGGCGCGAGCTGCAGCGGATGATCGCGCTCCACCACCTCGCGAACATCGACTGCGTCGTGCGCACCGGCTCGCGCAACGCCAACGAGCTCTACCATTTGCTGGAGGACGGGGTGACGGCGATCATGGCGCCGTTGGTGAACACCCCCGAGGAGGCCGCCGCCCTCGCCGCCGCCGTCCGCTTCCCGCCGCTGGGCCAGCGCGGGCTCGACGGCGCCGGGCTCGACAACGGGTTCTACCTCCAGAATCCGGCGGCGTATCCCGCCGTCGCCAACGCGGAAACCCTGCTCATCGTCCAGATCGAGACCCCCGAGGCCGTCGCCAACGTCGATCGCATCGCCGCCACCCCCGGCGTCGACGGTCTCTTCATCGGGCCGGGCGACCTTTCCCTCCGGCTGCACTGCACCGCGGACTGGAACCATCCGGTGATGACGGCGGCCGAGGACGCCGTCGCCGCCGCCGCCGCGCGGCATCGCATCGCCTGGGGTCGGCCGGTCGGCAACGCCGAGCAGATCGCCCGCGTCGTCCGCAAGGGCGGTCGCCTGCTCGCCCACGGCAGCGACTTCGGCGCCGTCATGAACGCCCTGCCCACGTTCGCAAAGACGCTCGCCGAGGGCATCGCGCAGGGCGGATGAACCCGGCGGGGCGCGCCACCGGGCGGGTGAGTCCATCGGGAACCGGTGTCGCCGGGCCCCAACGGCATCAGCAGGCACGGCCGGAGGCGCGCATCCGTCGACGGACGACGCCGCTCCCGTTCCCACCGTGGCGCCGGGCGGAGTCTCCCGGCTACCAACTCGGCGGCGGCGCCAGCGTGCCCCCAGGCAGGAACGTGGGCATGATCATGTGGGCCCGGGCCGGGACGTGCTGCCCCGCCAGCATGCTCCGCGCGATCCGCACGGCGAGATTGGCCTGCCGCACGACCTGGCGACCGTAGCGGGTCAGTTCCGGCAACCCCGCGTCCACCGCCGGGATCGTCTCGCGGCAGAGCAACGAAATGTCCTCCGGCACCCGCAGCCCGGAGCGCAGGACGTGCGCGAGGACGAGCAGGGCCTCCGCGACGTGGATGCAGAAGATCGCGGTCGGCCGTTCCGGACGGGCCAGCAGGCGGGTGAGCGCGGCGACGAAGCTGGCGCGGGTCGGGCCCGCGATGACCTCCGCGACCTCGATCGGCTCGCGGAGCCGGCGGCTGTAATCGACCAGTCCGTGCAGGCAGGCGAGGTCGCCCGCGAGCGCGCGATGGGGCAGCACGACGGCGACCCGCCGATGGCCGCTCTTCGCGAGGCAGCCCGCCGCGTGCCAGCCGATCGCGTAGTAATTCAAGTCGACGGAGGGCAGCCGGATGCCCTCGTGGCAGGACCCCAGCACGAGCGTGGGCAGCCGCGATGCCTCGAACCAGCGCTGCAGCGAGGCGGAGGCGCTGAGGAGCAGCCAGCAGACGTGGCGGCGGTTCTGCACGAGGTGGGTCAGCCGCACCTCCGGATCGCGCCGGGCCAGGGCGTGGTCGAAGACCTCCTCCCAGCCCACCCCCTGCACGGCGAAGAGCGCGCGCATCTGCGTGATCACCGGATGATCGGCGAGCCCCTGCGGCTCGCGCCGCGCCGGCACCACGAGGCACACCGCCGGCGGCACCTCCTCGCAGCGTTCCCGCCCGGTCGGGCGCACCCGCGTGCGCCGGCCGCGGTGCACCTCGATGACGCCGTCCTCCGCCAGCCGCGCCAGCGCCGCCCGCAAGCTGGGGCGGCTGATGTTCAGGCGGCGCGCCAATTCGTGCTCGCCGGGCAGGAGGTCACCCCACACGCCCTGCCGGATCGACTCCCGCAGCGCCGCCGCTGCTTGATCGGCCACGCTGGCGCGGCGGAATTCAGGAAACGTGCCGACGTCGGGTTTCACGGGGGAGCGCGCTAACCTGTCTCTTTTTTTGATATCTTGTCGACTCTTTAGCCCGCGCCGCGCGGGCCTACGGTTTCGGCCCATGACCTCGCCCCTGTCATTCCATCTCATGTTGCCGCAGCTGCTGGCGGGATTGCTCCCCCTGCTCCTCGCCCCGGCCACCCCGGCGGCCGTCCCCGCGCCCGCGGCGCTGCCCGCCCCCCACGATCTCAGCCCGACGCCGGACCACCCGCGCAGCACCGAGGGGGCGTTCCTCACCCTGCGTTCCGGACGGATCATCTTCCAGTATTCCCAGTTCCGCGAAGGGCAGCACGACCACAGCCCGTCCGCCATCGCCGAAATTCACTCCGACGACGGCGGGCGCACGTGGAGCGAGCCGAGGGTGGTCGTGCCCACCGGCTCGTACCAGAACATCATGAGCGTCTCGCTGCTGCGCCTCGCCAGCGGCCGGATCGCGCGCTTCCATGCCGTCAAGACCAACAAGTGGCTGAGCTGCCAGATCGTGCTCTCGTACTCCGATGACGAGGGCGCAACGTGGACCGCCCCGCGCCAGATCACCGCCGCCCCGGGATACTTCGTGCTCAACAACGACCGGGTGATCCAGACCCGGTCCGGCCGCCTCATCGTGCCGCTCGGCTACCACCGCACCCGCGGCACGGCCGACGAGCGCGACTCCTGGGATGCCCGCGCCATCGCACTGTGGATCTTCTCCGATGACGAGGGGCGGACGTGGCGCGAGGCCGATACGTGGTGGACGCTGCCGGTCGCGAGCGGGTCGGGGCTCCAGGAGCCCGGGCTGGTGGAACTGTCAGACGGGCTGCTCTACACGTGGTGCCGGACCGATCAGGGCGAGCAATGGTCCCTGCTCTCCCGCGATGAGGGACGCACGTGGAGCGCGCCGCAGCCGACGACGCTCCGGTCGCCGACCTCCCCGGCGAGCCTCAAGTTCATCCCCGGCACCCGCACGCTCCTCGCCCTGTACAACGACCACTCCGGCGCCCTCCCCCGCCCGCAGGGCCGCGAGCGCCGCGCGCCCCTCGCCGCGGCCTTCTCCACCGACGGCGCCCAGTCGTGGTCGGCCCCGCAGGTCATCGAGCCCGACCTCACCGGTTGGTACTGCTACACCTCCATTCACTTCACCGAAGACGCCGTGCTGCTGGGCTACGTCGCCGGCAACGACCAGATCGGCCACCTTTCGCGCCTGCGCGTGCGGCGCGTGCCGTTCAGCTGGCTGCAGGTGCCGATCGATGCCACGCACGTCCGCGGCCGGGTCATCCTGCGCGAGATTCAGGACGCGGACGAGACGTGGGTGAAGATCCACGCCGCCGAGGCGCGGATCGTCGGCGGCGAGGCAGCCGCAGTCCGGCGGGAGTTCCTCGCGCTGGCGGCGCGGGCCGACGCGTACCCGTACCGCGTTGGGATCTGGCGCGTCCTCGCCGGCACCGCGCCCACGCCCGCGGACCGCGCCGCCGCCGTGGCGGAGGTGGTCAAGATCTTCGTCACTCCCGCCTCCCCGGATCGCTCCCAGGCCCTCGAAACGCTCGGCAAGCTCGGGGTCCGGCTCGAGGGCGAGGCCCTGTCCGCCGCGCGGCAGATCGCCGCCTCCGGCCCGGAGGGCCTGCGCGGACTCGCGTTCTGGGCCCTGCGCAACTCCGGGGAACCGCAGGCCCTCGAACAGCTCTGCGGACTGCTGCGGTCCCCGAACGAGACCCAGCGCCTGATCGCCGCCTATGCCCTGCGCTGGATCAAGGAGACCGATGCCGGCGCGCTGCGCCAACTCGCCGCCGCCGCCGCCGCCGAACCCGCCTCCTCGGCCGCCCACCCCTACCTGCAGAGCGCCGCCTACGCGCTGCACGCCGACCCGGCACGCCACGAGGCGTGGCGCGCCCGGCTCTTCGCCGTGCTCGAGCAGGGCACCGTCGCGGCCCGCTGGGAGGCCTGCAACGGTCTCCTCAGTCAAGCCCGCCCGGAGGACTTGCCTCGCTACCTGCCTCTGCTCGACGATCCGGAGAGCGACGCCCGCATCGGCGCCGCGATGACGTTCCTCCACCTCGCGGCGCCTCCGCGGACCTGACCTTTCCCCCACGCCCCCCCGACCCCTCCCTCCACCATGTCCCTTCCCCCGCTCTACCCGTCCGCACCGCCGCTCGTCCGCATCGCGCTCGGCAGCTCCACCTTCGGCCGCGAAATCCAGGCCGAGGCCGCGTTCTCCCTCATGGACCGCGCCCGCGAACGCGGCGTGATGATGTTCGACACCGCCGCCACCTACACCGCCGGCGCCTCCGAAACGATCATGGGTCAGTGGCTCGCCGACCGCCGGCCCGACCGCGCCTCGCTGATCGTCGCCACGAAGATCTACCCGCCCTACACGCCTGCGGAAATCGACGCGGCGACGGCCGTGAGCGCCAAGCGTCTGGGCGTCGACGTCATCGACGTGCTCTACCTGCACAAGTGGGACGCCGCCGTCACGACGCTGGAGACCCTCCGGGCGCTGGACGCCCTCGTCCGCTCCGGCCGCGTCCGCGCCCTCGGCGCCAGCAACTTCAACGCCCAGCAACTCGGGGACGCCCTCGCGGCCCAGGCCGCCCACGGGCTCGAGCGTTTCCGGCTCCTCCAGAACAACAACAACCTTGCCGTGCGCGACGTGAACGAGGCGCTGGTTTCCCTCGCCCGGGACTACGGCGTTGCGATCGTCACCTACAGCCCGATCGCCGCCGGGTTCCTCACCGGCAAGCACCGCACCGGCGTGGTTCCCGGCTCGCGCTTCGACATGGCTCCGGGCCACCAGCCGATCTACTTCGCGCCGGAGCCGCAGCGCCGCCTGGCCCAGCTGGAGGCGCTCTCCAGCCTGAGCGGCCAGCCCATGGCCAACCTCGCCCTCGCGTGGGCCCTGAACCGCCCCGGCGTATCCACCGTCCTGATCGGCGGCCGCGGCCCCCACTACGTCGATCAGGCATTCGCCGCCCTCGCCATCGACGACCCGGGGCTGCTCGCCGCCCTCGGCGCCATTCACTGACCGCGGACCTCCCCGGACGCCCCCGCCGGGCCATGCCCTTCCCTGCTTCCCAGCGCCTGATGTTCTCGTCGGCTCCACCGAGCGTGGAGGTGGAATCCCATGCCGTCCCGGCACCGGGCCCGCACCAGATCCTCGTCCAGCAGTCCCACACGCAAGTCAGCGCGGGCAGCGAGTCGAACTTCCTTCGCCACGGTCCGGCGTCGTACGGGCTTCCCGAAGCACAGTCCCGGGCGAACATCGGCTACATGGCGGCCGGCCGGATCGTGGCCCACGGCGATGCCGTGACCGGGTTCCGCGTTGGGCAGCGGGTGATTACGACCTCGCCCCATGCCGCCTTCTCGCTCGTCGACGTCGTCCCGGGTGCGGCGATCGACCCGATCCCGGACGGCGTGTCCGATGACGTCGCGGGCTTCGCGATTCTCGGCGACGTGGCGCTGCATGGCGTGCGCCGGGCGGCGCTGCAAATCGACCAATCGGTCGCGGTCTTCGGCCTCGGCGTCGTCGGCCAACTCGTGCTCCAACTCGCGCGGATCTCGGGCGCCTACCCGCGGATCGCGATCGACCTCCTCGACCCGCGCCTCGAGGTGGCGCGGGAGAACGGGGCGACGCACGTGATCCACGCGGCGCGCGAGGACGTGGTCGCGCGGGTGCGCGAGATCACCGGCGGCGCCGGCGCCGAGGCGGTGTTTCACTGCGCGCAGGCGGCCGCGATCCTGCAGACCACGATGGAGTGCGCCGCGAACCGCGGCTCGGTGATCCTCACCGGCAGCCCGCCCGGCCAGGCCACGATCCGACTCAAAGAGGAACTGCTGCGGAAGGAACTCCGCGTGACCGGGACGTATGAGTCCGGGCTGATTCACCCGCACGTTTACTGGCCGTGGTCGCGGGAGCGCAACCGCCGGGCGTGCCTGCGGCTGATGGCGGAGGGCGGGCTTCGCCTTGAGCCCCTGATCACGCATCGCCTCGCCCCGGCGGAGGCGCCGGCGATCTATCAGCGGATCCTTGCGGGCGCCGAGGGCTGGCTCGGCGTGGTGTTTCGGTGGTGAACCGCTGACCGGGTCGGAGGACCGACCCTCCGACCGCGCCGGAGCGAACCGGCGGATGACCGGGCAAGAAAAAGGCCGGCCCCCATGGAAGGGCCGGCCGGAAGAGACCGTCGTGCGGAACGGATCAGTGGCTGTAGGAGACCTGCAGGCTGAACGTCCGCGGATCGACGATGTCGGCGAGACCGACACCCTGGGCGCCGACCGCGAACGCCTTGTCGAGGGCGTTGACCACGTCGATGCGGCCCGTCCAGTGCTTATTGAATTCGTAGCCGACAAAGAGGTTCAGCAGCACCTCCTGCTTGAGCTGGAAGACGGACGTACCGCTCTTGGTGACGGGCAGGGGGACGCCGCCGGGCAGCGTCATGCCGCTCATGGTGAACCACTTTCCGCCCGCCTTGTTCGCGCCGCCGCCGAAGTGCAGGCCCTTGACGCCGCTGTCGGGCCGGAAGTCATAGCGACCAAAGACGCTCCACGAACGATCGACGGTGCCGGTGATCTTGCTGCCGTTCTGGTCCTCAACCGTGCCCGAATAGGCCGTGGCGACCATCTGGAGGCCGGGCAACGGGGTGAGGGCGAAGGAAGCATCCCAGCCCTCCGAATTCGTCGAGCCGATCGGGATGAAGTAGTTCAGACCAGCGACGTTCAGGGCCGGGAAGGCCGCGAGGATCGCCTGGTTGGTCAGCTCCATCTTGTACAGGGCGAGCGAGCCGGAGAGCTTGCCGTCGAAGAAGCTGGTCTTGATGCCCACTTCGTTACACTCGCCGAGCACGGACGGCAGCGGGGTGTTGTCGTACTGCACGCCGACGGCCGGGTTGAAGGTCGTCGACTGCGAGGCGTAGAGCGACAGATCGTCCCGCACGCGATAGACGGCGGCCATGCGGTGGAGCAACTCGGTGGCGGCCGAGTTCGTCGAGGTGTACGGATTCCGGAGCGCGAGGTTGGTGTTCTGCACGTTCTCGATGTGCGAGAACGTCAGACCGCCCGCGAGCGTCAGGCGGTCCGGGATCACGTCGAACGTCTGCATGTAGTACCCGTTGGTGACGTACCGGCGAAACCGGCTGCCCGGGTTGGCCGGCGGCCTGTAGTCGTAGACGGACGGGAGCTGGATCGCGTCGATCGCGGCGGCGTCGCCGATGTTGAGGGTGATCGGCGTGCCGATCCAGAAGGCACTCCTGCCCTTCTGGTCATCGTGGTTGAAGCCAAAGGCGGACGTCGCGTTCCGGCCGAGCAGCTTGTAGCGGCCGGAGACGTCGGTCTGGAAGTTGAGGTTCTCCTGCGTGCCGTTGTTGCGGCGGACGGTGTAGGTGACCTTGTTCGTGTTCCAGTTCACGCCCGTGGGGAAGGCGGTGGAGCCGTAGCGGAAGACGTTGAACCACGTCACCTGCGACCGCACCTGCCAGTCGTCCGAGAGGACTTGCGTCCAGCTCAGGCGGGCGTCGTCCTGCGTGTCATCGTCGTCATTGTTGCGGGGACTGCCCTGGTTGCGATGGCCCATGCCGGTGTAGATGCCGCCGTCCGGCGTGAGGATGCCCGTGCCGCCGGGCAGGTACTTGAAGTGCAGCGCGCCGTACTGGACGACGACGTGCGTGTTCTTCCAGTCCAGCGAGAGGCTCGGGAAGATGCCCTCGCGATCGTCCTTGGAGTTCTTCAACGGACCTTGGCCGGACTGCACGACGCCGACCACGCGGGCGGTGATCTTAGCCTCGCCGAGGTTGCCGATCGGCCGGTTGAAATCGAACGTCGTGCGCTGCCGGCCCCACTGCTGGACCTTCGTGTCGACCCGGTAGTGGGTGATGTCCGGCAGCGGTTTCTTCGTCGTCTGGAGCACCAAACCGCCCAGCGAGGCGAGCGGATAGAGCACCTGCTGGGGTCCCTTGATCACCTGATAGGTGTCGATGTAGGTGTTGTCGGAGATGCCAATGCCGGAAGACTGCGGCACGTCATCGGTGTAGGGGTTGCCGATGCGCTGGCCGCGCGACATGATTGCAGGTCCGCGGAAGAAGGGCACGACGCCGGCGAAGGCGAGGACGTCCGACGCGTTGTTCGAGCCGATATCCTTCACCATGTCGCTCGTGAGCACGATGATCTGAGCCGGAAGCCGCATCAGGGACTCGGACGTCTTCAGCGCCGACGCCGAGTTGCCCGCGCTGTAGCCGGTGCCCTGCGTGGTGCGGACTTCGAACGCCGACATCCGGTAAGCGTCCGTCGACCGGTCATCGGCCGACGACTCGGGGCCGGAACGAGGTGCCGCCACGCCGGAACCGGCGGGAGCGGTTGCCGCCGGGGCGGCGGACGCGACCGGGGCGGCGGCCTCCGCCCTGCTCTGGCCGAGGGCGGCGCGGAGTCGCTCCACTTCAGCCAGCAGCTTCGCAATCTGTTCGTCCTTCTCCTTCAACGCCTGGGCATCCGCTTGCGCGAGGCCCGGCGTGCACATAACCAGCAGCGCGATCCATGCCGAGACGAGGCCCGGTCGCAGGAAGCGGAAGCTCCGCCCCGTCGAGACGCACGTTAAGGGGGTTTTTTGCATGTTTGGGTGGGTCGGAAGAGAATGCCACACACTCCCCGCGACAGAAGACCGGATCGGGTGTTAAATAATTTTACAGGTGGCGAACCGACAGCGACTTTGGTCCCAGCCGCGATCCGGCACGGTGTGCTCCGACGGGCCAGACGGGCCTCCGCCAGCGAGGCGAACACCACGTCCACCCCTGCCCCCCATGCGCCGCCCCGGCGACCGCGGTCGCGACTCTCCCCCATGGTCCACCCAACCGACCGCGACCGGCGGCGGTGCCGCCCGCCCCCCGCAGCGCCCGGCAGCCACGCCACCGGACGGCGCCACCGCCCACGCTCAGGCGCGCAGCGCCTCGGTCCAGGGACGCAGCGGCACCCGGGGCGCAACCTTCGGATTGAAGGGAAAGGGAGGCCAGTGACCCTGCGCCACCGCGAACACCGACTCCACCATCGTGCGCCGCACGTGAGCGAGGGAATCGACCGAATCCGCCCCGCGGTGGGGCGTGAGGATCACTTGGTCGAACTCCCGCAGGGGACTGTCCGCCGGCAGGGGTTCCACTTCCACCACGTCCAGCGCTGCTCCCGCGATCCACTTCTCCCGCAGCGCCCGCACCAGCGCCGCCTCGTCCACGATCGGCCCGCGGCTGGTGTTCACCAGCAGGGAGGTCGGCTTCATCCGCCGGAACGCCGCTTCATTGATCAGCCCGCGCGTCTGGGGAGAAAGCGGCACGTGAACCGACACGAGGTCCGCCTCCGCCAGCAACTGCTCGAGGGACACGAGGTCCACGCCCGGCTCGGGCGAGGGTCCCGGCAGGTATGGATCGGCGGCGATCAGGCGCATCCGGAATCCGCTCATCTTCCGCACGGTCGCACGGGCAATGCGCCCGAGCCCGACGAAACCGAGCGTGAGTTCGCTCAGGCGGCGCAGCGGCCGCGTACCCACAAAGCCGGTCCAGCGGCCCGCATGGACGTGACGGTCCATCGACACCACCTGCCGCGCCGCCCCGACGATGAGCGCGACGGCGTGATCGGACACCTCCTCCGTGCAGAAGTCGGCCGCGTTGGCGACGACGATCCCCGCCCGCGTCGCCGCCGCCACGTCGACGTTGTCCACGCCCACCGCATACTTCGCGATCAGCCGGCACCGCGCCGGCAGCGCCTCAATCACCCGCGCCGTCATCGGCGTCTTCGTCCCCTCGAGAAACACGGCGTCCACGTCGGCGCAGGCCGCGATGATTTCGTCCTCGGTGACCGACTTCCGCAGGACCAGTTCAATGCCCAGCGGCGCGAGGCGGTCACGCTCGTAGGCGTAGTCGAAGTTACAGTCGATGTTCACCACGCGGAAGGGGGCAACCATGCGCCGACGCTGCGCGAAGGAGCCGCCGGGGGGGAGCGGAAAGCACGTGTCACTTTTCCTGATAGGCTGCATCCCCGATCGACCGCCGCCGCCCGCGGCGCCGCCGGTGGTCACACCCGTTCACCAGCGGATCCCGTTTGTCCTGCCTCCGTCCACACCGTCACGTTCTTCGGCGTGGACGCCATCGCCGCCGACCGACCCTCGCTCCGGCCTTCCGCGGACCCCGGCGGGGTCGCCCCGGCGGCCGCCGCCGGTTCAGGGCTGCGCGCGGAAGTGGTCGAGGAGGCGACCGGTGTTGTCGTGGAAGATCGCCTGGATGTCGTCCGCCCCGAGGCGCAGCTGCGTGCAGGCCTCGCGCAGCGCGAGCAGCGACTCGATCCCGACGAGGGTCATGCGCGTGGCCCCGGTGGTTTCCGGGTAGACCCAGAGGAACTGGGTGCCGACCGTGACGCAGCGGCCCCGCAGGTGACTGATCGGGTAATCGGAGCCGAAGAGGATGCGGCGGGGGCCGAAGGTCTCGAGGGCGCAGCGGAAGCTCTCCGCTTCGGTGATCGCCGAGGTATCGACCCAGAGGTTCGGCCGGTCCGCCAGCCGGGCGAGGCCGCGCGCCGTGCGCTGGTTGAACGCGCGCCCGATGTGGGCGAGGACCGCCTGGCAACGCGGGTACTTCGCGCTCAGGCGGCGCAGCGCCTCGCGATTGCCGGCATCATCCACCGCCGCGTCCCGCATCAGGTGCAGCATCAGGATGGCACCGTGGCGATCACACAGCTCCCACATCCACTCCGGGGCGAAGTCCTCCACGCCCACCTGGGACGTGTCGGCGCGCGGGACGTAGAAGTGGTACGGCTTGAGGCCGCGGCAGCGTCCGGACGCGAACCCGGGCTCCAGCGCGCGCGGGTCGTCCGCCGGCCCGACAATGGCGAGTCCGTGATCGGATTCGCCGCCGCCCTCCGGGGCCGCCGCGAGTTCGTCGAACATCCAGCGATTGACGGCCGCACGATCGTGCTGGCGGGCGGGAAAGGGGAAGAGGACCGCCTCGGCAAGGCGGCGGCCAGGGAGCAGGAGGTCCATGGCCGCGCGGTACGTGGACGGGGCGAGTCGCCGCCCCTCGAGATGCCGCGCCAGCGTGCCGGGCGCGTAGCCAGAGGGCTCGAGCACGTGCCCGTGCACGTCCCGCACAACCGGGGGAACGAAGCCCTCGACGGCTTCGGCGAGCAATTGGCGGTCGTCGGCATTGAGTTCGGTCTCGATCTTCATGGCATCGCCGAAAGGCGCGGGGGAAAGCCGGAGCTAGCCGTCGCCGCCGGCGCGCGTCAAGGCGGCGAACCACGAATCGGGTTGACCCGGTCGGGTGTCGCTGCGGGAGGTGAAGGGCCGCTCCCCGCTCGCCCCGCGCGTCCGGCCGCCCCCGACGTTGGATGCCCCTTGCGGCCGCGCGTCCGGCCGGGGCGAGGCCGCGACCGCTCCCCATTTCATCACCCGATTCCCGCGTGAACCTCCAATCCCCCCGCTACAAGTGGCTCCTCGCCACCGTGCTCTTCGCCGCCTCGGCGACGGCCTACGGTCACCGCAGCGCGCTCTCCACCGTCTTCCCGCTGCTGCGCCAGGACCTCGGCCTGTCCGACCTGCAGCTCGGCTTCATCGGGAGCGCGTTCCTCTGGTCGTACGGCGTCGGCTGCGCGGTCGGCGGTTTCTTCTCCGACCGCTTCTCCCGCAGCCGCATCGTCGTCGGCAGCCTCGCGCTCTGGAGCCTCGCGACGCTCGCCGCGGCCTTCGTGCACAGCTTCGAACAGATGGTCTGGGCTCGCATCGCGTTCGGGGCGACCCAGTGCTTCTACGCTCCGGCGGCGCTGGCGCTGATCGCGGACCACCATGGTCCCGCGACCCGCGGCAAGGCGATCTCCTCCAACATTTCGGGAATGAGCGTGGGCCTGATCCTCGGGGCGACGTTCGCGGGCATGATCGCGCAGAGCGCCGGCTGGCGCGAGGTGTTCATCGTCTTCGGGATCGGCGGCCTCGTCCTCGCCGGCATCGCGGCGTGGGCGGTCCGCGACGCGGCGCCGAACGACGCGACCGGCGCGGCGAAGGAGGTCTCGTTCTCCCTCGGCGCGAGCATCCGGCTGCTCTTCGGGACCCGCACCTACTACTGCATCCTCGTGCAGGGCATGGCGGCCTCGATGGGCGCCTGGATGTTCTGGAACTGGCTGCCCCTGTATTACCAGGAAACCTACCAGATGAGCCTCGCCGGCGCCGGCTTCTCCGGGACGTTCATGCTGCAGGCCACGGCGATGGTCGGTATCGTCGTCGGCGGCGTGATCGCCGACCGCGTCGGACGCAGGAACCCGCAGCGCCGGCCGCTTGTGATGGCGGGCTTCTACCTCGCCGCCGCGCCGTTCTTCCTCGTCTTCCTCGTCCCGCAGCCAAGCTACCTCGTCATCAGCGTTTGTCTCGCCGTCTCCTCCCTGCTGCGGACGATGGGGCAGGCGAACGAAAACCTGATCATGTTCGACCTGCTGCCGCCGCGCGTGCGCTCCGCCGCCTTTGGGATCTTCCTCTTCGGCAATGTGAGCGCGGGCAGCGTCGCCATCATCGTCGCCGCCTGGATCCGCGGATTTGCGGGACTCAGCACCGCGTTCGCGTGCATCGCCGGCCTGGTCGGGATCTCCGCCCTCGCCGCCTTCATCGCCTACTTCCTCATGCCCGGCGACCTCGCCCGCCTGCCCGCCCGGCTCGCCCGCCTCGACTCGTCCACGCCTTCCCGCGCATAAACGCACCCTCTCCGCTCATCCGTATCTCGCCTCCCATGCCGCACCGCTCCGTGTCCCTGCCCGGCCTTCGCGCCGCCCTCCTCCGCGTGACCTTCATCCTCGCCGCGGCGGCGGTCATCCTCCCCGTCGCCTCCGCGTCGCCCCTGCCGCCAGCCGTCATCCCCGGGAGGATCGTGCTCGATCTTCCCCCCGGCCCCGGCAACCCCCGCAACAGCGAGGGATCGTTCGTCACCCTCCGCGACGGGAGCCTGCTCTTCGCCTATTCGCGCTTCGTGGGCACGTCCTTCGCCGACGAGGCCCCGGCCCGCATCGCCCAGCGCACGTCCCGCGATGGCGGCGAGACGTGGTCGGACGAGAGCTTCATCGAGACGCCCGGCGAGAAGACGGCGTCCAACGTCATGAGCATCACCCTGCTCCGTCTCGGCAATGGCGACGTCGGGCTCTTCTACCTGCTGCGCAACAACTGGCACGACATGCGCATGTACCTCCGGCGCTCCCGCGACGAGGGCCGCTCCTGGGGCGAGCCGGTCTGCTGCACCCCCGCCACCGCCTACTACGTGATCAACAACGACCGGATCATCCGGCTCGCGTCGGGCCGTCTCGTCATCCCGGCCGCCCTGCACCCCGCGCTAACCGACGAGGAAAATGAGCACGCGGTCGACTGGCGCGCCCTCGCGCTGTTCTTCCTCTCCGACGACGATGGCCGCACGTGGCGGCAGGCGCGCGGCGTGAGCACGCTCCCCGTGACCCACACCCGCAGCGGTCTCCAGGAGCCCGGGGTGATCGAGCTTTCCCCCAACCACCTCTGGGCCTGGGCCCGCACCGATCTGGGTCGGCAGTACGAGTTCTTCTCCACCGACGGCGGGGAGACGTGGACCGTCCCCGCCCCGTCGCGCTTCACGTCACCCAACTCCCCGCTCTCGATGAAGCGGCTCGCCTCCGCTCGCTTGTTCGCTGTGTGGAATCCGGGCCCGGCCTACGAGACGCGGCCCGTCCTGCCGTACGGCGGCGACCGCACCCCGCTCGTCGTCGCCACCGGCACCGCGGCCAACGAGCCGTGGACCGCCGCCGCCCTCGTCGATGGGTACGATGGGGTCGACGCGGGCTTCTGCTACACCGCGATCCACGAGCTCAAGGACAGCGTGCTGCTCGCGTACTGCGCCGGGGGTCCGGCCGACCAGCACCGTCTCGCGCGCCTGCGGGTGCGCAAGATCCCGCTCGGCGCCCTGAAGTAAGCGGCGGCCTATCGCGGCAGGGCGCGGCGCACCGCGTCCGCGAACGCGTCGAAGCCGTCCACCAAGGGGGTGCCGGCCTCCCCGGTCATGCGGAGGAGCGATCGCTCGTCCTTGAAACCGGTGCCCGTCACGATGCAGACGATGTTCGCGTCGGACGAGAGTTCGCCCCGCGCCACCGCGCGCTCGACGCCGGCGAGGGCGACCGCGCCCGCCGGTTCGGCGAACACGCCTTCCTCGCGCGCAAGGCGGGCCTGCCACGCCCAGGCTGCCTCGTCGGGCACGACGTGGCCCTGGCCGCCGGTCCGGCGGCAGGCGGCGATCACTTCGTTGGCGTCAAGGATGCCGCCAACCTGCAGGCCGCTGATCGCCGTGGCGGATGTCACCGCCACCGCCTGTGTGCCGCCCGCGCGCAGGACGGAGGCGATCGTGTCGTTGCCCTCCGGCTGCACGCAATGCACGCGCCCGGCCGCACCGAAGGTCTCCACGCCGCGCGCCACCGCGAGCGTGAGCCCACCCGCGCCGGCCGGCACGAAGACATCGAACGGCGCACCGTGGAGCTGCTCCGCGACTTCGTAGCTGATCGTCTGGACACCCGCCATTCCGCGGGGCGAGAACACAAAGGCACTGATTTCGAAGCCCGCCTGCAGCTCCGCCGCCAGGCCGCGCAGGCCGTTCATGACGACCGCGCTCAGCGCCGGCGCCACGCCGAAGTCCCGGATGCGCAGGAGGTGCGCGCCATACGCGCGCATCTGCCGCAGTTTCCCTTCCGGCGCTCCTTCGACGATCGCAAGGAAACACGTCATGCCCGCCCGCGCACAGTAGGCCGCGAGCGCGGCTCCGGTGTTGCCGCTGGACGTGCCGAGGCAGATCCGGCGCCCCTCCCGCTGCAGGTGGGTGATCGCCGCCGCCGCAAAGCGGTCCTTGTAGGAGCCGGTCGGGTTGCCGCCCTCGTACTTGAACCAAAGGTTGCGCAGGCCGAGCGCCGGTCCGATCGTGCGCGAGCGGATGAGCGGGGTGTTGCCCTCGCCCAGCGTCACCGCGTCCGCCTCGGGCG
Organism: Verrucomicrobiota bacterium; assembly: GCA_016871755.1. Classification (GTDB taxonomy): domain Bacteria; phylum Verrucomicrobiota; class Verrucomicrobiia; order Opitutales; family Opitutaceae; genus UBA6669. The sequence goes on along the minus strand of VHCJ01000008.1, from coordinate 74,468 downwards.
GCCCACCCCACTTGTCCGCGTGCTTCCAGAGGCTCATCGGGCACCTCCCGTCGCCGCCCCGCGCCACGGCCCTTCGCCGCGCGTGACGAAGCCCGTCGCCATCTCCGTCGTGATGCTTCCCTTCGCCGGCACCGTGCGCAGCGCCCCCGGCTCGCGCAGCAGGTCGGGAAAGCGCCCGACCGGCGAGGTGCTCGGCTGCAGGGTGATGATGTGACCTTCGCCCCAGAGCGGATACTGGGAATGCCCGCCGGCGCAGTTCCATGACCACGCCCACGGGAACATCTCCAGGTCCCATTCCATCGCGAAGCCAAGACCGCGGCGCTCGTTCCAGATGCAGCCCCAGCCCGCCTTGAAATCCGTCAGCTGCACCGAGTGATCCTTCCCGGTGCCGGCCGGCGGCACGATGCTGCAGTCGCGCATCGCCCCGCCCTCGCGCTCAGGGACGTGCGGCCACGTGCCGACGTACCCGGCCTGCAGCTGCAGCGCCTGCGGGTCGTCCGCCTGGAACACCCGCACCGTCCGCGCCGGCGTGAGCAGCCGCGCCCCGTCGAGCAGCGGGCCGCCAAAGGTCGGGTGCTGCAGCCACGCGACCGGCAGGTCCATCGCCGAGCGGTTCTCCAGAGTCTCGCGCCAGACCAGCCACGGGCTGCCCGACTCGAGGATGAGCTCCCGGCGGTACACCAGCGGGGTGCGGATGGAGCGGCCGACGAACGTGACGCTGACCCGGCGGGCGCTGCGCTCGATCTTCTCCACCGGCCACGGCAGGCTCCTCAGTTCGCCGTGCGTGCCGATGGGCGCCCCGAAGTAATCCCCGGCGAAGAAACCCTGCGGCAGCGACACGTACCAGCACCCGTCCATCACGTCGTAGAGGTCGCTCCCGCTCCGCATCGGCTGGTCGAGCACCCGGAGCCGCGCGGGCTGCAGGTACGGGTTGCGCCACATGATGTCGATGCCGCTGGCGCGGTCGACGATCGCGACGATCGCCGCCCCCATGTCGGGCCAGACCGAGACGCTCACGCGGTCGTTCTCGAGCACGAGCAGGCGGCGTTCGCCCTCGCGGGTCCAGCGGACCACCGGTCTGCTCACTTGACCAATGCCCCGGGATTGCAGCGTCCGCGGACGGGCGCTGGGCTTGGCGGTGCGACTCCGTTTCTTCACCTTACGTTTGGCCATGGCTGAAAATCCTTCGAACTTGTCCCACGCTCTCTCCGAACTCCCCGTCGGCTTCCACCGGCGCCGCTTCAGCGCGGAGGGCGGCGTCGGCTTCGACGCCTTCATCTGGCGCGGCGGCCCGGGGCCGGTCGTGCTCGTCAACGGCGCGACCCACGGCGACGAATACGAGGGGCCGACGCTGCTCCGGCTCTGGGCGGATCGCTGGCGCCCGGGCCGCCTCAACGGCACCGTGGTCTTCGTCCCCGTGCTGAACGAAGCCGCGTTCTTCGCCGGCCAGCGCTGCGCACCGGTGGATGGCGCCAACCTCGCGCGCGTGTTTCCGGGCACGGCGGACGGCACGCCGACCGAGCGGCTCGCCCACCTCTTCGACACGCAGCTCCTGGCCCAGTGCACCCACTACGCCGATCTGCACAGCGCCGGTGCGGCGTACCATCTGAAACCGTGGACGGGCTACGTGACGCACCGCGCCGCGATCACCCGCACGCAGCGGGCGATGGCGGCCTGCTTCGACGCCTTCTGGGTCTGGGCCGGACCCTACCTGCCGGGCCGCACGCTGAGCGCGGCGTTCGCCCGGAACATTCCCGCCATCTACGTCGAGTGCCAGGGACTCGGCGGCGTCGACGCCGGCGACCTGCGCAACCTCGACCGCGGCGTGCGGAACCTGCTGCGGTGGGCGGGCGTGACGAAGGGTGCCGCGCCGCGCCTGCGCTCGCAGAAGGTCCGCATCACGCGTGACGTCGACGAGGCGCACCTGCAGGTGCATCACCCGGCGCCGGTCGACGGGCTTTTCGTTCCCCACGCCGCGCTCGACCGCCGCGTCCGCCGCGGCGCGCCCCTCGGCCGGGTCCTGCCCTTGGACGGAACGGATGGCCACGTGGTCCGCGCCGAAAGCACCGGCCGCATCATCCTGATCCGCCGCCAGCGCTCCGTGCGCCGCGGGGACGCCCTCTTCACCCTCGCCCCGGTGTAACCCGCGCCGCGTCATGCGAGCAGGCCGCCGTCGACGACCCACGTCACGCCAGTGACGAACTTGGCGCGGGGCGAGCAGACGAACGCGACCAGTTCAGCCACGTCGGGCGGGGCGCCGAAGCCGAGCGGCGTCTGGTTGATGACATCCGAGCCCGGACCGCCGCTCTTCGCGGCTTGGAGGAGCTTCTCCGAGGTGTCGACCCGGATGTCGCCGGGGGCCACGCCCACCACGCGGATCCGGTCGGCCGCGAGTTCCTTCGCGAGGGACTGCGTCACCGAGCCCAGCGCGGCCTTGGTGGCGGCATAGACCAGCGCCATCCGCTGCGGACGGAAGGCGTTGATCGAGGAAATGTTCACGATGGTCCCGCCGCCGGCGCGCCGGAGGTGCGGCACCACGGCCTGCGCACAGAACAGCGCCCCGCCGAAATTCACGTTCATCACCCGCTGGTACTGCTCCAGCGTCAGGGCCTCCAGGGTGGACACCGCCGGCAGCCCCACAATCGCGGCGTTGTTCACCAGGACGTCGATCCCGCCCAACGCCTCCGCCGCAGCGTCGATGAAGGCGCGACACCCGCCGAGGTCGCCGACGTCGACGCGCAGCGGGATCACCCGGTCGCCGTAGCGTTCGACCAAGGGCGCCGCCACCGCCGGGTCGAGCTGGCCCACCGCAACCCGTCCCCCACGCGCCAGGAACGCTTCGGTGATGGCGCGGCCGATGTTCGTCGCGCCTCCGGTAACCACCGCACGGACCGGCGGTTCGGACAGCAGGGGGCTCGGGGAGGCGGCGGCAGGGGTGGTCATGGGCAAAAACCAGCTTTGACAGGCTGGGGGTCCGTCGCGACAAACGCAACGCCCGCCCGCTGGTGAGCTTGTCAGACCAGTAAGCCCCCACCCCTCCGCTTCACCCCGATGCGACTCGCGATCGATTTCCGACCGGCCCCGGGCGGCCTGTGCCGGGAAGGGTTAGGAGCCCTGCGCGACGTAGCGGTCGACGAAGGCGCGGCACTCGTCGCTCAGCGGGTAGCCGAGGAAGCTGGTGACGCCGGCGAAGAGCCCGCGGCGGACCATGTAGTACTTGAGGCCGTGGAGCCAGCAGGCGATGGTCTCGCCGCCGTAGAGTCCCCAGAGCACGCGGCGGAGTTCGGCGTCGAGGGCCCGCGCTTCGTCGAGGCGGCCGGCGTCGAAGAGGGCGATGAGGCGGTGCAGCATCGGGGCGACCGCCGAGGCGCCGCCGAGCATGAGGTTGTCGTATCCGGCCTCGAGGTATTCGAGGACGCGGAATTCGTCGCCGTTGAAGAGTTGCAGCGCGGGCTTCTCCTGACGGGCGGCGAGGGCGTGCTGGCGGCGGTCCGCCGAGGCCGAGCTGTCCTTCACGAGCACCACCTTGGGATGAAGGTAGACTTCCTTCAGGCGGTTCTCCGGGATCATGATCGGGCGATGCCGGCCCAGGTCATAGATGCCGACCGGGATCGGGGAGGCGTCCGTGCTCTCGATGAAGTGGGCGACAATGCGGTCGGGCGTCGCGTTGAGGAACGTCGCGGGCGCCGCGATGATCGCGATGTTGGCGCCGGCCTCCGCCATGTCCTGCGCGTTCTCGCGCACCCGGGGCATCGAGTTGTCCGAAACCTGGGCGCCGATCGTGAGGCGACCGCGCGCCGCGGCCGACGCCGCCTTCACCAGCCGCTTGCGCTCCCTGTTCGTCAGCCAAGGTCCTTCGCCGCAGGAACCGGCGACGAACAAACCGTGCAATCCGTCCGCCACGGCCGCTTCCACCGTCCGCTCCACGGCGGCGACGTCGACGGTGCAGTCAGGCAGGAGAGGCGTGGGAATGGCGGACCAGACGCGATGGGTGCGGGGAAACGGATTCACAGGATTTCTGAAACGCTCTCGGCACCGCAATCGCGAGAAAAAACGACTGGTCACATTCCATGAACAGCGAAACCCCTTCGTTCGATCTGCCTCGCCGCCAGTCCCTTTCCGCACAGGCCGCAGAGGCCTTGGAGCGCGCCATCGCCGGAGGCACGTGGGAGGACTACCTGCCGAGCGAGCGCCGGCTTTGCGAGCTGCTGCAGGTCAGCCGCCCGACCATCCGCACGGCGCTGCAAATGCTGGCGAAGAACGGCGTGATCGAAATCCGCCAGGGCCGCCGTAACCGCCTCCTCCCCAACGCCCGGCGCGCGCCACACCGCACCAGCCGCCTCGTCGGCATCGTGACGCCCGTGCCGTTCGAGCAGCTGTCCGTCGCCCCCTACAAAATCCTCAGCGAGATGCGGACCCACCTCGCCGAACACGGCTTCACCACCGAGGTGCTGGTCTGCCCGCAAACCGCCGCCGCCTCGTCCCGCCGCCGCCTCGAGGATTTCCTGCGGCGCAACCGCGTGTTCTGCTGCCTGCTCACGTCCGTCAGCCACGACCTGCAGGCGTGGTTCTCCATCCACGCCGTTCCCTGCCTCGTGCTTGGCTCCTGCCACGCCGACATCCGCCTGCCGTCACTCGACATCGACTACCGCTCCGTCTGCCGGCACGCCGGGGGGACGCTGCTGGCCAAGGGGCACCGCCGGATCGCTCTGATCATGCCCGACTCCGGGGTCGCCGGCGATCTCGCCAGCGAGGAGGGGTTCCGCGAGGCGTTCGCCAGCCCGAACCACGAGGGCGCCACCCCCATCATCATCCGCCACAACGGAGCCGTGCAGCACCTCGCCCTCAAACTCGACGCGCTGTTCGATGATCCGCAGCCTCCCACCGCCCTCCTCATCGCCAAGCCCGCCCACAGTCTCAGCTGCCTGATCCACCTGCTGAAGCGGGGCCTGTCCGTGCCGGAGGACGTTTCCCTGATCTGCCGGGACCAGGACCCTCTGTTCGAGAAGGTGAGCCCCGCCGTCTCCCACTACCTCACGCACGACGCATCGTTCGCCCACCGGTTGCTCCGACTCATGCAGCAACTCGTCACTCAGGGCTACCTGCCTCCGGAACCGACGCTCATCTTCCCGAAGCACTTTGTGGGGGGAACGCTCCGGAATTCCCCGCACTGACCTTCCGCCAGCGGCCAGGCGCCACGCCGAACCGGCCGCGGAAGAGGCGGTAGAAGTGCGAGGCGTCACCGAAGCCCGAGGAGAACATCGCCCCGAGGATCGAGTGGTCACCACTCGCCAGCAGCCTCGCCGCGTGCGCGAGGCGCAGCTCCGCCCCCCACACCCCGCTCCGTCTGCCGCTCCCCAAGCGCGGCGCACCCTGCTGGCTGCGCCTTGGTGCCGTCTTCGACGGCCACGAGGTCCTGACGGACGCTCATCTCGTCTACGACGCCAAGCGGATCCTGCACGTCGGTGGCCCGCCGCCGGCCTACGTGGTCGGCGCCGACCGGACCGAGCCCGACCTGCACCTGCCGCACCACACCGCGCTGCCCGGCCTGATCGAAGCGCACGCCCACCTCTTCCTTGAGGGCGGCGAGCTCGACCCGGCACGGCGCGCCACGTACCTCGGCCTCCACGAAACCGAGCTCCTCGCTCGCGCGCAAACCCGCCTGCCCCGCCTCCTGCGACTCGGCATCCTCGCGGTGCGCGACGCCGGCGACCGCAATGGCGTGGGTCTCGCCTTGCAACGGCGCGATCTCTCCACGTCCCGGGGCGAGATGCCCTACCTCGACAGCCCGGGCGCCGCGCTGCACCACCAGGGGCGCTACGGCTCGTTCATGGGGGAGCCGATTGAGGCTCTGGGCACGATTAAGCAGGCCGTCGCCGCCGCCCACGCCCTCGGCCGCGAGACCATGATTCACTGCTCCGGTCACGACGGCGTGCAGAACTGCATCGCCGCGCGCGTCGACACCATCGAGCACGGGTTCTTCATCGATCGCGATCAGCTCGCGCGGTTGCGCGACCTCGACATCGCGTGGGTGCCGACCTTCGCCCCGGTGCACTTCCAGTGGGAGCAGGGCAAGGCGCTGGGCTGGAGCGAGCCCGTGCGCGCGAACCTCCGCCGGATCCTCGACGACCACGCCGCGCGGCTGCGCGACGCCGCCGAGTTGGGCGTGCGCGTCTTCGCCGGCAGCGACGCCGGCTCCCACGGCGTTCCCCACGGCTACGGCTTCTTCACCGAGCTGGAATTAATGGAGGCCGCCGGACTCCCGACGCTGCAGACGCTGCGCTCCGCCACCGGCGCCTCCGCGGGTCGTCTCGGACTGCGCGAGGATCAGGGACGGTTGCGCATCGGCGCCCGGTCCCGCTTCCTCCTCACCGAGGCCCCGGTGCTCGAAGGCGTGCGCCACCTGCGGCAGCCGGTCACCGTCGTCTTTGATCACGCCGAGTTCTCCGGCAGGGACTTGGCCAGCAAGCCCGGCCTCTGATTCACCGTCGCACCCGCCGCCGACCACGCCGTCCCCGCCGCCCGCTCCGTCCGCCTTCCATGTCCGCGTCCGTCACCCTCAGTGGGCGAGCCCGCTCGCTCACCGCCGGGCAGACCCTCTTCGCCGCTGGCACCGCGGCTGGGATCCTCATCCCGTCATCGTGCCGCCAGCAGGGCCGCTGCCGGGAGTGCCTGATCGAAGTGACCGCCGGGGCGGCGCTGCTCACCGCCCCAACGGCGGAGGAGCGCGACCTGCGTCCGGGCTTCCGCCTCTCCTGCCGCTGCCGTCCCGCCGACGGCGCCGAGGGCACGATCGTCGCGCACACGCTGCTGCGCCCGACGCTGCGGATCGAGGACCGCGCCCTGCACTTGCCGGCCTCGGCCCGCGGATTCGCCCACGATCCCGCGGTGCGCCGCGACGGCGATGCCGTCCTGCTCGACGGCCGCGAAGTCCACCGCGGTCCAGGCCCGATTCTCGGGATCGCGATCGATCTTGGCACCACCACCGTCGCGCTCCGCGTCATCGACCTCGAGTCCACCGCGATCGTCGCCTCGGCCTCCTTTGAGAACTCCCTCGCTACAGCAGCATCTCGACCACCGTGACCGCGATCATCGCGTCCCTCACCACGTTGGACCGACTGGCCCAAGTGCCGTCGAGCACGTGGATGATCCTCGGTCTGGTCATCGGCGGGATTCTGTTCGGAATTCCTCTTATCCGTAAAATTCGGGAAATCAGTGGGATATGGATTCTCTTCGCGCTGGTTTGCGGCTCGGTGCTCGTGAGTGCGCACTGGGTCTACCACCGGTCGGAACCGGCGGTCCTGTCACCGCTGGTGGACTTCGTGGCGCCGTTCTTCCCCAAGAAGACGGTCCCGAGGAAGTGACTTAACGCTCATCGGGTCAGGCGAGATTGGGATTGGCGGGTCCGGGGGTGCCGCGTACCTCTGACCGTTGCGTATGCCCAAGACACACTCTGACATCGGACTCATCGGACTGGCGGTGATGGGTCAGAACCTCGCGCTGAACATCGCCGACCACGGCTTCCAGATTTCGGTCTACAATCGCACGACCGAGAAGACGGATGCCTTCGTGGCGCAGAACCCGAACACGCCGGGTGGCGTGGTCGGCACGCGCACGCTGGAGGAATTCGTCCGCTCGCTCGCCCGTCCCCGCAAGATGATCATCCTTGTGCAGGCCGGTCGGGCCACGGACGCGGTGATCGACGGGCTGGTGCCGCTGCTGGAGAAGGGCGACATCATCATCGACGGCGGCAACGCGCTCTGGACGGACACGATCCGTCGGGAGAAGGCGCTGCGCGAGAAGGGGCTCCGCTTCATCGGCTCCGGCGTCTCGGGTGGCGAGGAGGGCGCGCGCTTCGGCCCGTCGCTCATGCCGGGTGGCGAGCATGCGGCGTGGCTGGAACTGAAGCCGATCTGGGAGGCGGTGGCGGCGAAGGTCGACGCGAAGACCGGCCGGCCGATCCCGGGTGCCCTGCCGGGCAAGCCGGTCACGGGCGGCGTGCCATGCACGACCTACATCGGCGAGAACGGTGCCGGCCACTACGTGAAGATGGTCCACAACGGCATCGAGTACGGCGACATGCAGATGATCTGTGAGGCCTACGCGCTGATGAACGGCCTGCTCGGGCTGAAGCCGGCGGAGATGGGCGGGATCTTCAGCGAATGGAACCGCGGCGCCCTCGACTCCTTCCTGATCGAGATCACGGCCGACATCCTCAAGCAGCGCGATCCCCAGACGAAGCGAAAGGCCTTTGTCGACGTGGTGCTCGACACCGCGGGCCAGAAGGGCACGGGCAAGTGGACCTCGACCAACGCCCTCGACATGGGCGTGCCGGCGCCGACGATCGCGGAGGCGGTCTTCGCCCGCTGCATCAGCGCGATCAAGGACGAGCGCGTCGCGGCCTCCAAGATCCTCAAGGGCCCGGGCCGCAAGTACCGGGGTTCGAAGAAGGCCCTCGTCGCCGCGATCCACGACGCCCTCTACTGCTCCAAGATCTGCTCGTACGCCCAGGGCTTCCAACTCATGCGCACGGCGCAGTCGGAGTTCGGCTGGAAGCTGAACTTCGGCGAGATCGCCCAGATCTTCCGCGGCGGCTGCATCATCCGCGCCGCCTTCCTCCAGAAGATCACCGAGGCCTACGCGCGCAACCCGAACCTCGCCAACCTCCTGCTCGATCCGTACTTCAACCGCACGATCAAGAAGGCGCAGCAGAACTGGCGCAAGGTCGTCTCCCTCGCCGCCGAGCACGGCGTGCCGGCGCCGACGTTCGCGTCGGCGTTGTCGTACTACGACAGCTACCGCTCCGCCCGCCTCCCGGCGAACCTGCTCCAGGCCCAGCGCGACTACTTCGGCGCCCACACGTACGAGCGCGTCGACACGCCGCGCGGGAAGTTCTTCCACATCGACTGGCCCGAGCCGACCCGCCCGCAGCTGCCGGCGTAGGCGTAGGCGGGAACCGCCACACCGGGAGGCGGCAGGACGCCCGCTAGGCCGCACGCGCGGCCGACCACGGGCGGGCACTCAGGGACGGGGTAATCCGCCCTTCCCGAGGCTTGCGTGCGGACGAGACCCCATCGGACCATCACGCACCCCGTCCACGCCCCACCCCGCATGCGCCGCCTCTCCTTCCTCCAGCTTCTTTCGCTCGGATTCGTCGTCGCTCTTGGCCTCGCCAGTCCCGTCTCCGCCCGCGCCGCCCCGGATCCACGCCCGGCTCCGATTCCGCACCGCACCCTCGTCCTCGGCGACAGCATCACCCAGAACGGGCGGTACGTCTCGTTCCTCGAGTATTTCCTGCACCAGAGTGGTCAGGCCGGGACGTGGGACGTGATCAGCATCGGCCTCAGCGGGGAGACGGTGTCCGCCCTCTCGGAGGCCGACCACCCCTTGCCTCGTCCGTGCGTCCTCGACCGCCTCGACGCCGCCCTGACGGCGGTCCGCCCGGAGCGGGTGCTCGCCTGCTACGGGATCAACGACGGGATCTACCATCCTTCCTCTCCGGAACGCCGCGCCGCCTACGTCCGCGGGCTCACCACCCTGCGCGATCGCGTGCGGGCGGCCGGGGCCACGCTCGTCCTGATCACGCCTCCGCTCTTTGATCCTCTGCCGATCGCGGCGCGTCTCGCGAAACCCGACGCGACGAGCTTCGGGTACCGGACTCCGTTCGCCGACTACGATGCGGTGCTGACCGAATTCGCGGAGGAGGCCCTGCGACTGCGGGGTCCGGGAGTCGAGGTGATCGATCTCCATCGCGACATGGTCCGCGAGCTCGTTGCGCGCCGCCGCGCGGATCCCGCCTTCACGTTCAGCAGCGACGGGGTTCACCCCGGCTCGCTCGGCCATCTCGTGATGGCCCGCATCATCGCCCAGGGTCTCGGCCTGAGCGTCGCGTCCGCGACGGCCGAGGATGAGCTCCGGCGCATCGAGGCCGATCCCCGCTTCACGCTGATCCACCAGCGCCGCGCCCTGCGCTCGGAGGCGTGGCTGCCGTTCGTCGGCTACACCCGCGACCGCAGCTTCAAGTCTCCCTCCGTCACCGCGGCCGAGGATGTGGTCGCGCGGCTGCGCGACGACCTCGCGCGCCTCGGCCAGCCCTGACGCAGCCCTCTCACGACCGTGCACCTCGTCTTCCTCCACGGCTGGAGCGTCGCCGACACCTCCACCTACGGACGCCTGCCCTAGATCCTCGCCGCCCGCGCCGCCGCCGCCGGAATCACCCTTCAGCTCACCCACGTCCACCTCGGCCGCTACATCAGCTTCCGGAACGAGGTGCGGATGGACGATCTCGTGCGCGCCCTCGATCACGCGCTCAAGGAACTCCTCGGCAACACCCTGCCTTCGTTCGCGTGCGTGACGCACTCCACCGGCGGCGTCCTCATGCGGTAGTGGGTCGAGGCGTACTACGGCGCGGCCCGGCTCGCCGCCTGCCCGCTGACCCGCCTGATCATGCTCGCGCCGCCCAACCACGGCTCAGCGCTCGCGCTCCTCGGCAGCGGGCGCATCAGCCGCCTGCGCTCGTGGTTCCAGGGCGTGGAGCCGGGTGACGGCGTGCTGCGGTGGCTGGAACTGGGAAGCGACGAGGCGCGCCTCCTCAACCGCGCCTGGCTCGACTATCCGGCACCCGACGCGGCCGTGCCATTCCGGACCTTCGTGCTCAGCGGCGAGACGATCGATTCGAAGCTGTACGATTACCTCAACAGCTACACCGCCGAGGCCGGCTCCGACGGCGTGGTCCGGCTCGCCAGTGCGAGCCTCGATCACCGTTGGATCGAGTTGCGGCAGTCGGACGCCAAGGTACCCATGTGCGGCGCCACCGGCGAGGCCCGCCTGCTGGAGTCCACCGGTCCGCTGCGCCTCTCGCCACGCGGGGCGTTCCTCATCGTCGCGGACGCAGCCCATTCGGGCTCGACCAAGGGCATCCTCGAGAGCCCGACCCCCGACAACGCCGGCCAGAAGCCAGTCGTCGCCGCCATCCTCACCGCCCTCTCACTCGGTGCCTCGCCACGCGCCTACACCACCCTGACGACGGCGTGGGCGAGCGAGAACGAGGCGAGGCAGGCGGGAAGTGGACGGAAGCGGCGTTTCTTCCAACTCATCGTCCGCGTGGCGGATGACCGCGGCACAGCGGTGACCGACTTCGATCTGATCCTGCTGGCCGGGACCCGCTATGATCCGGAGGCGTTTCCCCGCGGCTTCGTCATCGACAAGCAGGTGAACCGGCGCTCCCCCCAGACAATCACGTTCTACCTCGACTTCGACGCGGTATGCGCCAAGCGCGGCGCCCGCTTCGGCTTCCGCGTCGTGGCGCGCCCCAGTTCCGGCTTCGCCCGCCACGAACCGGCGGAATTCCGGCTCGGCGACGAGCCGCCGGACCGCTACCTCGCGCCCAACAGCACGTGCTACGTGGACGTCACGCTCCGCCGCGTCGTGGACCGCCAGACGGCGCGCTTCGATCCCGCCACCGCCGGACCGCGCGACTTCCGCACGCAGCAGCCCGAGGGAACACCCGTGCCGTAGCCACTCGCCGGTTGACCCCGCCGCCACGGCACGTGAGAGTCATCGGCGTCCGCGCGACCAACCCCGCTCGCCGGACCGGCTGCCGCCGCGCCGTTTGCGAGCGGCTTCCGTCCGCCTGAGCTTCCGCCGCCGCCACCCCACGCCCTTCGTCCATGCCTCTCCGCTCCGTCGCCGCACTCGCGCTGTCCATGGCCTCGCTCCCCCTCGGCCTCTCCGTCTCCCTCGCCGCCGCGTCCCCGGCGCCCCGCGCGCTTCCGGAGGGCGAGCGGCCGGCCGACGCGCGTCTTGCGCCGCTGAAGGACCTCGACGGCTACTTCCCCTTCCAACCGCCCGCGAGCCGCGAAGCCTGGAACACGCGCGCCGAGGCCGTGCGCCGCCGCATCCTCGTGTCGCAGGGCCTCTGGCCGATGCCGACCCGCGCTCCGCTCACGCCGGTGATCCACGGTCGGATCGAGCGCGAAGACTACACGATCGAGAAGGTCTACTTCGAGAGCGCCCCGGGCTTCTTCGTCACCGGCAACCTCTACCGTCCCAAGACCCCGCGCGGCCGCGTGCCCGCCGTGCTCTTCGCGCACGGCCACTGGAAGGACGCACGGCTCTCGTTCGAGACGGACGCGAAGCTCCGCGCCGAGATCGCGTCGGGTCAGGAACGCTTCGAGCAGGGAGGCCGGAGCCGCTTCCAGTCGCTCTGCGTGCAGCTGGCGCGGATGGGCTGCGTGGTCTGGCAGTGGGACATGCTGAGCGACTCGGATTCGGTGCAGTTCTCCGCCGACGTGATTCACCTCTTCAAGCACCAGCGGCCGGAGATGAACGATCCCGCGGCCTGGGGCCTCTTCTCGCCGCCGGCCGAGGCGCGGCTGCAGAGCGTGATGGGACTGCAGACCTGGAATGCGGTCCGCTCGCTCGATTTCGTGCTCACGCTGCCGGAAGTCGATCCCGCCCGCGTCGCGATCACCGGCGCGAGCGGCGGTGGCACGCAGACGATGCTCCTCGCCGCGATTGATCCGCGCATCGCTCTCTCCTATCCCGCCGTGATGGTGAGCACGGCGATGCAGGGTGGCTGCACCTGCGAGAACGCCTCCCTCCTCCGCGTCGGCACCGGCAACGTCGAGTTCGCGGCGCTGTTCGCGCCCAAGCCGCAAGGCATGACCACGGCGAACGACTGGACGATCGAGATGGCGAAGAAAGGATTCCCGGAGCTCCGCCAACTCTATGGCGTCCTCGGCGCGCCGGAGGCGGTGATGCTGCACCGCGGCGAGCACTTCCCCCACAATTACAACGCCGTCTCGCGCTCGGCGTTCTACACCTGGCTGAACCGCCACTTCGGGCTCGGCTTCACCGAGCCGGTGATCGAGCGCGACTACACACCGCTCACCCGCGAGCAGCTCACCGTGTGGGGCGAGGGGCACCCGGCGCCCAAGGCCGCGGACCCCGACTTCGAGCGCCGGCTCCTGCACTGGTTCGCGGACGACGCTGAAGGCCAGCTCCGCTCCCTGCTCTCGCGCCCGGACCGCTTCCGCGAGGTCGCGGGGGCGGCGGTGGAGGTCATGATCGGCCGCACCCCGGCGGAGACGGGAGACGTCGTCTGGAGTCCGAAGACCTCCCGCGACACGGCGGGTCACCGCGAAGCAACCGGCCTCGTGCGCAACCTGACCCACGGCGAGGAACTCCCGGTGATCTGGCTGCGACCGAGCCCCGCAACACCGGTCCGCCGGACCGTGCTCTGGCTCGCTGATGCGGGCAAGGCGTCGCTCTACGCGGCCGATGGCACCCTGCTCGCGGCGGTGCAGCGCCTGCTCGACGCCGGGTGCGCGGTGATCGGCGCCGATCTGCTCTGGCAGGGCGAATTCCTCGCCGCCGGGGAAACCTTCACGCAGACCCCGAAAGTCGCGAGCCCGCGGGAGTTCGCCGGCTACACGCTCGGCTACAATGCGTCCGTCGCCGCCCAGCGCACCCATGACCTCTTCACGCTCCTCGCCGCGGCGCGCGCGGAAGGCCAGCCGGTGGACGTCGCCGCCTTCGGTTCGCTCGCCCCGGTCGCCGCGGCGGCCCGCGCGCTGGCGGGGCCACAGATTGCCCGCGCCGCGCTCTCGACCGGCGGATTCCGGTTCGCGCAGCTGCGGGATTTCCGCGATCCCCGCTTCCTGCCCGGCGGCGCGAAGTACCTCGATCTGCCCGGGCTCCTCGCGCTCGCGGTTCCGCAGCCCCTCTGGCTCGCCGGCGAGGCCAGCGGTCCATCGCTTCTCGGCGACGTCTATCGCCTTTCGGAAAACCCGCGACAGCTGCAGGTGTTCCGCGGCGCAGCCGGAGATGAGGCGCTCGCCGCGGCCGAGTGGCTGGCCGCGCGGTAGGGCACGGCCCCGGACAACTCAACTCACGTCCCGCGCGCAAAGCGGGACGGCGAGAACAGGCCGATGTCGAGACGTGAGCGGCCGTCCACGACCAGCTGGGCGAGGATCTCGCCGACGACGCTGCAGAACTTGAAGCCGTGCCCGGAGAACCCGCAGGCCACCGTCACCCGCGGGCTCGCGGGATGCGGTGCGATCACGAAGTGCTTGTCCGGAGTGTTCGTGTACAGGCAGGTTACGCCCTGGAGCAGCGGTCCGAGCAACGCCGGGAGCAGGGGCTTGATCGCCTGGCGCATCAGCGCGATCTCCCGGGGACGCAGCACGCGGTCGACCGAATCCGGGTCGCAGGGCTCGACCTCCGGCGCACGGTAGAACGCCACCTTCACACCGCCGTATGGTCCGTCGATCGCCGGGAATCCGTAGGGCGAGGCTCCGTCCGGGGTCTCCCAGATGAAGATCGGGAAGTGGCCGAACCGGAACGGCTCGATGCCGCCTTCGGGTTGGAACCAGTACAGGACCTGCCGCTCCACCTCGAGCGGCACGCCGAGGTTCGCCAGCACGCTCGGCGCCCAGGGGCCGGGACAAATCACGAGGCGCTCCGCCTCGTAGGTGCCGCGCGCGGTCCGGACCCTCACCCCGTCCGCTGTCTCTTCCCACGCCAGCGCCGGCTCCTCGAAGTGCAGCTCCGCGCCCAGCGCCGCCGCACGGTCGAGGTGGGCCTGCACCGCGGCCTCCGTGCGCACAAAACCCGCCGCCCGCTCGTACAGCGCCACGGTGCCCGCCGGCGGATGGAAGGCCGGGAAGCGGCGCCGGATGTCCGCCGCCGTGAGCTCCTCGTGCGGGAGCCCGTGCAACCGCGCGCTGCGTAGACTGCCCGTCACCACGGCGCTGGAGGGCTGGCCCATCATCAGGCCGCCCACCTCGTGCAGGAGGTCGACGCCCGTCTCCCGCGACAGCTCGCGCCAGAGTTCGTAGGCGCGCAGCAGCAGGGGTACGTAGGCAGGATCCTCGTAGTAGCTCTGCCGGATCACCCGCGTCCGGCCATGGCTCGCCCCCCGGTCGTGCGGCGCGGTGTAACGCTCCAATCCGAGTACGCGGCGTCCACGGCGCGCCAGATGGCACGCCGCCGCGCTGCCCATTCCTCCCAAGCCGAGAACGATGACGTCGGTTCGCATGGCGCACGGCCGCGTGGCGGCCGCGCGCCATCCCTAGGCCGGCGCAGACCCGCTGTCCACGCCGGACCGCGTCAACGCCTACATTCCCGGCGCCGAGTAGTAGGGCTCGTACAGTGGTTCGAGCTTCCGGTAGTGCGGCTGGAGGAAGGTCACGAGGTCGATCAAGTGCATCACCGTGAGCTTGTCGTTCACCGACGGCATCGGCGAGACGGTCGCCTTCTCCGCGCGTTCGCGGGGCATCTTCGGCGACAGCTCGAACGACGGGTGCACGATCGCGGTGAGGAGCTGGCCGTAGGTCTTCACCCGCGCCACCTCGCCGCCGATGACCACCACCCGGTCCGCCGCAGCGGTCGGCGCCGGCAGCGCCGGCAGGCCATCCACGCGGTGGCAGGCGGTGCACTTCATCGCCACGAACACCTGTTCTCCGCGCTGGGCGCTGCCCTCCGGCAGCACGAAACCCCGCATCGACTTCGGTCCCCGATCACAGCCAGTCGCCAGCAAGGCGACGATTCCGAGTCCCAACCCCATCACTCTGCGCATGGTCGCATTCATGGTGTTTCCTTTCCCTGCGTGTTCACCGCCAAGACGGCGGTGTCGTTTCTCTTCGGACTCAGTCGGGGGCCTCTCACCCCGCTGGGCAAATCCGAAGATCCAGACACCTCCCCCGCGGGAACGGCTCCACGATACTCCGATTCCCAGCCGCCGCTGCGCGGCGTTTGTCCATTGCTGCGCGCCAAAAGCCTCCGGCATCATCCCCGTGAGCGCCGAAGCGGAGGAGCCCGCAATCAGGCGGCCTCACCGACGAAGCGATGGGCGAGGTCGACGGCGGTGCCAGCGTCAGCCGCATCGCCATCAGCCCCGATCTCGTCGGCGAGGTCCGGAATGATCCTCGCCGCGTTCCGCGACGCCTCAGCGGGCGTCGTAGACCTCGAGCAGGGCCTCGCCGACCGTGCCGGCGCCGAACACTTGGATGATGTAGGCGGCGCCGCCAGTAAGGCTGAGCCGGACCGCGGCCGACTTGCTGTCGCCCTCCAGGGGGAAGGCTCCGGCCGCCGCCAGATCGGCCGCCGAGACGGCCTGCATCCAGTCGTCGTTGTCCGCCGCCTTGAGGCCGTTCCGGTAGACCTCGAGGCGCGGATCCGCGGCGGCACCCGTGATGCCGAAGGCGGAAAGTCTGGGGCCGACCGCACGGATCAGGACGGGATGGGCGCCCTGACCCAGGACCACGAAGCCAGCGATGAGCCGGTCTCCCGCGCCGCCCACGCGGCCGCGCGTCGAGAGATTGCGCAGACTCGCGCCCAGGCCGGCACCATACACCTCCACCACCACATCACCGGAGGAACGGGCCGCGACGTTCAGGGAGTGCGCGCCCGTCAGCGGACGCAGGATGACGGAGTCGCGGCTGCCGGCCGGCAGCGCGAACGCGCCCACCGAGGCCGTCGTCGCCAACAGCTCCGGCGTCGAAACCCAGTCCTCGTTGGATTCGAGCAAACGGGTCGACGAATACAGGAAGAGCAGCGGATCAGCGAGCGTGCCGCCCACGCCGAATTGGCCGAGACCCGGCCCGACCGCACGCATCAGGACCGAGTTCGCTCCGGTCGCCGAAAAACCCACGATCATGGCCTGACCCGCCGCCACCGTCGCCCGCACCGAACCGTTGACCACCCGCGTGGTCGTCGGTTGGACCTCCAGCACCGCCAGCGACCCGCTGATGGACGGCTCCACGCCTTCGTAGCCCACGAGCAGCAAGGGCTTGCCGGTCGGGCTGTCGGCCGCGGAGACGAAGACGATCGTCTCCGGCGAGACATACTGCGTCCCGGTCACGACCTTCACGCCGTCGACGATGTTGAAGTAGCCGACGATGGAGACCCGGGAGAGGTCGGTGATGTCGAACTGGAAGATCCCGTTCTGCCGCTCCGCGCCCACGAACACGTAATGGCGGCCGTCAATCTGGCCGTAGGCGAGGGCCTCGGGCTCCGGACCCTTGTCGTCCGACCGTGTGTCGATCGCGGTCGTGGCGCCGTTGTTCATGTTGAACGTCAGCGGCGCGTTGGCCCGCACGAATTCCTCGATCATCGAGCCACTGTCGAACACGAGCCGGCCGTCCTCGTCCCAGAGCGTGAAGCTGCGCGTGCCAATCATCGTCGGCACCTCCACAAGGCTGTCGCTGTCGAGGTTGCCGTCGAACCGCGAAATCGTGAGGCGGCCGATCCCGGCCGAGTCGCTCAGGCTGCCGCTGAAGATCCGGTCATCGGCGCCGCCGGACACCGTATCCACCACGTTCGCCGCGCCGGCCCGCGCCACATCGCCGTCGTCCGTGCGGGCATCACCCTCGTTGGCCGTGGCAAGGAGTCGCCGCCCGCCATGCATGAAGGTCGCGATCGTGTCGGGCATCGGCAGGCCGGGCACGACGTCGTTGATGTTGATCGCCGCAAGGCCGCCGTTCGCCGGGTCCCGGTCCGAGGCGTCGATGCGCTGGGTGATCGTCCCGAGGGGCAGGATCGCCGAGATGCGCGGTGCCCCGCCGCCCTCCAACTCCACCACCGCCACCGCGTTGTTCTCCTGCAGCGTGACGTAGGCACGTTCGTTCGTGGTCGCCGAGAACTCCGGCTCGACATAGAGGTAGCGCTCGGCCGCCGGGATGCCGGCCACGTTGAAACGCAGGCCGTCGAGCGTCACGCCCGGAGCAAGGCCATCCCGGAAGTCCACGGTCGCCACCAACGGCGCACGCAGCTGGAGATCGGTGAGCGCGTTGAAGCCGGTGAGGTTGACGATGCTGATCGAGCCGGGGGCCTGAGCCGCACCCGCCGTGAACTCGCCTTCGTTCGCAACGATCAGGCGGCGGCCATCCAACGTGAAACGCACGGCATCGGGATGAAAGCCGACGTCGACCACGCGGAGGATCGCACCCGTGAGCACGTCGAAGAACGCCACCTTCCCCAGAACCGTGGTGTTGTCCTTCGGGATGATGCTGGCCACGCCGAACCCGCGACGCTGCGGATCCGCCGCGACGCTGCTGACCGAGAGCGTGGCACTGGCGCCAAAGATCGCATCGAAGTCCGCGACCGCCTCCAGCGCCAGCGCGCCGGAGGCACCCAGGGAGTAGATGTCGACCCGGTGGCTCACGCCCGAGGTCCGGGCCAGCGAGTTCGTGACGAGGATGCGATCCGGTCCCGACGCGACGTTGTAGTGGGCCACCACCTCGCCGCCCCCGGGAATCGAGACGCCGGACAGCAGCGAGAGCTCGGCCCGCACAGGAACCGAGCAGAGCAGCGTGAGAAGGAGAGCGAAGGTGAGCAGGCGGGGCGCGGTGTTCATGCGATGAGGTTCAATGCGGTCACACGCTCGTTGCACGACCGAGATTGTGAATTCCCCGCGACGATGTCACGCTCGCGCCTCTTTTGTGAATTTAGCCGACCCCGGCCCGGACTCCTGTTTCTCTGATCCCATGCAACGCCGCCGCTTCCTCGGCCAGCTCGCCGCCGGCGCCACCCTTGGCGCCTCCCTCGGCACCTCCGCCTCGCCCCTGCTCGCCGCCAGCGCCCCGCCGCCGGTCCGCCCGCGCCACCGCGTCCTCCGGGTCGCGCACCTCACGGACACGCACGTCTTCGGCGAGCGCGGCGCCGAGGCCGGGCTGACCGAGGCGCTGCGCCATGCGCAGGCGGCCAAGCCGGACTTCATCTTCTTCGGCGGCGATCTGATCATGGACGCCCTCGGCAAGGACAAGGACGGCACCCTCGCCCAGTGGGCGCTGTGGGACCGGGTCATCACGGCCGAGTTGCGCACGCCGCACCACACCTGCCTCGGCAATCACGACGTCTGGGGGTGGAAGCTGCGCGACGCCGCCGGGGTCGCCGCCGCGACAGACCCGCTCTTCGGCAAGGCGCTCGCCATGGAACGCCTCGCGCTGCGCGGCCGCTACTACTCCTTCAATCAGGCGGGCTGGCACTTCATCGTGCTGGATTCGATGCAGCGGGTCGAGGATCCAAAAATCGGATACACGGCCCGCCTCGACGACGTGCAGTTCGAGTGGCTGGTCCGCGACCTCGCCGCCACGCCCGCCGCCCTGCCGGTCTGCGTGCTGTCCCACATTCCCATCCTTTCCGCCTCCACGTTCTTCGACGGCGAAAACGAGAAGACCGGGAACTGGCAGGTGCCCGGGCAGTGGATGCACCTCGACGCGCGAAAGCTGAAGACGCTCTTCCGCCAGCATCCGAACGTGAAGGCGTGCCTCTCGGGGCACATCCACCTCGTCGACGAGGTGTCCTACCTCGGGGTCCGGTACTTCTGCAACGGCGCGGTCGCCGGCGGCTGGTGGAAGGGCTTGTACCAGGAGTTCGGACCGGCCTACGCCGTCGTCGATTTCCACGACGACGGCTCGGTCGGCAACCGCCTGGTGCACTACCGGCAGCCGCCGGGCGCGGCCGGCGCCTAGACGAGGGGTGTCTCGCCGGGAACCGGCACGGGACCGAAGACGCCCGGACCGGGCGCGGGGTTCTTCGGGAAGATGTCCAGCTTCGAGCCGTTGAGCAGCCAGCTCCACGAAATCTCCCGACCCGTGTACGCCGCCATGCGGCCCCCGATCGCGGTCAGCGTGCTCTCCGCGATGCGGATGCCGTCGTTGATCGGAGCGTTGGCCCGGATGCTCGTGATCAGGTCCGTGTGCTCCTGCACCATCGGGTCACCCGCCGCGCCAGTGTACTCGTAGGGCTTCGCACCCTTGATCCAGCGGCTCGGATCCGACGTGCCCTTCGTGCCCACGACGCGCTCGCCGACCCGGCCCATCGTCTTCGGGGCATGGCGGCAGAAGCTCGTGACACGGGAGCCGTTGGCGTACTCGAGCTCGACGGCGAAGTGATCCCAGATGTTGCCGGGAATGCTGCCGCGGTTCTGGCGGCCGCCCATGCCGGAGAACTTCACCGGGGGGCCGCCGTAGGCCCAGTTCATCACGTCGATGTTGTGAATGTGCTGCTCGACGATCTGGTCGCCGCACAGCCAGTCCCAGTGGTACCAGTTCCAGCACTGCCACTCGAAGTCCGTCAGGTCCGCCAGCCAGTCCTTCTTCTCGCGGAACCAAATGTTCTCGCTGTTCCAGTAGCACTGTCCGCCGACCAGCTCCCCGAGGTCACCGTCGTGGATGCGCTTCATGACCTCCTGGTAGCTAGCCTGGTGGCGGCGCTGCGTGCCGACTCCGACGCCAAGGTTCTTCTGCTTGGCCAGCCTCGAGGCCTCGATCACGGCGCGGGCTCCGACGGGGTCGACGGCCACGGGCTTCTCCATGAACACGTGCTTGCCTGCGGCGACTGCGGCGGCTAAGTGGCTCGGGCGGAATCCGGGCGGCGCCGCAAGGATCACGAGATCCACATCGGTCGCGAGCAGCTTCTGGTAGTTGTCGAAGCCGTGGAAGCATTTCTCCGCCGGCACCTTGAAGCGCTCGCGGAGGCGCTCGGTCTGCCGGGGAAAGAGGTCGGCGAGGGCGACGATCTCGACGCCGGGGGCGGCATCGAGGCAGTTCTTCGCCGCACCCGCACCGCGGCCACCGCAGCCGATGAGCCCGACCCGGATGCGGTCCGATCCGGTCGTGGCGCCGAACGCACGGGGCACGGCATGGGTCGCGAGGATGCCGGCACCGGCGGTGAGCGCGGACAGGCGGACAAACGATCGACGGGTGAGCGAGGTATCTTCGGGGATGTTCATGGCGTTTCGGGGATGAGACTGCGGGAGGAAGGCGGATGCGGCCGTGCGTCGGACGCGACGCGACGGGTGCGGCGCGGCTGGGTCAGGTCAGGCTAGGACGTCGGGGCGAGCGTCTCGGCGACGGGTACGCGGTACGCCTTGAGGGCCGGGATGATGCCGCCGAGCGCGCACAGCGCGATCATCGCCAACGGCGCGATCCACAGCACCGGATGCACCGCCAGCACGTCGATCGCCACGCCGGTCTGCGCCCGGATGATCCGCGCCACGCCAGCGAGCAGCGCACCGTAAACGATGGAGCCAGCCAGCGCGCCGAGCGCGCCGATGACGGCGGCCTCCGCGACCACCGCGGTGAAGATCGTGTGCCGTCGCGCGCCAAGGGCCCGCAGGATCGCGAGGTCGCGGCGCCGCGCACTCATCGAGGCATAAATGCTCGCCAGCACGCTGCCGGCCGCGACGAAGGCGACCAGGTACGCCACGAGCGCGAGCACGCGGTCAAACCACCCGATCTTGCCGAAGAGGTCCGCGATGATCGCTCCAACCGGATAGGCGAATGTCAGGCGGTTGCCCTGACGGTTGTACATCATGTCCAACATGAATCCGGCCTGCGGCGTCCTTAGCTGGAGCAGCACGGCGCTGAGGTCGGTCGCGAACTTGGGATCGTGTCCCTTCATGTTCTGGATCCCGGCAAGCGGGATCCACAGCACACGGTCGGCCGGGGTGTTCGTCGGCTCAAGGATGCCAACCACCGTGTAGGTCTCTTCGTGTTGGTTTGCGGGGTCGAAGACAAGTCCGTGGTAGGGCTGGAAGGTGTCACCCAGGCGCAAGCCGAGACGCTCGGCCGCGAACGAGCCCACCAGCGCCTCATGCGCCGCGCCGGCGAAGACGCGGCCGCCGGGCTGCACGGCGTAGCGCCGTCCGGGCGAGTACTCGACCTTCGTAAAGAGGTCCTCCAGCGTGCCGACGATCCGGTAGCCGCGGTAGTTGTCACCCACCGCCAGCGGGATCGCCGCCTTCACCGCAGGATGGCGGCGGATCTGCTCGAAGTCGGCGGACGAGATGTTACCGGGCGATGCCTCCAGGTGGAAGATCGCGTTGAGCACGAGTTGCAGCCGTGAGCCGCGGGCCCCGAGCACCGCGTCAAAGCCCGTGCTCGTCTCCACGAACGCACGCTGCGACTGCGCCTTCACCATCCAGACCACCATCAGGAGCCCCACCGCGAGCGCGATGCTGCCCGCCGTCACGAGCGTCGAGAGCGCGTGCTGCCGGAGGCTGCGGTAGAGGATGAGCGGCAGGGTCATGGCAACCGGGGTCTCACGCGGTCCCCGCAGCGGCGGGACGGTTCAGGTCGGCAAAGTCGCGGACATACGTGAACTGCCCCAGCACGTCCTGATCGTGGCTGACAAGCAGCAGCGCGGCCCTGGCCTCCGCGCACGCTTCGCGGATCAGCGCGAGTGCTTCCTGTCCGCGGCGGCGGTCGAGGTTGCCCGTGGGTTCGTCGGCGAGCACCAGCCGGGGCCGGTTGGCCAACGCGCGGGCCACCGCGACCCGCTGCTGCTGGCCGGTCGAGAGCTGGCGGGGAAAGTGATGCAGCCGGGCCCCCAGACCGACGCGTTCAAGCTGCGCCCGGGCGTGTCCCCGATCCATCCGCCCACTGCCAAAGCTCATTCCGAGCAACACGTTCTCCAGCACGGTGTAGCCCTGCAGGAGGTTGAAGGTCTGGAAGATGTAGCCGATCCGCTCCGCGCGCAGCCGATCCCGCGCGGCCTCGCCCAGCGCCGCCACGTCCACACCCTCGAAGTCGATCCGCCCCGCATCCGCCGCGAGCAGGCCCGCGATGAGATGCAGGAAGGTGGTCTTCCCCGACCCGCTCTCGCCCCGCAGGGCGAGTTGCTGGCCGGCCGCCAGCTCGAACCGGGCCACCCGCACGATCTCCACCGGCTGCCCACCCGCCTCAGGCGAGGGAAAGGACTTCCGGAGATCGGTGATCGTCAGCACGGGGTAGCGCAGGCTTGGGGAACCACCCTACTGTACTCAGTTTTTCGCGGATTTCTTGGAGGATTTTCGGGCCGGGCGCTTGGAGTCGTCACCCTCCGCCCCAGACTCCTCCGCAGACGAGGACTTGCGCTTCGCCTTCGCCTTGGCGTGAAGGCGAAGGACACCGTCCTTGGCCCCCTTCTCCAGCCAGAGCTGCTCGTCCGCCAAATCCACCGGCTCCGACTTGTCGCCGTCCGCTGCGGGCGCGGAAAGGCCGTTCGCCGCCAGCGCCGCGAGCAGGTCGGACTCGCTGCCACCGGTCGCGCCCGCCAACTCGGCGACCGACGCCGAGGCGCCGCCACGCGGTTTCGCCTCAAGCCGGGCGCGCAGGCCGGAAAGCAAGGTCCCTCCGGTCGCACCTTCGCCGGCCGGCAACGCCGGAACGGACGCGGTTCCGGACGAGGACGCGGGCTCCAAAGCCGTCGCCGAGTCCGCCACCGGCCCGGAAGGCGCTGCGGAGGCAGCGGCCGATCCGGCAGCGGGTTCGGAGGGTGACGGGGCCGCCGGAGCCGACTCGAGTTGCGGCGCCGGGACCGTTGATGCTGACGCTGACGTTGCCGCAGACCCGGCGGGCGCAGACGTCGACGCATGCTCGGAATCCGAAGGGAGCACGGAAGCCGACCCCAACGCGGAGGCTGGGGCTGATGCTGGCTCCGAAGCGGAGGCGGCGGCCGCCGCCCGGTCGCGTTCGCTGCGCTTGCGGCCATTGATCCAGAGGCCGCCACGGCCATCCTGATTCAGCCAGTACGCCCAGTTGCCCACGTCGAGCGCCGCCGGCTTGTCGTTCGGACCGGTCGGCAGGATGAAGCCAACGCCCACCAGGGTGGCGGTGAACTCCGGTTCGCTCTGCCGGAGGGCGCGGGAAAGGAAGGGAATGCTGCCGGAGACACCAGGGCTGCGGCGATTGCGGCGCATGAGCGGGCGGAGGCGGCGGAGCAGGTCCGCGGCCGGACCGGTGGCCTCGGGCTCCGGGTTGGTGTCCGGCGCGTCGTCGGCCTCGCCGCCGCCGGCCGGGGTCGAGCCGGCGGGTTCCCCGGACTCAGCCGAAGCCGCCGGAGCAGCATCGGTGACGGGACGCGCCGTCGGCTCGGCCGCCGAGGACGCCGCGGCGGGCGCGGCGTCGGTCCGGGCGCGGCGCCCGCCTTCGTCCGTCCGCCCACTGCGGTCGTCCGCCGGGCGCTCCGGCGCCGCAACCGGCTGCCCCTTCACGGTGCGGAACACCGGGCGGGGCTTCTCCTTCGTGTTGATGAAGAGTTGGTGGTGACGATTGACGTTCACCCAGTACAGGTCGCCGTCGTACTCAAGGTAGACGGGATCATCGTCCTCGCGCTCCGGAATCACGAAGTCGCACTCGCGCAGGGCCGTGACCACCTCGCCCAGGGTGAGGTCGATCTTGTTCGCAAGGTAGTCGACCGCGAGCGACATGCCCGGTCCGCGCTGGTTGCGGCGCATGTGGGGGCGGATGAACTCAAAGAAGCTCGGCAGTTCCTGCTCCGACTCCAGCTTCTTCCACTCGTCATCCTCGTCGTCGGCCAGTTCCTCCGGATCCTGGTCGCGGTCCGTGTCGCGGAGGCGGCGCAGGCCGTCCTCTCCGGCCGCCGCCTCGCCAGCGAACGAGGCGGGCTTCTCCTCGACCACGGCGGACGAGGCACTCGCCTGGGCGGCTTGGAACTTGGCCGCGAACTCGGCCCGGAGCTTCTCCGCCTCGGCCTTGGCGGCCGACGCCGCCGCGTCCTCAAGCGTCCAGTCGCGCTGGGTGGTCCGCCGCGCGAGGCCGTGAAAGGCGAGCGGGTTGTCCGGTTGCGTGTGAAAGGCGATGATCTCCCACTCGTCCTTGCCGAGCTGGTTGAGATGCGTCTCCAGAAGCGCCGGGCTGCCAAAGCCGCCCCTGCCGCTGCTGATGATCTTATATTCCCAAAGGGCCATGTTGGATTTCCTGTCTGTTGTTGCCGCTGACCGACAAGGCATCCCAAATGCAGCTCGGGTTGCCGAGCCTAATCGTCGGCCGGAGCCCGCCCCCACCGGCCTTTCGGCCGCTCCGTCCTTTTCCCCATGCTCCGCCGCCTCGCCTCGCTCACCTTCGCCGCCACCGTACTCGCCATCGCCCCGTTCGTGCGGGCGGCGCCCGGGGGCGCCGATGCGACCTGGACCGTCCCGGCCCCCGCCGACGCGCGCGCCGCCGCCGTGCAGGTGCGGGTGGTCCCCGAGCGCACCGGCTGGACCTACGGCGTCGGCGAACCCGTGACGTTCCTCGTCTCCGTCATCGCCGACCAACAGCCCGTCGAAGGCGTGTCCGTCACCTACCGCGTGGGCCCGGAAATGCTGGACGCCGCACCGGTCACCACCCCGGTGCCCGCCGGGGGCCTCCGGATCGCCGGCGGCAGCCTCGCCCAACCCGGCTTCATCCGCTGCATCGTCACCGCCACCGTCGCCGGCCGCTCCTACCGCGGCGTCGCCACCGCCGGCGTTGCGCCGGGCGGGATTCAGCCGACCCAGACCGAGCCGGCGGATTTCGACGCGTTCTGGTCCGCGCAGAAGGCCCGGCTCGCGGAAATCCCGGTCGACGCGCGGCTGACCCCGCAGCCCGACCTCTCCACCGCCAAGGTGGAGGTCTTCCACGTCGGTCTCCAGAACGTCGGCGCGACGAGCAGCGCGACCAGCCGGATCTACGGCATCCTGTGCGTGCCCCGCGGACCCGGTCCGTTCCCGGCCCTCCTGAACGTGCCCGGCGCCGGCGTGCGCCCCTACCGCGGGCTCGTCGACCTTGCTGAACGCGGGTTCATCACCCTGCAGATCGGCATTCACGGCATCCCGGTCAACCTGCCGCAGGAGCTTTACGATCAGCTCGGGGCGGCCGCGCTGAATGGCTACAACGTGTACAACCTCGATTTACGCGAGCGCTATTACTACCGGCGCGTCTACCTCGGCTGCCTGCGCGCCAATGATTACCTCGTCTCCCATCCGGCCTGGGACCGGCGCACGCTCATCGTCATCGGCGGCAGCCAGGGCGGGCAGCTCTCCATCACCACCGCGGCCCTCGACCCCCGCGTCACCGCCCTCGCCGCCAACTACCCCGCGTACTCCGACGTCACCGGCTACCTCCACGGGCGCGCCGGCGGTTGGCCGCACATGATGCGGTCGGAGGGCGGGATGCCCTCCCCCCACGACACGCCGGCGAAACGGGCGACGACCGCCTACTACGACGCGGTGAACTTCGCCCGGCGGCTGCGCGTGCCGGGCTTCTACTCGTGGGGCTACAACGACGAGACCTGCCCCCCCACCTCGCTCTACGCCGCCTACAACGTCATCACCGCCCCCAAGCATCTCCTGCTCGCCATCGAGACCGGGCACAACGTCACGCCCGAGCAGACTCAGGCCATCCAGCAGTGGGTGGCCGCCCTGGCTGGCTTGAAGTGACGCGCCCTCGGAACGGGTTTCGTCCGGATCGTTTTTCCCCGCCTTCATGCACCTTGACCGTACCCGCCTTGAAACGCTGCGCGAAACCTACCGCCACGGGCTCCTCGGGAGCACGATCCCCTTCTGGCTGAAGCACGGAGCCGACCGCGAACACGGCGGCATCCTGACGGCGCTGTCCGAGGACGGCACGGTGATCGACACCGACAAGGCCGTGTGGCTCCAGGGCCGCGCGGCGTGGATGTTCGCGACCCTGCACCGCACCCACGGTCCCAATCCGGCGTGGCTGGAGATGTCGCGCAGCTGCCTCCAGTTCATCCGCGACCACTGCCGCGGACCCGGCGGCAAGCTCTACTTCACGGTGACGCGCGATGGTCGCCCGCTGCGGATGCGGCGCTACGTCTACAGCGAGTGCTTCGCGACCATCGCCGCGGCCGCCTACGCCGTCGCCACCGGTGAGGAGGCCGCGCGCGCCGAGGCGCTGGCGTTCTTCGACACCTACCTCCACCACAGCTTCACCCCGGGCGTCATGCCGCCGAAGTCCGATCCGCAGACCCGCCCGATGAAGGGCGTGGCGCCGCTGATGATCGCGATCGTCACGGCCCAGGAGGTGCGCTCCCTCCTCGGCGACGTCCGGGTGCGCGGCCGCACGTGCACCGAGTGGATCGACGCGTCGATCGCGGAGATCGAGCGGGACTTCTACAAGCCGGACCTCGGCGCGCTGATGGAGGCGGTCGCCCCGGATGGGGCAATCGTCGATCACTTCGACGGCCGGACGCTCAACCCCGGCCATGCGATCGAGTGCGCGTGGTTCATCCTGCACGAGGCGAAACTGCGCGGCAACGACGCGCGGCTGCGCCAGCTGGGCCTCGCCATCCTCGACTGCATGTGGGCGCGCGGCTGGGACCGGGAGTTCGGGGGGCTGCTCTACTTCACCGATCTCCGCGGACTGCCGGTGCAGGAGTACTGGGCGGAGATGAAGTTCTGGTGGCCGCACAACGAGGCCGAAATCGCCACGCTGCTCGCCTACCAGCTCACCGGCGACGCCAAGTACGCCGCCTGGCACGAGCAGGTCCACACGTGGTCACACCGCGTCTTCGCCGATCCCGTGCACGGCGAGTGGTTCGGCTACGCGCACCGCGACGGGCGGATTTCGACGCGGCTGAAGGGCAACCTGTGGAAGGGCTGCTTCCACCTGCCGCGCATGCAGTGGTACTGCCTGCGCCTGACCGAGGAGTTGCTCGCGCCACCCGCGCCGTCCACCTGACCCGCCACCCCGGCCGCCTCTTCCTCCCCTCCCATGCATTCGTCCCGCCCCCGTTCGTTCTCCCGCCGACGCTTCGTCGGTTCGCTCCTCGCCGGCGGCGCCGGTGCCGCCGTGCTCCGGGCCGGTGCCGCGCCGACCGCAGACCCCGCAGCGGCCGCGTCCGCCGACTGGGTCGGGGCCGCGCGCGCGCAGATTCCGGCGCTGTCAAACTGCCTTTACTTCCAGTCCGGCGGGTACGGTCCCTCGCCGCGGCGGGTGATGAACGCCGTGAAGGCGGCGCTGGACCTGCAGAACGAGGCACCGGCCGATCCGAAGATCAACGCGCAGATCACAGACTTGGAGAATGACTGCCGGAACCGCATCGCCCATCTCACCGGGGCCGACCCGGCCGAGGTCACCCTGACCAGCAACACCACCACCGGCCTCAACATCGTGCTCTGGTCGATCGACTGGCGGCCCGGCGACGAGATCCTCATCGGCGACGAAGAGCATCCCGCCATGCTCATGCCCGTCTACAACCTCGAGCGGCGCTTCGGCGTGCGGCGGCGCGTGGTCCCGGTCGGCGATCCCACGCGAGTCGTGGCGGAGGTGCTCTCCCGTCTCACGCCCACCACCCGCCTCGTCGCCCTCAGCCACGTCTCCCGCGGCAGCGGCCGGACCGTGCCGGGTCGCGAGCTCGCCGCCGCACTGCGCGCCCGCAACTTCCGACTGCTGCTGGACGGCGCCCAGGGGCCCGGCAACGTGCGGGTCAATTTCCACGAGATCGGCTGCGACTACTACAGCCTGTGCGGACACAAGTGGCTGCTCGGACCCAAGGGCACCGGGGCCCTGCTCACGCGGCGGGACGCCTTGGAAGCGACGCCGGTTTCCTGGACCGGCTCCCGCGCGCAGGCCACCTTCGACGAAGTGGGCAACTTCACATGGCTTCCCGATTCGCGACGCTACGAGTTCGCCACCCGCAACAGCGCCGGGTTCGCCGGACTGGCGGATTCACTCGCCTGGCTCGAGGGGCTGGGCTGGGACCGCATCCACGCGCGGATCGTTGAGCTCGCTGGCTTCGCCACCCAGGCCGTGCAGGCAAGCAAGCATCTCACGATGACCTCCCCCACCGCCGCCGACGCCCGCAATGGCATCGTCGTGCTCCGGTTGCCCGCCGCCTGCAAGGCCGCGGCCGCCTATGAGACGCTGCATCAGGAAAATCGCATGCTGCTGTCGCCCGTCACTCATCCGCAGGACATCCGGCTCTCCGTCCACTTCTTCAATCTCCCGCAGGAGATCGCGGCCGTGGTCGACCGGCTCGACCGCTACGCCGCCGCGGCCGTGGCCAAGGCCTAGACGAGGGATCCGGTCGCTCCGCGCGACCGGGCCGTTCCTTGCGGGCGCACTGACGCCGGGCGGGGCGGAGTCCAGCGGGGCATCCAGCGGAAGCGCCAGGGCTTGGCCGCCCACTCCGGCCCGGCGTACGCCACGCCAATCCGCGGACCCGCTTCAATCTCGCCGGGCGGAATCGGCCGCGCGGTCTCGTCCTCCTCGATCCATGCCGCGATCCGACCCCGCTCGGCGCGATCGACGCGGCCTCCGTTTAGCGATCGGTCCACGCCCAAGACGCGCGTCACGCGACCCGGCCCGCTCCATCCTTCGATGCCGCGGATCAGCACCGCCGCCGGCCACTCCGCCGGGCCGGTCACGAGGTTCAGCATCTCATGCACGCCGTAGCAGAGGTAGACGTACCACACGCCGCCCGGTCCGAACATCACCGCGTTGCGCGGCGTGCGCCCGCGGCTGGCGTGCGAAGCCCGGTCCTCCGGCCCGTGATAGGCTTCCGTTTCCGTGATCCGTCGCCGCAGGACCGCTCCGTCGACGCCGCGCACGCAGAGCCAGCAGCCGAGCAGGCGGTACGCGTGCCCCACCGTGTCACGATCGCTCCAAGCTTCTGCCTCGACTCGCCGTCCCATGTCATCGAACTAAGGACGATCCCTCCCGGGAGCAATCGCCCGCTGCCCTTCGTCGCCCCGCTCCTCGCGCCCCCCGTTCCTTGATTCCCCGTTCCTGGGATTACTCGCGTTCCTCGATCCTCGCGCAACCCAGGCTCGCCGCCCGTTTACCGCCCGCTCGCGATCGCCCCGCCCATCCTGCACGTCACGCCCACGGTTTCATCCTCCGCTTCGTCTTCCCCAGGTCCTCACTACTCCCATGTCCTCGATCTCCTCGCCCGCACCCGCATCCGTCTCGCCCGGCGCGCCGCCGGTCCGCACCGTGGCGATCGTCGGCGCCGGCTTGATCGGCTCCAGCTGGGCCGCCTTCTTCCTGGCCCATGGCTTCGATGTCGTGGCCACCGATCCGGCCCCGGGCGCAGAGGAACGGCTGCGGGCCTTCGTCGACCGCGTCTGGCCCACCCTTGAGACGCTCGGACTCACGCCTGGCGCCTCCCGCGATCGCCTGCGTTTCACGGCGGACCTCGCCGACGCGGTGCGCGGTGCCGACTTCATTCAGGAGAATGGTCCCGAGGTCCTCGCCGCCAAGCGGGCGCTGCTGCAGGCCGTCACCGCCGCAGCCCGCCCCGACACGATCATCGCCTCCAGCACGTCGGGCTTCACGATGAGCGCCCTTCAGGAGGGATGCACCCATCCGGAACGCTGCGTCATCGGTCATCCCTTCAACCCGCCGCACCTCCTGCCGCTCGTCGAGGTGGTCGGCGGCCAAGCCACCTCACCGGCGGTGGTCGACGCCGCGATGGCTTTCTACACCTCGCTCGGCAAGCGCGCGATCCGTCTCCACCGCGAGGTGCCGGGCCACGTGGCCAACCGCCTGCAGGCCGCGCTCTGGCGCGAGGCGGTCCATCTCGTCGCGGAGGGCGTGGCCAGCGTCACCGACGTCGACGCCGCGGTCACGGCCGGACCCGGCGCACGGTGGGCGCTGATGGGACCACACCTCATCCTCCACCTCGGCGGAGGGGCCGGCGGGATGCATCACTTCATGCATCACCTGTCCGGCCCATTCACCACGTGGTGGAAGGACCTCGGCAATCCGGAGCTCACGCCCGAGCTGCGCGAGCGACTCATCGCCGGCGTGCTGGAGGAGGCCGGGGGCCGCTCGATCGAAGCGCTCTCCGCGCAACGCGACGCCGGCCTGCTCGCGGTCCTGCGCTGCCCACAGCGCGAGGCCTAGCGGGCTGCCCGCTCGCTCGCTCGCTCGCGACCCCCGGCCGTGACCGCCGCGAGGAACGTCTCCATCGCATAGTCGGCCAGCTGCCCGCCCGGGCCGTCGGGGTTGAAGTCGAACGCGTGCACCGCCCACGGGAGCGCGAGGTAGGTGTGCGGCACGCGCGCCTCCGCCAGTCGCTGCGCGAGCCGTTCGCTCTGACGAAACCAAACGAGCGAATCTTTCCCGCCGTGCACGAGCAGGGTAGGCGGGACCTGCGGGTTGACCGCATGGTAGGCGCTCGCCTCATTGTAGGCGCGGGGCGCCTCATCCGGCGAGCCGCCGAGGAACTGGCGCATGAGCGCGAAGAAGTCGAGGATGCCTCCCGCGGGCGTGTTGCGCCACGCGAAGTGGAGGTCGTGCGGCGCGTAATACGCCACGACACCGCGGATGAAGGGCTGGCCCGGGCGGTAGCCCACCGCGGTGGCGAGCTGCCCGCCGGCACTGCGCCCGAACAGCACGACGCGATCCGGGTCGATGCCGAGTTCCGCCGCCCGCGAGCGCAGGAACGCTACGGCCGCGACCACGTCCTCCGCCGCCGCCGGCCACGAGTGCTGCGGCGCGAGCCGGTAGCTGATCGCGGCAACCGCGTAGCCGCGCGCCGCCAGGCGGTGATTCGCCGCGGCCAACTGGCTCCGATCCCCCCCATCCCAGCCACCGCCGTGGATCACGACGATGCAGGGTGCCGCGCCGCACCCGCCGGGCCTCGTCCCAACCGCGCGGTGGAAATCCAGCGGCAGCACGGCGGCTCCGCCGGTCGCACCGGCAGCGTCAGGACGCGGCACCGCCAGCGTCTCCACCGGCACGCGCCGCCGACGTCGCGGCCAGAAGAGCCGAGCCCACGAAAGGGGACGGCGGGCCGGAAGCGCCGCCTCACCCCACACGTCGCGCAGACGCGCCGGAAGCCGGAGCGAGATCCGCCACGCCAGCCACGCGGGACGCAGCAGAAGGAAGGTCGCCACCAGCAACAGGGCCAGTGGGATCCCGCGCTCCCAACCCAAAGCGTCACCCGTGGTCAGCAGCCCCAGCGCAAGCGCGCCACTCAGCGCCGCAAGAAAGTGTCCAAATTCCCCGACGAGGATCACCAGCTTCCAAGCCGGCAGGGTCGGCGGATGCGCCCACGTCAGCGCCGCCAGGCCGGTCAGGCCCGCCGCAAGCAGCGAAAAGGTCCACGATGCATCCACCCGCGCAGTCTCGCTCCTCTCCCCGCCGGGAGTCTAGCCGGACATTTCCAACACCGGTCGCCGGGGCTCAGCGCGTCGGCAGCGCGAACGTGAGATTGCCCCAGTAACTATCCCAGTCGTGCGCCGGATCGTCCGTCACGGGCACCATGTGCACCAGGCTCAGCATCCACTCGCCGGTCTTGCCGAGGCGGACTTCCGCGCGCCCGGCAGCATCCGTCCGCACTTCGTGCCGGGTGACGGACGCCGTGGAATCCGGGGACGCGCCCGGCCCCCGATGCCAGGCCCGAACCAACGCTCCCGCGAGGGGCTGCCCGTCGAACGTCACCTCGATCCCGAGGGCGTCGCCGACTTTCAACGCGAACGGGTCCACCAAGGGCACAATCTCCAACCGCTGGCCCGTTCTGACCGCGAGCGTTCGATCCGCTTCTTCTCCGACCCGGATCAACGTCTTGATGCATCGGCGGTAACGCTCCCGGCCCGGCTCGTCGCTCGTGCCCGCCGCCCGCCGCGCCGCAATCACGCCGTCCAGTCCCTCCTCCTGCAGATAGTGCGTGAATCGATCCCCCGGCAGAGTCAGCGACTTCGCGGCGCTGTCGAGGGCGAGCAACACGGTCCCCGCAACCGGGGCTTCCAATGCCAGGGCTTCCGGAGTCGGCGGTTCCCCGAGCCGGGGCATCAAATCCATCGTTCCCCGGGCGTCGTACCGCCGGACCGCCAAAACCAGGGTTGTATCCAAGGGCCGGGGGTCCCCGGCAAAGTCCATGCCGCAGCGGAGTGCCACACGCATCGTTCCGCCTGTCACGACAAAGTGGCTCGAAGGTTCAAACCAGAACTCATGCGCCACAAGCGACCCTGCTCCGACCAGCCACGCCAGCATCCCGGCTTTGATTCGCGAGATCATGTTTCCATTTCAACGCTACCCAATGACTCGCTCAACTCCATTCCGCCGCCGTTCCCGCAACGTGACGTCGGTTCGCACCCAGCATCCGCACCAGTCGCCGGATCGTCCGGTCATCCGGCGAGTTCGCTCGACACGTCCCGCGCCCTGACGTGATCTCCCTTGGTCCATGCGCCGTCTCGACCAGCTTCTGGCCAATCTCGGCTACTGCTCGCGCCGCGAGGCCCGTGACTTCCTCCGCGCGCACGGGGTGCGGGGGGGTGATGGTGCACGCCTGACCCAGCCCGCCCTCAAGGTCGAGGCCGCCACCGTTCGCATCGACGGCGAGCCGCTCGATCACCCGGACGGGCTCCTCCTGCTGCTGCACAAGCCACTCGGGCTGGTCTGCTCGCACGACCGCCGCGAGGGCCCGTCCGTCTACGATCTGCTGCCGCCGCGCTGGCAGCAGCGCAACCCGGGGATCACGTCCGTCGGCCGCCTCGACAAGGACACCTCCGGGCTGCTGCTCCTCACCGACCAGACCGCCCTCGTCCATCGGCTGACCTCCCCGCGCCACCACGTCGAGAAGCGCTACCGCGCCACCGTCGACCGCGATCTTCCTCCGGGCCTTGGGGAGGTATTCGCCGCGGGCACGCTTCACCTCGAGGGCGAGGACGCTCCGTGCCTCCCCGCGCGCTACGAGGCGCTCGGGCCGCGCGAGGCCTTCCTCACCCTCACCGAGGGCCGCTATCATCAGGTCCGGCGCATGTTCGCCGCCGCCGCCGGAGCGACCGTGCAGACGTTGCACCGCGACCGCTTCGGTCCATGGGGACTGGATGACCTGACGGCGGGTCAGTGGCGTATCCTCCCATTGGATACGTGGTCGGAAACCAGCACCCGGACGTGAGCATCGTGCGAACCGAGTCCGGCAAAGCGGCCGCGACGCCCTCCCCGCCCCCGGCCCCGCCGTCCGGACGCCCCGCGGCCGCCGGCGCCGCGCTCCGACGCGCCGGGCTGGCTCTGCTCGCGCTGGCGGCGGTCGTCCACGCGCAGCCGGCGGTCGAGCCCGCAACAGCGTCGGGTAACGGCAGGTCGGCAGCCGCGACGGTGACGGCCCTGCCGCAGGTGGTCGTCTCAGCCGCGCGGGCCCCCGTTCCGGTCGCGGAGCTCGCCGTCGCGGTGGACCTCTTCTCTCCGGCGCGCCTGCAGGCGTCGCCGGGACGCCCGGTGGATGCAGTGCTGCGCGAGTCGCCCGCCTTCAGTCTCTTCCGCCGGAGCGGCAGCCTCGTCGCCAATCCCACGGCGCAGGGCGTTTCGCTGCGCGGCGTGGGACCAAGCGGCGCGAGCCGTTCGCTCGTGCTGCTCGACGGCGTGCCGCTCAACGATCCGTTCGGTGGCTGGGTCGCTTGGGGCAAGGTGCCGACCCTCGCGCTCGCCGGCGCGGAGATCCTGCGCGGCGGGGGCTCGGCCGAATGGGGCAACGCGGCTCTCGGGGGCACGATCGCACTCTTCACCGAACCGACGTTCTCCGCGGAGGGAGACTCGGGCGCGACCGCCGCAGCATCCGCAGGTCGTCTCCGCCTCTCCGGCGGCTCCGCCGGCACGGTCGAGGGGGAGGCGTACGCGCGGACCCCCGTCGGCCAGACGGCGGTCATCCACACCAGTGTCTCCGCGCTCACCGCCCGCGGCGACTTCACGCTCGCGCCGGCGCAGCGCGGCACCGTCGATCGCCGCCTCGATCTCCGCCAGCGCCTGCTGCAGGGCACGTGGCGCCAGCGACTGGGCTCCGCCACGCCCGTCGCTCTGGCCGTCACGCTGCGGGCCTTCGACGAGGACCGGGGCAACGGGACCACCCTGCAGCGCAATGCCTCCAGCGAGCAGTTCACCTCGGTCGCCCTTTCCGGTCATCCCTCGTCCGCGCTCGCGTGGACGGCCAACCTCTACGCCCAGCGGCAGGAGTTCAGCAGCGTGTTCACCTCAGTCGACGCGGCGCGGCGGCTCGAGACCCCGGCGAATGATCAATTCGCGGTGCCCAGCAACGCCGGCGGCGCGAATGTCACCGTTGCGCTCCGCCACCCCGGCGCGGCGCGCGCCTCCTCCGCCGTCGGCGCGGATGTCCGGGTGGTCCGCGGCGAAACCCGCGAGGACTTTCTCTGGTCGGGAACGCGCTTCACCCGCCGCCGTTTCGCCGGGGGCACGCAACGCTTCGTCGGCCTCTTCGCCAGCCATGAACGCACCATCGGCGAACGTCTGCGTGCATCGGCCGCGCTGCGGCTCGACCGCTGGGCCAACACCGATGGCCATCGACGTGAGTGGGACTCCGCGACCGCCGCGTCCACGCGCGACGATCGCTTCGCCGACCGCTCCGGGACGTCCCTGAATCCACGGATTGGAGTCACGCTCCCGCTCGGCGGCGCCCGCCCGGTCAGCACCGCCGGTGCGCCGGAGAGCGCCCCCGCGCGTCTCCGCGCCGCCGCCTACCAGGCCTTCCGCCTGCCGACGCTGAATGAATTCCACCGGCCGTTCCGCGTCGGGAACGTCAACACCGAGGCCAACCCGCTGCTCGCGCCGGAGCGTCTGACCGGCTTCGAGACAGGCCTCGACCTGCCGCTGGGCGCGGGGCGGATGTCCGTGACCGCGTTCCGCCAGGACCTGCGCGACGCGGTGGCGAACGTCACCCTCTCGCGCACGCCGACGCTGGTCAGCCGGCAGCGGCGCAACCTCGAAGCCGTGCGGGTCGACGGCCTCGAGGCCGGCTTCCAGTGGGCACCCTCGCCCCGGTGGTCCGGGCGCGTGGACGTCCTGTTCAGCGATGCCACCGTCCGCACGGCCGCCGCCCAGCCCGCCCTGGCGGGACGGCGCCTCGCGCAGGTGCCTCGCTTCGTCGGCACGGCGGGGATGACGTGGCGCGACGCCCGCCTTGGGACGCTGGATGTCCGGCTCCGGCACTCGTCGGTCCAGTACGAGGACGACGAGAACCTGCTGCCGCTGGAACCAGCGACCTCGGTCGATGTCCAGTGGAGTCGATCCCTCGCGCGCTGGCTGGAGGGGTTCATCACGGTGGAGAACGCGACCCAATCCTCCCTCCAGACCGGTCGCACGGTCGACGGTCTGATCTCGCTCGACGCCCCGCGCCGCTTCCGGCTTGGACTGCGTTCGCAGTGGTAGAAGCGGCGGTTGGCGCGTTGACGAAGCCCTTGCCCCGGACCACGCTGACCGCCCTCGCCTTCCGCGAGATTCCCTCACCATGAGTTCCTCCCTTTCCGGCGTCTACATCGGCACCGACAGCGGCGCCACGACGTCGAAGACCGGCGGCGTGCGCGCCGACGGCTCCCTCATCTCGACGCAGCTCCGTCAGAGCTCGACGAACTCGGCGGCGGGCACCGCGGCGGTGATCCGCGGCTGGGTGGAGGGCGCCGAGGGATTCCTGAAGGACAACGGTCTGAGCTGGGACCAGGTGCGCGGGGTGGGTCTGGCCATTCCCGGCCCTTACCAGAGCTACGGCGTGCTGGATCGCTCGGCGAACCTGCCGCCCGCCTTCGCCGGCTGGAATTTCCACGCCGAGTACAGCCGCGCCCTCGCTGAGCGCGCGGGGCGCCCGATCCCGCTGGTGGCGGGCAACGACGGCAACTACGGCGGCGTCGCCGAGGCCGCCCGGGTGCGCGGCGAGCGCAGGGCCGGCGTGGTCATGCTCGCGCCCGGCTCCGGACTGGGCTGCGCGTACATCGACCCGAACGGGCTGCCGCTCGACGGAGACAACTTCGCCGGGATGGAGGCGGGCCACATGCCGGCCGCCGTGCACCTCCTCGGCCTTCCGGCCTACCGCTGCGGGTGCGGTCGCGACTGGGGCTGCATCGAGGCCTACACGACGATCTCCGGCCTGCCACAGCTGCTGGCGGACGTGCTCAAGCGGCATCCCGGTCACGAACTGGCCACGGCGACCGGCACCGAGAAGGAGAAGGTCCTCTCGCTGCGGTCCCGCGCCCAGAAGGGCGACCCGCTCGCGCTGGAGATCTTCGACCTGCAGGCCAAGGCGCTCGGGCTGCACGTGGCCTCCCTCGCCGTCGCGCTGGATCCCGAATTCTTCGTCATCGGTGGCGGCCTGATCGACCCGGAGGCCACCACCCCGGAGTTCCGCGAACGCTACCTCGGGCTCATCCGCTCGACGGCGCGCCCCTACCTGTTCCCAGGGCAGCGCGCCCACATCAAGATCGTCCCCGCCACGCTCGGCGAGCTCTCCCAGGCCATCGGCGCCGCCCTCGTCTCCCTCTATACGGAACGGCTCCGGAGCGCCTGACCGCTCTCCCGGAGCAGGGAGGCGGGTCGCGCCACCCGCCGCGCTTCCCTGCCCGCGCACTTCGCAAGGTCCACCCCCGCTGCTCCCATGCCCTCCCGTCTCCTCGCGTCGCTGCTGACGCTTGCCTTCATCGTCGGCGCTCTCCTCGCGCCGTCCCACGGCACCGCTGCCGCCGTGCCCGTCTCGTCCCGCATCACCGCCGTTGCCGTCTATCCGGACCGCGCCGTGCTCACCCGGCAGGCCCGCGTGGAGCTGCCGCCGGGCGAATCCGAACTCGTGATCGACGGCCTGCCGGCCGCGCTCGTCGACGAGTCCCTCCAAGTCTCCGGCCGGGGCACGGCCGCCGCGACGATCCTCGACGTCAATCTCCGCCGCACGTTCCTCGAGGCATCACCCGACCCGCGCCTGCGCACCCTGGAGGAGGAACTCGCGGGTCTGCAACGCGAGTACGCCGCCCTGGAAGCCCGGCTCGGCCAGATCGACCAGCAGCGCGCGCTGCTGCAGCGGATCGAAAACGCCCTGACCGCACCGCCGTCCAAGGACTCCCCGGGTGCCCGGCCTTCGCTCGAGGAATGGCAGCTCCTCCTCGTCTTCCAGGCCGAGAATCTCTCGCGCCTCGCCGGCGACCAGCAATCCCTCCAGCAGCAGCGCACCGCCCTCGCCGCCAAGATCGCCGCCGTCGAGGCCCAGCTCAATGACCTCAAGGGCCGCATGCCGCCGCGCCGCAGCCAGAGGGCCGCCGCCGTGCGCGTCTCGGCCTCGCGCGCCGGCACCCTCGACCTTGTCATCGCCTACGCCACCCCGGGCGCGTCCTGGAGCCCGGCCTACGATGCCCGCCTCCGCGCCGAGACCCGCGCCATCGACGTCACCTACTACGGCGTCCTCCGCAACGGCACTGGCGAGGACTGGAACGGCGTCGCCCTGACGCTCTCCACCGCCCGCCCCGGCCTCGGCGGCGGCGCACCCGCTCTGAGTCCGTGGATCGTCGAGCCGCTCCGGCCAGTCCAGATGGGCTACCTCGCCCAAAGCGTCAGCAGCGGCGAATTCAAGGCCATGCGACGCAGCGCGAACGCCCTGCCAGAGGCGGCGGCTCCGGCAACCGCCGGCGCAACCGCCGCGGAGTCCGACGCCGTCGTCGCCGAGGCATCCGTCGAGACGGGTCTTTCCAGCGCCACCTTCCGCATCGACGCTCCCCTCACCCTGCCCAGCGACCGCAGCACCCAGAAGGTCGTCATCACCACGCTGAATTGCCCCGCCGACCTGCGCTACGAGACCGCCCCGAAGCTGATCGAGGCCGCTTACCTCAGCGCCTCCGGCACCAACCGCAGCGACTTCCCGTGGCTGGCCGGCCCGGTCAACGCCTTCCTCGGTGACACCTTCATCGCCACCAGCACCCTGCGCGCCGTCTCACCGGGCGCGGCCTCCGCGGGCCCCGGCGCGCTGCGTGCGCTCATGCCGGGCGAATCGTTCGCGCTTTCGCTCGGCGTCGACGACGGCATCGCCGTCAAGCGCCGCATCGTCAAGCGCTTCACCGAGGACACGGGTCTGACCAACAGCGGTCGCCGGATCACCCACGAATACGTCGTCACGCTCACCAACAACAAGAAGACCGCCGAGCGCATCGTGCTCCGCGAACCGACGCCGGTGTCCCGCGACGAGAAGATCGTGGTCAAGGTCATCACCCCCGCCGAACGCGACATCGGCTCGGCCACCGCGCCGAAGGAGGTCATGCGCGAGCCCGATGGGATCCTCGTCTGGCGGATCGACCTGAAACCGGGCGAGAAGCGCGAGGTGCCGATCAAGCTTACGATCGAGCACCCGGCGGACCTGAACGTCACGGGGCTCGACTGACCGCGCGGGCGCGCAGGCCGGGCGCGACCTCCGACCAGAAGCTGAAGAAGCCGCGACGGGCCAGCGGGAAGTACCGCTGGTCCCACGCACGGCGCCGCCACACCACCCGGACGCCGGCGGCGACGAGGGCGCGTTCGATCTCGCCCGCGACGTCCAGCCACGGGCCGACCGCGGGGCGCTCCGCCACCACGGTGCCAAGGCGTTCGGCACGGGTCCACGCCACGGCGGCGGCCCCGATGCCGTCGTCCATCCGTCCGGCGTGCACCCCCGCATCCCAGCGCGCCGCTCCCCGCGCGGCTCCATCCGCCAGCGCCGCCCGCGAAAACCGCGTCACCGGCTCACTCCACCGCATCCGGTGATCCACCGAGGCGGGCCACGCCGCCCAGATGCTCTCCGGGCGCAGGCCCTCCGGATCGACTTGCTCCACCGAGAGATCGTCCGGATGGAGCCAGAGCCCGACCCGACCCGCACGCTCCGCGCCCTCCCCGGAGTCCCGCTCCGGCTCCGCCGGCGCCGGGGTCCAGAGCGGCTGCAGCGGCGGCGGCGAGGACTCCGTCAGGGGCGTCGCCTCGTTGGCGATCCATCCGTCCGGATTGTATCGACCCTCCGAATACGTGGCGATGTTCCCCGCCTGGGCGAGATAGGTCTTGCCGGCGGTGTGAAGACCGGCGACCCACCGCCACGACAGTGTGTTGGATGCCGGATCGCCATCCAGCAGGTGGCGGAGGAAGAAGTCGGCGCCGAGCTCCCAGGGAAGACGCAGGGTGAAGACCCAGATGCTCGCGAACCACATGCGCGCGTGGTTGTGCAGCCAGCCGGTCTCGACCAGCTGCCGGGCCCAGTCATCAAACCCCGGAATGCCGGTCCGTCCGGCCACCGCCCGCTCGTAGCCCTCCGGCGGGGGCGCCGCGCGCAGGCGTGTGACCGACGCCTGGTAGCGCGTCCACGCCTCCGGGTGCTGCTCCAGCCAGCCCTTCCAGTAGGTTCGCCAGCAGACCTCCTGGACGAACTTCTCGGCGTCCGCCCACGAATGCCGCCGGAGGACGGCGGCACAGACCTCCTCCTCGCTGATCAGGCGGCGCTGGAGCCACGGGGAAAGCCCGGAGACGGTGGGGCGGCTCGGCCGATCGTAGCCCCGCTCGCGTGCATACGCGGGCACGAGGGGAAGAAATTCTTCGAGGCGGTTCAGACCCGCCTGACGGGTCGGCAGGGGAGCGGCCATGGGAGACACTACCGACATCGCAACGCGACGCCACGCTCGGCATCACTTTGAGAGACCCAACCTTTCTCCCGGGTTCCGCGAAATCCACGCGCCGGCGGCGGTCACGGCCACCCCGGCGCGACCGGGGACATCAGGGCGCGGGCACATCCCTCACCCGGATGCGGGGCACGTGGGCGACGGAGCGACGCCCGCACCGCAGACAGCCGCGCGAGCGCGGGCGCGGGCGCGGCGCTCTCCACGGCCGCGCATCGCCGGGCCCCGACCTCACGGTGTCGTGAAGGCCTCGCGGTAGAACGCCCAGTGACGGTCGCCGAGCGCCCGCAGCGTCTTCAAGGGATCGTGATCCACGCCATCGAGCACGATCCATTCGTGCGGGATGCCGAGGCCCTGCAGGTGGGCGTGGAACGCGACGTTATTCGCATAGGTCTCATCGGCCGTGCCGACGACCATGCGGATGCGCGTCGCAGCGGTGAGCCGCGGGGCGTTGAGCGCGGCCAGCGCGCGCGGACTCACGCGGCCGAAGTAGTCCGGGTCTCCGCCATAGACGCGCTTCATGAGATCCGCGACGCGCGCCTTGCCGGCCCTCGGCGCATCCGCGCGAATGTCGGGTTGCAGCGGGCCCGCACCCATCAGCGAGACGCTGCCGAACACCTCGGGAAACTTGAAGCCCAGCCGGGCCGCGCCATACCCGCCCATGCTGAAGCCATCGATCAGCCGACCCTCCCGCGTGGCGATCGTGCGATAGGTGGCATCGAGATGAGAAATGAGGTCCCGGACGATGACGGTCTCCACCGGAGCCGATCCGTCCTTCCAGTCGACGTACATCCCGCTCTTCAGCCCGTTGACGAACACCACCAGACACGGCGGCACCTTGCCCGCCGCGATGGCCGCGTCGAATTGCCGCGCCAGCGGCGCGATACCGGGCAGCCCGCCGCCCGAGCCATGCAGCCAGTAGACCACGGGAAACCGGCGCGGGGGATCGTCCCGATACGCCGGCGGAATGTAGAGATGATAACTGACGGGTCCCTCGGCCGACGCGCTGCGAAACGTCTCATGGACGACGCGCGGGGCCGTCATCGCAGGCGTGACCCAATCCAGGCTCCGATCGACGGCGCCTTGCGCGCAGAGAAATCCTGCGGCGAACGTGAGAAAGATCGCCCACTGCCGAGGCCGGAGACTTAGGTTCATCGCCATAGCGTGCCGAGCCAGCGGTCGACGATCGCCGTGCCCGCGTAGTCCGGATCACCGAGTTCGACGTTGATCTCAAGGTGCCCTGCGAGGCCCCGGCCGGGAAGGCCGTGAACCTCCACCCGCGTGCCCGCCGCACGGAGCGCCGCGCCGAGGGCGCGTGACTGACGCGCGGAGTCCGGGCGCTCGACGTGGAGGATGAGGAAGGCAGGCGCGTTCGGCACCGCCGCGTGCGCGGTGGGCGACAGGGCGCGCTGCCGCGAGACGTCCGTCCCGAAGGCGGCGCGGTACAGACGCTTCAGCCGTGGTCCGGCATCCTCGAGCTGCGCGGCCACGTCGTAGCCCGCGCCGTCGAGCAGCACGATCCCCGCGAGGTCACCGACCTGAACGCCCGCTTTCTCCAAGTACCGCCCATCCGTGCCCACCAGTGCCGCGAGATGCGCGCCGGCGCTGTGTCCCATCAGCACGATGCGGCGCGGATCGACGCCGAGCGGCGGCGCCTGATCCCGAAGGTACTTCAGGGCCATCGCGACATCGACCGCCTGCGTCTCGACATCGACCGCGGACACGAGACGATAATTCAAGGAGGCGAACGCGTAGCCGTTCGCTTGGAAGTGCGCCCTTTGGCCTGAGCGCGCGCTGCCCCGCTTGTCGCCCGCCTGCCACCCGCCGCCATGGACGAAGACGATGAGCGGCGCGCCGCCCGAGACGCCCTGCGACCGCCAGAAGTCGAGCGCCTGCAGGGGATCGGTCCCGTAGGCGAACGTCTGCGGAGCGAGCGACGGTGCCACCTCCGCCGCCCTCACCGCTCCGCCACCCCCCGCCAGGACCAGCAGCTCCACCAGCGATCCCACCCATGCGCGCGCGGACCACGCCCTGGGCGTTCGCCGCGGTGCGGCGGCGATCCGTTGCCAGCGCCGCGCGAAGGGGGAGGTGGGGATTGCACGCATGTTTTGGGATGACCTCAGAGCGACCGCGGGAAGTGACGCCGCCCGCCCCCACGCGGTTTCCACGCTTTTTTCGTTTCCCCGCCAGTCGCGCCGTCTTTGCTGGAGACGTTCCGCTTCCTCATCCCCGCGCCCTGATCACCATGGCTTCGTTCCTCCTCTTGTCTCGTTCCTTGTTCGCCGGATCGCTCTTCGCGCTCGCCGGCCTCGTCAGCCTGCCCACGGCGGGCCGCGCCGCGGCCGCCGCACCAGCGCCGGCTGCCGCTGCGGCACCGTCCGGCCTCCTCGACCGCTGGGAGCTCACACTCCCCAACGGCTCCGCGGGCTGGCTTGAGCTGAAACAGGAGCAGGGGTGGATCGACGGCTCGATTCTCTGGGGCGGCGGCAGCGTCGTCCCGCTGGCGAGCGTCGTGATCGACGGCGAGACCGCCACGCTCACCCGCCTCCGCGAGGTCGAGCGCAAGGACGCCTCCGGCAACGTCGTGCGCAAGCAGCAGTTCACCGAGGTCATCACCGCCCAGGCCTCCGGCAACGTGCTGCGCCTCACCCGCATCGTGCCGCGGCTCGACGGCACGGGCTTCGACCGCGCCGATTTCAGCGGGCGCCGGACGCCGCCCATGCCGCCGCGCCCCGATCTTTCCCGCGTGCGCTTCGGCGAGCCGATCGCGCTCGTCAACGGCCGCGACCTCAGCGGCTGGCGGCCGCTCGAGGCCAACGCCCCCAATGGCTGGGTCTTCCGCGACGGCCTGCTGCTCAATGCGCCCGAGGAGCCCGCCCCGGGCCAGCCCAAGCGTCGCTACGCCAATCTGCGGACGGACCGGGAATTCGAGGACTTCCGCCTGACCGTCGAGGTCCGCGTGCCGCCAGGCGGCAACAGCGGCGTCTACCTCCGCGGCATCTACGAGGTCCAGGTCTTCGATTCCTACGGCAAGCCACGCGACTCCCACCACATGGGCGCGGTCTACAGCCGCATCACGCCGACCGTCTCCGCGGAGAAGCCCGCCGGGGAATGGCAGACCTTGGACATGACCCTCGTCGATCGCCACATCACCGTAATTCTCAATGGCCAGCGGATCATCGACAACCAGCCCGTGCTCGGCTGCACCGGCGGCGCAATGGGGTCCGATCCCACGCGGCCGGGTCCGATCTACCTGCAGGGCGACCACGGCAGCATCGCCTACCGGAATTTCGTGCTCCGGCCCGTGCTGAAGTAAGCGGCGCCTGGTCTCCCGTTTCGCGTCGATTCTCCCACCGCGCGAAACCTCCGGGCCCTCCCGGGCGTCTCAAGGGCGAGCGATCCTCACCATGCCCGGAGACCACCCCGATTCCCACTTGCCTGAGGTCTCCACCGGACCGTGCACCGGCGTTTCCCAGGCGTGGGCGGATCGGTTCCTGACGCGGCGGCAGTTCCTGAGCCGGACGGGCATGGGTCTGGGCGCCTTGGGGCTGGCGACGCTGCTGGATTCGAAC
The DNA here is from genome assembly GCA_016871755.1 of Verrucomicrobiota bacterium. Taxonomy (GTDB): domain Bacteria; phylum Verrucomicrobiota; class Verrucomicrobiia; order Opitutales; family Opitutaceae; genus UBA6669. Next base: position 30,779 of record VHCJ01000008.1, on the reverse strand, counting down.
GCCGAGGCCGCTCCGGTCACCGGCAAGGACCCGCTCGCCCCGCGGGCCCCGCACTTCCCGGCGAAGGCGCGGGCGGTGATCCAGATCTTCGCGCAGGGGGCGCCCTCGCACGTGGACACCTGGGACCCGAAGCCCGCCCTCGCCCGCTACGATGGGCGAAGCATCGGCAAGGACGGCGGCGTCGCCATGGCTTCGCCCTTCGCCTTCAAACGTCACGGGAAGTCCGGAATCGAGGTCAGCGACCTCTTCGCCAAGACCGCCGCGCACGTGGATGACCTGGCGGTGATCCGCTCGATGTACACCGACATCCCGGCCCACGATGTGGCGACGGTGTTCATGAACACCGGGTCCCTGCGCATCACCAAGCCCAGCTTCGGCGCCTGGACCGTCTACGGACTCGGCACGGAAAACCAGAATCTCCCCGGTTTCATTTCGCTGCGCGGCAACCGGCTCCCCGCCGGAGGCACGAATTCCTACGGCTCCGCCTTCCTTCCCGGCGTCTACCAAGGCACCAGCATCAACACCGCTGCAGCCACGGTGCAGCAGATGATCCAGAACATCCGCAACAGCTACGCCTCCAAGGCCGAACAGCGCCGCCAGCTCGACCTCGTCCTCGCGCTCAACGAACTCCACGCCGCGAACCTCGCCCGCGAGGACGCGCTCGAGGCACGGCTCGAAACCTACGAGATCGCCTTCCGCATGCAGGCCGAGGCCACCGACGCCTTCGACTTGTCCCGCGAATCCGCCGATACGCGCGCCGCCTTCGGCGACACCGCCCAAGGCCGGCAGATGCTCCTCGCCCGCCGCCTCGTCGAACGCGGCGTCCGCTTCGTCCAGGTCTGGCACGACGGCTGGGATCACCATCAGGATCTCGAGGATCGCATCACCGCCAAGGCCCGCGAAATCGACCAGCCGCTCGCCGCCCTGCTGACCGATCTCAAGCTCCGCGGACTGCTCGACTCCACCCTCGTCATCTGGGGCGGGGAGTTCGGCCGCAAGCCGACCCGCGACCGCAACGGTGGCGACAACCCGGGCCGTGACCACAACGCCAAGGCCTTCTCCCTCTGGCTCGCCGGCGGCGGCATCAAGGGCGGTCTCGTGCACGGCGCGACCGACGAGTTCGGCGCGGCCGCCGTCACCGACCGGGTCCACATCCACGACCTGCACGCGACCTTGCTCCACTGCCTCGGCTTCGACCACCGCCGTCTCACCTACCGCCACAATGGGCGCGACTTCCGGCTCACCGACGTCGCCGGTCAGGTGGTGCGTCCCGTCCTCGCCTGACGCCGCAGCGTCATCCCGTGCCGCCTCCCGTCACCGCTTCTCCTGCTCGCCGGCGATTACCGCCCCGCGTGTCCGCGAACGGGAAGGGTTTCCGCGATGCATCGCTTTTCCGGATACGGTTTTTCGGGGTGCTCCTGGCCCTGTGTTCTACGGTCGGCAGCGCCGCCGCCGCAACCGCGACCACCCGCGCCTCATCCAAGCCCGTGACCGTCACCGAGCCGGCGGGCGCGGGCTCCGAACACTCGCCCACCGGGGCGCTCTCCTTGTCCACCGCTTCTGTCTCTGCCTCGGCCTCCGCGTCCTCGCCCGCTTCCGCCACCACTCCCGCTGCAGACTGGAGCGCCGGTCCGGCGGCAATGCGTCCAGCCGCGACAACGCCTTCGGGCCCGATCGACGACGCCTATTTCCACGACCGGGTCGAGCCGGTGCTCCGCGAGCACTGCCACGCCTGCCACAGCCACTCGGCAGAGCGCATCCGCGGCGGCCTCGTCCTCGACAGCCGCTCCGGTCTGCTGCACGGCGGCTCATCCGGTCCGGCCCTCGTCGCCGGCGATGCGGCCCAGAGCCTGCTCATTCAAGCCATCCGTTACGAGGATCCCGACCTGCAGATGCCGCCCGATGACCACGGTGGGAAGCTGCCGGACCAAGCCATCGCGGATCTGACCGCCTGGGTCGCGGGGGGCGCTCCGATGCCGAAGGGGTCCGGAACCTACAGCGACGTCGCCGCTTCGCCGAACGCGCCACACTGGGCGTTCCAGCCGCTGCTGCGCCCGGCGGTTCCGTCCACCCCGGATCCCTGGGTTCAAACCCCCGTCGATGCGTTCATTCTTCAGCGCCTGCAGGCGGTCCGCCTCTCACCCAACGCCGCGGCCGACCGTCGGACGCTGCTGCGGCGGGTGACGTTTGATCTCACCGGCCTGCCACCGACCGACGCGGAGGTCGCCGCGTTTCTCTCGGACGCGCGTCCGGATGCCTTCGCCCGCGTCGTGGATCGGCTGCTCGCTTCGCCTCATTACGGCGAGCGCATGGCCCGGCTGTGGATGGACATCGCGCGGTTCTCCGACACCAAGGGTGACCCAGTGCGCCGCGACGATCCGCGCTTCCCGCATGCGTGGACCTACCGCGACTACCTGATCAAGGCCTTCAATGAGGACCGGCCCTACGCCGACTTCATCCGCGAGCAGATCGCCGCCGATCTTCTGATCGAAGCCGACGCCCGCGCCGCGAAGGCAGCGGGACGGACTCCCTCGGATGATCACTCCCGCCTTGCGGCGTTGGGATTCCTCACGCTCGGGAACCAGCACGACGGGCGGCGCAACGACATCATCGACGATCGCATCGATGTGATTTCCAAGTCGTTCCTCGGCCTCACGGTCGCCTGCGCCCGGTGCCACGATCACAAGTTCGACCCCATCCCCACGGCGGATTACTACTCCCTCCATGGCGTCCTCGCCAACACCGTCGAGCCGGCGTCACCGCTGACGGCCCCGGCGCTGCAGGCCCGGATCCCGGACACGCCGGAATTGCAGGACTACTTCGCGCAAGCCAAGGAGCTGGCGCGGCGCGGCGCCGAGCTTCGCGACGAGTTCGCGGACCTGCGGCGCCGTCGCCAGCTGACTCCCGAACGGCGGCGCGAGCTCGTCCGCCGCGAGGGCGCGATCCAGCGGGAGATCGCGCAGCTGGAGCTGACCCATGCAGGAGCTCCACCCCGCGCGGCCGCCCTCTCCGATGCGCCCCGCCCGCGGGACTACCCGATCTTGGTGCGCGGGGAAGCCGGCAACACCGGCGACACCGTGCCGCGTCGCTTCCTCGCCGCCCTTTCACCCGACCCAGCAAAGCGTCCGACCTGGCGACGCGGTTCCGGGCGCCGCGAACTCGCGGAGGCCATCGCCGATCCCCGCAATCCGCTGACCGCCCGGGTCCTCGTCAATCGCATCTGGCAGCAGCACTTCGGCCGCAGTTTCGTCGATACGCCAGATGATCTTGGGCGGATGGGCGGCGCGCCCACGCACCCCGAACTGCTCGACTGGCTCGCCACCGAGTTCCTCGCCCACGGTGGGTCGATCAAGGAGCTGCACCGCACGATCCTGCTCACGAGCACCTATCAGCAGTCCGGCGCCGCCAACCCCGCTGGCGCCGCCGCGGATCCGGAGAATCGCCTGCTCTGGCACGCCCCGCTGCGGCGCCTTTCGTTCGAGCAGATGCACGACTCGCTGCTCGCAATCTCGGGCACCCTCGATCCGACCCTCGGTGGCCGTTCGATCATTCCCACCGGCGACGTGCGCCAGCGGCGCAGGGCGCTGTACCTCTTCATCGACCGGCGCAATCCACCGGAGCTCTTCACCCAGTGGGATTATCCGAATCCCGATGTGCCCTCCGGACGGCGCTACGTCACGACCGTGCCGCAGCAGGCGCTCTTCCTCATGAACAGTCCGCTGGTCATCGAGACCGCCCGCGAGCTCACGCGACGCGACCCGTTCCGCACGCTGCCGGATGACGAGTCGCGGGTGACCTTCCTCTACCACGCGATCTTCCAACGCGATCCCACCGCGGCCGAGCTTCGCATCACCCTCGACTACGTCCACGGTGCGCCGGCCGGGGGTCAGCCAACGGACAAACGCGGCAAGCCGGCTCCACGGGAACGGGTCAATCCCCGCGCCGCCGCGAACCGCGCCGCGGGCTTCATGGTCGAGAACCGCGGCCCAGTGGATCCGTGGACCCGCCTCGCCCACGCTCTCTTCCAGAGCAACGAGGCGGTCTACCTGAATTGAACGAGCCTGCGCGGGCGGAAGCATCCGCCGCAGGCCTGCTGGTCGCTCCACGGATCGGCTTCCCGGAGCCGACCGCCGCTGGCGCGCCGCTGCGCCGCTGTACCGGTGCGTCGGTGTACCGCTGTATCGCAGTACCGCTGTATCGGTGCATCGTCACGCCACGCCGCTGACAACGCTGACCCCACTGAAACCGCAGGCGCGGCGCACGCCGCCCGCTCTGCGAACTGAACCGTCGGTATCTCGGTCGGCCGTCCGCGCGCTTCGACAGGCGCCGCGCGCCGGTTCGCCCGGAGCGCGGGCGAACCCGTCATGGCTGCATCAGTCCGCGAGCGCCCGCTGCCGCTTCCACGCCGCGCGGTCCGCGAAGGAGGCCGTCAGCGTCTCGGTCGGCGGATGCCCGGCGGTGGTGAGGAGAATCGTCCGGCGCTGCGCCGTGGCCGGATCGAGGGAGCGGGCGAGCAACGCCACCACGTCCGCACGGGTGAGGCGGTCCAACGCCGCGAGCGAGGCGACGCGGCGCTCCCAATCCTCACCCTGCACGAAGGCCAGCGTGAAGAACTGGTCGGCCTTTTCCTTCAGTCCCTTCGGCTTCTCCTCCAGAGACGCGCGCACGCCGGCCAACAGCGTCGCCCACTGTTCGTCGGTGACCGCCTGCAGCTGAGCCGGCAGGGTCGCGATGAAGGTCTCGGCCCGGCGCCGCAGGTCGTCGGCCGCGTAGCCGCTCGACTGGATGACGAACGAGAGAAAGCGCTGGCGTCCCGAGCCGCCCGCGCCGGAGCCGACGATATACCCAAGCTGCTGCTTGGTCCGGAGTTCGCTGTAGAAAAGATCACCGATGAAGTTCGACATCACCATCGCGGCGACCCGCACCTTCGGGGAATCCGGAGGCAGCAGGTAGTCGCTAAGGTAGGCGGAGTTCACGCCCGGCGTGGGAGCGACATCGAGGATGGTCTCGCCGGCCGCGATGCCGACGTGGCGGCGGCGAAGGAGCTCGCCGGGCTCCGCCGCCGCGCTGCCGAGCTTGGCGGCGAAGGCGCGCGCCGCGCCCACCGCCACCTCGGGCGCGACATGGCCGTGGAGAATCGCCTCCAGCTTGCCGCGGCCGAAGTAGGTCGCGGCGAACGCCTGCACGTCCGCCCAGGTCGCCGTCTCGGCCCGCGCGAGTTCTTCGCTGGCGAGGAAGTGGATCTCGCGGGTGAGCGCGTCGCGGTGGTCGCGGGCCAGCATGTAGGCCTCCGTCTGCGCGTAACTGCGGAGACCGCGCAGGGTGGTCTCCTTCAGCGCGGCGTAACGGTCCGGCGTCGGTTGGAACGTGCGGATCTGCTCCGCGACGTACTCCGCGAAGCGCTGCGGCGAGTCACCGAAGCCGGTCACCGAGAGCTTGAATCCCTCCAGCGTGCTCTCAAGCGAGAGGTCGAGGCCCGCGAGTTCCGCTTCGCTGCCGGCAGCCTCAAGGTGGTCGCGCAGGCACGCATCGAAGAGCCGCAGGAGCGCAGCGGAGTCGGCGGAGCCGACCGCGCGCGTCGGGACAAAGCGATAGATGAGCGAGGCCTGCGGGCGCTGGAATTCCGTGTCGGGCGCGTAGAAGACGGAGAGGCCTTTCTCGTTCACGAGCTGGAGCGGGCGCTCCGTCAGCAGCGTCGTCGCGCCGGGCAGGAAGCGGTTCGCGGACGGGAGGGCGAAGCCGACCCCGGCGGACGGCGTGGTCAGGGAGGCGAATGCCGCCCCGGTTTCCTCGCGGTAGCTGTACGCCGTCCCATAGATGCGCTCCTGACGGTCGGTCGGGACTCCCTTCGCCATCAGCGAGACGAGGAGGTTATCCGGCACGAGCGCCGCGAGCAGCCGCCGGTACGAGGCTTCGTCGGGTGCTCCCCACACGTCGCCGGCCCGCTCGGCGACTTCGAGGGGGAAGAACAGGGCCTGATTCGCAAGGCGGGTCGCCAGCTCGGCGCCTTCGCCGCGGTTCTGGTAGGTCTCGTTCAAGGCCGCGATCCGGGCCCGGTCGCGGTAGAAGTCGTGCGGGAACGGCGCGGTCCGCAGGTGCTGCAGGTACGCGAAGACCGAGCCCAGCACCCGCTGGTAGTCGGCCTGCCCTTGCGGCGTCAGCGAGATCTGGACGAAGACGGATCCATAGGTCGGCGTGCGGTCCCAGAGGTCGCCCGAGACCGAGTTGGCGAGTCCGTCGCGCTTGAGCTGGGCAACGAGGCCGCCCTCGCCGGGGTACGAGAGCAGCTGGGAGAGGAGCTGGTCGGAACGCGACGCGAACTGCGGGCGCACCGACGGCACCGCGAATTCGAGGACGAGCAGGCGCTGCTCCTTCACCGGTTCGATCTGGGCGAGGCGCAGCGCGGAGACGCGGGGCAGAAACACGGGCAGCCGCTCCACCGTCGGCAGGTTTCGCCGCGGCACGGCGGCGAACTTCTCGCGCGCCAGCTTCTCCAAGTCATCCAGCGAGGCCTTGCCGGAGAGGGCGAGCGCCATGCGGTCGGAGGAGTAGTGCTTCTCGTAGAACGCGCGCACCTGCTCGGGCGTGGCGCCCTGCAAGGTGTCCTTGTTGCCGGCGGAGAACTTGCTTTCGCCGGAGCCGGGAGCGTAGAGCTCCCGCGACACATTCATCATGCGGCGCATGTCGTTCTGCATGTGCCGCATCGCTTCATTGTGCACCGCGAAGATTTCGCGCGCGGTGAATTCCGGACTGAAGCGGGGCGCGATGAAGAACTGGGCGAAGCGGTCGAGGGCCTCCCCGAACGCCTCGTGCCGGACCTCGAACTGGTAGTTCGTGTGGTCCGACGCGGTGTAGGCGTTGCTGTAGCCACCGTTCGTGCCGATGAAATTGTCGTAGCTCGAGACATCCGGATACTTCTCGGTGCCAAGGAAGAGCATGTGCTCGAGGAAGTGCGCCATGCCCTCGCGGTCCGCCGGATCGTCGATCTGGCCGACGCTCACCGCGAGCGCCGCTCCGGACTTGTTGAACTTCGGGTCGGACACGAGCAGCACGCGCAGTCCGTTCTCCAGCACAAAGTGACGGAACTCCGCCGTATCGGTCGACGCCTTCACCCGGGGCGGCAGCTCCGGCAACGCGCCCGGACCGGTCGGCGATGCGCCCGCCGCTCCGCCCGCGGAGCGGACGCACGCCAGCAGGGAGAGGCACAGGGATAGCCGAAGGCACGGACCCAAACGAAGTCTCATGGCGCGAAGCGTAATCACGCCCCGGCTGTCTGCCAAGCGCGGTCGGCGCATGCGGCCCCGCACGAGGTTCAGCGGCGACGCGGGCAGCCGCATCCGTCCCCGCGCTGGAGACCCGGCACCCGCCCTGCGCGCCGTCACTTTCGACTGGATTCGTCGCGCCTTTCGGACCCTTTGTTTTAACCTCCCGCCTCACCCCTCGCCCCTCGCCCCTCGCCCCACCGACTTCCCCAGCCGCCCCGGCGGGCACCCTGCGGGGGCCGGGCGGGTAAACCTCTCTCGCCGCTCATTCCCCTCGCCGCCCCACCTTCGCCCTCATGACCTCCGCCACCCTCGAATCGCCCACATCCTGCTCAGTGCCGACGCTGAATCCGCCGACCCCCGCGCTGCGCGAGGTGTCGCCGCGCGTGGTGACTGCACTCGTTGCGAAGCACGGTGAGGCCCGTCGCGCCATGATCGAGGCGGGCGTCGACCGCGTCGCCGCCCGCTGGAGCACGGCCGACGGCGACGCCGACGGGTTCGCGGCTTTCTGCACCGGGCATTTCGTCGCCGATCCGGCCGAGCGGACGCGCCTGCTCGCCCGCCTCGAGGGCGCGCTGGAGCAGATCAGCGGCCACCTCTACGAGATGCGCCGCACGCTGCGCCGCCATCACGACCTGCGCGGGGACGAGTTTGAGGGCGTCGATGACATTCTCGCGCAGTTCGATCCGGCGCCCGATCTCTCGGAGCAGCTCTACCGCCAGAAGATCGCGCACCTCGCGCTCCTGAACTTTGCGCGCCCGACCCTCGACGAGAGGCTCCGCGACGGTCCGTCGTGGTCGTCCGAGCAATGGGCGGCCACGCGGGTGGCGCACCACTTCGGTCCGCGCATCCCGGCGGAACTCGCCGACCGCGCGCGCAAGAACGCGTTCGAGTCGGGCAAGTTCGTCTCGGACTTTCACGTCCCGGTGGGCGGCGTGGTCGACGCAAACGGCAAGCGCTGGTTCGCGGACGGCCGCCGACTGATCGCGCACTGGCTCGTGCGCGAGGAGATCAAGGCCGGCTACGGCGACGCGGACGGCGTTCACAAGCAGCGGGCGCTTTCCTGGGTGATGGCGCGCCACATCGACGGCACGATCCCCACCCGCGTGATGAAGGGTGAGGAGACACGGGACTGGAACCCCGAGACGAACACGGTCGCAGGCGGTGACCCGGGCGAATTGCTCGGGCTCGTACGCTACGAACACTGGATCCGGAATTTCCGCATGGCGCAGGAGTTCGACCTGCTCCACCCCGACGAGCCGACCGCGATCGCGCGCAAGTTCGCGCTCGAGCGCGAGATGCCCGAGACGGAGGTCGAGCGGCTGATGATCGACCTCCTCGAGTCGCCGGTGCGGCGGGACATCGCCGCGTTCATGACGCGGAAGCTCGGCCGCGCGCTGGAGCCATTCGACATCTACTTCGATGACATCGTGGAGGCGAAACCCGCGACGGAGATGAACGCGGCGGTGAAGGCCCGCTTCGCCAACTTGAAGGATTTCGAACGGAAGCTCCCCACGGTGCTGCGCGAGCTCGGCTTCAGCGCGGAGGACGCGGACTTCCTCGGCACACACATCCGCGTCGAGTTCAGCAAGGGTGCGGGCCACGCGATGCGGCCCGAGCTCACGGGCTACGCCGCGTGGCTGCGCACGTCGAGCCTGGAGAAGGAGATCGGTTGGGACGGCTTTGACACCGCGATGCACGAGCTTGGCCACAATCTGGAGCAGCTGTGCTCGACCTACTTCGTCTCGCGCCCGGCACTGCGCGGCGTGCCAAACACGGCGTGCACCGAGGCATTCGCGTTTCTCTACCAATCGCTCGCGAAACGCGTGATCGGCGTCGAGAGCGCGGCCGAGGCCGATCGCCAGTTCGCCGTCGATTCCGTGGCGACGATGCTCTCCGCCTGCCAGATCGCCGGCCCCTCGCTCCTCGAGCTCCGCGTGTGGCGCTGGCTCTACGCGAATCCGCAGGCGACCGCCGCCGAGCTCCGCGCCGAAGTGCTGCGCATCGCGGATGAACTCTGGCAGGCGTACTTCGAACGCGACTTCGGCCCGGATCCGTACCGCCTCCTCGCCGCGTACCAGCACATGATCGCGTACCCGCTGTACCTGCCCGACTACACGCTCGGCCACATGATGAGCCACCAGATCCGCTCGTGCCTGCGCGGCAAGGACCTTGCCGCCGAGACAAAGCGCATCACGAGCCTCGGCTGCCTGACGCCCGACCTCTGGATGCGGAAGGCCGTCGGTTCACCCGTCTCCCCCGCCCCGCTGGCGCGGGATGCCGCGGAGGGATTGAAGGTGCTGCAGTCGGCCTGACCCAAGCCGCGACGACGTTGGGTTCACCGGGCTCCGACCTCGCTCTCGCGGGGCTCCCCGCTCCGGAGAGTCTGGGTCAGGTCGGTGAGGCTGATCGCCTCCACACCCCCGCTCAACGGGTAGCGTTCCGTTCCGGGATGGACGACGAAACGCTGGGGTGCGCGCGCTGTCGCGGATGAAGACCGTACTAGATTTGATGATTCGCTGGCCGGCGTTGTGATGCCAGACGGAAGACGTCGCACCCACGGATCGGGTCATCGTTGATGCTCCGCCGGCATATCCTTGCATTTATGGAGGCTAACGCCGGTTTTGCACATCTCTTTTTAAATCGTTGCTCTAGATGATTTTACCGTCATGCGCTTCCGCCGGATGACGGTGTCCGCGCCTCCCACCCCCCTGCGGGCGGACCTCGGAAGTCGCTGCGACAAGATCCGGTCACAGCAAACCGTGGCTGGACCTATGGCTTATCCCTGCGCGCATGCCGCTGCGGGGGGCCGAAGAAAGTCTCAAGCCGCGCTCTCGGATCCCGGCAACGATCCCGATCACAGATCCGAGCACCTTACCACACAGTGATGAGGTCGGGATACTGACGGATCAGCGGATCAGGAGTCACGAGGCACAGCCGGTGCTCCTGGGCGGTGGCGATCAGGAATCGATCGGCGGGATCGCGATGAATCTGAGGCAAAGCGGCCATGCGGAGCGCGATGGCACCGCTCAGGGGGAGTTCACGGAGCGCATGAATCTCGAGCGCGAGTGGAAACCAACGCTCCGGCTCAAGATCGAGGCGCAGACCGCCGTTGCGGTGCTTCCAAGCGATTTCCCAAGCGGAGAAGGCCGAGACAAACGCGTCCTCACCCGCGCCTACGATCGCCTCGCGGGCGGCACCGCTCAGGCGCGTCGGCTCGATGGCGAGCCAAAGCAAGGTGCAGGTATCCAGCAGGATCATCGCGCTTCAGGCCAAGCCTCGGGCGGCAAAGGAGCGGAGGGATCTTCCATCAGCACGCCGGCAAGGCGTCGGTCGCACCGAAAATGGTCTGTCGACTCGCCCGTGTGGGGGACCAGTCGGGCAACGGGACGGCCATTCCGACACACCACCACGGTCTCTCCCCGTTCCTCCACCGCTTGAACGAGTTGGGAAAGCGACGTCTTCGCCTGATGCATATTGACCTTAATCGTCTTCATCGTCACTAGACTAAGCTTAGCTAATATCAGAGGTCAAGCCGTTGGCCGACTATCAGCCGCCGCAGGCACTCCGGAACTTGTAGCGGACGTTAGCCTAGCGCGCGAGTCCACCCGTTTGATGGCCCGGAAGAGGGTTTGGGCCCATTCGAACCTTCTTGCCTCCTCCGGCCCCGATCCGCCGACCCGCTTCCGGACGCCGGTGTCTCCCGCCGCCGGCGAGCGTCCATTCGGGGGCCCACCAGTCTCGGGGTCGCGCTCAGACGGCCCAGGGGGCGCGGGCCGGGCGGGTCAGAAGGGCGTTGGCGTCGGGGCGGCCGGGGAAGGTTTCGGTCACCGGATCCCACCGGAGCGTCGTGTCGAGGCGGGCGGCGATGTGGGCGATCTGCGCCATTGAGGCGGCGCGGTGCCCCACCTCCGCGGGAATGATGGTCTCGCGGCGGGACTTCACGCAGGCGATGAAGTCGTCCTTCTCGTCGGCGAACGGCAGCGCGAGGTCAGTCGGCCCCGGCTTCCACTTCAGCAACGCGGGGTCGAGCGCCTTGAAGCCGTCGGAGCGGAACCACGTGTTCTCAATCCAGCCTTCGCTGCCCTCGACACGGACCGAGGCGCGGTCGGAGTCCGTGTAGTCGATCTCGACGCCGTTGGCGTAGCGGTAGCGGACGACGAAGTTGCGCGGGACATCCCAGAGCGAGTCGGTGGGAAACTCGGCGCGGCCGGAGACCTCGACCGGTCCCGTGCGTTCGGTACCCAGCGCCCACTGCGCGATGTCGAGCATGTGACCGCCCCAGTTGTTGATGTTGCCGAGGTTGTAATCGGAGATCTGGAACCAGCCCGGACTTTCGGCCGCGATGTAGGCCAGCCCGCCGCGCGGATGGTGGACCCGCGCCTGCGTGTAGGGCTGCTCCGGGGCGGGTCCCTGCCAAAGATCGTAGTTGAGGTCGGCGGGCACCGGCATCGGCGCGGGAAACCCCGGAATCGGCTCCGGGCTCCGCGGCACGGTGACGACGAGCCGGCGCACCTGGCCGATGCGACCGTTGCGCACGATCTGGCAGAGACGGTGGAAGTACGGCTGGCTGCGGACCTCGGTGTCGGTGCGGAAGACGCGGCCGTGGCGCTGCATCGCGTTCGTGATCGCGCGGCCCTCGGCGACCGAGAGCGAGATGGGCTTCTCGAGGGCGACGTCCTTGCCGGCGCGGGCGGCGGCGACCGCCATGGCGGCGTGCCAGTGATCGGGCGTCGAGATCATGACCGCGTCGATGTCGGGCCGGGCCAGCACGTCACGGAAATCCTCATACACCGCGCAGCCCCGGTAGGTGCCGCTTGGAGCGACGTGCGCGTAGGCGGCCTCGACCCGCTGCCGGGCCTGTTCGGCGCGCCAGCGGTCCACGTCGCACACCGCCACCACCTGCACCTCGGCCGAAGCGAGGAACATGGGGAGGTTGGCGTAGGCCACCTGCCGGCCGGTGCCGATGAACGCGACGTTGATGCGGTTGCCCGCGGCCACGGTCCCGCGGGCGCGGACCGGCAGGATGAGCGGAGCGAGCGCGGCCGCAGCTCCCAGCCGGCCGAGAAAACCGCGGCGGCTCAGGGTGCGGTCGCCGGCGCTGCGGAGGGTGCCGCCGTGGGTCATCTGTCGGGTTCGGATTCGGCTCATGGCGGTAAGGACAGGAGGTAGGGAGTCGGTGTCGCGGAAACGGTCGAAAGTCGCTCCCCGCGTTTGCCGGAGCGCGGGGAAGGGCCACGATCCGGCTTGGCCGACGATCGCCAGCGGAACACGCGGGGGTGGACCCCGTCCACGGAAATCCGCCGCCAATCCCTCGGGAGCAAAGATGCTCGGTCTGACGCGCTTGACTAGACGAAGCGCGTCGTGCCGCCGGTCGTGAGCGCAAGGTCCATCAACGGACGATTGGTCTTCCACGCGCCACCGGTGAAGTCGGGCACGTCTACGGACTGCGCCCGATGGCTCGACGACCAACTGGTCAGCTCGATCAACGCGCTCCAAGAGGCGGCATCGTACACGTTTTGCTCAACGGGTAGCCCATTACGCAGACAATCAATCATGCGCCAGTCCATGACGGTGTCCATACCGCCATGATAGTACTCGGTGCCTCCGCCGACCTTCTCCGCCATGGCTCCGACACGCTTTGAGATCTCGGGCGTGTACTGTGCGACGAGTGCCTGATACTCCTGATCCGTCAGCCAGCGATCCTTCTCGTTGGTGTAGAAGCGGGAAGGAGGAGGTTCCATCATGGCCAGTGCCTTGGTGCCGCTGATGAGATGGACCTTCGTCGCCGGACGCGCCGAGAAGTGATCGTACTGAAACATCATGGTCCGGCCCCGGGCGGTGCGGACGATGCAGGTCGTCATATTCCCGTTGAACCTGCGTCCGACGTACGGCTGCCAGAAGGGATCCTGCGCGGCCATCTCCTTGACCTTCTCACCCATGGTGAAGTCGTCCCCGGTAACGGAACTCATGTACTCCATGCGGTCGCCGCAGTTGATCTCCATCTTTTGGGCGATGGGACCAATTCCGTGGATGTTGTACAATGCGCCGATCCGGTCGATGTCGCGTTCGAAGAACCAGAGCTTTTCCTTGCGGAACTTGATCGGAAGCATGTTGCGGCTGTAAGCGCCGTCGCCGTGGACCAGCTTTCCGAAGAAGCCCTGCCGGGCCATGTTCAGCGTGAGCAGCTCAAACGAGTTGAAGCACTGGTTGCCCAGAACGATACAGTGTCGGCGCGTCTTTTCCGACGTCTCGACCAGCTTCCAGCAATCCTCGATCGTGAGGGCGACGGGGAGTTCCGGCGCGACGTGCTTGCCCCGCTCCATGGCATAGACGGCCTGCGTCGTGTGCAGAAGCCAAGGCGTGCAGATGTAGACGAGGTCGACATCGCTGCGATCGCACAGCTTCTTCCAATCCTCTGCACCGCCCGAGTAGGTTGCGGGACTGTGTGCGCGGGCCTTCACGATGGCGACGCCGCGGCTCACCGCCTCCGGTTTGACGTCCGCAAGCGCCGTGATCTGCACTCCCTCAATCTTGATCAGGCGTTGAAGGGCGGCGCCTCCCCGGTCGCCGATGCCGATGAGTCCGATCCTGACGATCGGGAGCTTGGGCGCGGCATAGCCGTGCATGTTGAAGCGCTGCGGCTGGGCCTGCTTGAAGGGCGCTTTGGCGGTGACGCCGGAGGACGCGTGCGCAGCGGCGGGAACGGCGGTGATGCCAAGGCCAGCGAGGCCCGTGGTCTTGAGGAACTGGCGACGGTTGGTTTTCATGGGGGAAGAGAAGCGGGGGCGGAGGAAACGAGGGCGGGTGGAAGGCTCAAGCGACGAGTTCCTCGACGAGGCGGCGCGCGCGGCGCGCTTCCTCGTTCACCTGCTCAAGAGTGCCGGGCTGCAGACACTCGACGGAAAGAGGGCCCTTGGTGAACCCCCCCGCCCGCAGGCGGGCGAGCACGCGCGCGAAGTCGACCTGGCCGGTTCCCGGCGTGATCATCACATCCCTCGGCTCAAGACGAAAGTCCTTCACGGACATGCCATGCACGACGCCGTCCAAAGCCGCGGAGTCGTCCACGAGGTCGATGCCGCCATGCGAGTAGAACCCCACGTTCCCTGGATCGTACATGATCCGAATGTTCGGATCGCCGACCATCCGCAGCTGCCGCCGGATGTGAGCGCCCGAGAACCCATGCGGATGAACCGTGAGGACAACCTGCCTCTCGGCGGCGTAGTCCGCGCAATCGGCCATCACGCGGTAGAAAACGGGGTCGGCCTCGGTCTTCGACGGTTCGTTGACCTGCACGCAAGGTGCACCGCAGATCACGGCGAGATCGACGACGCGACGCAGCTGCGCGGCCCCCTCCTGAATGGGCTTGTTGATCTCGAACTCGCCCCCCGAAAGCACGACGAGACCGAGACCGCGCGACTTCACCTCCCGCCCCACCGCGTCGGCCTGCTCATCGGCGCTGTTGCGGTCAATCACCCGCGCCATTTTGCCCTGCGGGCCATGAACACTGAGACCGACGTGCCGGTAGCCGGTTGCGACCATTCCATCGAGCGCCACCCGGTAGTCACGCATTCCCCATGCGCGGGTGTAGGCACCGATCTGATAGGTCGGACGCGGAGCGGCTGCCCGGGCAAAGGCGGCAACCGTGGCTCCGGCGGCGGCGACGCCAGCGTGGTGAAGAAAGCGGCGTCGGGAGAAAACCGTGGACTCTGGATCTCGTTTCATGAGCGGGCGGGAGGGTGGATTGCGGACGCGAGCGAGTGATCGGGAAACCTCCACGGTGCGCGGTACTCCGGGACGGAAAGCCGCGTAGCCTCGGGATCGCCGATGATCTGCTGTGTCTCGGGGTCAAGTCGCAGCGAACGCCCCAGCTTCAGCGAGAGCAGGCTCAGGACGAGCGGCAGATTGATGCGGCTGTGGTATTCCGGCGAGCAACTCGGCTCCCGCCGCGTCTTCATGCATTCGATCCACTCAAACTCGTGACCGGGTGACGACGGGATCCTCGCGGAGACGGGCTTGAGATCCGCGGCGCTGTAGACGACTCGATGCGGGTAGCCCGGCGCCTGCTTTACCGCTGCGACCTCGGGTTTGATGCAGTCGTCCATCGCATCACCCTCCGGCACGATGCGGTTGGCGTAGTAGTCGCACCACATGGTGCCCCGGGTGCCGTGGAAGTATGTTCCAAGGCGCCGGTTCCGGACCGGGCGCCCGTGCAGGTCGAAACCGTAGCTGTTGGTGAGGGATGTCTTCCACGAGACCAACCGCTTTGGGTAGCGAAGGAGCACCTCGTGGTTGTCATAGGCGTCACCGTCGTCTTCGACGATGAAGCGCCCGCCGCAGGAGGAGACCTCGGAAGGGTAGCCGAGTTCAAGCGCCCAGACTGGGAGATCCAGCACGTGGGAGCCCATTCCCATCGTCCATCCCCCGCTGTAGGAGACCCACGAGTTGCCGTTTCCCGAACCGTCGGCCAAGATGCGGTTGAAGGGAACGAGCGGTCCTGGACCGCACCAGAGATTCCAGTCGACTCCAGCCGGGGCGCGCGTCGAGGGATCCTGCCGACCGACCCCCGCGCGGCCGCGGTTGAGGACGTGGAACGAGCGCACGGTGGCGATGTCGCCCAGGAAACCCGCCCGCACCGTCTCGACAGCGCGCCGGTAGTTGTCGGACGCGTGGAACTGGGTGCCAATCTGGCAGATGCGACCGGTGCGGCGCGCCGCATTCCGAAGCGCAAGATCCTCGGCGGGATACAACGTCATCGGCTTCTCCAGATAGACATCCTTGCCCGCCTCCATGGCATCGATGGCCATCAGCGCGTGCCAATGGGGCGGCGTGGCAATGATCACCCCGTCGACCGCCGGCGAAGCCAGCAACGCACGATAGTCGGCAAAAGCCCGGCAAGTTCGCGGGTGGATCCCCACGACCGCCTTCGCCCGCTCGGGGTAGACGTCGCATGCGGCCGTGACGACGACGTCCGGGTGCAGGGCGGCACGAGCGAGCACAAGCGGACCCTGCTTGCCGCAGCCGATCAACCCAAGCTGCAGCCGACCATTGGCCCCGGGCCCCGCGGCGGCCGCGAACGACCCTGAGGGCCGCAGGAGCGGCGCGGCGAGGCCGGCCACGCCCGCCCAGGCAGTGGTGGTGCAGAACCGCCGTCGTCCGGGGTCAGAGTGGGGCCTCATGAAAATGCCGAATCATCAGAAGGAGATCATCGCGAACCTCGGAGGGAGCGGGACCGCAGTCGAAAGCACCCGTCAGCATTCTCACCCTTGATTCGGGGGCCAGCGCCGCTTTACTAACATCGTTCAATGAAAATCACCATGAACGACGTGGCGCGTGCAGCCGGGGTGAGCCGCGCGACTGTCTCGCTCGCCCTGCGGTCGCGCCCGGGCATTCCCAGTGAGACGCGGGAGCGTGTCCGCGCCGTGGCGGCCCGACTTGGCTACGTTTCCAACCCCCTGGTGGCTGCGCTGATGGCGACCCGGCGGCGGGGACGGAGCCGCTTCCAGGCGACCTTGGCGTTCCTCACCGGACATCCCACTCGGGATGGCTGGCGCCGGTTTACCCCCGCGTATGGAGACCTCTTCGACGGCGCCCGCGCCCGCGCCCGCGAGATCGGCTACGCCCTGGAGCCGTTCTGGATGCACGAGCCGCAGCTCAAGGCGGGGCGGCTGAAACAGATTCTCGAGGCGCGGGGCATCCTCGGCATCATCGTGGCACCGATGCCGATCAAGGATGCGGTTCTTCCGGTCTTCGACTGGCAGGGCTTCAGCGTCGTCTCGGTGGGCTACTCGGTGCGGCGACCCGACCTCGATCGCATCTCGCACGACTACTTTCACGGCATGAAGCTGGCGCTGGCCCGCTGCCGCGAGAAGGGGTACCGGCGGATCGGGCTCTTTCTCGACCGCAACGTGAGTTCGGTGACGTTCGACCTTTGGTACGCGGCCTATCTGGCCGAGCAACGATCGACACGGGGCGCCGATGCAATCGAACCCCTGCTGGTTGAGGATCCGGATGATCCCTCGCTGACCCCATGGCTTCGCCGGGAGCGCCCCGACTGTCTCATCTGCCTCGATCCTTGGCGTCTGGAGGAACTGGGAAGGATTCCACAGTCGTTGCCAGCCGTGAGCCTCAACGTGGACGAGGCTCCGCATCCGATGCCGGGAGTGAGCCGAGACTTCGAGGTGATCGGCGAGGCAGCGGTGGACCGCGTCGTCTCGCTGCTGCAGCACAATCAGCGCGGCGTGCCCAAGCGGCCACGAACCCTGCTGATCGAGGGCCTGTGGAGCCATGACGAACTCCTGCCTGAGGCGACACCACGCGGTGTTGGCAAATGACCCGCCGTCTCAATGCATCTCCACCTGACACGTCCCGATGCCGCCGCGGTAGAAGTTGAAACGAACGTTGGGGTGCTCGGCGAGCAGCGACATGGGCACGGCGCTGTCGGCAATTCCCTTGCTGATCATCAGGGTCGTCAGGCGCTGCCCGAACGGGCTGTCGTGCATTCCCGCCTGCCAGATCGAGACCCTTTCAGCGAGCCATGTCTCGGCGGGGCCGACCGTGATCGCTTTGGTGGGTACCAACGATATGTTGCCCCCACCGGAGGTCCGCGCGTTTTGCGAGAGGGTCACGGGGTGCAGATCGACGATCCGGGTGGCCAGACGTCGGAATTCCGCTGACGTGGGCGGCGCGTCACGGTAGGGTCCTTCGCGCCTGACCGGATCGTTGAAGGCCCAGTGCTTGATGTCGCCCTGCCCGCCCTGCATCACCACGCACCGCACGCCCTGCCAGCTCTGCCGGTAGGCGGCGAGGTCCGCCTTCGGGAAGTGAAGGTTCTGCTCCCGGATCGCCAGCTCGGGTCTAATTCGGTTGAAGCACAGTTCGCGGTCCGCCCGCTCGAAGGACAGCGGATGGGTGACGGGAACCTCGCGCCCCGTCGCAACGTCGAACCACTCGTCCATTCCCCAGAAGTGCGCATCACGGAGCGACAGACCGAGCTCGTTCACAAGACGAGCGACGAGCGGTAATTGCTCGGTCGGCCCAATGGGGCCGCAGATGCCGGCTGGATTATCGGGGGTGGACTGCCTCCATGCTTCGATGTACTCCAGCGCCTCGGCCAGGTAGAACTCTTCCAGCGTGTCGTAGAACACGACTTCGAATCCCTCGCGAGAGAGGCCGGCCATGTCGCCCGGCGTGAGCCGCGCCGCCTCCTCCAGCAAGGCTCGGTCGAGCGTGGTGTAATCCCACCAATCAGGTGCGATCGAACTGAGTTTGCGTGCCATAGAAAGTCGGGCTTCCTCTACCGCGGCGAGGCGTCCATCACCCGCCGCACCACCCCCACCAGTCCCGCACCCGCCGCAACGGTGATCGCGGTGAGGCCCGCGGCGAGGCCGATCCGGCCGTAGCAGAGACTGCCGATCGCAAACATCGCGGCCCAGATCGTCGCGCAGCCGAGGGAGCAACCCAGCAGCGCGAGGGGCAGGCTGTCGCCCGAGCCGGATTCATCGATCCCGGCCTCGCGGCGGATCGCTCCCCAACCCGGCCCCCGCGGCCGGACCCGCCGACAGAACTCAATCAGCGCCGCCCGATCGGTCTGCGGGCCCAGATAGGCCGTCGCCACCCAGCAGGCCGTGGTCACGGCGACCGTGATCAGAAGCTTTTGGTGGGTGGAGAACCCCACCACTCCTTGCCGC
The DNA here is from genome assembly GCA_016871755.1 of Verrucomicrobiota bacterium. Lineage (GTDB taxonomy): Bacteria > Verrucomicrobiota > Verrucomicrobiia > Opitutales > Opitutaceae > UBA6669. The sequence continues at coordinate 11,827 of VHCJ01000008.1, read as the reverse complement.
TCAAGGACGAAGAGCACGAGCGAGATCGCGAACGAACTCACCATCGCGACGATTTCGCACCAAGCCGTGATCCGCCACCAATACCAGCGGAGCAGGTACAGGAGGCCCGTGCCGGCCCCGATCTGCAGCATGATCTCGAAGTTGCCCTTGGCGGACTCCAGAACGGCGGTGAGCAGGCAGGAGAGGAGGAACAGCAAGAGCGTCATCAGCCGGCCGACGAACACATAGTGCCTCTCCGAAGCAACGGGACGGACGAAGCGTCGGTAGCAGTCATGCACCAGATAGCTGCCGCCCCAGTTCAGCAGGGTCGTGATGGTGCTGGAATGTGCAGCGATCATGCCCGCGACCATAAGACCAAGGAAGCCGGCCGGCAGGAACTTCCACATCGCCACGTAGGCAATGTCGTGATGCACCAGCCTCGCCTCCACGTGGGGAAACTCACGCTGGATGTCCGCCAGCGTCGGAAACACGATCAACGAGGCCAGTGCCGTGATGATCCACGGCCAGGGACGCAAGACGTAGTGTCCGAAGTTGAACAGGAGGACCGCGCCGATCGAGTCCCTCTCCGACTTTGACGCGAGCATGCGTTGCGCGATGAAGCTTCCCCCGCCCGGTTCCGCGCCAGGATACCACACGGCCCACCATTGGACCGCCAGAGGCATGATGAACACCGCCACCGCGATGTCCCAGTGATTCGAGAAGTCGGGCAGGAACGCGAGGTAGTCGATCCCTCCCGCCGCGCTGCTGGCGGAAAGCTTCTCCACCATGCCGGACAGGCCCCCGACCCCGGGAGCCTGCAGGGCGAAATAGGCGCCTGCGGTGACTGCCGCCATCATGAAGACCAACTGGATCAGGTCGATCACCAGAACGCCCCACAGGCCGGAGTAGGCCGCGAAAATCACGCTGAGCAGGCCCGACACCGCGAGCGTCTCCCACATGGTGAAGCCAAAGAGCAAGGCCCCCATCTTGCAGGCGGCAAGGTTGACCGAAGCCATGACCAGAACATTGAAGAACAGTCCGAGGTAGACCGCCCGGAAACCGCGCACGGCACCCGCCGCACGACCCGAGTACCGAAGTTCGTAGAACTCGAGATCGGTCATCACCCCGGAACGTCGCCACAGGCGGGCGAAGAAGAAGATCGTGACCACCCCGGTGAGCGCAAACGCGAGCAGCGCCCAGTTGCTGGCGACGCCCTGCCGACGCACCATGTCCGTGACCAGCAGGGGCGTGCCCGTGGAAAACGTCGTGGCCACCATCGAAAGACCGGCCAGCCACCACGGCACTGACCGGCCCGAGACGAAGAACTCCGCGGTGCTTGAGCCCGCCTGTCGTCCAAAGCGCAGGGCCGGCAGGAAGCAGATCGCCAGGGAAAGGACGACAATCGACCAGTCCAGCGGTGCCATGCTCATGGCGCAGCCTCCGGGGACAGCGCCGGGGCTTCAACGCCCGGCAACCGGTCAGCGCGGCCCAGCCACGCCAGCGTGTTGCGGCGACAAACCCGGTCCCGCAGGTCGGCCGGCAGCGCATCGAGGCACTCCACCTCGCGGCGGTAGGAACTCTTGAGCTTCACGTGCTCGTAGTGAATCGAGTGATACGGGGCGTCGCTGCCCCAGACGAGCTTGTCCGGAAACGCCTCGGCAAGGTCGTGGAGAACCCGCTCGGGAGATGAGTAGTCGGTCGGGAACCGCTCCGCCGGCACGGCCACTGCCGGCAGGTTCGACGCCGCGCACTCGCAGTGAATGACGTGCGCGGAGCAGTCGAACCAGGCGTTGGGAAGCTCCGCCACCCGCCGGAGACTGGGCAGGTGGAAACGGCAGGAGTGCGCAAGAATGAACCGGACTCGCGGCCGGGCCTCCGCGACGCGCAGCAGGTCGACACACTGCGACCACTCATCACTCGGCTTGATGCTCGAGTGAATCAGCAGCGGCAGGTCATGCTCCTCCGCGTAGTCGAGGATGCACGACCCCTCATCCAGAAGCCGGATCACCTTCGACTGGATGATCGTGCCCTGAATCTTGATCCCATGCACGACGTAATCCGCGGGGAGTCTCCGCCACGACTCGACTTGGCGCGCCTGCCGGCGGCCCGGATCTGCGATCAGGAACGGCCAGAGTCGGCGGCGCTGCTCAGGCGATTGCTGCTGGATTTCCTCGCAGAGCCGGCGGTTCTCGAACTCGTAGGGCGTGACGCGCGACGACTCCGGCAATTCGATGCGGTTGCGGAGCAACGCCTCCTGATCCAAGCCAAGGTACGAGATGAACGGAAAGACGATCAGCGCGTCCATCGCGGCCTGCTCGGCCTCGAGGAACAGCCGCGGAATGTCGAGGCAGTACGGGGACCAACCTTGGAGGTAGAAAAGCGCATCGAAGCCAATATGGGTGTGGCAATCAATCCGGGCGCCCGGCGGCAGGGAACGCGGGCTCATGGGTCGGGACGGTTCTGTCGTCATGCGAAGATCGTCTCAGTGGTCCTGCGGAAGCAGGACGGCCTTGATCACCGGCTCAGCACCCTCGACGATGCCGGCCAGCGTTCGGCGCGCCTCCTTCACGCCGCGCACGTGGCTCACTATCTCTGCCGCCGGGACAAGCCCCTTCTTCAACAGATCCAGCGCGCCGTGGAAGTTGATGGCAGGCTCCGCGAAGAAGGGCTGCAGCGTGACCTTGCGGAAGATGAGGTCGTTGATGTCGACGTTGATCGTGTTCCGACCGCCGAAGTGCAGCCCGAAGAACGTGATCGTGCCACCGTAGCCGACGATCTTCAACGCATCGTTAATGCTCTCCGGTGGCGAGCTCACGATCACGCGGTCCACCCCGCCAGGACAGACGTCCCGGATCGCATTCTCCCAACCCGACTCACCGGCGTCTATGACCCGGTCCAAGCCCAGTCGCTCCGCCCGCGCCAAGCGCGCCCGGCCCAGCGGGGTCCGGGTATTGACCCCGGTCAAGGCGACGAATCCCGCACCCTGAAGCTTGGCGACGCGCGCCGTCATGAGTCCAAGGGGGCCGCTGCCGAGGACCGCCACACTGCCCTGGAACGGGATGCGGGCCGCCAGCACCGCGTTGAGGCAAACCGCCAGCGGCTCCGTGAGGCACGCGTGCGTGGCTTCGAGGCCTTCATACTTGATCAGGCTGTTGTGCCGAAGACACAGGTACTGTCCCATCCCGGACTGACCTTCCAGCCCGAACATCGTGCGGCACAAATCAGGCCGGCCTCCCTTGCACGCGGCACAGGTGCCGCACAGGGTGCAATCCTCCACGATCACCTGATCACCGACGGAGACCGTCCTGACCCCAGGGCCGACCTCGACGACTTCACCCGCCAACTCGTGGCCGAGCGCCATGGCCGGACCCGTCCACTGCCGGACAAAATTCAGGTCGGTGCCGCAGATGCCGCAGGCAAGCACCCGGACGATGACCTCCTCGTGGCCCGGGGACCGCACCTCCATCTCCCGCTCTTCGATCTCCAGGTACTTCCGTCCGTAAAGTCCGATGGTCTTCATGGCAGTGAGGGTGGATCACCGGGCGAGGATGCGAGCATCCAGAACGGCCAGCCCGTTGGCCTTCGCCTTAACCGGGTTGAGGTCGATCTCGACGATCTGGGGATGGTCAATGAGGAGTTGCGAAAGCTTCAGCAGCGCGTCGCGGATCGCGGCGAAGTCAACCGGCGGGCCGCCTCGGGCACCCGCCAAGACCTCGTAGCCACGGATCTCGCGGATCATCTCGTCCGCATCCACCACGTCGATCGGGCAGACCCGGAAGGCCACGTCGCGGAGGACCTCGACGAAAATGCCGCCGAGGCCGAACATGATCACGGGGCCGAAGACCGGGTCGCGCACGCCGCCAAGGATGACCTCGACGCCGTCATCCGTGTCCATCCGAGCCACCAGTACGCCGGTGATGGCCGCCGCCGGACAGTGGCGGCGCGCGTTTTCGATGATGGTATGGTAGGCGGCATGGACTTCGGCGGCGCTCCGGAGGCCGAGCTTCACGCCTCCCGCCTCGGACTTGTGCAGGATGTCCGGCGAGACGATCTTCAGCACCACCGGATAGCCCGTGGCCTGCGCCCAAGCAACCGCCTCGTCAGCTGAGGCGGTCAGGGACTCCGGGGGACACGGCAGCCCGCGCCGCAGCAGCAACTCCTTGGCGGCCGGCTCCAGCCATGCGTGCGGGGCTGGGTCGCCCGGATGAGGGTTCTGGGACTCCGCGCTCGGCGACCGGCCGGCTGCGAATCCGCGGCCCACCAGCCGCCAACGAACTTCCTCGTACCGCGCCAAGACCGCCATCGCGCGAATCGCATCGTGGTGATCGAGAAAAAGCGGCACGCCGCGGGCGATCAAGGTCTCGGTGAAGGGACTCGGCTTGTAACCCGAGTACGTGTAGATCAACACCGGCTTGCTCGAGCGACTGATCAGGTCGCACATGCGCTCGACATGGCCCTGCTCCTTGGCCCAGTCCCGGGGATTGATGTTGAAGTTTCCCGCGAAGCCCCCGACCAGGATCACCCCATCCACCGCATCGTCCTCGAGCACGGCCGCCGCCGCTTCGGCGAACCCCTCCCAGCCCGCGAGGTCAATCGGGTTCGTCACCACGGCGTTCGCCGGCAGGAACCCCCTGAGTTTCTCCTGTAGGGCGCGGGAGAAGGTGGGAATTTCCAAGCCCTGCCGCACGCATTCGTCGCTCGCCAACGCGCAGTCGCCGCCCCCTTCCGAGATGATGCACACCCGCCGCCCGCGGGCCCTCTTGCCCTGCTGAAAAGCGAGCAGCACCGAGGTGAGCCTTGAGAACTCCTCGACGACAATCGCCCCGCACTGCCTCAGCGCAGCCTGGTAGATCTGGTCGTCACCGGCGATCGACGCCGTGTGACTCGAGGCGGCGCGGGCACCGGCGGCGGTGCGCCCGGTCTTCACCACCACGACCGGCTTGCTGGGTACAGTCGCTCGAACCTCCTCAAGAAATTTCCTCCCATTCCTCAGCCCTTCGATGTGGACGGCAATGGCGGTCGTGTCTGGGTCGGTCCGCCAATAACGGATGAGGTCGTGGACCTCGACCTCCGCTTGGTTGCCCAACCCAATGACGTAGCGGAAGCCAAGGCCCCGCTGCGCACCAGGGAAGGTGAGTGACTGGGTCAGGTTGCCGCTCTGTGTGACCAACGCCGTTGTGCCGGGGCGGATGAACCCAGTCATGATCAGGTCCAGGCTCACCGGAGCGCTGAAGTAACCGAGGGTGTTCGGGCCAATGATTCGGATGCCGGCCGCCCGCGCCCGGGCGACGAGGACGTCCTGCTCCCGCCGCCCTTCGTCCCCCTGCTCCGCAAACCCGGCGCTGAAGACCACGATCCCTTTCACACCCTTCCGGATGCAGTCCTCCATCGCCTCACCCACGTACCTGCGCGCCGTCATGATCACGGCCGCATCGACCTCTCCCGGAATCGCTCCCACGCTGGCGTGGCACTTCAGTCCGAGGATCGAGTCCGCCTTCGGATTCACGAGGTAAAGGTCCCCGACGTAGCCGCAGCGCTGCGTGATCTCGAGGAATTGGTATCCGAAGCTGTCCGGGTTGCGTGACACGCCGATGATCGCCACCGAGCGCGGATTCAACAGGCGGTGCAGGTTCGAGATGAGCTGCTCCGGGTCGGCGTTGGATCCGGCCGGGTTTCCACCGGCCGAACGTTGCGACTGGGACGTGATCTCTGGGGTTGGCATCATGCAGATTCGAACTGAAGAAGCGTCAGCTCCGGCGTCACGTCCGCAAAGGCAACCTTCACGGCAAGCCCGACGCGGACGCACTCCGGGGGCGTCCGGATAATGTTCGCGATCATCCGAAATCCTTCGTCCAGATCGATGACGGCGTAGACGTAGGGCACATCCGACGAGAAGCCCGCGTGCTGGACCTGACGGATGATCGTGAAGCTGTGGATGACGCCGCGCCCGCTGACTTCCTCCCATGCCAGCGCCTCCGAGAGGCAGTGGTGACACACCGCGCGCGGAAAGTACTGCCGTCGACCACAGCCGGTGCAACGCTGCACGACGAACCGGTGGCGGCGCGCGGCCTCCCAGAATCCGGCCGTCTCCGGAAGGATCTGCGGAAGGGGCTTGGCGCAAGGTGTGTCCGCACTCATCGCGGGTTCATCGACGGTTTGGTGAAGCGAAGTGCTTCACGGGATTTCGTTGCCGAGGATCAACGTGCACTGGTTGGCCATCGCCCCGCCGTTGCCGTGGGCCAGTCCGAAGCGGGCACCCGCGACCTGCAGCGGGCCCGCCCGGCCCATCAACTGCCGCGCCGTCTCGATGACCGGCATGAAGTGACACGCACCATAAGGCTGGCCGCGACCGAGCTGCCCCCCATCAGTATTGACCGGCAAGTCGCCTCCCACGGTCAGGTCCGTTCCGGCCACCAGTGCAGCACCCTCGCCTTTCGCACAGCAGCCCACGTCCTCCAGGGCGATGATGACCGTGATCGTGTAGCAATCGTAGAGCTGCAGGCAGTCGATGTCGGCGATGGTGACCCCCGCCATGGCAAAGGCCGCGCTGGCGGAGCGCCGGATCGGAGACGTGGTCAGCGATGGGTCCCGCCCGTAAGCCGGAGTCCACATCCCGCGGTCGATGGCCTGACCGCCCCCCAGCAGGTACACGGGCTTCTGGCGCGCGTCCCGCGCGCGCTCCGCGGATGTCAAGACCAGGGCCACCGCCCCCGTGCAGGGCATCACGATCTCGAACATCCGGAGCGGATCGCAGATCAAGCGGGAGTGAAGCACGTCGTCGACCGTCACGGGGGCTCGCAGCAACGCATTGTCGAAACGGCCCGCGTGCCGCCGCGCATTCACCACCACCTGGGCGAAGCCCTCCTCACCCGCGCCGAACTCATGCTGGTAACGCCGCTTGATCAGCGCATAGGCGGAATTGTCGCCCATCGGGCCGAAGGGCGTATCGAAGTCACGCTCGAACGACACCGAATCCTCGACGCCATACGGTGCGGGCGGGCCGGGCTGGGAGACCGATCCTCCGACGAGCAACACCGTGCGGCAAAGCCCCGCTTGAATTGCCGCCGCCGCGTGCAGGATCCCCGCGTTGCCCGCCGCGCCTCCGAAGTAAGGGGTGTCGAGGAACGTGGGCCGCAGCTGGAGGTACTCGGCGAGATCCATCGACCAGCTCGAGCCGTGGTCGAGCGGTCCGATGGCGACGAGCCCGTCGATCTCGTCCTTCGCAATGCCAGCGTCCTGAATCGCCAACCGGGCGGCCGTGCACTGCTCCTTCAGGTGCGAGCGGCCGCCCGATTGCCTTCCCTTGGCGAAGGTGGTCTCACCGAAACCGATGATTGCGCTACGGCCCTTGAGACTCATGTCGGACCACGGTTCATTCGCCCGGATGCTTCCCGTCGACCGAACCCAACCCACAGCCGCTCCCGCATCGCATCCCGACCTGCGACGATGTTTCGTCCGCGCAGACCGTCTCGCGTCTTGCCGGCCGGGCGTTCAGCGCACCGCCCGCCAATCGCGTCATTGTTGGTCTGGACAGCCACGAGTACCTTTATGCGTGCGGCGCACTCCGCTCAGAACGACACCTTCACGCCCGCGGTCACGAAGATGCCCTTCCGCAGCGAGTTCGCCTTGATGTCGTTCTCCAGCACGAAGGTGCGGACGAACTCATTGGTCAGGTTCATGGCTTCGAAGAACAGCTCGTAACGCTGGCTGATCCGGTACTGGCCCTTGAAATCGAGGATGAACCGGGGGTCGGCATAGGTGGACGATGCTCCGGCCCCCGACCGATAGAAGCGGTCGTCCCAGTTGCCGAGAAGCCGCAGCTGCCAGCCGTAGGCGACATAGGACACGCCGGCGTTCACCGTCCGCGGACGCTGGTTGGCCAGCTGCTTCTGGAAGAGCGTCGTGCCGAAGTTACCCTCCGCCTGGGTGTAGGTGAAGTTCGCGAACGCCCCGAGTCCGCGCCAGACGCCCGGGAGCCAGGAGAACTGCTGCTGGTACGCGATTTCAAAACCGCGAATCCGCGCGTCACCCGTGTTGACGGGCTGGCGGAGGATGTACCCCACATAGTTTCCGTCGAAGCCGTTGTCGGGTCCGGAGCCAATCGTGGACTCGATGGTGCGGAAGTAATCGGTGATGTCCTTGTGAAAGACGCTGAACTCAAGGAGGCCGATGGGCTCGAAATAGCGCTGCACTGCGACCTCGAAGTTGTCGGCGGCAAACGGCTGCAAGTCCGGGTTGCCGGCCGTAACCACCTGGGTGTCCTCACTGACCGTGTTGTTGGGCAGCACCGAGCCGATCGGCGGACGCGAGATCGAGCGGTTGTAGCTCGCGCGCACCTGCAGGCGCCGGTTCGGCTCGTAGACCAGGTGGATCCCAGGAAACACGTCGACGTAATCCGTCCCCACCGTGCGCATGGGCACCGCGAACCGCTTGTTCGCACGCGCCCGGTTCTCCTCGGGTGTCAGGGTCGGAATCGAGGACGTTCCAGCGGCGGCCGAGGCACTGGTCTGAAAGGCGCGCCCCTCTGAGTCAGTCCGCTCCACCCGTACTCCTCCCATCACGCGCAGCTTACCCAAGGTCACTCCCGATTGGAGGTAAGCGGCCGCGATCGTCTCGTTGAAGACGGAGTCGGAACTCTTCGACTGCAGAACAGTGTTGTATGCATCCGCGGCCGTCTGCCGCCAGAGCTCCGGACGAGTGGCGAGATCTCCGCTGCCGCCGGTCGTCGGCTGGACGGGGAACGGGAATGGGCCGTAGTTACCGTTGGTCAACCGATACTTGAGGCGTTCCGGATCCATGAACGAAGCGATGCCCGAAGCACCGTTGGCGACGTAGGTGTAGTTCACTCGGTTGTTGTCCACCTCGACCTCGTTCACGTCGTAACGCAGGCCAGCCTTGATGTAGGCCGGAACCGCTAGGTTCAGGTCCTTGCGGAAGTTGACTCGCGCGCCGCTCCGCTCCGACTCCACCACGTTGTCCGTGTCGAATCGGGTGGTGAGGCGATAACTCGCCGGATCGTTGATCGAGGGCCCTGCTGTCTGCGCGATGCGGGGAAACCAGCCCGGCGCGCCGCGCCGGTCCAGCGACCAACCCACTCCGGTGGCCTCTGCGGAGACGTTCGAGCCAATGCGGCCGTCGGACTCAATATTTGAGAAGTTCACATCCGCCTCAAGCAGGCCGGACTCGTCGTTGAAGAGGCGGTGGCTGATGCCAGCGGAGGTGGCATAGCTTGAGTCGAGACGCTCGCTGCGGGAGGACAGCAACCTGCTCCGCGACGATGCGAGCGGGAGGGCCGTCTGCTGATCGTACGTGCTTCCAGGCGCAAAGCTCGCTGGCGAAGCGGCGGTGGACATGGTCCATGTCACGTTGCCCGCCACTCCGGTGTGACCATTCTCATTCAGGGTGTTGCGCCAGTAGACCGACGTGCGATCACTCAGCCGGTAGTCGAGATTCAGGCCCACGGTCCGGAGACGAACCGGTCGATCCGCAAACTCCTGCACGGCAAAGCTGTGCTGCAGGGTCGACGGCAGCCCATTCGCTGCGGTGGGAAAGAGGTACGAGGCCGCGCTGTTGGCGAGACCGTTCGAGGAAAAGAAGGACTCGTTGTGGCTGACGGTGAAGTCCACCCCAAGATTCCGCTCTCCCCCGGCCACGCTGAAGGCGTCGCCATAGCGGAACACGACCTGATCGAGCGCGAATTGGTCCCGGTAGCGGGGGCCTTCCATCCCGGGGCGGAAAATGGAGCGGCTGCCGAATGTGAACTCCGTCAGGCGTTCACGGCGGTCGAAACCACGGCGACTGACCATGTTGACCTGACCGCCGATGGCGTTGGCCGGCATGTCCGGGGTCGGTGCGCGGACCAACTCCACCGACTCGACATTGGCCGTCGAGAGAGCCCGCATCGATGGATTGCGGCTGGATCCCGCTCCGACGTTCGCGGTCGCGACGTCGTTTCCATCCACCATCACCGAAATGAAGTCCGCCCCCAGCCCGCGCACGAAAATGGCTCCGATGTCCGAGACATTGTCGACCGCGATGCCCGGAATGCGGCTGAGCAGTTCCCCGGGATTCGTGGCGGGAGCGCCATGCGCATCCGCCGCGACGACCGTCTTCGCATTCTCCGCTTCGCGCTGGCGCTGGACGGCAAGCGCGGCGCCCTCGCGAATTCCCTCAACGGTGAAGGCCTCAAGCTTGTAGATCTGACTTGTGAGTTGGACCTCGACCGTAGCCCGCCCGGTTTCAGGTACCATCACTGAAACCTGTTGTGTGTCCAGACCCGCGTACTCCACCCGCAACGTCTGCGGTCCGACGGGCGCAGTCAGCGTGAATTCGCCGCCCGCCGTCGAGCGCGCCGTCGTACTCGTACCCTCCACCGCAATAAAGGCGCCGATGAGATACTGCCCCGTTGCTTGATTCAACACGCGGCCGGAGACGAGTCCTTGCGCTCGTCCACCCGGGCTGGTCGGAGGAGTTTGTGCGAAGATAGAGGTGACCCAGAGAGCAAGGGCCATGGCGAACAAGCTGCCGCGAAGGGCGCGTATCGTGGTTCTGTGGTTCATGGTGATTCGTCGGGATTGGGGGACAGGGGTAGGGGTGGATCGGGGAAACAAGGCTGGGCCGGGATGGAAGCCTCACCTTCTTCTCGGATTGATTGCTGTGCATACGCGCCCCGTTTCCACGGGCGACGCTGTCGTCATTGACATCGTTCAACGCCGAAATTGCGGAGACCCTTTCGGCCCGAAGTCCAAGCCGCCGGGCCGATCCGTCCCACGCTCCGTCACCGAAACCACACCGGTGCCGCAACCCGGTCAAAGGCGCGTAACCACCACGACGCAGTGTGCTCGCCGCGTGACTACCACGCGGGTCCCGGAATCCGGCAAACCGGATCTCCACGATCCGTGCTTCGCGCCCACCTAGCGCGGCGCGAAGACGGCCTCCATCGCCTCGGGGGCGGCGAACATCAACGCCGCATCGTGGCCGATGCCGGCGGCCTCCACGAGGCGCCAGCCAAAGGTCCACCCGCGCTCGGTCGCGAGCGCCCGCGCGAACGCGAAGCAGGCGTGGCCGCGCTCATGGCGGCTCTTTCCCTGCCGCAGGGCCGCGGCGCTGCGATCGAGGCTCTTCGCGTTCGGATCCGTATCCGCCGTGCCGAGGTAAAGGGTCAGGGGCGCGGCGAGGTAGCGCCGCAGGCTGTCGTCGTCACTCCACTGCGGGGGCAGACCGCCGAAGCCATAGCCGAACTCCGCCTCCCGCGTCGGAAAGAGGTGCGAACCAGGGTTCGCCGCGATGATGCGCTCCGGTCCTTCGGGGAGAAACGCCGCGAGCCGGACGAGGAACTGCCCGCCGGCGGAGTGGCCCAGGTAGTAGTACGGCAGCTGCGGTCGGCCTTCCTTCGCCCGAACATCCGCGACGAGCCGGGGCACAACCGCATAGGTCCACGCTTCCCGGGGCTGGGGCTTCCCCGCCTGCGTGATCCCGCCGCGCTGGTAGCGCTCCATCGGAAAACGCTCGCGGTCAAAGAGCGGCGTCACCACCAGCGACCGCGACCACTCCGCGAGGTTGATCGCGAAGTTGCGGTAATCCTCCGCGTTCCGCGCCACCCCGTGAAACACCACGATCAAGGGCCCGTCACGGTAGGTCGCGGGCTTGTAGGCGAACACGCGGATCGGCTCCGCCCCGTTCGCGAAGGTGTAGTCGGAGGAACCGATCGGCAGGGCCGTGGGGGATCGCGCCGCCGCCGAGGCCGAGTCCGCTGCACTCTCGGACGCACTCGCCGGAGTCCCCGGTGCGTTCACCTCGGCCCGCTTCGTCGCCACGGGCTTCGCCGACTCCACCTGCGCCGCCAGCG
>VHCJ01000007.1 GCA_016871755.1 Verrucomicrobiota bacterium | reverse complement strand
CACCTCGGTCTCCGCCTCCCCAGAGGCTCTCGCGAAATCAGCCATGTAGTGCCGAAAATCACCCCCTAAATCACGTAAGTGCCTGTAAATGAACGATCCGGATTTTCGAACTGCGGAACTTGGGCTAAACGCCAACGGACCTCGATTGGGGCCGAGGCTTGCACACGGCCTGAAATCGGGCTGTTTTCCCCCTTCCCCGACTGGAAAGACTCCGCCCGCGGTCGGCTCACGTTCCCTCAAGGTGCCCCCACTCAGGCTCTTGTCGGAGTCGCGGGCCCACGCGGCACGGCCCGAGTCCTTCCGACCGACCCACCGCGCCCGACCGCTGACTCTGGACCCAACGACCACCATGACCCATCCCACCCGAGACACGTTTCTCGCCCGAGTCCGCCGCGGCGGACTTGGCCTCGCGCTCTGCGTCTCCTCCGTCGCCTCCGCGCAACTCGCCCCGACCGCCCCGGCGGCGGCCTCGGGCGCCGCGGAGGACGAGCCCGTGCAGTTGCAGGCGCTCACCGTCACCGGCTCCAACCTGCGCCGCCTCGACTTCGAGAAGACGCTGCCCGTCACCCTGCTGGGCCGCGACGAGATCGAATTGCGCGACGCTCCCCAAGCCGCCGACCTGCTGGCCGCGCTGCCTCAGGTCACGGGCCTGCCCGGCAACGAAACCGCGACCCTCGGCGCCACCGCGCGCGGTGACAACTCGTCCGTTTCGCTCCGCGGCATCCCGTCCGCCAACACGCTCGTGCTCCTGAATGGCCGCCGGCTCCCGCCGCATCCGATCAGTCAGGGTGAGGCCGGCGTTCCGAACCTCTCCACCAACGTCAACATCCTGCCCAACCGCGGGCTGGAGCGCGTCGACGTGCTGCGCGACGGTGCTTCCTCGATCTACGGCACCGACGCCGTCGCCGGCGTCGTCAACACGATCATGCGCCGCAGCTTCAACGGCACCGAGCTCTCGCTCCGCTTCGGCGAGACCAGCTACGGCGACGGCCGCGAGACCCGCGCCACGCTGACGCACGGCTTCAAGCTCGGCACCCGCGGCCGCGGCCTCGTCGTCCTCGACGTCTACGACCGCGACGTGATCTCGGCCGCCGACCGTCCGTTCTCCGCCGAGGCCGATCACTCCAGCATGGCCCCGGCTCCGTGGAACGTCTCCACGAGCACGACGTTCAACGCGCGCTCGGCCACCAGCGAGTTCGGCAACTTCTCCACCGGCACTGTTTCCGCCACCGGCGTCTTCACCGCCAGCCGCCCGACCGGCATCCCGTCCACGCTCGTCGCCACCTCCGGAACGTTCTTCCTCGTTCCCACCGCCACCGGCGTCGGCTTCCAGACCACCACGCCCGCCCGTAGCGGAATCACCAATACGTATTACTGGAACAACAATCCGTACCGCGTGATCCAGCCGCAGTCCACCCGCGGCAATCTCTTCGTCGGCGGCGAGTACGACCTGACGTCACGCGTCACCGGGTTCGCCGAGTTCGTCGCCTACGAGGCGCGCTCCGACACCCTGCGCGAGTCCGACGGCATCACCGCGTCCACCGATGGCAACATCATCGTGCCCGCGACCAACCCGTTCAATCCGTTCGGTACGCGGTTCTTCAGCCCGACGGGCGCCCCGAACGCCGACGGCACCCCGCGCCTCACCGGCACGCCCGCCGCCGTCCGCATCAGCAACAAGCGCCTGACCGACCTCGCCAACCGCAACGCCATCATCGAGAACTCCGTCTACCGCGGGGTCTTCGGCTTCCGCGGCCGCTTCGGCGAGACGTGGAACTGGGAGGCCGCCGGCCTTCTTGCCGACGCCCGCGTCACCGACACCGAAAAGGGTCCGAGCCGGAAGAGCCTGCTGATCGCCGCGATCAACCAGACCGACCCGGCCAGAGCCTTCAACCCGTTCACGCGCTCCTTCGCCGTCCAGAACAACACGCTCGTCGTCACCGGTCCGTACACCAATCCGGAGAGCGTGCAGTCCACGTTCCGCTCGGAATTCGTCCGCAATGGCATCACCAGCCTCGCGAGCCTCGACGCCCGCGCCTCCGGCGACCTGCTCTCCCTCTGGGGCGGCAACGCGATCGGCGCCGCCGTCGGCGGTGAGTTCCGTCACGAGACCTACGCCGATTTCCGTCCGCCGTACGCCGGCCTCAACCCCCCGGGGGTCGGGCTCGACACGAACAGCAACGACTTCCTCGGCTTCTCGCCGAACTCCAATACCTACGGCAACCGCCACGTCACCGCCGCCTACGCCGAGACGGTGATCCCGCTGGTCGGAAATCAGTTCCGCATGCCGCTGATCCACTCGCTCGAGCTCAACGCCTCGGCGCGCTTCGAGAGCTACACCGACTTCGGCACCACCACCAAGCCGAAGGTCGGCGCCACCTGGCGTCCGTTCGCCAACGTGCTCGTCCGCGCCTCCTACAACGAAGGCTTCCGCGCTCCGAATCTCGCCCAGCTCTTCACCGGCACGCTCATCCGCACGGTCACGGGCAGCACGGATTCGTACCGCAGCACGGTCACGGGTCTGCCGACCGATGGTCCGTCCAACCGTCGCAGCATCGCCTCCGGCAACCTCGACCTCGATCCTGAGCAGTCCCGCGGCAAGTCCGCCGGCATCGTCATCGACGTGCCGCGCGTGCAGGGGCTTTCACTGGCCGCTGACTACTGGGAAATCCGCCAGCGCAACGTGATCGCCTCTGCGGGCTCGATCGCCGACGACACCGCCGCGCTGATCGCCGCCACCCAGGCCGCCCTCGCCGCCGGTCAGTCGATCAGCCAGATCGACCTCGGCTCCGGCACCGCCAACTACAAGGGCGACCCCGCCATCGTCCGCCTGCCGGTCACGCAGGCCGACCGCGACTTCTTCGCCGCCTACAACGCCACCCGCCCGGCCGGCAACCAGCGCGCGGTGGTCGGCGCCATCGACGTCATCCGCACCACGTACTTCAACCGGTCGCAGCAGTTCGTGAACGGTTTCGACTTCGACGCCACCTACCGGCTCCCGAAGCTGTCCATCGGCAACTTCACGGTGTCCACGACGTGGACCTACCTGAACGACTTCCACGCCTACAACGCCCCGGGCGCGCCCCGCACGGACCTGCGTTGGAGCAATGCCACCGGTGGCGCGACCCCGAAGTGGCGCGGCTCGGCGGCCGTCACATGGCGCCGCAACGCGTGGAGCGCCGGCCTGTCTGCGTACTATACGGGCAACTACAGCGAAACCGGAGCCACCACGACCCAGACGACGTGGGAATCCCTCGGTTCGCCGAACTACATCGCGCCGTTCTTCACCGCCGGCAACACGCAGTACCGCTACGTGGTCGCTGACTCGATCAGCTACAATACGTACGTCTCGTACCGCTTCCGATCAAAGGGTTCGTGGCTGAATGACACCACGGTGCGCGTCGGCGTGATCAACCTCTTCGAGGCCGTGCCGCCGCTGTCCGCCGATTCCCGCGGCTACGATCCGGGCGTCTACAACCAGATGGCCCGCGGACGCTCGTGGTCCGTGCAGGTCACCAAGCGGCTCTGACCTAGGTCCAGTCAGGCGGACTTGAGGGTGGGGGGACTACAGGGGTCCGACTCCGTCTCCACCCGGCGCCCTGCCCTCAAACCCCTCCCGGATCCGATCCCTCTGGGAATCCCGTTTCTTAGGAGGAGCCCTGACCCGCAAACGCCGACCGGCGCAAGGCGGGAGCGACGGTAATGCACGGGATACGTGTAGAACGGCGGAGATCCGCTGACCGCCACGGGTGACCCCGCCCGGGGACTCCCCCGGAAGACTTGCGGCCGGGCGGCACGGTGTCTGCTGTTTGCGCTCATGGAAATTCAACGCGTCTGGCGCAGGATACTGATGAGTTGGGTGAGCCTCGTCTGGGCCGGCGGGGCCGCCGCAGCGGAGCCACCGACGAAGCTCGTCTTCCAAATGGATCTCGGCGTCAAAAACGTGCAGTTCGCCGGCCTGCTCGTGGCGGAACGCGAGGGGTTTTACCGCGCGGCCGGGCTCGAGGTGGAGATCCGGCGGCTCGGCCAGGGTCCGTCGGACTACGCCAACATCGCCGCCACCGTGGCGGCGACGGAGGGCATGGTCGGCTCGATTGAGAGCGGACTGTTTCTGGCGGGCCGTGCGGCG
Organism: Verrucomicrobiota bacterium; assembly: GCA_016871755.1. GTDB lineage: Bacteria > Verrucomicrobiota > Verrucomicrobiia > Opitutales > Opitutaceae > UBA6669. Next base: position 137,061 of record VHCJ01000007.1, on the reverse strand, counting down.
GGTCTGCCGATTGTGGCGCTCGGCGCGATGTTTCAGGAAACGCCGCTGGGGCTGATGAGTTTTCGCGCCAAGGGGATCCGCGCGCCCAGGGACTTGGCCGGCAAGAAAGTCGCGGTGCACGGCGACGGACAAGAGGCGCTCGACGCCGTCTTGCAACGGGCCGGGCTCAACCGCACGCAGCTCACCGTGACCGAGGCCGACTACGACAACGCGCCGCTCCTCGCCGGCAAATATGACGCGAAGCAAGGCTACCTCGTGGACGAGCTGATCAAGTTGCAAGTCGAGGGGCACGACATCGTAGCACTGCCCTTCGGCGCCAACGGCTACGCGGCTTATTCGCAGGTGTATTTCGTGTCGGAGACGACGCTGCGGAAACACCGGGCGGCGCTGGTGCGATTCATCGCGGCAAGCAACCGCGGTTGGCGGGCGGCGCTGGCCGACGGGCCCGGCACGGCCAGGTTCGTCGTCGAAAAGCACGAGCCGCGGCTCGCGCTCGACTACCAAACGCGCTCGCTGGCGGCGATCGGGCCGCTGCTGACCGCGGAAAGCCCGCAGCTCGGCGTGACGACGCCCGAGACCTGGCTGCGCAACGCCGGGGCGTTTCTGTCGAGCCAGCCCCAGGCGAAGCTCGGCGAGATGGCACGGTGGGTGGATTTCTCCGTTGCCGCCGAAGCGGCGAAGCTCGCCCCGTAAGGTTTGGTGGTGGGACCGGATCGCGCCGTCGGTCGGCGGGAACGGCGCGCTCACCCTGTTTGCCCCGCGGCGAAGGAGCCCGCGAATTTGCGGATTGGGCCAGCCGAGGGTGGCCATCCGCCCCCGGCTTCGTCATGTTCGGCTGCATGCTGCTCCGCTGGTCCCCTTACACGCTCGAACTGCGCCAGCCGTTCACCACCGCCACCCAGTCCCGCACCGCCACCCCCGCGATGCTGGTCGAGGTCGAGCACGAGGGGCTCGTCGGCCACGGCGAGGCCGCCATGCCTCCCTACCTCGGCGAGAGCCAAGCCTCCGCCTCGGCGTTCTTCGCCGCCGCCGCTCCGCTGCTGGCCAGCCATCGCGACCCTTTCCTGCTCGAGGACGTGCTGCGCGACAGCGACGCACTCGCCCCTGGCAACACCGCGGCCAAGGCCGCCATCGACATCGCCCTCCATGACTGGGTCGGTCGCCGGCTCGGCGCGCCCTGGCACCGACTCTGGGGACTCGACCCGCGCCGCACGCCAGTCACTTCCTTCACGCTGGGAATCGATACGCCGGAGGTGGTCCGCGAGAAGGCTCGCGCCGCCGGCGACTACCGGCTGCTCAAGGTCAAGCTGGGCCGCGACTCCGACCGCGAGCTCATCACCGCCATCCGCAGCGTCTCGTCCACGCCGTTGATCGTCGACGCCAACCAGGGCTGGACCGATCGCGAGGACGCACTGCGGCAGATCGAGTGGCTCGCGTCGCAGGACGTGCGCCTCGTCGAGCAGCCGCTCGCCCGCGATCGACTGGAGGACACCGCGTGGCTGCGCGAACGGAGTCCGCTCCCGCTCTTCGCCGACGAAAGCTGCCAACGGCTGAGCGACGTGCCTCGCCTCGCCGGGGTCTTCGACGGGATCAATGTGAAGCTCATGAAATGCACCGGCCTGCGCGAGGCGCGCGCCATGATCACCGTCGCCCGCGCGCTGAATCTGAAGGTGATGCTGGGCTGCATGACCGAGACGTCCTGCGCCATCTCCGCCGCCGCCCAGCTCTCCCCGCTCGTCGACTGGGCCGACCTCGATGGCGCCCTGCTCATCCGCAACGATCCGTTCGAGGGCGCACGCATCGTGGATGGCAAGGTGACGTTGACGGACCTCCCGGGCATCGGCATCGTCCGCCGCTGAATGGTCCGAGCAGGCCGTTGTCCGCCCCAACGTTCTCCCGTCGCCCCTCTCCACAACGCCGCCGTCATCTGCCTTCGCCCACCGCTCCGCATCGCGGTCGCCACCGGCGGCCTTGCCGACCCTTCGACGCGCTTCGCCCGCCCGCGACGACGCCCGCCCTGCCCTCTCCCGCCTCCGCTCCCTCTTCCATGTCCGCCCTTCGCGATCAACTCGGCCAACTCCTCCTCGTAGGCTTCCGCGGCACCCGCCTGGAGGACTGCGGCCCGATCCTGCGCGACCTGCGGGAGCTTCGCATCGGCGGGATCATCCTGTTCGACCAGGAGATGGTCGATCCGTCGACGCGACGGCGCAACGTCGAGTCACCCGACCAATTGCGCACCTTGGTCGCCGGCCTGCGCGCAGCGGCCGGCCGACCGTTGCTCGTCGCCATCGATCAGGAGGGAGGGCGCGTCAACCGGCTCAAGTCCGAGTACGGTTTCCCGCCCAGCGTGTCGCACGAGGAACTCGGACGACGCGACGATCCGGCGCACACCTACCGCGAAGCCGAGGCGACCGCGCGCACCCTCGCCGCCGCCGGGATCAACCTCAACCTCGCGCCCGTCGTCGACCTCGACGCCAACGCCGCCAATCCGATCATCAAGGGCAAGGGACGCTCCTTCTCCGCTGATCCCGCCACCGTGATCCGTCACGCCACGGCCTTCATCCAGGCGTACCGTGCCCATGGCATCCGCACCTGCCTGAAGCACTTCCCCGGGCACGGCAGCGCCGAGAGCGACACGCACCACGGCCTGGTCGATGTCACGTCCACGTGGAGCGAACGCGAACTCGAACCTTTCCGCGAACTGGTCCGCGCCGGGCTGGCCGACGCAGTCATGTCGGCCCATGTCTTCCACGCCGGGCTTGATCCCCAGCATCCCGCGACGCTTTCCCGCGCCGTGATCTCCGGCCTGCTGCGGCAGTCACTCGGGTTCGGCGGCGTGGCCTGCAGCGACGACATGGAAATGGGCGCCATTTCCACGCGCTACGGCCTCGAGGAGTCCGTGCCGGCCGCGATCGAGGCCGGCCTCGACCTGCTCTGCTTCGGCAACAACCAGCGCTACGACCCGGACATCGCCCCGAAGGCCATTTCCATCCTGGAGCGCGCGGTGCACTCGGGCCGACTTTCCGAGGCGCGCATCGCGGCGTCCGTCGCCCGGATTCGCGCCTTGCAGGGTCCCTGAGCCGACGGAGAATCAGACCGTTCACCCTGCCATGATGCGTTCCGCGCTCTCCCCGCTCTCCCCTCTCTCCTCGTGCGCCGCCGCTCCCGGGGAAACCCGCAACGGCCGCACCGCCCTCCGGGTCTTCGTCCTGCTCGCCTTCGCGCTGGTCCTCGCCGGCTGCCAGCACGGCCAGCCGCGCACCCTCGCCCCGCGCAAGGGCGACGAGATCGTCGTGGCCGGTCAGTTGTTCCACATCGGGACGCCGGTCGTGACGTGGATGGACCCGGGTGGCTACGATGCCTACCGGGTCGAGCGCCGCTTCGTGCCGCTGGCGGAGAGCAGCTGGGAGGCCACCCGCGCCGCCGCGCCGCACGTCCGCACCCCGAATCGCTACGGCCTGCGGCAGGGCGGCCTCACACCGACGGAGATCGAGCGCGTGCGCGGCGGCGGCTGGGATCTGCCGACGCTCCAGCGCGTGGTCGACCAATTCGTGCTGCACTACGACGTGTGCGGCATCAGCAAGGCCTGCTTCGACGTGCTCCACGACCAGCGCGGGCTGAGCGTGCACTTCATGTTGGATGTCGATGGCACGATCTACCAGACCCTCGACCTGAAGGAGCGGGCTTGGCACGCGACGACTTCGAACGACCGGTCCATCGGCATCGAGATCGCCAACATGGGCGCCTATCGGGCCACCGAGAAGCACCCGTTCGCGCGCTGGTACGGTCGCGACGCCAAGGGCACGGTGCTCACCGTCCCGCCGGAACTCGGCGACGGCGCCGTGCGCACGCCGGGCTTCGTGGGTCGGCCGGACCGCGCCGATCCCGTCACCGGCGAAATCCAAGGCGACACGCTCACCCAGTACGATCTGACGCCGGAGCAGTACGAGGCACTGATCAAGCTCACCGCCGCGCTCTGTACCGTGTTTCCCAAGATCACCTGCGACTACCCGCGGGACGCCGCAGGCGCACTCGTCACGCGCAAGCTGCCCGACGCCGAACTCCGCGCGTATCAGGGGGTGCTGGGGCACTTCCACATCCAGACGAACAAGGTCGATCCGGGTCCCGCCCTGCAATGGGACCGCGTGATCAACGGCGCCCGCCAGTTGCTCGGTCGGCGCTGAGCGTCACGTTTCGGTCGGCGCCGAAATCACGCCCCGGGCGCGGCCTTGCGTCCGTAACCCGGGTCAATCCGCAGGCGCGCCGCGACGAGGAACGAGGGCAGGGTCGCGAGGCAAACCCAGATAAAGAAGGCGCGGTAGCCGATCTGGTCCTCGATCCACCCGGCCGCCATCCCGGGCAGCATCATGCCGAGGGCCATGAAGCCGGTGCACAGCGAGTAGTGCGCCGTCTGGTGCTCCCCTTCCGCGACGCGCATCATGTACACCATGTACGCCGTGAACCCGAAGCCGTAGCCGAACTGCTCGGTCGCCAGCGCCGCCGCCACCACCGCCAGATGGCCCGGCTGCACGGTGGCGAGCGCGACGAAGACCAGATTCGGCACGTGGGTCGCGAGCAGCATCGGCCAGAGCATGCGGCGCAGGCCGTGCCGCGAGATCATCCAGCCGCCGAGCAGGCCGCCGAGCGTCAGCGCGATCACGCCAATCGTGCCGTAAACGATCCCCACCGCCTCCGTCGACAACCCGAGTCCACCGCGATCCCGGGCATCGAGCAGGAAGGGAGTCACGAGCTTCAGCAGCTGCGCCTCCCCGAAGCGATAGAGCAGCAGAAACGCCAGGATCACGCCCAGCTCCGGCTTGCGGAAGAAGGCCGCGAAGACCGCAACGAATTCCCGCACGAGATTCCGCGCCGCCACCGGCGCGCGCCGGTCCGCCGCCGGACGCGGCAGCACGAAGGCATGGAGCGCCGCCAACACCACGAAGCCGCCGGCGAGACCGATGAAGACCCACGCCCACGCCCGGGCGACGTCACCGAGCGCCGTCTGCAGGCGGCCGGCGAGGAAGACCAGCCCACCCTGCCCCGCAATCATCGCGAGGCGGTAGAAGGTGCTGCGCACACCGACGAACGCGGCCTGCTGGTGCCGCGGCATCGCGAGCAGATAGAAGCCATCCGCCGCGATGTCATGCGTCGCGGAGCTGAACGCCAGCAGCCAGAACACCGCCAGCGACCAGCGGAAGAAGTCAGCCGCGGGCAGGGTCAGGGCCACCAGCGCGAACGCCGCTCCCACCAGAAACTGCATTCCCACAATCCACCGCCGCTTCGTGCCGAGCAGGTCCACCAGCGGCGCCCACAGCGGCTTGATCACCCACGGCAGGTACAGCCAGCTGGTGTAGAGCGCGATCTCGGTGTTCGAGAGCTTCAGGTTCTTGTACATCACGACCGAGAGGGTCATGACGACGACGTACGGGATGCCTTGCCCGAAATAGAGCGTGGGAATCCACGCCCAGGGGGAGGCTCCTCCGGTCGGGCCGACGGTACCGGGAACGGACGCGGCGGCAGGTGAGGGAGTGGTTTTCATGCCGCAAGGGATCGGGGCGGGCGGGTTCGGTTCAGGGGAGGACCACGGTAACGCGCGGGCTTTCGTTGCCCAGACGGTCCACCGCGCTCACCACCACGGCCTCGACACGCGCAAAGGCGCCCCAGGGCGCCAGAGAAACGACCCGGTCCCGCGCCGGCTGCACGGTGAACCGCCACTGCCCAGCCTCCCGCCGCCAGACGGCGTAGCGCGCCACCTCCGCGCCGAGCCCCGGTGCCAGGAGCAGCGAGCGCTCCGCCGCCGGCCCCACCAGGTTGCGGCCGACGATCCGCGGCGCCTCCGGCACCTGCGTGCCCAGCCATGGGGTCGCGGGCACCAGCGCCGGCTCCGCGTAGGTTTCCGCCCGCAACCGCGTCGCCACGCTCCGACGATCCTGCTGCAGCGCGATCATGCTGAAATGGATGTGTCCCGTCGCCGCCGGTCGCTGCCGGGCCTGCGTCACCTGATTCAGGATTTCCTCCGGCACCCAGCCTTTCGGGGTGTCCGCCACCGAGGAGGTGAACAACCCGGGCCACATGTGGCGGCCCTTCGGGTTGCGGCTGATCCAGTAGTCGAGGAGGACTCCGAAGGGCTGCGCCTTCCGCTCGCTCGGCCAGTACAGCTGGGGCGCACAGTAGTCCATCCAGCCCTGCTCCAGCCACAGCTCCACGTTCGCGTAGAGCTGGTCGTACTGGCTGAAACCCTCCACGCCCGGGGGCCGGAGGTCCGGGCGTCCGATCCCGAACGGGCTGACCCCGAAGCGGACCCACGGTTTCACCCGCCGCACCGTCGCGTAGAGGTCCCGGACCAGCCGGTCAACGTGCCCGCGCCGCCAGTCCGCGCGCGCCAGAGTGCCTCCACTTTTCCGATACCGCTGCCACGCCGACTCGTCGGGGAAGTCGAGCTTGCCCGGCACCGCTGCGCCCGCCGGCACATCGATCGGGTACGGGTAGAAATAATCGTCAATGTGCAGGCCATCGAGGTCGTAGCGGGCCACGAGATCCGCCGCGACATCCTGGGTGCGCCGCTGCGCGGCCGGCTCCGCCGGGTCCATCCACAGGAAATCCCCGTACGAGCGGACGACGTCGGGCCGGGTGTTCGCGAGGTGATCCGCCGCGAGCGCACCCTTGGCGGAAGGATGGCGGGCGCGGTAGGGATTGATCCACGCATGGAGCTCCAGGCCGCGCGCATGCGCCTCCGCCACCCAGTCCCGCAGGGGATCGTAGAACCAGCCGGGCGCCTTGCCCTGCTGGCCGGTCAGGTACTCCGACCACGGTTCAAAGGGCGAGGGATAAAGGGCGTCCGCCGCCGGCCGGACCTGCAGGATGATCGCGTTGAGGCCCACCTCCGCCGCCGTATCGAGGAGGGTCCGCATCTCCGCCCGCAACTCCCGCACCGAAAGTCCGGGCCGACTCGGCCAGTCAATGTTGGCGACCGACGCGATCCACGCCGCCCGGAATTCCCGGGGGGCCGGCGGGGGCACATCAAGGGGCGGGAGGTTCTCCGACCGGCCGGTGCCGGACCCAGCCGCCGCCAGAAACACGAACGCCAGCCACGCGAGCCAAGGCCCGAGACGGACCGGCCGGGCACGATGGACGGCGCGGTCCACGACCACGGCATGTCCTTCGCTCAGGGCGACGGAGGCCGCGCTCATCGGCCCGGGGCGATCGCCGCCCGCACGCTGCCGTCCACCGCCGCCAAGCGGCGGCGCGCCTCATCCGCGTCGAATCCGCCGCGCAGCATCACGATCGCGGTCTTCACGTGTCCGCCGCACCCCGCAAGCGCCACCGCGGCCGCGGCCTCGTCCACCGCCGCCGCCCGCTGCACCAGGGCGAGGGCCCGGCGGCGGAGCTTCGCATTCGTGGGCATCACGTCGACCATGAGGTTGCCGTACACCTTGTGCAGGCGGACCATGATCGCGCTGGAAAGGACGTTCAGGGCGATCTTCTGCGCGGTGCCCGCCTTCAGGCGCGTGCTGCCGGAAATCACTTCGCTGCCGGTGTCGAGGGTCACCCCGATCTCCGCCCGCGCCGCCAGCGGCGAGCGGGGATTGTTCGCGATCCCCACCGTCAACGCTCCGCCCGCCCGCGCGGCGTCCAGCGCGCCGAGAACATACGGGGTCTGGCCCGACGCCGCGAGGAGCAGCACCACGTCGTTCGGCCCGGGGGCGTGCGCACGCAGGTCCGCCGCCCCCTGCGCCGCATCGTCCTCCGCACCCTCCACCGCCGTGAACACCGCCGAGAGTCCACCCGCCATCACCGCGATCGCCCGGTCCGTCGGCCACGAAAACGTCGGGAGCAATTCCACGCTGTCCAACACCCCGAGGCGTCCCGACGTGCCCGCGCCGACGTAGATCAGCCGGCCGCCCGCCGCCAGACGCGATGCCGCCGCGTCGACGACCCGCCCGAGCGAGGGCGCCGCGGCGGCGACCGCCGTCGCGGCCCGCGATTGGTCCTCGAGGAGGGCCGACACGAGCCCATCCGTCGGGTACAGATCCAAGTCGACGTGCTGGCGGCTGGGTGTTTCGGTGTTGAGCATGACCCTGGACCGATTGCGCCGCGAGCCGGCACCGGAGGCGAGCCGATTTCCTCGGGCCCGGGGCTCTTCCCGCCCATGAGCGATCTTTTCATCGGCGCGCTTTCGGGGACGAGCATGGACGCGATCGACGCGGCCGTGGTGCGGTTCTCCCCGCAACCCACCCTGGTCGCCACCCACAGCCGCCCGTTGCCCCAGGACCTTCGGCAGGCGTTGCTCGCGCTCGCCACTCCCGGCGACAACGAGATCGACCGACTCGGCGTGGCCGATGTCACGCTCGGTCGCTTCATCGCCCAGACCATCCGCGAACTGCTGCAGCAGGCCGGCCTCCCAGCCCATGCGATCCGCGCCATCGGCAGCCATGGCCAGACCATCCGCCATCGTCCGGGACTCGCCACACCATTCACGTTGCAGATCGGTGACCCGCACGTCATCGCCGTCGAGACCGGCATTCCCGTCGTCGCCGATGTGCGCCGGAAGGACGTGGCCCTCGGGGGTCAGGGCGCGCCGCTGGTGCCCGCCTTCCACGAAGGCATCTTCCGGCTCCCCGGCCAGGACCGGGTCATCGTGAACATCGGCGGCATCGCCAATCTCACTTCTCTGCCGGGTCGGTCGGACGCCGCCGTCCTCGGGTTCGACACCGGCCCCGGCAACACGCTGCTGGACCGCTGGAGCCAGCGTGTGCTGGGCGAACCGATGGACCGCGACGGAGCCCTGGCGTCGCGGGGCCGCGTCGACGCGCCCCTGCTCGCCGCCCTGCTCGCCGATCCGTTCTTCGCCCAACCGGCCCCGAAGAGCACCGGGCCCGAGTACTTTTCGACCGCGTGGTTGGAGTCACGACTGCCCTCGCGCCACGCCGCCACGACCGATGCCGATGTCCAGGCTACGCTGGTGGCGCTGACCGCCACCACGATCGCCGCCGCGATCCACGGGCTGCCGGGGATGTCCGCTCCCGAGGTGCTCCTCTGCGGCGGCGGCGCGCGCAACCCGGCCTTGGTCGCCGCGCTCCGCGCCGCACTGCCGGCCTCGCGTCTCGAGACCACGGACTCGTTCGGCGTCCCGGGAGCCTGGGTTGAGGCGATGGCCTTCGCGTGGCTGGCTCACCGGCATGTCGAGGGACGGACCGGTAATCTCCCGGCCGTGACCGGCGCGCGCCGGGCCGCGGTGCTGGGTGCCTTCTTTCCGCCCGGCTGAGCGAGCGGCGCCGGACCGATCGGTCAGCGACCTGCGACCGTCCGCGGCTGCGGCGGCAACGGCACGAGTCCAAGCGCGATGCGGTGCAGCACGAGTGCCGCCAATTGCGCGCGCGACGCCACGGTGGGGACCCGGCAGAATTCGCGGTCGCTGTGCAGCTGATCGCCGATCGGCCCCACGCCGTCGAGATTCGGCAGTCCGCCGGCCGAGAGGAAATTGCCATCGGACGCGCCGCCAGTGTGCACCCACGTGAACGCAGGCTGGCCAAGATCCGCCGCCGCCGCCTGCCATGCCGCGAACACCTGCTCCTCGGGGGGCAGGCACTCCTTCGGCGGCCGGTTCATGCCGCCCTTCAACTCCAACCGGAACCCATCGCGCGCGTTCACTCCGTCGACCAGGGCCTGCAACCGCGCCAGCAGCGGCTCGCGGTCGGAGAGACGCGTCACGCGCACGTCGATCTCGGCCTGCGCGAGGTGCGGCACGACATTGCTCGCGGCGGAACCACCGCGAATGTTGCCGACGTTCACGAGCACACCGGGCAGCTCGGCCGGGATCCGGCTCGCCGCGAGGAGGAATTCCGCCAAGCCGAGGATCGCGTTGCGGCCGTCGTTCGGGATCTTCGCCGCATGCGCCGCCCGGCCGTGGCACACCGCCACGAAGACACCCGTGCCCTTCCGCGAATGGACGAGGTCACCGTTCGGTCGCGCCGGCTCGAAGACCAAGCCAAAATCATGACGCTGGCGCGCCTCGAGGAAGAGTGCCCGCGTCCCGTGCGAGCCGGTTTCCTCGTCGGGCGTGAGGAGCACTTCCCAGCCGAGCGCCTCCGCTCCCGGGGCGGCCTCGAAGGCCTCAAGCGCGGCGAGGATCGTCAGGATGCCCCCCTTCATGTCCGCCGCCCCCGGTGCGTTGAGCGTGTCCGCATCGGTCCAGCGACAGGACTGGAACGGGTCATCCGCCTCGAACACCGTGTCGTAATGCCCGCAGAGCAGGATCTGCCGCGGCGCGGTCGGCCGCAGCCGGATGCTGAGGGATTTCACGCCTTCGGGGTTCCGGCCGGGAGCGTCCGACGCGAGGACCCGACTCTCCGCCGCCGGAAAAGCCGCGGCAAAGGCCTCCGCCAGCGCGAGCCTCATCCGCTCCAAGCCGGCGCCGTGACCGGAACCGGAGTTGATCGCGCACCAGCGCGCCAGCAGCGCCCCGAGTTCCGGGGTGCGCGCGGGGAGGCGGAGAATGGAGTCAGGAATCGACGGAGCGGTCATGGCGGATCACGCGGCGCCGGGAACGCGTCCGCGCCCCGAAGCCGAGCCTCCAGCGTGCCACCGCCGACGCCGGGAGGCGAGCCCAGCTTTCGCGGCGAATCGGGCCCGCGCGACCACCGGTCACCCCGCTACGCCTTGATGAACCAGCGACGCCGCCAGAGCACCCACGCGAAGACAAAACTCACGCCGACGAAACCGATCGCGAAGACGAGCGAGGACAGCGATCCCTCGCCCAGCAGCGACGAGACCCCGCCCGCCAGCACCTGCTTTGGCGTCACCTTCTGACCATCCGGGCCGGTCCAGTGAATCAGGTAAAGCAGGCGGGCCAGCAGCCCGGCGAACACGTAGACCGCGATTGCGTTGCGCCCGTAGAGCGTGAAGGGAACCGACCAGCGCCGCCATCCCGCGGCCTCGATCAGGCCGTGGAAGACGCCGTAGAAGAGCGCGGACCATCCCGCCATCAGCAGGGTGAACGACGGCGTCCAGAGGTTCTTGTTCACGGGGATCGCTTTTCCCACGACAAATCCCGCCGCCACGAGGCCGGCGCCCAGCAGAACGAAGGCCCCGGCGCGGCGAGCCGGCGCGACGGGCAACCGCAGCAGCGGCGCCGCCGCCGCCCCCAGCAGGGTCGAGGCGATCGCCGGGAGCGTGGAGAGAATGCCCTCCGGATCGAAGCCCGGCGCCGGCGCGCCCGACCAGGTGTGCCCGGCGAGCAGGCGGCCATCGATCCAGCCGGGAAGGTTGCCCACCGGCTCAAGCACCCCGGCACCGTATCCCGGTACCGGCACCGCGAGCAGCAGCGCGGCGTACACCACCAGCAACCCCAGCGCCGCCAGCACTTGACCGCGCCACGTGCCATGGAGCACGAACGGACTCGCGATCAAGAAACAGACCGCGATGCGCTGCAGGACTCCCGGGATCCGCAGGGTCGCCAGCGAAAACGGATCGCCGAGAAGCCCGAACGGAAACGCAGCGAGGAACAGGCCGAGGCCGAAGAGGATCGCCGAGCGGGTGAAGATGTGCCGCACCACACCGAGGTCGCGACTTGAACCGCCTCCCCGGGCCACTCCGCCCGGGCCGGAACCATCCGAGCCCAAGCCACCTTCGACGCCCGCCGCGTCGGCGGGGTCGGCGCGGCGGGCGAACGACAGCGCCATCGAGAGGCCCACGATCCACAGGAAGCACGGGAAGATCAGGTCGGTGAACGTCCATCCGTGCCATGGCGCATGCCGCAGCGGCGGGTAGACGTGCGACCACGAGCCGGGGTTGTTCACCAGCAGCATCGCCGCCACCGTCGCCCCGCGAAACGCGTCGAGGGAGGCAAGTCGTCCGGATCCACTCATGGTCCCCCGAGCCGAGCCGCGTCACCGCACCGCCGCAATCCCTGAATCGAGCAGGCCGTCGGCGCGAGACGCACAGCCACCCCGCCGCACCGCAGCGCGCCCGCCGCGATCACCGCCGCCGTCTTCGCGGTGGCGCAGCACTCCCACCCGCCGTCCCGCCTCCCCCACCGCCGTGCCGCCTCTCCCACCGCCACGCCGTCTCGCCCTCTCCTCTCCCCCCGCTCCGTCTCCTCTCACGCCACGCCGTCTCCGCACCCGCCGCGCCGTCTCCTCTCCCGCTACACAGTCTCGGCTCCCGCGAAGCAGCCTCTGCTCCCGCCGTGGACCTCAGCGGCCGCCGTACGCCACCAGCCGATCCACCAACGCGTCCAGCTCGGCCCGGGCCGCCGGCGCACCCGGTTCGACCCGGTGGCGGTTCAGCATCACCGAGAATGCCAGCCGCGCCCCGCCCACGGTGTCGACGTAGCCCGAGAGGGAATGGGCCCAGCGCAGCGTACCGGTCTTCGCCCACACCCGCCGTTCCGCGGGTCCACCGCGGAAGCGCGTTTCCAAGGAGCCGTCCACCCCTGCCACCGGAAGCGAATCGAACCACGCTGCCGCCTCGCGGTGCCCCGCCATGCGCTGAAGCAGGGCGACGATCACCGCCGGGGTGACCAGGTTGTTGCGCGAAAGTCCCGAACCTTCCTCAAGGATCGCCTCGTCCGCCGGGATCCCGCGCTCGGCCAGGAACGCCTGCAGGTCCGCAGCGCCGAGTTCCTCCGACGTCCGCCACGCAGGGGTCCCGGGCAGCCGGGTGAGTTCACCGGCCAAATCAAAGAGCAGGCTCGCCCGCAGGTTGTTCGAATCCTTCATCATCACCCGGACGAGGTCGCGCACGGGTTGCGATTCGACCGCGCCAAGAACGACCGACGCCCGCGGCTCCTCCGGCGCCTCCGGCCAGCGCACGCCGCGCGGCCGCCCGTCCACCGCGATGCCGGCCACGCGCAACGCCGCGATGAGCTCCGACGCATACCACGCCGCGGGGCGCGGCACGGTCGCCTCCAGCAGGCGGGCCTTCCCGCCCAGCGGGATGCTTCCAAAGACCCGCACCACCGATTCCCCCGGGAGGCGGACGACGCGCAGCGCGGGCACCGACTCCGCCGGGCCCGTGATAACGCGGGCGTCGAGCGCCAGACCATGCCCCGGCTGCCGCCAGGAAATCGTCGCGGGGGCTCCGAGCGTCGCTCCCGGCGCGACGTCCATCTCCACGTAGTTTTCGTCGAGCACCACGCCGGAGACCTCGGCCCCGTAGTCCTCCATCAAGTCATCCGCCGTCCAACTCGCCCCGTGGGGCGGCACGCGCAGGTAGGTCCCATCCGCGATCACGTCCCCGGTGATCCGCCGCACGCCGGCACGCCGGATCACCTCGACGACGGGCGCGAACACGTCCGCCCAGGCCTGACCCGACCGGCGCGGGTTCCAGCCGGGATCGCCGCGCCCGGCGATCACGAGGTCGCCGGGAAGCGCACCGGAGGCATCGACGGCCCCCGTGGCGAGCACGCGCGTGGCCAAGCGACTCTTCCCGCCGAGGCGGTCCAGCGCGAGCGCCGCCGTGAAGAGCTTGGTATTCGACGCCGGGCTCATCCGCCGTTCCGCGCCGTGGGCAAAGAGGACCTCCCCGGTCTGAAGCGACACCACGCTGACCCCCCACAGGGCGCCGGCGAAACGCGGCGCGGCGACCCGCGCCTCCAGTTCCGCCCGCAGCGCGGCGGCGCTGATGGCAGCCGGCAAGGGCCGCTCTGCGGGCGCTTCAGCCGATGCACCCGCAGCCGAAGGCTCCGCCAGCGTCATCGCCAGCCCCGCGACAAGGCAGCCGCAGAGCCACGCGCGACGGTGCCCGTAAGCCCGGGCTTTCAGCCGATGTTCGCCTTGCCTCACCGCCATCATGATTTCGTCCCGACGAGCCCCTCCGCGCCGCCGCTCAGGTCACGAAGCTGTAGTCGTAGGGTGCCCGCATTTCCCGGGCGACGTGGGCGTTGCCCTCCGCCGCATGCTCGCCGACGAAGCGTCCGGCCTCGGGATCCCACGTGAGCGCGCGGCCAGTGCGCACCGCGATCGTGCCCAGATGGCAGACCATCGCCGACCGATGCCCCACCTCGACATCGCAGATCGGATCGCGGCGCGACCGGACGCAGTCGATGAAGTTCTCCATGTGATTGTTGCTGACGGGGAGCCGGAGCGCATCGGCGGCAAGCGGTGTCCGGAGCAATTCCGGGTCGCTGGCCCGGAGTTCACTGCGGTTCACCCAGATCCACCCGTTGGCACCCTCGAAGCGGAGGCCATTGCGCTGACCCTGCGGATTCGCCACCCGCCCGAAAATGTCGTCATCCCGCGTCGTCGCCACGGTCAGCCGCACGCCATCCCGGTAGGTCAACCAGACCTCGTAGTCGCTGACGGCGGTGAATCCGCCCGGGATCGGCTTGGAAAGCCGGGTGGCCTCGACCTTCACCGGGGCGGTCTGGCCGATGGCCCACGAGGCGATGTCGATGTGGTGCGCGCCCCAGTCCGTCGTGGTCCCGCCGGAATAGTCGTACCAGAAGCGGAACTTCACGTGCGCCCGCTCCGGCACGTAGTCGACCTGCGGGGCCTGTCCCTGATAAAAGTCCCAGTCAAGCGACGCTGGCACCGCCGCCGAGGCGAAGGGGCCCTCCCGGAGTCCCGCCGGCAACCAGACCTTGACGTCCTGCAGGCGACCGATGCGGCCATTGCGCACCAGCTCGCACGCCAGTCGGAAGCGCTGCGAACTGCGCTGCTGGGTGCCCGTCTGCAGCACGCGGGCATGCTGGCGCGTCTCGGCGACCAGCCGCCGCCCCTCGTCAATCGTCAGCGTCAAAGGCTTCTCCGAGTACACGTCCTTGCCCGCCCGCACCGCCCCAAGATTCACCAGCGTGTGCCAGTGGTCCGGCGTGCCGTTCAGCACGATCTGCACGTCCGGACGCTCCAGGACTCGCCGGAAGTCACCGTACATCCGCGGCGCCGGCTTGCCCTCCACCGTAAGCGCCGTCGCCGCCGCCGCCGCATGGTCCGCATCCAAATCGCAGACCGCGACGACGTCGCCGTAATTCGCCGCGTTCCGCGCATCCACCGTCCCCATCCCCCCGCAACCGATCAGAGCCACCCCCGGGCGATCATTCGCCGACACTGGGGTGGGTGCTGCCTCGTTGGCACTTAACTGCCTTTCAATAAACCAGATCGGAAGACCAGTGGCCGCCGCGATCGTCGCGCAGCGCTGAAAAAAACGACGCCGGGTAACCGTGAAGGGTGCTTCAAGGGGGTTCACGGAGAAAAACCCTGCAAAGTCTCGGCAATGAGGTCGAATCAATTCATAATCCGCTAAACTAGAAACGCTTACGTGCTAATTCAGGCCCCACTGCCTCGTCCCAGCTTACAGGGTCATGGTCCGCCGCTAATAGGTCGGAAAATCGTGCGGTGAAGATTGACGGAACCTTCGGCATGGAGTTCTGTCTGACCTGTAAGAACACTTCTCCCGCCTAGCGGGAGTTTTGGGGTAACTAAGAAAGCAAAGGCGGGCCGTGTAGGGGTACACGGCCCGCCACTTTTTTTGCCCCTCGGGGCGCACCGGGCTTGCGGCGCGCTCGTGGGATCAATCCGCCTCGGGCGGCGCCGGCGGGGCCGGGGGCGGCGGGCCGAGCAGGATCTTGTCCACGCGGTGCCGGTCCATGTCGAGGACCTCAAACCGCCGGCTGTTCCAGGTGAAGTGCTCCCCGGCGTTGGGGATCCGGCCGAGGCGGTCCACGATGAAGCCGCCCACCGTTTCAAAATCACCGTCGTCCTGTCCGGGCAGCGGAGGCAGGCCGAAGCGCCGGCGAAAGTCGTCGATGCCCATGCTGCCGTCGACCAGCCACGAACCATCCTCGCGTTGCTGCGCGTCGGGCGAGCGGCGGTCGCCGGGCTCCGGGAGGTCGCCGACGATCGCCTCCATCACGTCGATCAGCGTCACCAACCCCTGCACGCTGCCGAATTCGTCCGTGACGAGGGCGATGTGCTTGCCCGACTTCTGGAACAGTTCCAAGAGCTGCACGACGTTGATCGTGGTCGGCACGAACAGCGGCGGCATGAGGTGGTTGCGGATGCTGTTCGGCACGCCGGCGGCCGCGTTCGCCCAGAGCGACTTCACCGACACCATGCCCAGCACATGGTCGCGGGTGCCTTCGTAAACCGGGAACTGGGAATGGCCGCTGGCGACGATCTTCCGCCAGTTGACCTCATCGGTGTCGGAGACGTTGAGCCAGACGATCTTCGGGCGGCGGGTCATGATCTCGGTGACCGAGCGCTCGTCGAGTCGAAGAACGCCCTCGACCATCGCCCGCTCCGCCTTGTGGAAGACGCCGGCCGTGGTGCCCTGCTCGATCATGTGGGTCACCTCCTCCTCGGAAGGCGGAGCCTCCACCTCCTTGCCGAGGCCGAACGCCTTGAGCACGACGTTGGTGGACACGGTTAGCAGCCACACGAACGGGGCCGCGAAGCGCGAGAGCGCGGTCATCGCCCCCGCCACCAGCATCGCCCGGCGCTCAGGGTTGGACAACGCGATCCGCTTCGGCACCAGTTCGCCAATGACGAGCGAGAGGTAAGTGATCGCGCCGACGACCAGAGCCAGCGAGATGATGCCGGCGTAAGGGCTCAACACCGGGACCGCCGCGATCGCCGGCTCGAACTCCTCGGAGAGCGTCGCCCCACCGAACGCACCCGCCAGCACGCCGACCAGCGTGATGCCGATCTGCACGGTCGAAAGGAAACGGTCCGGGCTGTTCGCCAGCGACAGCGCCACCCGGGCCCGCGCGGACCCGTCGTCCGCCAGCTTCTTCAGTCGCGCCTTGCGCGAGGAGACGACGGCAATCTCCGCCATCGCAAAGACGCCGTTGAGCAGCAGGAGCAGGAACAGGATGAGAAGCTCGAGGAGGAAATTCATGGTATGCGGGGCGTCCGATCCCGTTCCCGGCGACCGGCGGAGCCGGTCGGGTGCAGGGAGGCGGCGCGAGGCCGTCAGGCACCCCAGTGCTGGGCGATTTTCCGCCGCAGGAAGTTCGTGCTTTCCACCAGCTGGTCCATGCCCTCGACGCCGTCCTCGATGCTGATCCAGCTTTCGAAGCCGACCGAGCGCAGCTCCCGGAAGATCGCGTCGTAGTCGTTCAACCCGCGCCCGATCGTCCCGTGCCGCAGGCGCTTCACGTACCCCTCGACGCCGCCCTCCTCGCGCCGCAGGTCCTCTAGGGTGCCGGAGATCAGCGTGCGGTCGCTCGCGTGCATCGTGACGACGCGGTGCTTCACGCGCCGCAACAGCTCCAGCGGATCATCGCCGGCAAGGAACGCGTTGCTGGGGTCGTAGTTGACCCCAAAATGCGGGTGATGGAGGCGGTCCACCAGCTCGCAGAAGACATCCATCTTCTGCGCGAACTCCGGGTAGCTCCAGAAATCGTCCTTGTAGTGATTCTCGAGGATGAGCGTGACGCCGCAGGACTCGGCCACGGGGAGACAGGCCTCAATGCAGCCGACGACAAGATCGAGACCCTGCTGGCGGGTCAGCTCGGGGCGGCGCTGGCCGGAGAGGACGCGGCAGTAGCGGGCGCCGAGTTCGGCCGCCATGCGGATCATGTCCTGCTCGCGGGCGATTTCCCGCTGGCGCGCCTCGCCCTCGGGCAGGCTGAAGTCGGGCGAGCAGCAGAGCATCGGGATCGTCATCCCCGCGCCTTCCACGCTGCGCCGGATCGAGGCCCAGCGACTGCGATCGGCGAGTTCCCAGAAGCCGCTGTAGAATTCCAAGCCATCCAGCCGCAGCGGTGCCGCCAGGTCCACCCACGCCTGCAGGGTCATGCCCTGCGGCGTGCAGAGATCGCGGATGAAGTCCTTGGGAAAAGCAGCGAGGCGGGGCATGGGATCAGGACTTGACGGGGTTGCGGCCGATGATCGGGTACTGTTCGAGTTCGAGGACGGAGCCGCTGACGGGCCGCGACTCGTCGCCGAGCCAATAGACGGCGGCGGTGGCCACTTCCTCCGGCCGCAGGATGCGGCCCGACGGCGCGTAGGCCTTCGGGATGTGCTCGTGCCAGTCCTTCGGTTGGCCGAGTTCGACCTGGTGGTGATACTCGCGCTCGGTGAGCACCCAGCCGATGTTGAGGTGATTGACCCGCACGCCGTCGTTCGCCAGCGCGTTCGCGAGGTTGCGGGACAGCGTCATCAGACCGCCCTTGGAAAGACTGTAATCGAGGAGGGTCGCCTCGCCACAGTAGGCGTTGATCGATCCGATGTTCAGCACGGAGCCGCGGTGCGCGCGCAGGGAGCCGATCGCCGCTTGGATGAGCAGCATCGGCGCGCGCAGGTTCACCGCCATCATGCGGTCGAAGGTCTCCGCACTCGTGGTGTCGATCGCGCTCCGCCCGATCCACGCGGCGTTGTTCACGATCCCGTCCACGCGACCGAAGGCCGCGATCGCTTCCGCCACGACGCGCGCGGGCGCCGTCGCCTCGCCAAGGTCGGCGATCGAAAGCACCGCCCGATCCGCTCCGAGGGAGCGCACGAGCGCCTCGCCGGCCGGTCGGTCGATGCCGTTGATGACCACGCGGGCGCCTTCCGCCACGCAGCGCTCCACGATGGCGCGACCGATGCCGGAGGTGCCGCCGGTGACGAGGATAACCTTGTTTTCGAGACGCATGAGGGGGAGAAAAAAACGGAGGGAGGAGGCCAGTCTGGATTCCGGGGCGGGCCAGGAGCGCGCCACGCGCGGCCTGCCGCCATGCGGGCTCAGTCCGTCGGGGTGAGCACCGCCTTCACGATTTCACCATGGTGCATGCGCTCAAACGCCTCATGCCAGCCCGCCAGCGGCCAGGTGCCGCCGATGATCGGACGCACGTCGAGCTGGCCGGAGCTCATCAACGCGAGCACGCGCTCCCAGATCGGCCAGTTGTGACTGAAGCTGCCTTGGAGCGTCACCGCCTTTGCGACCAGTGGATCGAGCGAGAAACCGAGCGGCTGCGGGCCCCAACCCACCTTGCTGATCCAGCCCGCCGGACGCACGAGGTCGAGCGCGGCCTTGAGGGACGCTGAAACGCCGGCCGCGTCGATCACGCCATCGGCACCGAGGCCGTCGCGCGAACGCGCCCACTCCGTGGCGTCACCGACGACGACGTCGCAGCCGTACTGCTTGCCGACTTCGAGGCGCACCTTGTCGCGCTCCAATCCGACCAGCGCCACCTGGGCGCCCGCGAGCCGTGCCATCGCCGCACAGAGGATGCCGATCGGGCCGGGCCCGAGCACCACCACCCGATCGCCGGGCTGGATGCGCGCCTGCTGGATCACGGCGTTGTAGGCCACGCAGCACGGCTCGGTCAGCGCCGCGTGCAGCAGCGGCACATTCTCCGGCACCCGGTGCAGGCACCGCGCCGGCACGCGCACGTAGCGGGTCATCGCGCCGTTCACGCCATAGCCAAAGCCCTTGCGGGTCGGGTCCAGGTTGTAGAGGCCCCGCCGCGACAACGGGCTGTTGGCATCGATCACCGCCGCCGTCTCGCTGACCACCCGGTCGCCCTCCTTGAAGCCCCGGATATTCGTCCCCAGCGCCGCGATCCGGCCACCGAATTCATGGCCGAGCACCACGGGGTAATTGACCGTCCAGCTGTGCTGCGCGGTCCACTGGTGCAGGTCACTCCCACACACCCCCACGGCCTCCACCGCGAGAAGCACGTCGTCCGCCCCCGGCTCCGGCCGGGCGACGTCGCGCAGCTCGACGCTGTGCGGCGTGGACGAGAAGTTCACCACTCCAGGACTGGTCTTGATCATGACGAAACGGGGGGGCCGCCGACCGGCACGTCTCCATAGGCATGCACCCGGTCGCAGATGAGGCGGAGCGTTCCCTCAAGGTTGCCATCCGCGGTCCGGAACGAATCCGCATCGACCGCCAGCGGCGCGCCGATGACGACCAGCGGGGCACCCAATTCGGGGGTGCGCACCGCCTGCTCCAGAGTCAGACCGCCGACCGCCTGCACCGGCACCTTCACGGCCGCCACCACCTCGCGGAGCTGGTCGAGCGGACTCGGCATGCGATGCCCGCGGGCCGCGATGCCCCGCCGCTCATCATAGCCGATGTGGTGGATGACCATGTCGCACCCCATGTCCTCCAAGTGCCGGGCGCCCGCGACCATGTCCTCGCAGCCGAGGTTGTCGCCCATGACCTTGACCCCGTAGTCGCGGCCGGCCTTGACCACGCAGGTGATCGTCTCCGGACGCGCGCGGGCCATCACGACCACGTGGGTGGCGCCGGCCTTGGCCATCATTTCGGCCTCGAGGTAGCCACCGTCCATGGTCTTGAGATCAGCCACGATCGGCACCCCCGGGAACGCCTGGCGCAACGCCCGCACGCCATGCAACCCCTCGGCCAGCAGGAGCGGCGTACCGGCCTCCAACCAGTCGACCCCCGCGCGGCGCGCGAGTGCTGCGGTCGCGAGCGCCTCGTTGAGGTCAGTCAGGTCGAGCGAAATCTGGACAAGGGGACGCATCGGAAAACAAACTGAGAACAAAAAACACCCCCGCCCCCATAGCGAATCGAAAAATGCCCAACCCCGGGAGCGGGAAGCCCCGAGAAAGGGTTTATTGCGTTTCATATGCGATGCATAATAATAGCATTAAATAGGGATGTCATATCTCGCTCACCCGATGGACGTGCTGTCCCGCCCGCCGCGGGTTGTTGCGCCTCGCCGGCACGGGTCGGGCTGCAGTCCGCTATTTTCATCCGCGCCGATTCCTGCTTGGTTCCCGGGCCCAGCCGCCGCCATGAACGACGCCGACGATCCCCTCATCTCCCCCGGGGCGGAGCCGGGCGAAGTCGGGCTGGTCACGCCGCGTGATTTCGTCAGCGCCGAACCCTTCACCTGCGACTCGGGTCAGGTGCTGCCCGGGTACACGCTCCGGTACGAAACCTACGGCCGGCTGAACGCCGCGCGGGACAACGCCATCCTGATCTGCCACGCCCTGAGCGGCGACCACCACTGCGCGGGCATCCACAGCCTCGGCGACCGCAAGCCCGGGTGGTGGAACAACCTCATCGGACCCGGTAAGCCGGTCGACACGCACCGCTACTTCGTCCTGTGCGCCAATGTCATCGGCGGCTGCCAGGGATCAAGCGGACCCGCCTCGATCAACCCGGCGACCGGCCGCGCGTACGGCATTGCGTTCCCCAGCGTGACGATTCGCGACATGGTGCGCACCCAGCACCGGTGGCTGCAATCGCTCGGCGTGACCGCCCTCCACGCCGTCATCGGCGGCTCCATGGGTGGGATGCAGGCCCTGCAATGGGCGATCGAGTACCCGGACTTCGTCCGCCGCGTGATCGCGATGGCCACCACCGCGCGCGAAAGCGCCCAGGGAATCGCCTTCAACGAAGTCGGGCGGCAGGCGATCCTCCAGGACCCGGGGTGGAACGGCGGCGATTACCCCCGCCAAGGCGGCCCCCGCGTCGGCCTCGCCATCGCCCGGATGATGGCCCACATCACCTACCTCAGCGACGCCGGCCTCGACCGGAAATTCGGTCGCCGCCGCCGCGCGGTCGCCACTACCGCGGGCGCCACTGCGGGTGCTGCAACCGCGCCGGGCGGCGGCGACGCCGATGCTGCCGCGGCGGGCTCGCGCGGCGGCGAGGGAAGCGCACCAGGCGCAGCGGCGAATGCCAGCGCGGGCTCGGGCGCCGCCGACGGCGGACCCGCCGCGCCGGGGCTCGCGAGCTTCGAATTCGAGATCGAGCGGTACCTGCGCCACCAGGGGCAGAGTTTCATCAATCGCTTCGACGCGAACAGTTACCTCTACATCACGCGGGCGATCGACGCCTTTGAACTCGCCGGCGAAGGCTCCCTCGAACAGGCCTTCGCCCCGGTGCAGGCCGAGTCGCTCGTCGTCGGGTTCACGAGCGACTGGCTCTTCCCGCCGGAACAGAACCGCGACATCACGCTCGCGCTGCTGCGCGCCGGAAAGCGGGCCAGCTACGCCGAGTTGAACACCGACCTCGGCCACGATTCCTTCCTGCTCGAGTCACCCCAGCTCTACGACCTCGTGCGCGGTTTCCTGCGTTGAACCGCTCGCGCGGCGCGACCAGCCTTCGCTCGTTCGCTCGTTCCCTTCGATCGCCTTGCTCGCCTTGATCGCCGTGTTCGCGTGGTTTGCTTTGATCGCTTCGTCCGCCGTGTTCGCATTGTTCGAATTGTTCGCCTTGTTCGCTCGGTCTAGCTCGATCGCTCGTCAGCCGGTTCGCCAGCTCGCCTGTTGATTCGTTTGCCCGCTTGCTCGTTCGACGGACAGCCTGATCACTTCGTTCGCCCGCTTCGTCTTTACGTCCCCCTGCCCCATGAGTCTGTCGCTCCGCGATGTGCTGCGTTTTCAGGAAAGCGGCCTGCTCGTCGTCATTCTGGTGCTCGGCGCCTTCCTGACGGCGTTCAGCGGGACGGTGCGGGCTCCGCTGTTCCAGACCGGGCCGGACGGCACCCGGGAGCGGGTCTTCATCACCGATGCAAACGGCGAGCGCACGCCGGCGTTCGTCGAGCGGAACAAGTTCCTCAACGCCCAGAACCTCGCTCAGCTTGCGAAGGACACGAGCTTCATCGCCATCATGGCGGTGGGGATGGCCTTCGTGATCATCTCCGGCGGCATCGATCTTTCCGTCGGCTCAATCTACGCCCTCGCCTCCGTCGCCGGCGCGCTCGTCCTGAATCACTTCGGCCCCGGGGGCCCGGCCGGGGACATCGGACTCGCCGGGAGCCTGGCCGGGGCCGCCGTCTGCCTCGGCACCGCGCTCGCGTGCGGGCTGGCGAACGGGGGATTGATCGTCGCCCTCCGTGTCCACCCGTTCATCGTCACGCTCGGCACCATGGCGGTGTTCCGGGGCATCGCCTTCGTCGCGACCCGAGGCCAGTCGGTCGGTGGCTTCCCGCAGTCGTTCCGCGACTTCATCCGCATCGAGACCAGCCAGGGGCTCAGCGTCATGCCCTTGCTGGTGATGATCGCCGTGACCGTGGTGGGCTGGATCGTGCTGTCGCGGCTCGCCGCCGGGCGGCGGGTCTACGCGATCGGCGGCAATGAGCTGGCCTCGCGCTTCAGCGGCATCCGCATCGAGCGCGTGAAGCTCGGGGTGTACCTGATGTCGGCCCTGGCCGCCGGCGTCGCCGCGCTCCTGTCGCTGGGGTACTACGGCGGGGCCACGTCGGGCGATGGGCAGGGCTACGAGCTGAGCGTGATCGCCGCCGCCGTCGTCGGCGGCGCCAGCCTCGCCGGGGGCCGCGGCTCCGCTCTCGGGGTCGTACTCGGCGCCTTGATCATCCAGATGATCAACAGCGGCATCGTCATCCTCGGGATCGACCAAAACTACAGCCAGATCATCATCGGCACGGTCGTGATCGCCGCCGTGGTGCTCGACAATCTCAACTCCTGGCTCGCCCGCCGCCGCCTGCAACAGGGAGCCGGTCACTGAACCACCACCCGCCGCGCCGCACCCGAACCGTCCGACGCGGTCACCCCCGCCCGCATTTCCCGCCCGCCGGCCACTCCGCACCCGACTGCGCACCGTCCAACCACTCTCCGCCCGAACACGCACCGTCTCCGCCCCCGCCGTCGGACCACGCACCGTCTCCAGCCTCGCCCGCGATTGCCTTTCGGGCGGCGGCTCCTCCTACTTCCCTCATCCGACGCGGCACCCCCGCATCCTTCGTCCCCCCACCTCCACCCGTCGCCGCATGCGCACCCTGATCTCGTTCCTCCTCACCGCCGCCGCCGCAGTCACCCTGAGCGCCGCGCCGCGCACGATCACGATCGGCCTCGTCGCCAAGTCCCAGGGCAACCCCGTCTTCCAAGCCGCCCGCGTGGGCGCCGAGGATGCCGCCAAGGCCCTCAGCGCGAAGCATGGCGTGAACATCCGCATCGACTGGCGCACGCCGAACGAGGAGGACGCCCAGAAGCAGGCCGAGGCCATCGAGCAACTCGTGCTCGCCGGCGCCGAGGGCATCGCGGTCAGCTGCTCCGACGCCAACAAGCTCACCGACGCAATCGACGCCGCCGTGACCAACGGCGTGCATGTGGCGACGTTCGATTCCGACGCCCCGATGAGCAAGCGCTTCGTCACCTACGGCATCGACGACATCGAGTGCGGCCGGCAGCTCATGGACGAACTCGCCAAGCTGATGGGCGGCAAGGGCTCCATCGCCATCCTTGCCGGCAACCAGAACGCCCCGAACCTCCAGAAGCGCACCCAAGGCGTGCGCGAGGCGGCCGCCAAGTACCCGGGCATCTCGATCCGCGGCGTGTACTACCACAAGGAGACCCCGCAGGACGCCGCCGCGAAGGTCGAGCAGGTCATGCAGGCCAATCCCGATCTCACCGGCTGGGCCATGATCGGTGGCTGGCCGCTGTTCACGGACAACGCCCTCAAGTGGGCCCCGGGCTCCGTGAAGTGCGTCTCCGTCGACGCCCTCCCGCCCCAGCTCGCCTACATCCGCAGCGGCCACGTGCCGGTTCTCCTCGCCCAGCAGTGCTACGAGTGGGGCAAGCGCTCGGTCGAGCTGATCGTCGACCGCATCGTCCTCAAGAAGAACCCGCCCTCGCAGAGGGAGGTCAGCGCCCTGATTCCCGTGAACCGCGAGAACGTCGACGCGTTCGAGAAGAACTGGGATGTCTGGCTGAGGAAGTGATCCGGCGAGCCGCCCGAGCCGGCGGCTGCGATCCCGCATGTCCCCGACCCCGCAGATCGAGTTCCGCGGCATCGCCAAGCGTTTCCCCGGCGTGCTCGCGCTCGACGGGGTCAGCTTCTCCGTCGCCCCCGGCTCCTGCCACGCCCTGATCGGCGAGAACGGCGCCGGCAAGAGCACGCTGGGCAAGATCCTCGCCGGCATCCTCACCGCCGACGCCGGCACCGTGCTGCTCGAGGGCCGTCCGATCGCCCCCGACTCCCCGCTCGCCGCCCGCGCGCTCGGCATCGCCATGGTCCACCAGGAGCTGGCGTTCTGCCCCAACCTCAGCGTCGCGGAAAACCTCTGCCTCGGCGATCTCCCCACCCGGCGCGGCGGCTGGGTCGACCGCGCCGCCCTGCACCAGCGCGCCCGCGCCTTGCTGGCCGAGATCGGCGCCGACCTCGATCCAGCCCGCCTCGTGGGCAGTCTCTCCACCGCGCAGGAACAACTCGTCCAGATCGCCGCCGCCGTCGGCACCGGCGCCCGCGTCATCGTCATGGATGAGCCGTCCAGCTCGCTCTCGGCGGGAGAGACCCACGAACTCTTCCGGCTCGTCCGGCGCCTCCTCGCCCGCGGCATCACTTTGGTCTACGTCTCCCACCGGCTCGAGGAATTGTTCGCGCTCTGCGACACGCTCACCGTGCTACGCGACGGGCGCCATGTCTGGACCGGACCGATCCGGCAGACTTCGCCGGGCGAGGTGGTCACGCGCATGATCGGCCGCGAGCTGCGCGTCGAAACGCCCGCCCACCTCGCCCAGCCGCCCGGTGAGGAACTGCTCCGCGTCGAAGGGCTGCACTCGCCGGGGCGTTTCTCAGGCATCGACCTGAGCCTCCGCGCCGGCGAGGTGGTCGGGCTCGCGGGCCTCGTCGGCGCCGGCCGCAGCGAGACGTTGCAGGCAATCTTCGGACTCGATCCCCGCGCCACGGGCCGGGTCCTCGTGCGCGGGAAGCCGCTCCCGCTCGGTTCCGTCGAGGCCGCGCTCGGCGCCGGACTCGGCCTGCTGCCGGAGGACCGCAAGCGGCAGGGACTTGTGCTCGGCCTGACTTGCCGGGAGAACGTTTCGCTGGCCGCCCTGCCGAACTTGTCGCGTTTCGGCTGGGTGCGGCGAAGCGAGGAGCGAACCCGCGCGCAGCACTTCGCGGGACGCCTGCGCGTGAAGGCGCCCAGCATCGAGAGCATCGTCGCCGGCCTGAGCGGCGGCAACCAGCAGAAGATCGCCCTCGCCAAGTGGCTGGCACGGTCGTGCGACGTTCTCCTGATCGACGAGCCGACCCGCGGCGTGGATGTCGGCGCCAAGGCGGAAATCTACCCGCTGCTCGACGAACTCGCCCGCGAGGGCAAGGCGATCCTGGTCGTCTCGTCCGAACTCCCCGAATTGCTCGGGCTCTGCCGCCGGATCCTCGTCATGCGCGCCGGACGTCTCGTCGGCGAGGTCGCGCGCGCCGACGCCACCGAGGCCGCCCTGATGCGGCTGATGGCGGGGGTCGAGACCGACCGCGCGGCCTAGGCGGACGCGCGGGCGAGGTCGTAGAGCGCGTAGCCCGCGTAGAGGTTCGGGGCGAACGTGCAAGGGCGCTGCCAGTCGCCGCGCAGGTGCACGCGGCGCGCGATCCGGATGCCCGCCTGGACGCAGAAATCCTCGAAATCCGCCACGGTCAGGGGGTTCGCCGGACGGCTCGTCTGCCATGCGGTGGTGTAGACCGCGTTGCGCGGCTTGCGGCCGCTCCACGCCATGTCGACGCGGTTCTTCCAGTAGCCGAAATTGACGAACCCCACCGTCAGCGCGCGCCCGACGCGCAGCGCTTCCGCAATCACGCCGGCCGGCTCCGCGATTTCCTCCAGCGTGCGCGAACAGATCACACGGTCAAAATGCCCGTCCGGAAACGCCTTCATGAAGGCCAGCATGTCACCTTGGTAGGCGGTCACGCCTCGGCGGACGCAGCCCGCGATTTTTTCGAAGTCCATGTCAACCCCGACCGCCTTCGCGCCCTTCGTCTGGGCGAGGAATTCCAGCAGGACTCCGCGACCGCAGCCAAGGTCAAGGATGCGGGCGCCGGGCTCGACCCAGTCGGCCATGACCTGCATGTCGACGGTGCGCTTGATCGCGGTCTTTTGCATCGCGGGAAGGAAGAGTGCCGAGGGCAGCGGATTGGTATGCACCGCGGTGCGGGGGGCGAGCAGAATTCACGGGCGGCGCCGCCCATCGCCCCGCCCCACCCGGGGCTCAGCTGGTCCGCAACAGCGCCTTCGCGTCCCGCGCCACCTTCTCCTCGAGGCTCCCGCAGACCAGTTCGCAGAGCTGAAAGAGCGTCGGATCCGCGATCGAATAAAAGACCTGCAACCCGTGCTTGCGCCGCCCCAACAGTCCGGCCTCGGCCAGCGCCTGAAGGTGTCGCGAGACGTTCGCCTGCGTCCCACCGCTCGCTTCAACCAGCGTGTTCACCGATTTCTCGCCCTCGAACAGCGCGTGCAGGAGCCGCAGCCGCATCGGCTCCCCCAGCAGCGCAAACCGACGCGCGATCATCGCGAGCGCCTCCTCACTCAGAGGCCGCATCGCCACCCGGGTGCTCGTCTTGCAGGACGTCGCCATGGACACACTATATGAGTCAAAGGTAATATAGCGCCAGCGCAATCGTGGGTGCGCCGGCGCTTAACTCACTTGGCGGCGTTGAGTTCCGCGACGAGCTTGGCTTTTTGGCGATCGAGCACGGACTCCGTGATGGTCTCGAGGACGGCTCGGGCGCGGTCGCGTTCCCCGCGGGCGAGGTGGACGCGGGCTTGGTGGATGCGGCAGGTTTGCTGTTCGATGCCGGGCTTCACGCGGGACTCGAACCCCTGCCAGAAGGCGAGGGCCGCCGCCCAGTCGGGCTGGTCGACGTCGTAGAACGCCAAGCCGTACCGGTACGCGTAGCGCCAGTTGTCGGGCGCGAGGGTCATGGCCTCGCGAAACGCGCCCAGCAGGGCGGGGTCGAGCTTGTCCGCCGTCCATTCCCCGCTCTTGAGAAAATCATCGCGCGCCTCGGCCAGCAGGGTGCCGAGTTGGTAGTGATAGAGGGGCTCCTTCGGCTCGAGTCGGATCGCCGCGAGGTAGTAGTTCACGGCTTCGAGGGGCTTGCCGTCCTCGGCGAGGTGGTTGCCGAGTTGGTTCTTCACGAGGGCCATCTCGGAATCGAGTTGGTTGGCCCGCAGGAAGAGCGCGGTGGAGCGGCGGCGTTCGTCGATGACGGGATGATCCAGCAGCATCGCGTAGCTTGCGTAACCGGCCGCCTGATCCGGAAAGGCCCGGAGGTAATCCTCGTATGCGTAGCAGAGCTCCTGCAGGGGCTGCCGCAGGTCCTCCAGTTCGTGCTGCGAGGTTTTCCGCTCGGCGGCGGCGAGCAGTTCGCGCTGCCGCGCCACGAGGGCCTGCAAACGCTCCGTCGGGTCGCCGGCGGGAGCCCCCGAAAGCCAGGCCGCGAGGCCAAGAAGAGTCGCCAGACCGCGGAGGACCAGACGGCGGGAAGTCAACGGGAAGCGCATGGAGGAAAACAGCGGCCGGAGGATGCGAGGCCGACCGATCAGACCCGTTCAGCGGTCAAGGGTGCCGGCATACACGTTCAGGCGGTCGCCGCGGAGAAAGCCGACAAGGGTCTGGCCGGACTCCCGCGCAAAGTCCACCGCCAGGCTGGTCGGAGCGGAAATTCCCGCCACGCAGGGGATTCCGGCCGCGAGGGCCTTCTGCATAAGTTCGAACGAGACGCGACCGCTGACGAGCAGGATGCGATCGTCCAGCGGCAGCCTGCCGGAGGCCGCCGCCCAGCCGACGACTTTGTCGAGCGCATTGTGTCGGCCCACGTCCTCCCGCAGGACGTCCAACTCGCCGGACCGGGAAAACAGCCCGCTCGCGTGCACGGCCCCCGTCGCCGCAAACGACGCCTGCGCCTCCCGCAGCCGCTGCGGCAGTTGCACCAGCACGGCCGGGTCCGGGCGGAGCGGCGCCCGCAGCGGCGCACAGCGCGTGCGCACCGCCTCGATCGTCGCTTTGCCGCACAGGCCGCAGCTGGAGGACGCGAAGGTGTGCCGCTGGAGGCGATCCCAGTCCACCCCCACCCCGGGAGCAAGGACGGCATCGAGGACATTCCCCTTGCCCGCGTCCCCTTCCGCGCACGCCACGAGGTCCAAGACGTCATCCACGCCCGTCAGGATGCCCTCCGTGATGAGGAATCCGAGGGCCAGTTCCCGGTCGTGACCCGGCGTGCGCATGAGCACCGCCAGACTCCGGCCCCCGAGCCGTACTTCCAGCGGTTCCTCCACCGCCGCCACGTCGCCATCGGCCGCTGCCCCCCGGACCGCATCCCAGCGGGTGAGGGTCAGGGGACGCAGGCCTGGAGCGGCAGGCGGTGTTGACATGACTCCACTCTGCGCCGGACCGCCCGGCGCGCAACCGCCGGGCCCCGCCGCGCTCAACCCGTCAACGCCGGCACCAGCCGACGGAAGGTTTCCCACACGACCGTTCCCCAAAAGGCGAAGTAGCCGACCGTGCCGAGGAACAGGGCGTGTCCGGCGAGGATCGCCGCTCCGTCGCGCTCCAAGCTGCTCATCGTCAGCAGGACGATCGTGAGGGCGGGCAACGTGTTGGTGAACGGCGGGAAAGGCGGCAGCGGGAGCATCAGCAGCAACGCGGAGAAGAGGATCACGATGGCATGCAGGCGCAGCTTCCACGGCGCGTCCGCCACCCAGTCCCAGCGGGGCCAGAGGCGCCGCTCAAACCACCCGACCACCCGGCCGCCGCCTTCCAACACGCGCCCCACGATCCGTGGCGGCAGCGCCACCGCCCGCAACCGCCGCGGCAGCCAAGGCGCCAGACCGGCCGCGTAGCGCGCCGCCAGAACGGCGATGACAACCCCGAACGGAGTCGAGAGGCCGGGAATGGTAATCGGCGCGCAGAAAGGCAAGGCACAGACAAGGATCAGCAGCGCCGAAACCCTCCCCCCCAGCGTGTCCATCAGCTCCCCCAAGGTCATGGCCGTGTCCGGCAGATGTTTCGCCCGGTGCCGCAATTCCTCGCCCAAGGAGAGCGGCAGGGAGGGATCCGGAGAGGCAGGGTGTTCGGCGGCGGACACGGTGCCCCATCGCATCACGACTGGACCGGAAGGCAAGAGTCGCGAAAGCCAGCCCAACCCAGGCCAAGGGCGGTTGCACCCGGCCCGCAAAAGCGTTTGCTGAACCCTGATGCGTCGCCCGACCCGTTCCCTTGTTCTGGCGCAAGTCGTGCTTTCCGCCTTCCTCTGCGGGCTCATCTGGGTCGTGCAGGGGGTGCTCTACCCCCTTTTCACCCACGTCGGCCCCGCGGAGTTTCCTGCCTACCACGCCGCCGAAATGAGCCGCATCACTTGGATCGTGGCCCCTGCCATGCTCGCCGAACTGGGGCTCGCCCTCACCACCCTCGCCCTCCACCGCCACGAACCCCTCGCCTGGGCCACCGGGGCTCTGGTCGGACTGCTCTGGCTCTCGACCGCCTTCGTTCAAGTTCCTCTTCATCAATATCTTGCTCAGCGAGGCGCCGATGCTGCCGTCATTTCCCACCTCATCGACAGCAACTGGATCCGCACCGCCGGCTGGACCGTCCGTCTCGCCCTGCTCCTCGTCTGGCTGCGACGACTTCTCCGCGCCCCCGCGTGAGGTGCGACCGCGGCCCGACGCGAGTCGCCCTTCGGTTCGCCTCGCGGCGATGGCCCGACCCTCTGACCCAGCCCCGACCCTGCCCTTTACGCTCCCCTCTCCCATCAGAGCGGCGCCGCGCGCGGGTCAGACCCGTCCCTCCTCTGACCGTCCCGCAACCCACGTCATCCTTTCCTGAATGAGCCACCCGACGGACCACGCCACCCGCCAGCGCCTGCAGCAGGCGATCAACCTCCGCCTCGCCCTCCTGGGCCATTCCATCGTCGAGGGCGCCGAGAGCCGGCCCTGGAGCCAGCTGACCGCCCCGATCCTCGCCCGCCACCGGGAAATCACGCGGCAACTCGCGGACCGGCTGTGCCCGGCCGACGCCCGCATCCAGCACTTCCTGAATCAATACCTCGGCGACGTCGGTCCGCCTCCGCGGCTGCCCGCCCGCACCTTCGTCCTCGACCAGCCGGGCCTCGCCCGGGAGCTCTCGTTGCCCCCGGACGCCGATGTCCACGAGTCGCCGTTGCTGAAGAGCTACCGCATCCACAACGGCGTGCTGCACAACCCGGTCACCGACCGGCGCACCACGCAGGGCATCTTCCACGTCGCCGAGGGCGGCCTGCCGGTGCCGGATGACAAGTTCGCCGTGCCGAAGCTGGCCTTCTCCCGCCTGCTCGCGATCGCGCTGGATCCTCCGCGCGACCTCACCCGCCTGCCCTTCGCCGCCCGCCACCCGCAGCCCGCCGAGGGTTTCGTGTCCCTGCTGCTCCGGCCGCTCGTCGTGCCGGGCGTGCCCGGATTCATCCCGGAAAAGCGGATGGAGATCCGTTTCTTCGTGCCCGGCACCCTCGTCGCCAACCTCGACTTCGTCGAGGAAATCTTCGGCAACGCGGGCGATCCGCTGCTGCCCGAAAACGACGCCGCCCTCGATGTCGATGGCTGGAGCGGCCACAGCGGCTGCGTCATCCTTGCCCCGCACCTCGCCCGCGTCCCGAAGCACGCGCTCGGGCTCCCGCACTGGAACCTCGCCTCCCCGCGCCAGCGGCGCGACGGGATGTGCTGGAAGACCGAGGATGAGCTCTACAACGGCGGCTCCGCCTTCAAGGTCTGCGCGCGCGACGCCCGGGGGGTGATGGTGACCCTCATCGCCGACAACTACTTCGGCTACTGCAAGAAGGAGGTGAAGACCCAGGTCAGCTACGCCGCCAACCTCCACGGTCTCGCCGAGGAGGAGCACGCGGGCGGCGCCCTCGTCTTCCCGTCCTACGATCTCGGCCTCGACTTCGAGGCCTACGGCGAGCCCGAACTCTACAGCGTCGCCGATGTCCTCGCGCGTCACCCGGGCCGCTTCCAGCCCCAGTCCGAGGGTCACGCCCTGGACCAGGTGCTGCCCGACGTCATTCTTGTCCCTGAGCAGGCTCACTTCAGCCTCAAGGATCAGAGCGTCTCATGGACCGCGCCGGATGGCCAGGGCCAGCGCATCCGCCTCCTTGCCGGCAAGACCTACATGCGGCCCGGCGGCTACCGGGTGCATCTGGAGGCGGACGAAGCCGATCCGAGCCGCTGGCGCCTCGTCGGCACCCTCGCCGAGGGCCTCGTCTGCCACAAGCCGTGCACGGTCTCCGGCGGCGGGAAGTCGGAAATTTCCAAGGCGATCACCGACTCCATCATGTCCGGCAGCGTCTTCGTCGCCGACTTCGAGAAGGACATGGACGCGGTGGCCGCGATCCTCGCGCGGGACTACGCGGACCGCTTCCGCACCCAACGCGGCGAGCCCGACCGGCGGCCGATCCTCAGCCCAGCCCGCTCGTTCGGCAGCGTGATCAAGCTGCTCACGCCCTCGGCGGCGGATTACACCGACGTCTACAACGACTGGCTGCGCTCGATTCCGCCGCACATCAAGGAACTGGTCTTCGTGATCAAGCGCTTCCACCGGCCCGAGTGGGGTGACGAGTGGCGGCGGCATTTCTCGGTCGACCAGATCAACGGCCGCCCGGCCAACGAACTCCGGCACGGCGGCCGCACGGTCGTCGTCAACACGCTGCGCGTCGGCTTCTCCGGCGACGGCTCATGGCGCGTCTTCGGCCTGCGACACGACTTCCATCCCGCGGAGAAGGTGCAGTTGGAGGACGACATCACCGCCTCGATCGTGGTCCCGGCCCACCAAGTGGCCCGGGCCCTGCTCCCGCCGTCGCAGCCCCCGCTGCCGCCGGGGACCGCCGTGAAGTTCGTCCAGAACTGCGAGACGCGGCTTTTCCAGCGTCCGGACGACGCGATCCACCGCGGCTACGACAACCAGGCCGAGGCCGACATCGCGAGCCCGGGCAACTTCCTGTCGAACTACGCACCGCTCACGGGCGACGACGCCCGTGCGCTGATGGAGGATGCGATCGGCTTCGCGGCGTTCACGCCACCGATGCAGGCGCTGATCCGCGCTGCGGCTGCCCCGGGGGCGCGGCCGGCTTACTTCGTCTCCTCGGCCCACCCGCGGCTCGTGGACGGCAAGCCGTCCAGGAACCCGCGCTACCTGCAACTCCGCCCGGACCTCGCGAACCCGCACCGCACCGCCCTCGCCCACCTGAGCCAGAGCCTGCGGCGCAAGCTGCCCGCCGGCGGCCCCGCCCCGCTCACGCCGGTGCACCTCGTCATCCCCGGCCGGCGCAACAACCCGCCCGAGCCCGGCGTGCGGTCGCTCTGCGTCTTCAACCCGATCCACCACCTCGAGCTGCCGGAGCTGTTCATGGAATTCATCAGCTCGATGACTGGGAAGTCGCCGTCGACCACCGGCGCCGGCTCCGAGGGCGCGCTGACCAAGTCGCCCTTCAACGCCCTGCCGCCGGTCATCGACCTCAACGCCGCCCTCGTCTCGCTGATCCTCACGGGTCACGACGTCTACCTCTCCGCCGCCGGCTACGTCGGGCCGAAGGTGCGCGTCGACCACGACGTCAGCCTGCTCGTACCGGAGGTCTTCGCGCGGATGAGCCCGCTGGAGCGCAGCGCACGGCACCTGATCGCGGAAGGCAGCCTTGAGCCCTGCCGCGACTTCACCGTCGCCGGCCGCACCGTGCCGGCGAGCCGGCTCGGGTACCGCATCACCAGCGGCTTCGTCCGCACCTACTTCGGCCGCGTCTTCGCGCATCCCCACGCTGTCTTCACCGACGACATGCTGCAGCCGGAATTGCAGGATGCGGACATCTTCGCGGACGGCATGGACAACATCGTGACGACGCACCGCCGGGTCGCGGAAAGCTACTTCAACGACGGCAGCGCCGCGCTCGCCTGCCCGCCGCTGCGGGCGCTGCTCGAGATCATGGCGCACGGCCGGACTGCGAGCGGGGAGGACCTCGCAGCGCCGGGCGTGCGCCAGCTGTTCGGCCGCGAGCACATGCTCGCCAGCGCGTGGTACGCGGCGCGCCTCGACGCCCAGCAATCGGAGGACCAACGCCGCTGGACCCGGCACGTGCAGTCGCTGGAACTCTTCCTCGACCAGCCGCACTACGCCGACGTCGCGGCACGGCTCGGCATTCGCGGCCGCCTCATCCACGCCCAGCGCGAACTCGCCCGCCTCTCCTCCCCCGCGTACCGCTCCTCCCTCGTCGGCACCCTCGGCCGCCAGCCCCTTGACTGTGACCGGCACAGGTAGGCGAGGCAAGTCGGCCCGCAGTCGGTCTGGTCGCGCTGACGCACGCTCACCCCCCTCTTTAGCCGCTCGCGCCGTCCACCGCCGGTGACCTGGGCTTTACTGCTCGACCGACGACAGCCCGAACTGCCGGAGGAAGTCCGCCAGGGTCTGCGGCCGCATCAACTGCCGCAGCGGCTCGCACAGCCCCGGCACGTCGTCGAGGCGCAGGGGGAAAGTCAGGGGCAGGGTCGGCAGGAAGCCGCCCTGGCAGCGGGCGAGCGTGGCTTCATCGAGGATCAACGCGTGGACTGAGTTCATGGTGTTGTGCTTCGCGACTCCCGGATTTGCGCCCGCGGACGGGATTGCCCGCGCAGCGGGGAGCGACGAAAGAGCGTGGGGGTCCGGCGGACCCGGTGGCCGGGGTCCGGGCGGGGATCCGCCGCGCCGCCCCGCCAACGACGGCGGGCGCGGTCACGCAGCGGGGCAACGGGGACGGAGGGCGGCACGCCGCGACCCTGCGCCGCGGGGAGCGGGCGGACGAGCCGCCAGAACACCGGGAACGGGGTCGCTCGGCAGAGCCGACCGGAGGCAGGGACCGCCCCCGGGCGGGGCTGGTGAAGCGACGGGAACGGGGCCGGCGGACGCCGCGGAGGGCGGGGCGACGGACCGTTTCCGGCTACTTGAGGAACGCCGGCACGTGCTCGTTCACGATCATCGTCTCGAACGACTCGCGATCGTGGATGAGTTCGAAGGTGCTGCCCTTGACGAGCACCTCGGCGGCCATGCCGCGCGTGTTGTAGCGGCTGGCCATCGTGTAGCCGTAGGCACCGGCGCTGAGGAAGGCGACGTACTCACCCTCGCCGAGCTGCTGGATCGAGCGTTCCTTCGCGAAGCAGTCTCCGCTCTCGCACACGGGGCCGACGATGTCGGCGACCATGGCCGCGCGCGACGTGTCGCGGTGCAGCGGGACGATCTCGTGGAAGGCGTCGTACATCGCCGGACGCACCAGATCGTTCATGGCGGCGTCGACGATGACGAAGTTCTTGGCGGAGCCGCGCTTCACGTACTCGACGCGCGAGAGCAGCACGCCGGCGTTGCCGACGAGGAAGCGGCCCGGCTCGAGCAGGATCTTGAGCCCGAGGGGCTGGAGCAGCGGCACCAGCGCGGCGCCGTAGGCCTCGGGAGTGAGCGGGCGCTGGCCGGCCGGTTGCGCATCCCACCACTCGGCCGAGCCGCTGGCGAGGGCGTCGCGGTAGACGATGCCGATGCCGCCCCCGATCGAGAAGTAGTCGATGCCGTAGCGCGCCTTCAGGTCGGCGACGAACGGCGACACCTTGCGCACCGCCTCGACGAACGGCGCCACGTCGGTCAGCTGGGAGCCGATGTGCATCTGCACCCCCTTGATGTGGAGATTCGGGTACTTCGAGGCTGCCTCGTAGGCGGCCCCGGCGACCTTCAGCGGGATGCCGAACTTGTTGTCCGACTTCCCGGTGGTGATCTTCGCGTGCGTGTGGGCATCGACATCGGGATTGATGCGGATGGCGATCGGTGCCTTGAAGCCCAGACGACCGGCGACGTGGTTGATGCGCGCCATCTCGGGCTCGCTCTCCACGTGGAACGAGAAGATCCCGCTCCGCAGCGCGAGTTCGATCTCCTCATTCGTCTTGCCGACCCCGGCGAAGACGCTGCGCTTGACGTTCGCGCCCGCCGCGAGCACCCGGCGCAATTCGCCGCCGCTCACGAGGTCGAAGGCCGCTCCGAGGTTGGCGAAGTGCCGCAGGATCGCCAGGGCCGAGTTCGCCTTCATCGCGTAGCAGACCTGCACGTCCAGCCCGGAAAGGCTCCGCGCCAGCCGCGTGTAGTTGTCCGCCATCGTCGCCGCACTGTAGACGTAGGTCGGCGTGCCGTAGAGCCGCGCGACCTCGGCAAGCGTGACGGATTCGCAGTGCAGTTCATTGCCCGTGTAGCGGAAGTGATGCATGGAAGAAGCGGTTCGCGAAAAAGTGACTGAGGGAGCGAGAAAGTGCGCGTTTCCCCTTGAAAAAACGAATCAAAACTTAGCTTCTCCAACGCGTGCTGAGGCAGCTTTTCCAAGCGATCTTCCATCGTCCCCACCATCCCTTCGGGAAGGTCGACAATGCGCGCCTGGACCGCCGCACCGCCCTGCGCAACGCGCAGTTCGTCAGCTTCATGGCCCAGCAGGGTCTTGGCCGCGGCGTGCCGTCCGACCGACACGAGGCCCGCCTGCGGCGCCAACGGGTCGTCCGCTTCGCCGTCGCCGCCTCCGTCGGTGGCCTCGTCGCCTGGGTCGGTCTGGAAAGCGCCCGCGCCCTCTCCCTCTTCTGACCCAATTCGGTCGGTGACCGGCCGGCTGATGCCAGCTTAGTGCGATAGGAGACGGGTTGTTGGAGATTACCCAAAGCGGGAGTGTTTCCGGGTGCTCTGCGTGGGCGGAGTCTTGCGATTCTCGCGTCCTCCCGCCATCCACCGAGGCATGAATCGCAAAGCCTTTCTCTGGTTCCCGCTGGTTGTTCTCGCGTTGCTCGCCGGGGGCTGCACGTCCGGGACCAAGCTGGGCGGCCTCGGAGTCGATGTCGTCACGATCCGTTCCGCGCAGCCGGACCTGCTGGAGACCGAGGTCGTCCTCGGCCTGCGCTACACCAACGAGAACGTCGTGCCCGTCGGCTTCAGGGGCTCGCGCCACAAGTTCTACCTCAACGGCACCTACATCGGTCAGGCCGTGAGCAACCAACCCGTGGGTCTCGCCCCGCTCTCCACCGGCACGCAGGACGTCACGGTGATGGTCAAGAACGGCGCGCTGCTCGGCGTGCTCCGCACGCTGTCGCAGCAGTCCCAGGCGTCCTACCGGATCGAGAGCACGCTGTTCGTCACCGCGGGCGAGGAGCGGATGGAGATCAAGTCCCGGCGCGAGGGCTCGGTGGACCTCGCCGGCATCCTGCCCGTCGCCGGCGGCCGCTGAGGGCCGCCCCGGCGGCGCTCAACCCGCGCCGCCGCCCGTGTTCGCCGGCGTCGCGGCGAAGCCCGAGCGGAAGGTCGCACCGATAAAGTCGCGGTTCAGCCGGGCGATGAAGTCGTGGCTGATCAGCTTCGGGCATGCGGCGCTGCACTCGTACTGGTTGGTGCAGCTGCCGAAGCCAAGGTCGTCGGCCGTGTTCACCATCGCGAGAACGCGGCGGTCGCGCTCGGGCTGGCCCTGCGGCATGAGGCCGAGGTGGGAAACCTTCGCCGCGACGAACAGCATCGCCGAGGCGTTCTTGCAGGCGGCCACGCAGGCGCCGCAGCCAATGCACTGGGCGGCGTCCATCGCCAGCTCCGCATCAGCCTTCGGCACCGGCACCGCGTTGGCGTCGGGCGCCGACCCGGCGCGCGCCGTGATGTAGCCGCCGGCCTGCTGGATCTTGTCGAACGCCGAGCGGTCCGTGACGAGGTCACGCACCACCGGGAAGGGCTGGGCCCGGAAGGGCTCCACCGTGATCACCGCGCCGTCGCTGAAGCTGCGGAGGTAGGTCTGGCAGCTCGCCACGCCCTGGTGCGGGCCGTGCGGCTTGCCGTCGATCACGAGCGAGCACGTGCCGCAGATGCCCTCACGGCAGTCGTGCGCGAACGCGATCGGCTCTTCGCCCGTGACCGTGAGCTGGTCGTTGACCACGTCGAGCAGCTCGAGGAACGACATGTTCGGGCTCACGTCCCGCGCCGGGTAGTCGACGAAGCGGCCGGCCTGGTTCGGAGCAGCCTGACGCCAGACGCGGAGGGTGACGGAGATCGTTTTGGGGGAGCCTGCGGCGACCATGGGAGGAGGAGCGGGAAACGGGTTGCGGAACGGGGCGGCGGGGCGGCGGCTTACTTGTAGTTGCGCAGCGACATCTTCACGAATTCGTAGTTGAGCGGCTCGACGTTGCGGAGCGGTTCCTTGCCCGGGCCTTGGTACTCCCACGCCGCGACGTGCGCATAGCGCTCGTCGTCGCGCTTGCACTCGCCATCCGGGTACTGGTGCTCCTCGCGGAAGTGGCCGCCGCAGCTCTCCTCACGGGTCAGCGCGTCGAGGCACATCAGCTCGCCGAGCTCGATGAAGTCGGCCACGCGGCCGGCCTTCTCGAGCGACTGGTTCAGCGTGTCGGCCGAGCCCGGCACCTTCACCGTGGCCCAGAACTCCTCGCGGAGCGTGGCCAGTTCGCGCAGCGCCTGCTGCAGGCCCTCGCGGGTGCGGGACATGCCGCAGTACTGCCACATGATGTGGCCGAGGCGCTTGTGGAAGTGGCTGACCGGCTGCGTGCCGTTGGCACCCAGCAGGCGCTGGTTCATGCCGCGGACGTTCGCCTCGGCCTCGCGGAATTCCGGGCCGTCCGCCGACGGGCGCGAGCCCGGCTTCTGGGACGCGAGGTAGTCACCGATCGTGTACGGGATGACGAAGTAGCCGTCGGCCAGACCCTGCATGAGGGCCGAGGCGCCGAGGCGGTTCGCGCCGTGGTCGGAGAAGTTCGCCTCGCCGAGCACGAACAGCCCGGGGACGTTGGACATCAGGTTGTAGTCCACCCACAGACCGCCCATCGTGTAATGCACCGCCGGGTAGATGCGCATCGGCGTGCGGTAGGCGTTCTCGTTGGTGATTTCCTGATAGATGGCGAACAGGTTGCCGTAGCGCTCGCGCACCGCGGCCTCGCCGAGGCGGTTGATCGCCTCCGAGAAGTCGAGGTACACGCCCAGGCCGGTCTCGCCGATGCCGCGACCTTCATCGCACACCCGCTTCGCCGCGCGCGACGCGATGTCGCGCGGCGCGAGGTTGCCGAAGCTCGGGTAGAGGCGTTCGAGGTAATAATCGCGGTCGGCCTCCGGGATCGACGCCGGATCCTTGCCGCAATCCTCCTTGCGCTTCGGCACCCAGATGCGGCCGTCGTTGCGCAACGACTCGGACATCAGGGTCAGCTTCGACTGGTAGTCGCCGGTGACCGGGATGCAGGTCGGATGGATCTGCGTGTAGCACGGGTTGCCGAAGCAGGCGCCGCGCTTGTAGGCGCGCCAGATCGCGGTCGTGTTCGAGCCGCGGGCGTAGGTGGAGAGGTTGAAGACGTTGCCGTAGCCGCCGGTCGCGAGGATGACGGCATCGGCCGCCCAGCGGCGGATTTCGCCGGTCACGAGGTTGCGGGTGATGATACCCTTGGCCTGACCGCCGACGACGACGAGGTCGCACATCTCCTCCTGGGTGAAGAGTTCGACCGCACCCTGACCGACCATGCGGGAGAGCGCGGAGTACGCGCCGAGCAGCAGCTGCTGGCCGGTCTGGCCGCGCGCGTAGAACGTGCGGGACACCTGGGCGCCGCCGAAGGAACGGTTGGCGAGCAGGCCGCCGTACTCGCGGGCGAACGGCACGCCCTGGGCGACGCACTGGTCAATGATGTTGACCGACACCTCGGCGAGGCGGTGGACGTTGGCCTCGCGGGCGCGGTAGTCGCCGCCCTTCAGCGTGTCATAGAAAAGCCGATACACGCTGTCGCCGTCGTTCTGGTAGTTCTTGGCGGCGTTGATGCCGCCCTGCGCGGCGATCGAGTGGGCGCGGCGCGGGCT
The DNA here is from genome assembly GCA_016871755.1 of Verrucomicrobiota bacterium. Classification (GTDB taxonomy): domain Bacteria; phylum Verrucomicrobiota; class Verrucomicrobiia; order Opitutales; family Opitutaceae; genus UBA6669. The sequence continues at coordinate 97,579 of VHCJ01000007.1, read as the reverse complement.
GTCGTGGAAGACGAACGACTTCACCTTGTAGCCGAGCTCGGCGAGCGTCGCCGCCGCGGAGGAGCCGGCGAGGCCGGCGCCGACGACGATGGCCTCGTACTTCCGCTTGTTCGCCGGGTTGACGAGCTTGATCTCGGACTTGTGCTTCCGCCACTTCTCGGCGAGGGGGCCGGAGGGGATCTTGGAATCGAGTTTGGCCATGGGGAACGCGGCGCGCGCAGGTGAGGTTGAAAAGGAGGGGATCGGTGCGGAGCGAAGTCCGCCTCAGCGGGGATCGGTGCTGGTCGGCGCGGCGAGGCGCTCGGCGGCGGTCGTGCCGGCCGCAGGCTTGGCCGCGCCGGAGAGGATCAGGCCGGGGATCGCGACATTGCCCGCGAGGTACGCGAGGCAGAAGGCGACCGCGACGCCGCGCAGCCAACCCGCCCAGGTCGAACTCTTCCAGCCGATCGTCTGGAACATCGACTCGAACCCGTGCAGGAGATGCACGGTGAGGAGGCCGATCGCGACGACGTAGAAGAGCGAGACCCACGGGTTCGCGAAACCGAGGAACACCATGCTGTAGACATCCGCCACCGCCTCGCCCTTCGCCACCACCGGGAAGCCGAGCAGGTGGAAGTCGGCCGCCATCGCGTACGGCGCCAGCTGCCCCTTGAAGTTGTCCGTCTGCACGGTGCCGAGCGTGAAATGCGCCAGGTGGTACGCGATGAACGCCAGCACCACCAACCCGGACAGGCGCATGTAGCGCGACGACACGCTCGCCCGGATCCAGCGGCGCACGTCATAGCCCTCCGTCCCGCGCGCCTTGCGGCTGTCGAGCGTCAGCGTCACCGCCGCCCACACGTGGATCATCACCGCGGCCAGCAGCACGAGGCGGACCGCCCAGAGCGCGCCGCCGAGCGACTGCAGGAAGTGGGCGTAGCCGTTGATCTTGTCCGGGTGCCCGAACACCTGGAGGTTGCCCACAAGGTGGCCGGTGACGAAGCCGATGAGGATGAAGCCCGTGACCGCCATGAGGAATTTGCGGCCGATGGACGTGCGAAAGAGGTTGCCGGAGAGGCTCATCGTAAGGTGGTTCAGGGGAAAGGTCCTCCGAGGGGGCGCGGAGGCCGTCGGAGGCACAATGCGTGGGACGTTACAAACGGCGAAGCAAAAGTGTAAAGGGCCGGACCCTTTGCTTCAGCTTGGTGCCAAGGCTATTAGCCCGGCTAAACGCAAAGAGAAGGTCGCTGCCAGCGGCCGTCTCCCGAGCCCTAGCGTCCGAGGGGCTTGAGGAGGGCGAACTTGCCGCTCGCCGCCGGGGCGATGAACCGCCTCCGGAACGCCACCACGCGGGCTCCGTCTCCGAGCAACCGGGCCAGCGCGGCCTCCAGCGCGGGATGGTCCGCCCCTTCGTCCGCCACATAATGGAAGTCCCACCGCTGCTCCGAGGTCTGGACCAACGAGTAGTGCCAGCACCGGAAGTCCGGCGGCCGGGCCGCGTCGACCTCCGAGGGCGACACGAGGGAACCGTCGGCCCGGAAATGTAGACCGCCTTCCCGCCCAAGCAGGCGGTAGCCGGTCGGGAAACGCCGCACGATGTCACCGGTCTGGTACCGGAGCAGGGGCATCGCCTCCCGGTCGCGCGTGGTCACGAAGACTTGAAACACGTCCGCCAGCCCGCGGTACGCCACGAGTTCCACGAACGCGTTGGCGTCGATCACTTGGGAATCATCCCGAAACGCCTCGCCGACGAAGAGGTAGCCCGCCTCCGTCGATCCATACAGGTCCACCTGCGGAGCCGGGAAGACGTCGGCGATGCGCTCCGCGTGTTGCCGGCTCGCCTTGCCGTAGGTCAGGATCACCGCCCTCAGGCTCGGGACCGTCACGCCGCGCCGCTTCGCCGCGCGGGCGAGGAGCGACAGGTACACGGGTTCGCCTTCCAGCACCTCCGGCTTCACCGCCTGCAACTCCGTCACGATCCGGTCCCACTCGCTCTCCGGGAAGACAAAGGGATCGCTCGAGAGGTTCAGGTAGACCGTGCCGTCGAAGTACCGGTGCGGAAAGGGATGATCCTCGTAGGGACAGAGGTTGCTGGAGCAGCCGACCGGTGCGAGGACGCACTTGCGGTACGGCCGGCCGACGAACTGCCGGAGGATCGGAGACGCGAGGTAGGCCCGCGCCGTCTGCGCGTTCCACCAGCCATCCTCCATGATCACCGTCATCGGCGACTGCGTCGTGCCGCCCGTCGACTCGTATTCGAAGCGCTTCTCCGCCAAGCCGCGTTCGATGTCGCGGTAGTCCCGGAAGAACGCCTGGTGGCCGCGCTGCACGATCTCCTTCTTCGAGAGCGCCGGGAGTTCCTCGTAGCACGACCAGCGCAGGGGCTCCGCGTGCAGGGGGAAGCGCTCCCCGTAGAGCGGACTGCGCTCGTAGATGCGCCGGATCTCCTGCTCGAGGGCGACCGGGATGCGGTCACCCGACGACTCACCGAGGGCGGTCGGGGCGTTGGCGAAGGCAGGAGCGGGGGCGGACATGAAAAACGACCCTCAGCGTGGCCCGGTCCGCCACGCATGTCAAACGGCGCCGGAGGAGGAGGCAAAACGTCACGCCGGCAGGCCCGGGGCACCGGGTCCATTCCGCAGCGCCGCCACGAGGTGCAGGGCGTTGAGCGCGAGCGCGTGCGTGATGCCGCCGTCGCGGGTCCGCGCCAGGGCCTCCGCGAACGGCAGGGTCACCACCTCGATCTCCTCGTCCGCATCCCACTCCGTCTCCGCCACGCGGCGCACGTCCTCGACGAGCACCAGGTGGCAGCGGTTGTTCTGGATCGCCGGGTTGGGGTGGACGGAGGCGATGAGGCGGCCCCGCTGCCCGACGAAGCCCGTCTCCTCGCGCAACTCGCGCAGGCCTGCGGCCACCGGATCCTCGCCGGCCTCGATCACGCCGCCTGGGACCTCGAGCGAAAGTGCCTCGATTCCGAAGCGGAACTGCCGCACCAGCACCACGTCGTTCTCCGGCGTGAGGGCGACGATGTTCACCCAGTCGCGAACCTGCACGACGATGAATTCTCGGTCGGTGCCGCGCACCGGATGCTGGAAGTGCACGCCGTGCAGGTCGAACACGCGCGTGGCCGCGAGGCGGCGCTCGGCGCCGCGGCGCCAGAGCGCGGGAACGACGCGGCCGGGGGTGTCGTCGGAGGAAGAGGGGTTCACGTTGAAGCGAAACGGAGCGTTCGGAAAGGGACGTGGGCGGACGGTGCCAATGCCGCGGCGGCGGATTGGGTCGCGGGGCGGTGGAGCCGTCGAGGCGGTGGGGCGGTGGGCGGCGTGCCGGGACAACAAAAAGCCCCTTCAGCGGAGAGCCGAAGGGGCGGAGGAAAGCGTCAAATTCGGCTCAGCGCTTCGGCAGCTTGACCTTGTCGCCGACCTTCAGCTTCGACCAGTTCACGCCCGGGTTAACGGCGATGAGGTCGGGCAGGGAAACGTTGTTCGCGCGAGCAATCTTGGCGCCCGTGTCACCGGACTTGATGACGTATTCGCCGGCACCCGCGGTGGCGGGACCAGAGCCGCCCTTCGCGGCGGCGGCGGGGCGCGGAGCCTTCGCGGACTCCTGCAGCTTGGAAATCTCGCCCTTCACGTTGCCGAGCTCGAGGCTGACCGCGTTGAACGCGTCCTGCGTCGAACGCTGCAGGGCGGAGACCGCCGAACTCGCCCGCTCGGACGAGGTCGCTGCCGTGCGCGCCTCACTTTCAAGCGTGTCCATTCGGGTCAGCTGCTCCGTGTGAGCGGTGACCGTCTTGGAGGTGGAGGAGACCTTGACCAGCGCAACTCCGGCCAGCACCAGCGCGAGGACTCCAACAATGACACCGGCGACTGGAAGGTAGCTGGTGTTTTCCCGAGAAATCGTGTCCATGAGAAATAAAGCGGATGCGTTTGGAATTACGAGAGGCCCGGGGACGACGCAAGCAGAGACTGGCACGAACTTTTCACAATCCGCACAACTCCCCGCTCAGCCGGCGGGGAATGCGTTGACACCTCCCGTCCACCGACAAGATTCGCCTTCCGGTTGCGGGGCGTAGCTTAGCCTGGTAGAGCGCCTGGTTTGGGACCAGGAGGTCGTAGGTTCGAATCCTATCGCCCCGACCAGCCGGTCGCCCGCCGCCTTACTCGCCGGGCGGCGGGAACGTCACGGCCGGAGCCGCGGACGCCGGAGCCGCCGGGGCGGACACCGTCGCGGGAGCCGATCCGGTGACAGGCCGGAGCAGGGCGGCCCGCTGAGCCCAGAGGCTCTGGGGCGCGATCCGGGTGAGTTGCTCCAGTTGGGCCTGCAGGCCGGCGGCGTCGCCCGCCTCCGCGGCCAACGAAGCCAGATGGTAACCGGCCTCGGCGCGCATCGGCACCGCCGCCGCCAAATCATCCGCCACGGCCTTCAGGCTTGCGGAGCCCGCCGCACGATCCCCGGCCAGCACCTGCGCCACGCCTTGGCCAATGCGCGCACGCCCCGACAGGGGGCCCTCACCCAGAGCGGACACCGCCTTGCCGTAACTCGTCGCCGCCTCGCCAAACCGGCCGGCCGCGTACGCCTCGTCGGCCAAGCGGAGGTGAGCGACGCCCGCAAGGGCATTACCGGGGTGCTCCGCCGCAAAACGGCGCAACTGCCCATCCGTCTTGGCCTTCGCAAACTCCTCCGCAATCGCGGCATCGCGCCGGACCTCGTACATCTCCCACAAACCTTTGCCGAGAATCACCAGCAGCACCACCGCCACCACCGCGACGATGCGCGAACGCTGCGCCGCCCAGAAGTCGCGCAAGTGGTCCTCGAAGCTCGGACCCGCCACCGGAACGGCTTCCGCCGCCGCAGCGGCTGGCGAATCATCGGCGCGCGGCGCGGGGCTCGGGGGGATGGGAGATGTCGACATGGTCAGCTCAGGGTAGCCCCCCACCAAGACACAGTGGGCGGAAGGCGTAAAGTCGGGAGTTGCACCCCTCCCCCCGCCCCGGTCTCCCACCCGCCCACCCCGTCCACCCCACCGCCACCCTCAATCGAAGACCACCGTCTTGTTTCCGTACACCAGCACCCGGTTCTCCAGGTGCCAGCGCACCGCCTGCGCGAGGACGGTCTTCTCCAGGTCACGCCCCATCCGGATCAGGTCCTCCACGCTGTGGCGATGGGTGACCCGTCGGACATCCTGCTGGATGATCGGCCCCTCGTCCAAGTCCCGGGTGGCATAGTGCGCCGTGGCACCGATCAGCTTCACGCCCCGCGAATAGGCTTGGTGATAGGGCCGCCCGCCCGCGAACGCCGGCAGGAAGGAGTGGTGGATGTTGATCACGTGCCCGGGGTGCCGCTCCAGGAAGTCGTTCGACAGCACCCGCATGTAGCGGGCGAGGACGACCAGTTCGACGCGGTGCTCGCGTAGCACGGCCAGCTGCCGGGCCTCGGCCGCCGCCGTGGTGTCAGCCGTCACGGGCACCTGCACGAAGGGGAGGCCGTAGCCCTGCGCCATCGGCGCAAGATCGGGATGATTCCCGACCACGAGCACCGCCTCGCCGGGCAGGTCACCGGCGCGCCAGCGCAGGCAAAGGTCATGGAAGCAGTGGTCCGCCTTCGAGACGAAGAGCGCCACGCGCGTGCGGTGCGCCGAGGAGGCGACGCGCACGTTCATGCCCAGACTGCGGCCAAATTCATGGAACGCCGCGGTGTCCGCCGAGGCATCGCCGTTCGCCGGCTCCCACTCGACGCGCTGGAAGAAGATCCCCGCCTCCGTGTCGCGGTGCTGATCGGCGTGCAGGATGTTGCCACCCCGCTCAAAGATCCATCCGGCCACGCGGGCCACCAAGCCCGGTTGGTCCGGACCGTGCAACAGCGCGACGAGCGTCGGCGGGGGCGTCAAGGGCATCGGCGGAGGCGCGGAGGGGACCGTGGCGGAGGCGCTGGCCCGCTCAGACGAGCGTCACATTGCCGCGGTACTGCTGGATCGGCTTTACGCCGACCCGCTTGTTGCGGAGAGCCTTGATGCCCTCGACCGCCGCCTGCGCGCCCGAGAGCGTGGTCATGATGCACACGCTGTGGGCGTACGCCGCCGAGCGGATCTTGTTCTCGTCCTTGCGCGGGATCATCCCGGCCGGCGTGTTGATCACGAGCTGGATCTGGCCGTTCTTGATCAGGTCGACCGCCGTCGGGCGGCCTTCCCCGATCTTCGCCAGCTTCGCGACGTTGATGCCGGCCTCGGCCAGGACCTTCGCCGTGCCGCCCGTGGAATAGAGCGAGAACCCGAGTTCCTCGAGCTGACGCGCCAGCCCCACCGCCCGGAGCTTGTCGGCGTCCTTGACCGAGAGGAAGACGTTGCCGCCGGTGGGCAGGCCGGGCTTGGCCGCCGCCTGCGCCTTCGCGAAGGCCACGCCGAGATCCTCGTCGAGGCCCATGACTTCACCGGTGGAGCGCATCTCGGGGCCGAGCACGATCGTCGCGCCGGGGAAACGCACGAACGGGAAGACCGCCTCCTTCACGCACCAGTGGCGCGGGGTGTGCTCGCGGGTGAAGCCGAGGTCCTTGAGCTTGAGCCCGGTCATCACCTTCGCGGCGAGCTTGGCCATCGGCACGCCGATCGCCTTGGCGACGAACGGGACGGTGCGCGAGGCGCGCGGGTTCACTTCGAGGACGTAGAGCTGCTGGTCCTTGATCGCGAACTGGACGTTCATCAGGCCGATGACCTTGAGCTCGCGGGCGAGCGCGTGGGTCGCCGCACGGACCGTGTCCAGCATCGCGGGCGAGAGGGTGTGCGGCGGCATCACCATCGCTGCGTCACCGGAATGCACGCCGGCGAATTCGATGTGCTCGAGCATGCCGCCGATCACGCTGTTCTCGCCGTCGGCGATGCAGTCGACATCGAGTTCGATCGCATCCTCAAGGAAGTCGTCGATCAGCACCGGCTTGTCCGGCATGACCTCGAAGGCCTGGCGGACCACCGCGCGGAATTCCTCCTCGCTGTAGACGATGAACATGCCGCGGCCGCCGAGGACGAAGGACGGGCGCAGGAGCACGGGGAAGCCGAGCTCGCGCGCCGCCGTCAGGGCATCGGCCTGGTTCATCGCCGTGCGGTTCGCCGGCTGACGCAGGCCCACCTTGTCGAGGATCTTGGCGAAGAGTTTCCGGTCCTCCGCCGCCTCGATGCTCTCGGGCGAGGTGCCGATGATGTTCACGCCGTCCGCCTTCAGCGCCGTCGCGAGGTTGAGCGGGGTCTGGCCGCCGAACTGCACGATCGCGCCGTCGCAGCCTTCCTGCTGGTAGACTTCCAGCACGTCCTCGAGCGTCAGCGGCTCGAAGTAGAGGCGGTCCGAGGTGTCGTAGTCCGTCGAAACCGTCTCGGGGTTCGAGTTCACCATCACCGTCTCAAAGCCGATCTCGCGGAGCGCGAAGCTCGCGTGCACGCAGCAGTAGTCGAATTCGATGCCCTGGCCGATGCGGTTCGGACCGCCGCCGAGGATCATGATCTTCCGCTTCTTGCCGCCCGGCATGACTTCACTCTCATCGCCGTAGCTGGAATAATAATACGGCGTGAACGCCTCGAACTCGGCCGCACAGGTGTCGACGAGCCGGTACGTGGTCTGGATGCCGAGGCGCTTGCGCTCGGCGCGCATCGTCGCGAAATCCGTCTTCAGGACGTGCGCCAGCTGCACGTCGGAGAACCCGAACTGCTTCGCGCGGCGCAACAGCTCCGGCGTCGCCGCCGGGCGCGCATCCGCCGGGGCGGAGGGCAGGCGGTGGCGCTTCAGGTCCTGCTCCATCTCGTAGATTTCCCGCAGCTGGTGCAGGAACCACGGATCGATCTTGGTCAGCTCGAAAATCTCCTCGACCGTGAACCCGGCGAGGAAGGCGTAACGCAGGAAGAAGATGCGCTCCGCATTCGGCGTCGCGAGCTTCGCCACGATCACCGAGCGCTCCGGCAGTTCATCGCCACCCCACTTGCCGCCGCCGCCGAAGCCGCGGGCGCCCACTTCGAGGGAACGCAGCGCCTTCTGCACCGACTCCTTGAAGGTGCGGCCAATCGCCATCGCCTCACCCACCGACTTCATCGCCGAGGTCAGCGTGGGATCCGCATCCGGGAACTTCTCGAAGGTGAACCGCGGGATCTTCGTCACCACGTAGTCAATCGTCGGCTCAAACGAGGCCGGCGTCAGGCGCGTGATGTCGTTGCGGAGTTCATCCAGCGAGTAGCCCACCGCCAACTTCGCCGCGATCTTCGCAATCGGGAAGCCGGTCGCCTTCGACGCGAGCGCCGAGGAGCGCGAGACGCGGGGATTCATCTCGATCACGACCATGCGGCCGGTCTGGGGATCGACGGAGAACTGGATGTTGGAGCCACCGGTCTCGACGCCGATCTCGCGGATCACCGCGAACGAGGCGTCGCGCATGACCTGGTACTCCTTGTCGGTCAGCGTCATCGAGGGCGCCACCGTGATCGAGTCACCGGTGTGCACGCCCATCGGGTCGAAGTTCTCGATCGAGCAGATCACGACGCACTGGTCCTTGTAGTCGCGCATCACCTCCATCTCGTACTCCTTCCAGCCGAGGAGGCACTCCTCGACGAGCACTTCGTGCACCGGGGACAGGTCGAGTCCGTTCGCGCAGATGCGCTCGAATTCCTCGCGGTTGTACGCGATGCCGCCGCCGGAGCCGCCGAGGGTGAAGGAGGGACGGATGATGAGCGGGAAGGCGCCGAGCATCTCGGCCGCCGCCCGGGCCTCGTCCATCGTCTTGACCGTGCGCGAGCGCGCCACGTCGAGACCGATCTTGATCATCGCCTGCTTGAACAATTCGCGGTCCTCGCCCTTGGAGATGGCATCCGGCTTCGCGCCGATCATCTCGACGCCGTATTTCTCGAGGATGCCCTTCTTGAACAGGTCCATCGAGAGATTCAGCGCCGTCTGGCCGCCCAGCGTGGGCAGCAGCGCCGAGGGCCGCTCCGCGGCAATGATCTTCTCCAGGAACTCGACCGTCAGCGGCTCGATGTACGTGACGTCTGCGAACTCGGGATCCGTCATGATCGTCGCCGGATTCGAATTCACCAGGATCACGCGGTAACCCTCTTCCTTCAGGGCCTTGCACGCCTGCGTGCCGGAGTAGTCGAACTCGCAGGCTTGTCCGATCACGATGGGACCGGCGCCGATGATGAGGATGGACTTGAGGTCGGTACGCTTGGGCATGGGCGTGAGTGTCCGGAGGGTTGGCCCGCCTCCCGCCAGCGGCAAGCGGGAAGTCGCAGTCCCAAGCGCTTCCGGACTCCCCTTTTCGCCGGATCGTCACGCGGGTGCCACGCACCCTTAACCCGAGGGTCTCACCGTTGTTACCGCCTGCGGGCAAACTCCTTGCACCTCGCCCTTGTCACCGAAACCTACGCGCCCGAGATCAACGGCGTCGCCATGACACTCGGGCGGCTCGTTGACGGGATGTCCCACCGGGGCCATCGGGTCACCGTCATCCGCCCGCGGCAACGTCACGAGTCGCCGCGGTTCTCCGTCACCCGACGCCTCGCCGGCGAGCAGATCCGGCTGCCGGGCATCCCGATGCCGGGTTACCCGCAGCTGCGCATCGGCCTGCCCGCCGGGGGTCGGCTGCGGCGGCTCTGGCGCGAGCGACGGCCCGACTTGGTCCACATCGCCACCGAGGGTCCGCTGGGGGCGTCGGCCATCGGTGCCGCGCTCGAGCTGGGGCTGCCGGTGACGTCGAGTTTCCACACGCACTTCGATCAATACACCCGCGACTACCGCGTGGGCTGGCTGCAGCCCGTCATCGCGTCGTGGCTGCGGCGGGTGCACAACCGCACGCGGCGGACGTTCGTGCCGACCCGCCACCTGCAGCAGACGCTCCAAGCGGAGGGCTACGAAAACCTTCGCCTCCTCTCCCGCGGAGTCGATACGTCGTTGTTCTCGCCCGCGCGGCGCGACCCGGAGTTGCGCGCGGCGTGGGGCGCGAAGCCCGAGGACCTCGTCGTCGTCCACGTCGGGCGGATCGCCGCCGAAAAGAACTATCCGCTGCTCTTCCGCGCCTTCGACGCCCTCAAGGCGGTCCAGCCGCGCGCACTGCTGGTCCTCGTGGGCGACGGGCCCCTGCTCTCCACGTACCAACGGATGCGGCCGGATGCCGTCTTCACCGGGTTCTACACCGGCGTGAACCTCGCCCGCCACTACGCGTCCGGCGATGTCTATCTCCACGCCAGCCACACCGAGACGTTCGGGAACGTGGTCACCGAGGCCATGGCCAGCGGTCTCGCGGTGGGCGCCTTCGACTACGCCGCCGCCCGCGAATTCATCGTCAACGGGCAGCAAGGCCTGACCTGCCCGCCGGGCGACGAGGCCGCCTTCATCGCGCAAGCGGAGCGGATCGCCCGGAGCGCCACGCTGCGGCACGCCTTGAGCCCGGCCGCCCGGGCGCGCGCGGAGTTGCTTTCTTGGGACGCCGTGGTGGACGGCTTCATCGCCGACCTCACCGCCGCAATCAGCGAGTCGCCAGCTCCGTCGCCAGACGCTGGCGAGCCGCCGCACTGAGCGGCGCGCCGGCCAGTTCCGCCGCGAGGAAGACCGCCCCGGCCACCGGCGGCGCGGGCGCGTCCAGCAGCGCAAATCTCACGTCCGCCGCCGCCAGCTCCGTCCGCACCGCGTCGCGGTATGAGCGGCGCTCCAGCAGGCCACCAGCCGGCACCACCGGGATCGCCGCGCCGGCCGGCCACTCCAGCGTTTCGCCGAGCGCCCGCGCGAGGCGGCCGAGCTGGCGCGCTCCTTCCGCCACGATCTCCTGCGCCACGCGGTCCCCATCCTCCGCCGTCGCCAGCACCACCGGGGCCAGACTCGCCAGCTGCGAGCGGGCGGTGTCCGCCCGCATCGTCCACTGCATCGCCTCCCGCGCCGAGGTCACGCTCAATTCGGCAAAGATCGCCGGCTCAAGCCGGGTCCTCGGCCCGCGCCCATCTGTCGCTTCCATGATCGCGCGCAAGCCGCGCAACGCCAGCCACACCCCGCTGCCTTGGTCGTCCAGCAGCCAGCCCCAGCCACCGACAATGGCCGTGGCCCCGCCCGGGTCGCGTCCGTATGCCGCCGCCCCGGTACCCGCGATGATCACGATTCCCGGGCCCTCCGCGCAGCCGCCCGCCAGCGCGATCCGCAGGTCATGGTCCAGGCCCAGCCGCTCCGACGCATCCGTCAAACCCAAGGCCGCCAGCGGCTCCCGAAACGCCTGATGGTCCGCCGCCGACCGTACGCCAGCGAGACCGAGAAACGCCGCCTTCGCGTGGCCATGCACGTGCGCCGCCGCCACGGCCTCCGCCACCGCCGCGTCCGCGGCCTCCGCCACCGCCGCCACCGCGGCCTCCAGGCCGACGCTGTGATAGTTCGAGCTTCCCGCCCGCCCCACCCCCAAAAGACGACCGTCCGCACTCGCAATCAGCGCGCGCGTCTGCGTTCCGCCCCCGTCAATGCCGAGCAACCACATCTCCACCAACATATCACGCATCTCCACCAGAGCAATCCAAGGCTTACCCTAGAGTCGACGCGCCCACTCCCCAGGGTGCGGTCGGCCACCAACCGGCCGCTCCGCTCCGACTTGAAACCCAACCCGGCGACGAGCAGGGTCCGTTCCTTAGCCCGTCGCGCATCCGCAGGCCGCCCAAGCGATCCCCGCTCGACGTCGACCGATCCTCGGACGTCCGATTCATCCTCTCTCCATGGCAAACCCTTCCACCCCCTCCGCCTCCTCCGTCGCCGCCATCGGTCTGGCGCTGGCCCTGCTTGGCGGGGCCGGCTGGTGGTTCGGCGTGCACCGTCCCGCCGAGCTGCGCCGCGCCACCGCCCAAGCCGCCGCCGAGGCCGCGGCCGCCGAGGCTGCGCTGCAGGCGCGGCGACGCGACGGGTTCGGCGAGGTCGCCGATGAGCCGGGCTTCACGTTCCGGGCCAGCGGTCTCGGCCATCGCATCATCACGCGCGGCGAGGGTCCCGCGCCCGGCCCGCTCTCCACCGTCCGCCTCACCTACACCGGGCGCCTGCGCGATGGCCGGGTCTTCGACTCCGTCACGACGCCCTCCACCTTCCGGCTCAACGCCCTGCTCCCCGGCCTCGGCGCCGGGCTGCAGCTCATCGGCCCGGGCGGCCGGATCGAGCTGCTCATCCCTCCGTCCCTCGGCTACGGCAACCGCGCCGCCGGGGGCATCCCGCCGGGCTCCGGTCTGATCTTCGACGTGACGCTGGTATCCGTCGAACCGTGACGTTTCCCGGGGGCGCCGCGGCGCGTCAGGGACTCAGCGTGGAATCAGGCTCGGGGCCGGGACCGTCCGGGCACGCTCCGGCGCGGCTCGCGACCCACTCGCCGCGGCGGCACGCATCCGCCACCAGCCGCGCTTCACTCCGGCCGCCGGCCAGCAGCCCCGCGATCAACTGCGCAAGGAAGGCATCGCCCGCACCCACGGTGTCGACCACCGTCACCGTCCGCCCCGGCTCCCAGGTCCAGCGGCCGCCGCGCAACACCCCGGCGCCCCGCACTCCGGATGTCACGCACACAAATCCGACCCCCGTCTCCGCCGCGATGCGGCGCGCATGCTCCTCCTCCGCCCCGGCATCGCGCCCGGGTTCGCCCGCCAGCCGGGCCGCTTCCTCGGCGTTGAGCTTCAGGAGATTGGCGGGCCGCGCGTACTCGCGCACCACCGCCAGGTCGTCGAAGGGCGCGCGGAGGTTCACGTCAAACACGCGCCACGCGTAATTCGGCACCGCCTCGAACAGCCGCTCCAGCGTCGCCCGGTTCGCCGCACTGCGCAGGGCCAGCGATCCGTAGACCAGCGCGCGCGACGCCGCCGCCGGGATTTCCACGTCGGCCGAAACCGGAATGCGGTCCCACGCCACATCCTTCACAATCGTGTAGCGCGCATCGCCGCGCGGCGTGAGCTCCGCCATCACCGTGCCGGTGGGCGCATCGCCCAACCGCGCCACACCGGAATCGGTCACGCCGCGTTCCGCCATCACTCGGAGGAGACGCTCACCCCACGCATCGCGCCCCACGGCGGACACCGGCACCGCGGTGATGCCGAGACGCTGGAGGTGCGACGCGACGTTGAAGGGCGCGCCGCCCGGAAAGGCTCCGTGCGGGAGGAGATCCCAGAGGATTTCCCCGAAGCAAAGGACCGGCGCGGACGTCCAGTCGGGACGGAGGCGGGCGGAAGCGGCGGCAGTCATCGACCGTCCATCGTTCCAGCCCGCCGCTCCGCCGGCAACGCGTTTTCGTCGCCGCGTCGGCGAGGAAGCGTCTACTCGCCCGGGTAGACCACCCCGTCGATCACCACGCCCACGCAGCGGGTCACGTACTCAAAGGGGTCGCCGTCGTAGAGGGCGACATCGCCATCCTTGCCCACCTCGAGCGAGCCGACACGGTCGGCGACGCCGATGATCCGCGCCGCGTCGAGGGTGATCGCCGCCAGCGCGGCGTCGCGGTCAAGGCCCTGCCCGGCCGCGACCGCCGCCTCGTACAGCACGATGCGGGTCTTCGGCACGTAATCCTCGAAGCCACTCTGGATCGCGAAGGGAATGCCGGCGCGGCGCAGCACCGCCGCCGTCTCCATGCTCAGGTTCTCGCGCGTGCCGAAGCTGCGCTCCATCGTGGGATGCAGCACCACCGGAAAGCCGCTGGTCCTGATCTCATCGAGCACGAGGGGCGCCTCGGCGCAGCCTTCGAGCACGATCTTCAGGTTGAACTCCCGCGCGACGCGCAGGGCCGCCAGGATGTCCCGGCCGCGGTCCACCGAAATCAACAGGGGCTGCGAGCCGTCGAGCGCGCGGCCGAGCGCCTCCATCCGGAGGTCGCGGGGCGGACGTTTGTCCTCCGGCAGCTTCGCGCGCTTGTCCGCATACTCCTTCGCCTTGATCAGTTCCGTGCGCAGGAGCGCCACCGCCTTCGCCGGGGTGCCGGGCGACTTGCCACGATCCGCCGTCGTCGCATCCGCCCCGAGCGTGGCGGCGATCATCGCCGCCGGGCGCAGCACGTCCGCCTCCGCCGTCCGACCCTTCGTCTTCACGACAAGGGTCTGACCCGAGATCGTCACGCCCGGGCCATGGCCGGTGTGCACCGTCGTGACGCCACGCGCGCGGACATACGCCACGAGTTCATCGCGGGCGTTGTAAGCGTCGACCGCCCGCAGTTCCGGCTGCAGCGGCGCCGAGCGGTCCACCTGCTCCTGATCATGGGGTTGATTGAGCATGCCGGACACGCCGACCGTCGCCCGCGCATCGACCAAGCCGGGCACCACGACCGCGGCCCGGAGTTCGCGGACGTCCGCTCCGTAGGACTGGCCCGCCGCCGGACCCACGTAGACAATGCGACCCTCCCGGATCAGGACCAGCCCGTCCTTCAGGGGTGATCCGTTGACCGGATACACGGTGTCACCGCGGATCGCGACCGACGGCGCGCTCACGGGTGCGGCGGGCGCCGGCGACGCCGCCTCGGGGGCGGCAGACGACGCCGGCACCGCAATCATCAGTGCCAGCAAGGCCGGCGCGAGCGTTCGCGCGACGCAGCGGGCCGAGGGCCGAGCGAGGGAGAGGGAGGGAAGGACGCGGAGGAAAGAGAAGGTCTTCATCGGAGGCAGGAGCGGACGAGGGTCAGGGTGGCAGCGGCGCAGCGGGGCCGACTCATTGCGCGGCGGCGTTGGCGGCCGCGATCACGCCCCAGGCGTTGCCGAAGCAGCAGTAATGCGGGCGCAGCGGATCGCCGGCACCGGGGCCTCCGACCGCCCACAGGTGGTCGGCAGGGCGGCTGCGGTCGAACGCCAGCGCGCCTTCGATCCAGGTCTGCTCGACGTGGGTGTAGACGCTGAGGGGATCGCCGGAGAGGACGACGAAGTCGGCGTCCTTGCCCGGCGTGAGCGAGCCGATCCGGTCTTGCAGGCCGAGGATTTCCGCGTTGGCCAGCGTGAGTCCGGCCAGCGCGCCGTCGCGCGACATCCCGCCCCGCACCGCCATGCCGGCCGAGCGGAGGAACAGGCGCGAATCCGTGATCGGGTCGTCGGTGTGGAAACCCACCCGCACGCCCGCCTTCTCCATGATCGCGCCGATGCGGATGTCCATGTCGCGGGCCTCCAGCTTCCCCCCGGGACTGTCCACGTAGATGATCGAGCAGGCGACGCCGGCCGCGGCGATTTCGTCCGCCACTTTCCAGCCTTCGCTGACGTGATGGAGGACGACCTTGAAACCGAACTCCTTGGACAACCGCAGCACCGTCATGATGTCGTCGTGGCGGTGGCTGTGATGCTGCACCACCCGGCGACCGGCGAGCACTTCACCGAGTTGTTCGAGGGCAAGGTCGCGGGCCGGACGCTTCTCGGGATCGTCCTTCGCGCGGGCGACCTTCGCCTGATATTCCTGCGCCGCGACATAGCGCTCCCGCACCAGCGAGGCGGCCTTGCCGCGCGTCCCGGGGAACGGCGCGTCGCGCCGCGGATTGGTGCCGTTCGCCATCTTGAGGCCGCCAGCCGGCGAGCCATCGGGCAGGCGGATCAGCAAATCGTCGATCGTCCGCGCCGGGCGCAGCTTCAAGTACAGCGTCTGGCCGCTGATGAGGTGGCCGGAGCCCGGCATGACATTCACCGTGGTGATGCCGCCGGCCCGGGCCTTGGCGATGGACGACGAGCCGACGTCGATGCCATCGAGCGCACGGACTTCCGGCTGGATCGGCCCGGAGCCATCAGCCCCGACACCGCTGCCGCCACCAATGTGGCTGTGGGAGTCCACCAACCCTGGCATCAGCACTTTCCCGGATACATCCCGCACCTCGGCGCCGGAGGGAATCGGCGTGGAGTCCTGCGGACCCACCGCGACGATCTTGCCATCCTGCACGATCAATACCCCCCGCTCAATCGGCGCGCCCTCCACCGGAAGGATCCGCCCGCCCTGGAAGGCGATCGGACGGGTCTGCGCGACGGCGGCGGCGGCCAGGCTCAGGGCCAGAACGACGGCCGCGGGGAAAGACGGATGCCGGATGCTCATCTTAAAAGAGATACACAAAGAGTGTCCGATGCAACCGGGCACGCGGACCGGATACCGAGCCTCGCCCCGCCCTCCACACCCGTTCCGGAATCGAGCCCGGACCTCGGCGATCCACTTGCCAGCGCGGCTGAGCGCGTTACGGTCCGCCGTCCGCCCT
Organism: Verrucomicrobiota bacterium; assembly: GCA_016871755.1. Classification (GTDB taxonomy): domain Bacteria; phylum Verrucomicrobiota; class Verrucomicrobiia; order Opitutales; family Opitutaceae; genus UBA6669. Next base: position 81,427 of record VHCJ01000007.1, on the reverse strand, counting down.
GATCCTCCATCGCCGGACGTCCCCCCGCGCGACGGAGGCCTCGGACCGAGCGCACCGCTCGCGCTCGCCGCCCTCGACGTCCATACCCGCTGCCCTGCGACACGACTCCCGCACCGCCTCGCCCAGAGCCCGGTCTCGCATACCCCCCTCCGCAGCACGCCCCGCCGTCGTGTCCACTGCGGCCGTCGCTCATCCTGCCGACCTCTCCCGATCCTCCTGAACTTCACCCCCACCAAATGCCCTCGTTCCACGCTTCCTTCCTCCGCCGCGCGACCACCGTGACGCCCACCGCCCAAGCCAAGCGGACCCTCGCCGCGGCCCTCTGCGTCGCGGCGGTCGTCGCCGCCATCGTCGCCACGCCCCCCTCCAGCCGCGCCGCCAACGCCGCCGTGGCGGCACCCGCGCTGGAGAAGCTCGACGCCTCGGGTCACCCGCCATCGCTGCGAACGCTGCAGATCGGCGACGCGGCGCCGGACTTCGCGCTTCCGGGAATCGATGGCCGCACGTGGAAGCTCAGCGACTTCGCCGGGCCGGATGTGCTGATGGTCCTCTTCACGTCCAATCACTGCCCGACCTCGCACGCAATCGAGCGACGCCTCCAAGCGCTCCGCAACGAACTCCGTTCGCGCAGCTTCGCGCTCGTCGCCATCAACCCCAACCATCCCGAGGGCCTGAGCATCGACGAGCTCGGTTACGGCGAGTACAACGATTCGTTCGAGGACATGAAGCCCTACGCGGCCAAGAACGGCTGGGACTTCCCGTACCTCTACGACGGCGAGACCCAGCAGGTCGCGCGGGCCTACGGCTGCCTCGCCACGCCGCACGTCTTCATTTTCGACAAGGAGCGCCGCCTCCGCTACGCGGGCCGCTTCGATGATTCCCGCTTCGTCGACGAAGCCACGATCCGCCACCCCGACGCCCGCAACGCGATCTTCGCCCTGCTCGATGGCCGCCCCGTGCCGGTCGAGCGGACCAAGCCGCACGGCTGCTCGACCAAGTGGCGCGAGAAGCGCGCCGGCCACGTCGCCGCCGCCGCCGCGTGGGACCGGACCCCCGTGACCGTGGAAAAGATCGACGCCGACGGCCTCGCCGCGCTCCGCGCCAACCCGACCGGCAAGCACCGCCTCATCAACGTCTGGGCGACCTGGTGCGCGCCGTGCGTAGAGGAATTCCCGGACCTCGTCGAAATCGCCCGCCAGTACGACATGCGGGAATTCGACTTCATCAGCGTAAGCCTCGACGACCCCAAGGATCTCGCCCGGGCCCAGGCTTTCCTCCAGAAACAGGGTGCCGGGCTGAGCGGGCGCCGGCAGAAATCCGTCGAACGTGAGGGCCGTCGCACGAACCATTATCTCACGACCGAAGGCTCGCAGGAGCGCCTCGCGGCGGTGCTCGATCCCGAATGGCCCGGCCCGGTGCCGCACACGATCCTCGTCGCCCCCGGCGGCCAGATCCTCTGGCGCCACAACGGCGTGATCGACCCCGCCGCCGCCCGCGCTGCGATCGTCGCCGCGATGGGCTCGTACTACACGCCTTGATCAGCCGGGGACGCGGCGGATCCGGCTCGCCGCAGTCCCGAATGCAGGCCCTGACGCAGCCACGCGCCGGACTGGACCCAATACCCGAAACTCAAACTCCGGACAGACCATGATGACGTTGGATTACAGCCTCGTCGGCGAGAACGCGCGCCGCGCCGTGGAGAAGGGCCTCGCCGAGGCCGACTGGTACCAGTGCCCTGTCCCGCGCGAGACGATGCGCAAGCTCCTCGAGCGCCGCAACGGTCCGGCCATTCGCGACACGATCCTCTGGTTCGCCCTGATCCTCGGCTCCGGCTACGCCACCTACGTGCTCTGGCCGACGTGGTGGGCCGCCCTGCCCTACGCGGTGTACGCGGTGCTCTATGCGTCGACGTCCGACTCCCGCTGGCACGAGTCGCAGCACGGCACCGCGTTCCGGACGGACTGGATGAACAACGCGCTGTACGAGATCGCGTCGTTCATGGTCATGCGCGAGTCCACGGTCTGGCGCTGGAGCCACACGCGCCACCACAGCGACACGATCATCGTCGGCCGCGATCCCGAGATCGCCGTGCCGCGCCCGCCGCACCTGCGAAGGCAGATCCTGTCGTTCTTCAACATCGGCGTCTACCCGGTCTACTTCCGGAAGATCCTTACGCACGCGACCGGCCGCATGCTGCCGGAAGAGAAGACGTACATCCCCGAGGGCGAATTCCCGAAGATCTACGTCCGCGCCCGCATCTACGTCGCGATCTACGCCGGCGTCATCGCCCTGGCCGTCGTCACGCAAAGCATCCTGCCGCTGCTCTACGTCGGCCTGACCAACCTCCTCGGCTCCTGGCTCATGGTGCTTTACGGCAAGACCCAGCACGCCGGCCTCGCGGAGAACGTCCTCGACCACCGGCTCAACTGCCGGACGGTCTACATGAACGCCATCCACCGGTATCTGTACTGGAACATGAACTACCACGTGGAGCATCACATGTTCCCGCTGGTGCCCTACCACCGCCTCCCGGAACTCCACGCGATCGTGAAGGACGACATGCCGACGCCGTATCCGAGCCTGCTCGCCGCGTGGAAGGAGATCGTCCCGAACCTCCTTCGCCAAGTAAAGGACCCGGCGCACTATGTGAAACGCCAGCTCCCCGCGCCCAAGCCCCGGACCGGCGCCGCCGGCATCAGCGGCGGAACCCGGCCCGACGCCGCGGGCTGGATCGAAGTCTGCGCTGCGGGCGACCTCGGCCCCAGCGACGTTCTGCGGTTCGACCACGGGAAGCGGACCTATGCGCTCATCCGCGACGGCGCCGGGAAGCTCTTCGCCACCGACGGCATCTGCATCCACGGCAACACCCACCTCGCCGGCGGCCTCGTCAAGGACGGCATCATCGAATGCCCGAAGCACAACGGTCGCTTCCACCTCGCCGACGGCTCGCCCGCGCGCCCACCGGTCTGCCGCGGCCTCGCCACCTACCCAATCGAGGAACGCCACGGCCGCATCCATCTCAACGTCGCCCGCCCCGGCGGCGCCGGCGCCCGGCCCGAGCGCACCTACCGCCTCCGGGTCGTGAGCAACCGCAGCGTCGCCACCTTCATCAAGGAACTCATCCTCGAACCCCTCGACGACGCCGGGACAGTCGCCTTCACGCTGGGCGACTACCTCCAGTTCGACATCCCCGCCTACGAGAACCTGCGTTTCCGCGAGTTCGACATCCCGGCTCCGTACGCCGAGGTCTGGGAACGGCAGCACGTGTTCGATCTCGTCGCCCATCACCCGCAGGGCGGCCGCCGCAACAACTACTCGCTCGCCAGCAACCAGCGGACCGAGCGCACGCTCCGTCTCAACGTCCGCATCGCCACACCACCCCCGGGTCAGGACTGCCCGCCCGGCGTCGGCTCGGCGTACATGTTCAACCTTAAGCCGGGCGACACGGTCACTGCCATCGGCCCGTTCGGCGACTTCCACGTCAAGCCCACCCAGAAGGAAATGATCTACATCGGCGGCGGCGCCGGCATGGCTCCGCTCCGCGCCCACCTCTCGCACCTCTTCGAGACCGAGCGCACCGCCCGCCGGGTCAGCTACTGGTACGGCGCGCGGTCGCGGCAGGAGCTGTTCTACGAGGACTACTTCCGCGGCCTCGCGGCGCAGCACGGCAACTTCCGGTTCGAGGTCGCGCTCTCGTCCCCGCTGTCGGAGGACGGCTGGACCGGCCCGACCGGGATGATCCACGAGGTCGTGCTGCAGCAGTACCTGAAGGACCATCCGAACCCGCTCGCCGTCGAATACTACCTCTGCGGCCCGCCGATGATGATCAAGGCCTGCACCCGGATGCTCGCGGAACTCGGCGTGACACCGCAGCAGATCGCCTACGACGAGTTCTGAGCGACGGAGTTGGAGGCGCCGTCGCCGGGTGTGGCCGAGCGAGCCGCATTCGCCCCAAAGCGGCCTGCTTGAAGACTCCACGGGCTCCCGCCCCCCGGCATCAGCGCTCGATCAGGTCCGACTGCAGGTAGGCGATGATGTCGGCCACGGACTGCGGGGTCAGGCCGAGTTGCTGCGGGGTGAACATCAGCGAGCGTTCGTGGCGCGTGATCGACTTGATCCGCTTGCGCCAGATCTGCTGCGTGGTCCCACCCATCATGCGCACGATCATCGGGCTGCGCTGCGAGAGGATCATGCCGTCGATGACCACGCCGTCGTGGGTCTCGATCCGGCTGCCGTCAAAGCCGTGCGAAATGTCCGCCGAGGGATAGAGGATCGCCTGGGCAATCACCTCGCGCGGCTGCTGTCGGCCAAACACCGTCAGGTTCGGTCCGAAATCGTTCCCGACGCGGCCGATCTTGTGGCAGAGGTAACAGGCCGCGACCGCATCCTTGCCGCGGGCCGCGTCGCCGGAGAGCTCCAGAATCTCAGGAACGCCGGGTCCGGGCGAGGCCGTCGCCGGGGGCTCCGGGATGATCGAGGACGTGAGCACCGCCTTCTCCGGGTTCGGCAGGCCGCGCGCCTCCATCGCCCCGCCGACGTCGAAGGGCTCCCAGAGGTTGCCCATGCGGTTGCGGAGCCACCAGTTCGCGGTCTCCGTATCCGAAAACTCCTTACTGGTCGCCAGCTCCACCATCGCCGCAACCGCCTCGGCGGAGGGCATGAAGGCGAGCGCCGTCATCGCTTCCTTGCGCAGTTCCGGCGAGAGCGACGCAGCCAACGCCCGGGCGCGGAAGGCGGCCGCCGACTCCGGAAGGTGCAGTCGCCACGCGAGTCGCGCGAACGCCGGGGTCCACGACTCCGGCTTGGCCGGCTGGTCCGCGAGGAGCGCCGCGTACACCTCCGACGCCTTGCCTTCGCAGCCGATGCCCCACGCTTCGAGGTAGGTGCGATCCTGGCCGTCATACTGGCGCGCCAGTTGCACGAGCAGTGGCACGCTGTCGGCCGCCGGAAGGTCGCGCAGCACCACCGCCACTTCCCGCCGCACGGCCGGGGACGGATCCGTCACGAGACGGCGGGCGTTTTCCAGAATGTCGATGCCCGCACGGCGGAGGGCGCGGAGGGCGAGGAGGCGCTGCGCATCGTCCTTGGCGTTGAGCAGCGGGCGCACACGCGCGACCCCGGCGGGGCCCATCTGCGCGAGCAGCCAGACGGCGCGCGCGGCAATGAAGCGGTTGGAATCGGACAACAGCGCCGCCACCGCGGGAACCGCCGCCTCACCCTGCGCCTTGAGACGCGTGAAGCCGAGGTTGCGGACGTTCACGGCGGGACTGCGCAGGGCCTCGATCTGCCCGGCCGTGGTCGCGAGATCGAACGTCGGCACCTTTGAGCGGAAGCCCTTCGGCGCGATCCGGTAGATGGTGCCGCTGGTCGCCTTGTCGAAGTCGGCGTGGCCGCCGACGCGCGGATCGAACCAGTCCGCAACGTAGATCGCTCCGTCGGGACCAACGATCACGTCCGAGGGGCGAAACCACGTGCGGAGCTCGCGGTTGACCTTGCCTTGGACGAAGTCCGAGCCCGCGAACTGCTTCATCGGGTTCGAGGTGAGGAAGTCCATGCGATCGAGGCGGAATCCCGCGCCCTCGGGCCTCGGGAGGTAGCCGAAGATCACGTTCCGGCCGGCCTCGCACGCGAGCAGCAGGCCATTCCACTTCGGATCGAGCGCGCCGTTTTCGTAGAAGGCCACGCCGGTCGGCGAACCACCGCCGTAGACATCGCCCGGCGGCATCGAACCCGGGTCCTCCTGCCGCCACTGGGCAGTCGGGATGTCCTGCCCCGGACGGCGATCCGCCTGCCAGGAACGCTGGCCATCCAGCGAGGCGAAGCCCGCGTTGCCATACTCCAGCACGAAGCTCACGCGACACGCCGGCGGATCGTCGTTGTCCGACTGAAACACATCGCCGAAGGAGGTGATCGACTGTTCGTAGCTGTTGCGGAAGTTGTGGCCGATGATCGTGACGTTGGTGCCGTCCGGATTCATGCGGGCCATGAAGCCTCCGATCCAGACGCGGCCATCGTCGCTGCGCTGTCCGGCGATGAGCGTCGGGTTGAACAGGGGCTCCTTGCCCCTCGGATCGTAGGGGCTGCCGACCCGGAAGGTCTTGCCGGAGCGGTCCGTGAAGAGCGCGCCATTGTTGCCCGCGTTCCAGTACCATAGGCCATCGGGACCGGCGGTGACCGAGTGCAGGCTGTGGTCGTGGTTCTTGCCGTTGAAACCGGTGAGGAGCACCTCGCGACGATCCTTGGCCGGGTCAAAGCGGCGGTCGCCGTCGACGTCGGTGAAGACCAGCAGGTCGGGCGTCTGGGAGACCACGATCTTGTCGCCGAGCACCGCGACGCCGAGCGGAGCGATGAAGCCGGGCTCCTGCACGAAGCGGTCGGAGCGATCCGCGCGGCCGTCGCCGTCGGTGTCCTCGAGGACGAGGATCTGGTCGCCCGCCGGCTGACGCTGGGCGTTGCTCCGGTAGTTCACGCCCTCGGCCACCCAGAGGCGGCCGCGCTCGTCGAAGTCGATGTTGGTCGGGTTGCGGACCAGCGGCGTGTGCGCCCACACCGTGATCTCAAGACCCTCGGGCAGCGTGAAGAGATCCGTCGTCACGATCTCCGGATCCTTCGCCGCCGACGCCGCGACGGCGGTGGACGACGACGCCGGCGCAGGCGCCGGGGCCGGCTGGGCCAGCGCGGTGACGGCACCGACGCACCCGGCCGCGACCCACCGGGGTGCGAGGTGACGCGACGGACGAAGGAACGAGCGGACCAGGGGGCGGAGCGAGTCAGTCATGCGGGGAAAGGAGATGACGGGAGACGAAAATGCACCGCACCCGATCCCGCACGGCAAGCCAAACGGCGCTGAGCGCGACGGTTCGACGGGGGGCACCGTCGCGATGCGCCACGCCGCGCCGCGCCGCGGCGTGGCGACGGAGGCGACGACGCAAGCCTACCGATTGACCCGCCCGGCCCCACGTGGCAGGGCGCACCGCACGGCACCGTGTTGTTCCGCACCGCACCGCACTGCAGCGAGCTCATGCCGCAGGAGGCTTGCGTCCCGGACGCCACCTCATTCGCTGCCTTGATGGCCCCCACCCCAGGTTCCTCCTCCACGCGTCTGCAACGCGTGCTTGGCGCGGTGGAGCGCGTCGGCAACCGGCTCCCCAACCCCGCCACGCTCTTCGCCCTCCTTGCCACCGCCGTCGTCCTGCTCTCCTGGCCGCTGGCGGAGGCGGGAGTATCGGCGACGCATCCCACGACCGGCAAGGCGGTTGCGGTGGTCAGCCTTTTCTCCGTCGAGGGTCTGCACCGGATCCTGACGGGAGTGATTGGAAATTTCATCAACTTCCCCCCGCTGGGGACAGTGATTGTGTGCCTCCTCGGCATCGCGGTGGCCGAGTACACGGGGCTGATTGGCGCGGCGTTGCGGCTGATCGTCCTTTCCTCGCCAGCCCGCCTGCTCACGCCGATGGTCGTCTTCGCCGGCGTGATGTCGAACATCGGCGGCGACGTCGGCTATGTACTCCTGCTGCCGCTCGCGGCCGGGATTTTCCACGCCGTGGGTCGGCACCCGCTGGCCGGCCTCGCCGCGGCCTTCGCCGGCGTCAGCGGCGGTTTCTCCGCCAACCTCCTGCTCGGCACGATCGACGTGCTGCTCTCCGGCATCAGCGAGGTGGCCGCGCAGATCATCCAGCCCGGCATCCGCGTCACCGCCTTCGCCAACTACTACTTCATGGCCGTCTCGACCTTCCTGGTCACCGGCGTGGGCTGGTGGGTCTCGGACCGCATCGTCGAGCCGCGCCTCGGCCGCTACGAAGGCTCGAGTCCACGCGAACCCCTCACGCCGTTGAGCACAGCGGAGCGGCGCGGGTTGATGGCGGCGTCGGTGGCCTCCCTCGCGCTGGCCGCCATCACCGTCTGGGGCTGCCTGCCGGTGGGCGGTGCGGGACAGGGTTTCCTGCGCGATCCGGGTAATCCCGCCGACTTCTTCCAGAGCTATTTCATCCGCGGCCTGACCGCGTTCATCTTCCTCGCGGGCTTCGTCTCCGGCCTCGCCTACGGGATCGCCGCCGGCACGGTGCGCAGCGACCACGATGTCGCCAAGGGCATGAACACCGCGATGGCGACGATGGGGTCCTACCTCGTGATGGCGTTCTTCGCCGCGCAGTTCATCGCGTTCTTCAACTGGACCAACCTCGGCACGGTCATCGCGGTCAAGGGCGCGGACCTGATCCGGGGGCTTGGCCTGCAGGATCAGCCGATTCTGCTCATGATCGCCCTCGTGCTCTTCACGGGCTCGGTGAACCTGATGATCGCCAGCGCCTCGGCCAAGTGGGCCCTGCTCGCACCCATCTTCGTGCCGATGTTCATGTTGCTGGGTTACAGCCCGGAACTCACGCAGGCCGCCTTCCGCGTCGGCGACAGCGTCACGAACATCATCACGCCGCTGATGGGCATGTTCCCGCTCGCCCTCAGCTACGCGCAGCGCCACGTCCCGTCCGCCGGCATCGGCACGATGATCGCCACGATGCTTCCGTACTCCGTGGCGTTCCTCGCCGTCTGGCTCGCGCTGCTCATCCTCTGGATCGCGCTCGGCTGGCCCCTCGGCCCGGATGCACTGCTGACGCTCGCGCCCGCGCGCTGATGCGGTGACCGGATACGACGCCCGCGGCGTCTGGCGTCGCTCGGTCTTCCGGACGCTCGCTTCGTCGCGCTGACACGGTAATGGCACATTCCGCCGCAGCTGTTGCGGCACCGTGACGCGCCCGCCCCGGGCGCGTCACATCGCGCAGGCAAGGTCCCCGGCCTCATTCCGATGACCTACCGTTCCGCGCCACCATGCACGCCCGATCTGCCGCGCCGCCTCGTCGGCCCCGGCTCCCTCGCCCTCGCCTTGCTCGCCGCCCCGCTGCTGTCCGCAGTGGCGCAAGTCGCTCCGGCACCACGTACCACTCCGGCAACCGCCGCCGCTGCGGCAACCCCGGCGAAGGAGGAGACGATCGCGCTCCAGCGTTTCGTCGTCACGGGTTCGAACATCGAGCGGCTCGACCTCGAGAAGGTCGTCCCGGTCTCGATCGTGGACCAAGACGCCATCACCGCTCGCGGCGCCGTGCTGCCGGCGGATCTGCTGACCTCCCTGCCTTCGGTCGTGAACCTGCCGGAAAATGAGACGCGCCTCGGTTCGTCCGGCGCGCGCGGCGACAACGCCAACCTCAACCTGCGCAACATGGGCGCGACCGCCACGCTCATCCTCGTGAACGGCCGCCGCATGGCCGTGAATCCGATGACCGCCGGGCTTTCGCAGGCGGTGAACGTCAACCAGCTGCCAACGCGGGGCATTGAGCGGATTGAGGTGCTGCGCGACGGCGCGTCATCGATCTACGGCTCCGACGCCGTCGGCGGCGTGATCAACTACGTCCTGCGTCGCCAGTTCGACGGCAGCGAAGCCTCCCTGCGGATCGGCGCCCCGGAACACGGCGGCGGCGAGAGCGTGCAGGGTTCCTACACGTTCGGGACCAGCCTCGACGGCGGCCGCGGACGCATCTTCGGCACGATCGAGGCGTTGTACCGCGACGCGCTGTTCCTCACCGAACGCGACTTCAGCCGCTTCGCCGACAGCTCGGCTCGCGCCGAACCGCCGTTCAACGTCGCCGGCGGGCCTTTCGACGCCCGCTCCGCCCGCGGCTACTGGCCGACCTTCCGCATCGGCACCGGCACCGCCGCCAATTACTTCCGTCCGGTCAACGGCACGCCCGCCCTGACGGCGGTCGCGCCGACTCGCACCGCGAATCCGGAGTTCTTCCTCGATCTGAACCAGTTCGGGATGGCCGCACCGCGCACCCGCCGCAGCAACGCGTTCGTGTCCGGCGAATTCGACGTCAGCGAGCGAATCACCGCCTTCGCCGATGTGTCGTACTACACCGCGCTGTCGACGATGCGGCGGCAGCCGCTGGCGCTGAACGCGCCGACCTCCGACCAGCTCATGGTCATGGCCATCGATAATCCCTTCAACCCGTACGGCTCCCGTTTCTACTCCGCCACCGGCACCCCCAACAGCGATGGCACGCCGCGCCTCACCGGCGCACCGCGGACCATCAGCTTCACCGCCATGACCCTCGCCGGGCTTGCCGCCGAGTCCGTCGACACCCGCGCCGATGTGATCCGCCTCGCCGCCGGACTCAAGGGACGCCTCGGTGGCTCCTGGTCCTGGGAGGGCTCGGGTTTCTACAATCGCGTGAAGGGCTCCGATGAGGCCTTCCGCGACGTGCGCGAAAGCCGTCTGCAACAGGTCCTCCAGCGCACCGACGCCAACGCCTACAATCCGTTCGGCTACACGTTCAAGGTGGAGAACAACGCCGTCGTCGCCGATCGTCCGTACTCCAACCCGCAGGCCGTCGTCGACGCCTTCTCCGAGGTCTACGTGCGCAACGCCACCAGCTCCATCACGAGCGGCGATGTCCGCACCGCCGGCACGTTGCTCGACGCGTGGGCCGGCCCGATCCGCACCGCCGCCGGCGCCGAGTACCGCCGCGAGACGCTCGACGATCTGCGTCCTCCGTTCAGCGGCGAAAATCCCGCCGGCTCCGGCCTGGATCCGCTCAACAACGACTTCCTCCTCCACCCGCCGCGGCCCGATGTCATCGGCCAGCGTCGCATCTCCAGCGTGTACGCCGAGTTGGTCGTACCGCTCATCGCTCCGAATCAGTCCCTGCCGCTGCTGCACTCCGTCGAGCTCACCGCGTCCGGCCGCTACGAGCGCTACAGCGACTTCGGCGACACCACCAAGCCGAAGGTCGGCCTGAACTGGCGCCCGGTACCCGCGGTGATGCTCCGCGGCTCCTATAACGAGGGCTTCATGGCCCCGAGTCTCGCCGCCCTCTTCACCAGCCCGCGCTGGACGATCTCCGCCGGCGCCGGCGACCCCGACAATTACCGCAACCCCGTGACCCGGGAGGGTCCGTACGTACAGCGCACCTACTTCGGCGGCAACCCTAACCTCAAGGCCCAGGAATCCGAGGGATTCACTTACGGCACCGTCATCGATGTCCCGGCCGTCAAGGGTCTGAGCGTCACCGCGGACTGGTGGCAGATCAGTCGCGAGAACCTGCTCGGACAGCGCAGCGTCGCCCAGATCCGCGACAGCGACACCGCCCTGCTCATCGCCTACACGCGTTCGCAGCTCGCCGCCGGAAAGGCGATCTCCACCATCGACGTCGGCAGCGGCACGCCCGCGTACAAGGGCGACCCGGATGTTGTGCGCTACGCGCTGACCCCTGAGGACGCTGCGGTCTTCGCAACCTACAACACCGCCAATGCCGCCACGCCCGACGCCCTCCGCGCCGCCGCCGGTCGCATCTTCTCCCTCAATCGGCCCTTCGTGAACATTTCCACCAGCGAGCATGCGGGGCTCGACCTTGGTCTCCGCTACGTCGTGCCCCAGACCCCGTTCGGCAACGTGGTCCTGAACACCGAGTGGTCCCGTCTGTCCAAGTCCGAGTCCACCCTCGCCCCGGCAAATCTTCCGCCGGTCCTGAACAACGGTCTCTACGCGGGCGGAGCCGCCCGCTGGCGCGGTACGACGACGGTCGCCTGGCGCCGCGGCGCGTGGTCGGCCCTCGCGGGCGCCTACTTCGTCGGCAAGACTCACGACTCCGGCGCGACCACCACCGCCGCGATCTATGAATCCCTCGGTCGCCCCGGCTACATCGAGCCGTTCTTCACCGGCAGCCAGACCGTCTACCGCCGCGTCGTCGATCCGGTCATCACGTACAACCTCACAGTGGGCTACAGCTTCGGCGCCGGCGCTCCGGTCTTCCTGCGCAATTCGAAGGTTTCGCTCGGCGTGGTCAACCTGACCGACAAGGAGCCGCCGTTGAACACCTCCGAGGGCTTCAGCTACGATCCGGGCGTCTTCCAGAGCCTGCTGCCGGGCCGGACGTGGTCCTTCGAGTTGACCCGCCGGTTCTGATCGACCGCCGCGGACGACGACGGTACGCCACCCCGTCGTCGTCCGCTGGTTAGTCCGGCCCCTGTTTCGCCGCTGGTCCGCCCCGCCCCTCGCCGCAACGTTCGCTCGTCATCCGTTCCCGCCGATGCTTCGCCTTCCCCGCCGCCTGGTCCAGCGCCAGCCCCTCCCCCGCCGAGTGGCCGGATGTCACCGCGTCCGGTTCGCGCTCGCCGCAGTCCTCACCGTGCTCGCCGCCGGGCCGGTGGGAGCTGCAACGGGCGCCGCCCCGGCCATTGCCCCGGCAACGACGACGGCCGGGGAGAGCGAGGCCGCCCGCGCGGCCCGCATCGCGGAAAATCGCGCGTGGATGCGGGCCTTGCCGAGCGCTCCGGAGCCCACCCTGCATCGCCGCGGACTGCGCGCCACCGAACTCGCCCGCTGGCCCGTCCGCGGCGCGAACCAAGGTGTCGCGGTCGACGCAGACTCCTTCTACGGAATCGGCAACTTCGTCGTGACCAAGCATCGCAAGTCCACCGGCGAGCAGGTCGCCGAGTGGATCGGGCTCCGCGGCGGTCCCATCATCCACCTCAACGGGGGACACGTGGTGGGGGACAAGCTAATCCTCGCGCACTCCAATTTCCCTCAGCTGCCGATGGCCAGCTCGATCGAGGTGTACGACACCGCAACGCTGAAGCCGCTCGCTTCCACGAGCTTGGGCATCCGGCTGGGCTCCCTGACCTGGGCGGAGAAGCGCGACGGGGTCTGGTGGGCCTGCTTCGCGAACTACAACGACGCTGTCACCACGCCGGGGTTTGACCAACGCTGGACCCACGTCGGCCGCTTCAACGAGGACTGGCGGCCGCTCGACTCGTGGCTCTTTCCACCGCAGGTCGTGGCTACGTGGGGCAAGAGCAGTTGCTCCGGCGGAAGCTGGGGGCCGGACGGTCTGCTCTACGTCACGGGTCACGATGCACCCGAACTCTACGTCCTGCGCCTGCCCCGCTCCGGCGTCACGCTGGAGTACGTGACCACGATTGAGGTGCCGTTCGAAGGCCAGTCGTGGGCCTGGGACCGCAGCGCCGAACCCGACCGGATCATCTACGGCATCAGCCGGGAACGGCACGAGGTGATCGCCGCCCGCATCCCGCCGGTCGTCGACGCTCCAGAGGCGCGCTGAAATTTCAGGGAAAATTCCTGAAACGCGGGGTTGCCTCGGGGCGGGGGCGGAGTTGCGTTGACGACGCGGGGCTCCGGAGCGTTCTGCTCCGCGCAGCGGCCCGCCTGCCTCACTCCACCCCGCGCCATGGATCCTGCCCGCGTCGCCCGCCCGCTTCTCCACGCTTTCTTCCTCGGCTCCGCCGGACTCTTCACTCCGTCGCTCGCCAGCGCCGCTGCACCCGCCGCCCCGGCACCCGCGGCACCCGCCTCAGCCAGCGCCGCCACGCCTCCCGCGGCCCTCAGCTTCAACCGCGACATCCGGCCCATCCTTTCGGAGAACTGCTTCCACTGCCACGGTCCGGACAAGAACCACCGGAAAGCAGACCTGCGTCTCGATGACCGCGACGCTGCCATCGAGGGCTTCGCGTGGGCTCCGGGCAGCCCGGAAACCAGCGAGGCGATCCAGCGCATCCTGTCCACCGATCCGGATGAGCAAATGCCGCCACCGGACTCCGCCCGCACGCTGACCGCCACCCAGAAGGCAACGCTGCAGCGCTGGGTCGCCGAGGGCGCCGCGTACGAGGCGCACTGGGCTTACGTCGCCCCGACACGGCCCGCGCTGCCCGCGTCCGCCGCTTCCGGTTCCGGTGCCCCCGGCTCCGGTGCGATCGATGCCTTCATCGACGCCGGGCTCGCCCGCGCCGGCCTGACGGCCTCACCGGAGGCCGACCGCCGTACGTTGATCCGCCGGCTGTCCCTTGATCTCACCGGCCTCCCACCCGCGCCCGCGGATGTCGAGGCGTTCGTCCGCAGCGCCAACCCCGAGGCCGCCTACGCGCGCCTGATCGACCAGTACCTCGCCTCCCCGCACTACGGCGAGCGGATGGCCGTGCCATGGCTCGACCTCGTGCGCTACGCCGACTCCATCGGCTTCCACAACGATGTGACGCTGCGTTACTGGCCGTACCGCGACTACGTCATCCGCGCCTTCAACCGGAACCTGCCCTTCGATCAATTCACGCGCGAGCAGATCGCCGGCGATCTCCTCCCCGGCTCCACACCCGAGCAACGCGTCGGCTCCGGCTACAACCGACTCCACCGCATCTCCGGCGAGGGCGGCATCCAGGACAAGGAGTACTTCGCCAAGTACGCCGCCGACCGGGTGCGTACGACCTCCACGGTGTGGCTGGGCGCGACCATGGCCTGCGCCGAATGCCACGACCACAAGTTCGATCCTTACACGCTGAAGGACTTCTACAGCCTCGCCGCCGTCTTCGCGGATCTCAACGAAAAGGGTGCCTACAATCTGAGCGGCGGCTTCACCCGAGAAAACCTCAGCGAGGAATCCCTCTTCAACACGCCGCAGGAGCGCGGCCGGATGGAGGCGCTCGAGGCCGAGATCGCCGCGCTGAACAAGCAGATCGCCGCGCCGACCGATGACCAGCTCGCGCCGGAGCGCGCCGCGTGGGAGGCCCGGATCGTCGCCGCCCACCAAGCCGGTCGCCTCGCCTGGAAACCGCAGCCGCCCCTCGCCGCACGCTCCACCGCCGGAACGCCGCTCATGATCGAGAAGGACGATGGCTCGATCGTCCCGGGCGGTGAAAATCCCCGCCAAGACACCTACATCGTCACCGTCGCCGCTCCGCTCAGCCAGGTCACGGCGCTGCGGCTGGAAACCATCAACGACGACCGTTTCCCGGGGGCCGACGTCGCGCGCGCGGGCTCCGGATTCTTCATCGCGGAAATCGAGGTCGCCGGCGCGGCGTCCGCCGACGCCCGTCCGACCCCGCTGCGCATCGCGTCCGCCTCGGCGAATCTCGGCAGCGAAGCGGGCTTCGACCCGAGCAAGGCCATCGACGGCGATCTCTCCACCGCCGCGACGCTGAACCGCGGGGGCGGCGGAGGCATCGCGCTCTACCTCGCCGAGCCGTTCACCGGCGGGCCCGATGCGCGCCTCACGGTTCGCATCCGCCACTCCGAGGCTCATCCGTACCAGCATCTCGGCCGCTTCCGAATCGCCCTCCACGACCAGCCGAATCCGGACCCCAATCCCGCCGGCATTCCCCAACGCACCCTCGATGCGATGCTGACGCCCGCCGCCCAGCGCACCGAGGAGGACCAGCGCCGCATCGCCTCCGATTTCCGCGTCAACGCTCCGTCCCTCGCGCCGCTGCGCGAGCGCCTGAACGCCGCGCGCATCGCCCGCGACGATCTCTACCGCCGCCTGCCGTCCATGCCGGTCTCGCGCAGCGTCACGCCGCGCGAACTGCGCGTCCTGCCGCGCGGCAACTGGATGGACGACAGCGGCCCCATCGCCGAGGCCGCCATCCCCGAATTCCTCGGCAAGCTCACCGCCCGCAACGGGAAGCGGGTCTCGCGCCTCGACTTCGCCGAATGGCTGGTGTCGCCGCAGAATCCGCTCACCGCCCGCACGTTCGTCAACCGGCTCTGGCGGCTCTACTTCGGCGAGGGGCTCACGCGCACCGTCGAGGATCTCGGCTCCCAGGGCGACTGGCCTTCACATCCCGAACTGCTCGACTGGCTCGCCGTCGAATTCCGCGAGAGCGGCTGGGACGTGAAGCACATGGTCCGCCTGATCACGAGCTCCCGCGCCTACCGCCGCTCGTCCATGCCGCTGCTGGGGGTCGAGGAACATGATCCGCTCAACCGGCTGCTCGCGCGCCAGAGCCGCTTCCGGCTCGACGCCGAATTCATCCGCGACAACGCCCTCGCCGTCAGCGGCCTGCTCGCGCCGCAGCTCGGTGGCCCGAGCGCCAAGCCGTATCAGCCCAAGGGATACTACGCGCCCCTCAACTTCCCGCGCCGCGAATACGTCGCCGACACGGGCGATCAGCTCCACCGCCGGGGCGTCTACACGCACTGGCAGCGGACGCTGCTCCATCCGAGCCTGATGGCCTTCGACGCCCCGGCGCGCGACGAGTGCACGACGCACCGGTCGACGTCCAACACGCCGCTGCAGGCGCTCGTCCTGCTCAACGACCCGACCTACGTCGAAGCCGCGCGGGTCTTCGCCGAGCGCATCCTGCGCCAGGGAGGCTGGACGTTCGCGGCGCGGCTGGACTGGGCGTTCGCCCGGGCCGTGGCGCGCCCGCCAACCGCCGAGGAGGCGCACGTGCTGCGTCAGCTCTTCGAGCAGCAGCGCACCCGTTACCGCGCCGACCCCGCCGGGGCCCGGGCCCTCGTCTCCACCGGCGAGGCACCGGTCGCCGCCGACCTTCCGGAGGCCGAACTCGCGGCGTGGACCGCGGTGTCCCGCGCCTTGCTCAATCTCCACGAGACCGTCACGCGTTCCTAAGCCTCTCTTCGCCCCATCTTCCGCGATGCACCCGTCTTCCCTGCACCTCGAAGCCCTCACCCGCCGCGCTTTCCTCGGTCGTTCCGCCGCCGGCGTGGGCTCGCTCGCCCTCGGCTCGTTGCTCAATCCGTCGCTCTTCGCCGGCGACAATGGTCCGTGGAAGGGCGTGCTGGACCAACTGCACCACCCGGCGCGCATCAAGCGGGTCATTTATCTCTATCAGGCGGGCGGCCCGTCGCACCTCGAGACGTTTGACCCGAAGCCAAAGCTCGCCGCCATGCACGGCACCGCGATGCCGGAGTCGTTCACTCGCGGCCAGCAGATCGCCCAGCTGCAGGGCAAGGAACTCAAGTGCTACGGTCCGCAGTTCGGCTTCCAGCGCTTCGGAAAATCCGGTCAGGAGATCTGCTCGCTCTTCCCCGAGATCGGCAGCGTCGCCGACGATGTCTGCATCATCCGCTCGATGTACACCGAGCAGATCAATCACGATCCGGCCCACACGTTCATGAACACGGGCTCGATCATCGCCGGTCGCCCGAGCATGGGATCGTGGCTGCTCTACGGTCTCGGCACCGAAACCGAGGAGTTGCCCGGCTTCATCGTCCTCATGTCCCAGGGCCGCGGCGGCCAGATGCAGCCCATCGCCGCCCGCCAGTGGCACAGCGGCTTCCTGCCCAGCCGCTTCCAGGGCGTGAAGTTCCAGTCCGTCGGCGATCCGGTGCAGTACATGCAGCCCCCCGCCGGCGTCACCTCCGCCGACCAGGAGGAGATCATCGACGTCGTCAACCAGCTCAACCGCCGCCAGCACGACGCCGTCGCCGATCCGGAGATCGCCACGCGGATCAACCAGTACGAGATGGCGTTCCGGATGCAGACGAGCGTCCCGGGGCTGATGGATCTGTCCAAGGAGCCGACCCGCACGCTCGAGGCCTACGGGGCCCGGCCGGGTGACGGGAGTTTCGCCTCCAACTGCCTGCTCGCCCGTCGTCTCGCCGAGCGGGGGGTGCGCTTCATCCAGCTTTACCACCGCGACTGGGACCATCACGACGACGTCGCCCACGTGAAGTACAAGGCTGAGGAGGTCGACCGTCCCACCGCCGCCCTCATCCGCGACCTCAAGCAGCGAGGGCTCTGGGACGACACGCTGATCGTCTGGGGCGGGGAATTCGGACGCACGCCGATGGCCCAGGGCAAGGGGCGCGACCACCACATCAAGGGGTTCTCGATCATGCTCGCCGGCGGCGCCATCCGCGGGGGCATGAGCTACGGCGCCACCGACGAACTCGGCTACGCGGCCGTCGACAAGCCCGTCAGCGTGCACGACCTGCACGCGACGATGCTGCACTTGTTCGGCGTCGATCACACCCGCCTCTCCTACCGCTATCAGGGACGGCAGTTCCGGCTCACCGACGTGTTCGGCAACGTGGTGAAGCCGATCCTGACCTGACGCTGCGGCCCGGCGGTCCCACGCTGGCGCAGTCGCTGGCGAGCACGGTATCGTTCCGCGCCGCGCGTCACGGCAATCGCGCCAAGGTGCGTCGCGAGCGTTTTCCCCCGGGGTCGGATACGCGCCACGGCGGATGGTTTGGACGCCGTCCGGTCGCGATGTGCGTGCCAGCGCCCGAGCCCGACCACCGCGCCCAGCCCGCGGCGGGCACGAAAAAGGCCGCCGCGCGCGAGGCGAACGGCGGCCCGAAAATCCTTGGCGCGATCAGCGCGAGGCCGCCAGCGCCGCGCGGAGCACCGGCTCCATCACCGCCGCCTGGCGCATGAAGCCGAGGTCGTTGGCGTGCGAAGCATCGGTCGCGCCTTCCGTGTCGTCACCGTAGAGGTGATCGCCCTCGATGTAGTAGAGTCCTTTGACGCCTTCCTGCAGGAGGCCTTCGTAGGCCGCCCGCAGCGCCGCGTGGTTCTCGTCGTGGAACTTCGCTTTGCCGGGCGTGATCCAGTCGTTCGTGTAGCGGCGATCCTCCACGAGCACGATCGGGGTGTGCGGGCGGGACTTGCGGATCTGCCGGACGAGCGGCGCGGTGCGCTCGGTCACGCCGCCCGGACCCATGTTCGGCAGGCAGTCGATGACGTAGACGGCCGCGTCGATGTCGACGAGGAAGGCACCGACCGCCGCATCCATCCGTCCGTTGCCCGAGAAACCGAGATTGACCACCGGCAGGTCGAACCGTCGGCCCAGAATCGCCGGGTGCACCATGCCGGGCCGCGAGGCGCAGGCACCGTGGGTAATCGAGGTGCCGTAGAAGACGATCGGCCGCGGGCGCGGCGCGAGTCCCTCAAAGGCCGCTCCTGCAGGCACGCCGATGCTCATCGACTCCACGCCGTTGTACAGCGGGAGGTACGCCGCGTACTCGCGGAGACCAGGGGCGAGGTCCTTGATGATTTCGACCTTCACCTCCTGCGCGTCCGGACGGGTCACCCCCACCCAGCGCCACTCGCCCTTCGTGTTCCGGGCGTAAAGGTCCACGCCGCTGACGCCCGTCGCCGGCATGTGCGGCATGCCCAGTTGCGCCTTCATCAGCTTGTAATGCACGTGAATGGAGGACGCATCGGTGCGGAAGCGGACCACCATGCCGGTCGAGTCGCGGCTGAGGTTCCAGACTTTGTCGGTCACGGTCTTCTGCGCCTCAGCCGGGAAGCGGTCGAACCAGCGCGCGCGCGGACGCTCCGTCCACTCGCGGCCTTCCACGCCCCACGTGGTGACGTCGTGCCAGGTGAGCGCCGCCGCCGCACCTTGGCTCGCCCCCATCGTGGGATCGAGCCGCGCCACGCCGCTCGGCGCGGGCGCCGCCGCCGGGGCGGTTGCGGGCTGCGCCGCCAGCGAACCGGCAAGCGCGAGAGCCATGAGGGACAAAACGGGCGCAGCGATGCGCCGCAGGGACAATGAGGTCATGGGAAAAAAGCGGGGTTGGGGCGGAAACGGCGCCGGGAGTTCGGCCCACGCCGTCCCGGCGACGCCGACAATCCGCCCGCCGACAAGCCGCGTTCAAGCCGATTTCTGCCGCCCGCGCGAAAACCCGCGCTTTACCCCGTCGCGCCGAGCGTCACCGTATTGGCCCATGCCCAACCCTTGGACTGGACGAGGTAATCCGTACACCCGCGAGGAAGTACGCGCGCGCCTGCAGGCGACACTCGACAAGGGCGATGCCCTCATCGCCGCCGGCGCCGGCACCGGCATCAGCGCCAAGTTCATCGAACGCGGCGGCGCCGATCTCATCATCATCTACAACAGCGGCCGTTTCCGCATGATGGGCCACGGCTCCACCTGCGGTCTCATGGCCTACGGCGATGCCAACGCCATCGCGATGGAGATCGGCGAGTACGAGGTGCTCCCGGTCGTCGAGGACGTCCCCGTCATCTGCGGCGTCCACGCCTCCGACCCGCGCCGCCGGATGTGGCACTGGCTGGGCAAGGTGAAGGAGATGGGCTTCTCCGGCGTGAACAACTTCCCGACGCACACCATCGTCGACGGCCACTTCCGCCAGGTCCTTGAGGAGACCGGCATGAGCGTCCGCAAGGAATACGAGATGGTCGCCCTCGCCCGGAAGATGGACCTGTTCTCCATCGTCTACGTCGCCACGCCCGAGGAGGCGGTCGAAATGGCCAAGGCCGGTGCCGACGCCATCATCGCCCACGTCGGCACCACCGTCGGCGGCAGCGTCGGCGTGCGCCAGGCCGTCGTCAGCTGGGACCACACGCTTCAGGTCACGCAGGACATCATCCGCGCCGCGCGGCAGGTCCGAAACGACATCTTCTTCCTCTGCCACGGCGGTCCGATCAACACGCCGTCCGACGCGAAACGCGTGCTCGAGGGCACCGACGCCGTCGGCTTCGTCGGCGCCAGCAGCCTGGAACGCATGGGCGTCGAGGAGTCCCTCACGTCCCTCACCCGTACCTTCAAGTCGCTCAAGGCCCCCGCGGCCCGCCGTTCCAACTAGGCCACCTCCGCTTCGTCCGCGTGGTTCGTTTCGTTCGTTTTGACCGTTTCGGCCGTTTTGCCCGTTCTGTTGGTTTCGTTCGCTTCGTAGTTTTCCCGCCTGCTCCGCCCCGGGCGGCACCGCCGCCCGGGAGCCTCCGCGTGCGGTTCCACCTCACCCCAACGCCCCTGCCCCGCGATCCATGAATCCCGCCGACCGCCGCTTTGTCACGCTTGCCGAGGCCGCCCGCGAGTCCAACGCGTGGACCCACAACGACTGGCTCTGCCGTCCCGACCTCGTCGCTGCCGACAAGCTGCTCTTGGTGCGCGCTCACATGCCAGCCCACCACTGCCACCCGTTCCACCGGCACCCGCACCGCGAGGAAATCCTTTACGTGGTGTCCGGCCGCGCCGAGCAATGGGTCGGCGAGACCCATCGCCTCCTCCGCGCCGGCGAGATCGCCCACATCCCCGCCGGTTTCATCCACGCGACCTACAATCCCCACGACGAGGCCCTCGTCTTCCTCGCGATCCTCTCCCCCGCCACCCTGCCGGCCGACCTCGCCGCCGTCGCCGACCCCGAGGACGTCTCCACCCAAGCGCCGTGGACGACGATCCGCGAGGGCCTCCCGCCCTGCGCGACGCTGCAGTGAGGCGCGGACGGCGCCGCCCCGCCTCGTCCGCCCTCTGTTCCAAGCCCCTTTTCGCTCTTCCCCCGTGACCCTGCCCCGCTTCCTCCGCCTCGTTTCCGGATTTGTCTTCGCCGCCGCGACCGCCGCGCTCCTCGCGTCGGCCGTCAGCGCCGCTCCGCTACGGGTCTTCATCCGCTCCGGCCCCAAGACCCACGGGCCGGGCGCCCACGATCACCCGCGCTTCCTCGCCGAGTGGACCACCCTTCTCACCGAGCGCGGGGTCGTCACCCGCGGCGCATCCCGCTTCCCCACCGCCGAGGAACTCGCCGAGACCGACGTCCTCATCCTCCACGCCCCCGAGGCCGGCAACATCGCCAAGGGCGACGAGCGCGAGGCGCTCGACGGCTTCCTCCGCCGCGGCGGTGGCATCGTCGTGATCCACGCCGCCGCCGTCTCGCGCGATCCCGACTGGTACCGCACGATCATCGGCGGGTCCTGGCGCTTCGGCACCACGCGCTGGTTGGAGGGTCCGCTCCACCTCTACTTCACCGACCGCGTCCACCCGATCCCTACCGGCGCCTCCAACTGGGCCATGGACGACGAAATCTACTACGATCTCGATCTCCAGCCCGAGGCCCGCGTCCTCGCCGCATCCTACACGCCCAAGGCCTCCGGCGCCCGCAACGCCGCCGCCCAGAAACGCGCCGAGGAACTCACTGGCGGCGGCAAGAAGGTCAGCGTCTACGACTACCAGCCGCAGATGTGGACCTACGAGCGCACGCTGGAGGGAGCGAAGCGCCCCTACCGCGCGTTCGTGTCGTTGCCCGGCCACTACTACGCCACTTTCAACCGGCCCAACTACCGCGCCTTGCTGCTGCGCGGCATCGCCTGGGCCGCCGGGCAGGACAATGTCGACGTCCTCTGCCGCCCGGAGGAACTCGGCGATGGCCTGCGCTACGTCGAGGGCGGTCCCGTCGCCCCCGCCCAAGCCGCCGCCACGCTCGAGGTGCATCCGGAGTTCACGGCCAAGCTCGTCGCCGCCGAGCCGCTCGTCACCAAGGTGATGAACATCGACTGGGACGAGCGCGGCCGCCTCTGGGTCGGCGAAACCCCCGAATACCCCAACGGCCGCCGCGTCCCGAACGTCACGCCGTGGAAGGAAACGGGCTCGCTCCACCCGACCCGCACCGACCGGCCCGCCGAGGACCGGATCTCCTGGCTGGAGGATTCCAACGGTGACGGCGTGATGGACCGCAAGGTCGTCTTCGCCGATGGTCTCGAGTTGGTCACAGGTTTTGTCCTCTACCGCCGCGGGGTCATCGCCGCCACCGCCCCCGACATCTGGTTCCTCGAGGACGCCGATGGCGACGGCCGCGCCGACCGCCGCACCAAGCTCTACACCGGACTCGGCATCGCCGACACCCACGCCGTCATCAACAACCTGCGCTGGGGCCTCGATGGCTGGATCTACGCGACCCACGGCTACAGCCGCGGCGAGGTCACTTCCCCCGACGGCCGCACCGCCTTCGGCGTGGCCAACAACGGCGTCGTCCGCTTCAAGCCCGATGGCTCCGCGTTCGAGCAGTACAGCAGTCGCGGCGGCAACACGTGGGGCCTCGAGATCACGTGGGATGGGCAGGTCATCTGGACGCAGCCGACCAGCGGCACCGTGCTCTTCCACACGCTGCTGCCGGAGTCGATCCTCGCCAAGGGCCGCATCCCGGGCACCACGTCGTGGAAGGGGATGATCACCGGCCAGCGGACGTATCCGCTGATGAACTGGACCGAACAGGCCTACGTGCAGATCGACCAGGTCGGTCGCTTCACCGCCGCCGCCGGGTGCGCGATCTACGACGGCGGGGCCTGGCCCGATCGCTGGAAGGGTAGCTACTTCACCGGCGAGCCCACCCTGAACATCGTTCATCACCAGTTCCTCCGTCCCGAGGGCCCGAGCTACCGCACCGAAAAGGAGGCCGGATTCGACGAAACCGAATTCATTCGCAGCCGCGATCTGTGGTTCCGCCCAATCGAGACCCGCATCGGCCCGGATGGCGCGCTCTACGTCGTCGATTTCTACAATCAGGCGGTGATCCACAATGACACGCGCGGCCCCGTGCACGGGCCGGCCAACGCGGCGCTCCGTCCGGACCGCGACCACCACTTCGGCCGCATCTGGCGCATCCAGCATCGCGAGGCCCGCACCCTGCCGGATCCGCAACTCAACCCGAGCGACGCCGCCAGCCTCGTCCGCGCCATCGAATCCCATCCCAACCAGCACGTCCGGGCCACGGCGT
Source organism: Verrucomicrobiota bacterium (assembly GCA_016871755.1). GTDB lineage: Bacteria > Verrucomicrobiota > Verrucomicrobiia > Opitutales > Opitutaceae > UBA6669. The sequence goes on along the minus strand of VHCJ01000007.1, from coordinate 58,170 downwards.
GGCGCCTGCTCCGCGAAAACTTCCCGGGCCACTCCGCCATCACCGCCCCCGCCCGCCGCATGGGCAGCCCGGCCGAGCGCGCCTACGAGGAGGCCCGGTCGGCCACCAGCGACGCGGCCCGGCGCGCCGTGCTCAATCGTTTCGCCGAGGCGTCTGATGACTGGACCCGGTCCGCCCTCGTCGCCGCCGCGACCGAGCATCCGGCCGACTTCCTTGCGGCCGCCCTCGCCGATGCGCGCGGTCCCGTCTTCACGCCGTTCATCTCCGCCGTCCTGCCTTCGCTCCCCGCCTCGGGCCGGGCGGTCGTCGTGAACGCCGTGGCCGCCGCGGGCTCCGACGCCCTCGCGACCACCGCGCTCCGCAGCCTCATGGCCACTCCGGGCACCGCCGGTCCCGCCGCCGCCGATGAGCTCGCGTCCCTCCGCCGCCTCCTCCAACGCCCGGGCACCGCAGTCGCCGCCTTGCCGCTCGCCGTCCGGGACGATCGTCGCAGCCAGCTTGCCGATCTGACCGAGCCGCTCACCGCCCACTTGCTCGCCTGCCTCGTCGCTCCCGACACCGCGGACGCGGATCGTCTCGATGCGGCGCTGAGCCTGCTCGCCTTGCCCGCCCGCCGCGCCGCCGTGATCGAGCGCGTCACGACGCTGCTCACCGCTCCCGCCACGCCCGCAAAGCTGCAGCCCCCGCTGCTCGCCGCGCTCGGTGCCATCGGCGGCGACGATGCCGGCCGCGCGCTGATCTCGATCTGGGCCAGCACGCGCACCGCAAACGCCTTCGACCAGATCCTCCGCCGCGTCGAATTCACCCGGCTCCTCCTCGGCGATCTCGCCGAGGGTCGCATCAATCCCGCCAGCCTCAACCTCGGCGACGTCGCCCGCCTGCGCACTCATCCGAATCGCGATCTCGCCCGCGACGCCGCCACGTTGATGGCCAAGCTCAACCCGGTCGCGGTCCAAAAGGACGAGCTCATCGCCCGCCTCACCCCCGAGGTGGAGAAACCAGGCGACTTCGCCCGCGGCCGCGCTGTCTACGCCGCCGCCTGCGCGGTCTGCCATCGCCACAACGACGTCGGCCTCGTCGACATCGGACCCCCGCTCAGCGGCATGGGCGCCCACGGCCCCGCCACCCTGCTCGTCCACATCCTCGATCCGAACCGCGAGGTCGATCCGAGCTTCTGGCAGTGGAATGTCACGACCAAGAAGGGCGAGACACTCTCCGGCATCATCGTCAGCGAAAACGCCTCCGGCCTCACGCTGCGCTCCCTCGGCGGTGATCACGAGTTGCGGACCGAGGACATCGCCAGCCGCGAGAACACGCGCCGCTCCCTCATGCCCGAGGGTTTCGAGGGCATGGGCTCCGAGGGGCTTCGCGACTTGCTGACCTATCTCTGTTCCGCCGATCAGGGTTTCCGGGTGCTCGACCTTCGCGATGCCTACACGGCGAACAGCCGGCGCGGCATGTTCCGCCGCGAGGACGCGACGCAGGAGACGATTTCCGTGCAACGCTTCGGCGACGTGAAGGTCCACGGGGTCCCGTTCTTCGTCATGGATCCCGCCAAGTCCGCCACCGGCCGCAACGTCATCGCCCTTAAAGGCGGCGCGGGCTCCGACCATTTCTCGGAGGACTTCCCGCGCCGCGTCGTGCTGCCGGTCAATGCGGCCGTTTCGTCGCTCCACCTGCTCGGCGGCCTCGGCGGTGGCGCCTGGCCGCAGGGCGGCGAGGCGACCAAGGGCCAGCCGGTGCTCAGCGTCACCGCCGTCTTCGCCGACGGCACGCGTGAGGAGCACGTGCTGCGCAACGGCGTTCACTTCGCCCGCTACGACAGCGCCGATGACCTGCCGGGCATCAAGGTGGCCGAGGGACTCACGCGCGAGGGCCGCGCCCGCCTCATCTCCCTGCCGCTGCGCTCCGCCGGTCTCGTCCGCCAACTCGAGCTCGAAAGCTACGACAACGACGTCGTTCCCTGCACGCTCGCCGTCACGGTCGAGCTCGCGCGCTCCGATGCGGCCGCCACGCCGGAGTCGGCCGGGCCAAACGCCGCCGCTGCACCGGCGGCCGCCAGCGCTGCCGCCGCCGCGACCCCGGTTGCGAGTTCCGCCGCCGCCCCGGACGCCATTGGTCCGCGCGAGGGCAGCAAGGGCGACCAGCCCCTGCCCGAGACACGACCCGTCCGCTGGGAGGCCGGCAAGACGCGGGTCATGCTGATCGGCGGCGGGAGCTCGCATGATTTCGCGGCCTACTTCGACGCGGTCGACCGCGCGATGCTGCAGGCGGCCGGGTTCACGGTGCATTACACCGAGGACCGCGATCAGGCGGCCGCCGAGCTCGCGAGCGCCGACGTCGCGGTGGTCAGTGTCAACCGCAAGCACTTCGACACGCCGCAGTACCGCGCCGCGCTGATGGCGTTCGCTCAGGCGGGCAAGGGCATCGTGCTGCTCCACGCCGGCACGTGGTTCGCCTACCCGCAGTGGCCGGAACTCAACGCCGTCCTGGTGGGCGGCGGCTCCCGCGGCCACGATCGTCTCGGACCCTTCACCGTCCGCAATGTGCAGCCGCAGCATCCGGTCATGCGCGGCGTGCCGGAACGCTTCGAGGTCACCGACGAGCTCTACTACGTGAACGCCGAGCCCACCCGTCTGCCGCCGGGCACGTCCGCGATCGAGATTCTCGCGGAGACGTCCCCGAGCCAGAAGTACGGCACGCCTCATCCGTCCGTCTGGGTCACGCGCCATCCTCAGGCCCGCGTCGTCGGCATCGCCCTCGGCCACGACCAGCGCATGCACGACCATCCCGCCTTCCGCACGTTGCTCACCAACGCCGTGCGCTGGACCGCGCGCCGCGAGTAGCCCGGCTCCCCTCCGCGCCACGCCGTCCCGAGCTCATTCGCCCTCTCCCCCGCCGCCGGCGCGACCCGCCGCGGCACGCGCCGGCCGCACGATCCCGCCCGATTCCACCGCCAACCGCCCGGTCCCACCGCCACCCACCCGGGACCGCCGCACTGCCTCCGCTCCGCACGTCAACCGCACCCCGACCCGCCATGCCGACCGTCGCCATCCTGGGCACCTACGACTCCAAGGGCCCCGAACTCGCCTTCGTCGCGGACCGCCTGCGTAGTCTGGACTTGGATACGCTGCGGATCGACGTGGGTTCGCTGGAGGCCCCGACGGTTCCGGTCGATGTCCCGCGGGAGACGGTGCTCGCCGCTCTGCCCGAAGACGCGCGGGCGACGCTGGCGCGGCGCGACCGCGGGGAATGCGTCGCCCTGATGGCGCGCGCCGCCGCCGCGTACGTCGGCCGTCTGGCTTCCGAGGGCCGCCTGCAGGGCATCATCTCGGTCGGCGGCGGCGGGGGCACCGCCATCGGCACCGCGGCGATGCGCGCCCTGCCCATCGGTCTGCCCAAGGTGATGGTGTCGACGCTAGCGAGCGGCCAGACCGCTCCGTACGTCGGGACATCCGACCTCGTGATGATTCCCGCGATCGTCGACGTCGCGGGCCTGAACCGGATCTCCCGGACCATCTTCGAGAATGCCGCCGGCGCCCTGCAGGGCATGGTCGCCGCCGCCGAGGCGCGCCGCGGACGGCCCGCCGTCGACCGGCCGATCGTCGTCGCCAGCATGTTCGGCAACACCACCGCCTGCGTCACCGAGGCCCGCCGGATCGTCGAGGCCGCCGGCTACGAGGTGCTCGTCTTCCACGCCACCGGCACCGGAGGGCGCGCGATGGAGGCGCTGATCGACAGCGGGCTCGTCGCCGGGGTCCTCGACATCACCACCACGGAATGGGCCGACGAACTCGTCGGCGGCATCCTCGGGGCCGGTCCGACCCGGCTCGAGGCCGCCGGACGCCGGGGCGTTCCCGCGATCGTGACGCCGGGTTGCCTCGACATGGTGAACTTCGGCGAGCCGGCCACCGTGCCGGCCCGCTTCGCCGGGCGCACGTTCTACCAGCACAATCCGCAGGTCACGCTGATGCGGACCAGTCCCGAGGAGGCGGCGCGGCTCGGCGAGATCATCGCCGGGAAGCTCAACGCCTACACGGGTCCGGTGACGCTGCTCCTTCCCCGCGGGGGCATCAGCATCATCAGCGCCCCGGGCCAGCCGTTCCACGCCCCGGCTGCGGATGACGCGCTCTTCGCCGCGCTGCGCCGCCTCCTGCGTCCGGACATCCCGGTGATCGAATCCCCCGCCGCGATCAACGATCCGGCGTTCGCCCGCGCCTGCGCGGAGGCGCTGCTGGTTTCGCTTCGGACCGCTCCCGGACCGCGCCGCGTGGGATGAGTCGGCGGACCCCCGGCCCGCCGATCGAGGCCGGGGCTTGCGAAGATGGGTCGTCGAAGCCCCGCCAGCCGGGACGCAGCGCCGCGTCGCCGGTCCGCCGTGGCCACACCGGCTTTGGGCGGCCTGCACGCTCGACGGCGCGACGCAAAGCCGCGAAGCTCACGCGATCCTTCCCGCCATGCGCGTCCTGCTCGCCTTCGACAAGTTCAAGGACTCCCTCACCGCACCCGCCGCCTGCAGCGCTGCAGCCGCGGCGCTGCGCGAGGTGCGGCCCGACTGGACCGTCGATGCCTGCCCGCTGGCGGACGGCGGCGAGGGTTTCGCCACGATCCTGACCGACGCCGCCGGGGGATCGCACCACCGCATCACCGTCACCGGCCCCCGCGGCACTCCGGTGTCCGCCCTCTTCGGCCGCGTCCGCTACGGCAACATCCCGCCCGCCGCCCGCCAGCGTCTGCCGACGGCAAACGCCCGCGAGGGCGACGAAATCGCCGTCGTGGAAATGGCCGTCGCCAGCGGGCTCGCCTTGCTCCGCCCGGAGGCGCGCGATCCGTGGCAGGCAACCTCGGTCGGCACCGGCGAACTGCTCCGCGCCGCCGCCGCCGGCACCGTCGGCGTCCTCCTCGGCGTCGGCGGCAGCGCGACGCACGATCTGGGCCTGGGCGCGCTCGCCCGGCTCGGTTTCCGTTTTTTGGACACAGACGGCAGACCGGTGGATCCGCCGGTTCCGGCGGCGTGGCCGCGGATCGCCCGCGTCGTTCCACCGGCCGGGAACCCGCTCCCGCCGGTCGCAATCGCGGGCGACGTCACCAACCCGGTTCTGGGACCCCGCGGCGCGGCCGCCGTGTACGGTCCGCAGAAGGGTCTCCGCGCGGAGGACCATGGGCGGCTGGAGTCCGAGACTTCCCGGCTCGCCCACGCCCTCGCCGCCGCGTGCGGGTGCTCGCCCGACACGCTCGCCACTCCGGGCGGCGGCGCGGCGGGTGCGATGGCGTTCGGTCTGCTCGCCGGCCTCGGGGCGCGGATTGTCCCGGGCTTCGACTTGGTCGCGGATTGGCTCGACCTCGAGCGCCGCCTGCATGCGGCCGACCTCGTGATCACGGGCGAGGGCCGGTTCGACGCCAGTTCGCTCGAGGGCAAGGGTCCGGGCGCCGTGGCCCGCCGCGCGCTCGAACTCGGTCGCCCCGTCCACCTCTTCGCCGGGCAGATCGCCAGCGTCGAGCGCCCGGGCCTGCATCTGCACGCGATCACGCCGCCGGGCACGCCGCTCGCCGAGGCTCTCCGTCAGGCGCCCCAAAATCTGTCGGCCTCCGTGTCCCGCATCTTCACGCCCGCTTCCCAAGCCGGGTCCGGAACGCCCTGAGGCTGCGTTTGGCGGGAAACGATTCCGCTGGCGATGTGAGGGTTTCGGCATTCCCTCCCTGATGCCATGATCAACTTCTCGGCTCCCGATCTGACCCAACATCCTCCGCGCAGCCTGCGGGTCCGCCTCGGCGGCTACGCCCACCTGCCCCGCCTGCTCGACAAGGCCCGCGCCGTCCTCGCCGGCAAGGGCTCCGATTACCACTATAACTGCCCGCTCGATAAGCTCTTCTTCGCCTTCACCGGCATCGATTCCGAGGCGATGCTCGCCGAGATCAAGACCGGCAAGACTGACCTTGAAATGCTCGCCTGGGTCGGCGAACGCGCCAAGCGGCTCCCGCACGAGGTCATCGCATGGTCCGCCTGGGTTGAACAGGTCGGCCCCGGCGGCAAGGACGGCCACGAATGGATCGCCAGCGTCCTCGGCGAGCGCAACTCCGACCGCGACGACATCCGCTCCTTCGCCGACCTGCTCGATCACGACGACTACCTGAGCTACGGCGGCAAGGCCTGAGTCGTTCCTCAGTCACCCGCTAGGTTTTCGAACCGGACGCGGCCGTCGGCCCGTCCGGTTTTTTATGAAAGCTAGGCTTCCGTCAGCTCCCTCTGCTCGTTTCTTTGAACCCGTGCCGTCGTTCGCCCCGCTGCCCTTCCTCACGCTCCGTCTCGCGACCTCCGCGGCGCTTGTCGCCCTTGCTGGATCGATCCCGGCCCACGCGCAGATCGGCGACAACGCAGACCGTCCCGGCGTGGTGCAGACACCGCTGGTGCCCGCACACCTGATCCCACCCTCTCCCGCGCTCAGCCCGGAGGAAGCCCTGACCAGCTTCCGGGTCGCCCCCGGGTACCGTCTCGAAATCGCCGCCGCCGAGCCCCTGGTGCAGGAGCCCGTCTTCGCCCACTTCGGCCCCGACGGCCGTCTCTGGGTCGTGGAGATGCGCGGCTACATGCCGGACCTCGACGGTCAGGGCGAGGACCTTCCCACCGGCCGGATCGTCGTGCTCCGCGATCGCGATCGCGACGGGCGCTACGATGAGTCGCAGGTCTTCCTCGATGAACTGGTTCTCCCCCGCGCCCTCGCCCTCGTCGACGACGGCGTGCTGGTCGGCACGCCGCCCGAGCTGGCGTTCTGGCGCGACACCGATGGCGATGGACGGGGCGACACGAAGGAGGTCGTGGCGACCGACTTCGGCGTCATGACCGACCCCAAGCGCCCGTTCCTCGCCAATCCCGAACGCGCTCCCAACAGCCTGCTGCGGCACACCGACAACTGGATCTACACCGGCGCGTACACGCGCAAGTTCCGGCGCGTCGGCGGCGTCTGGGAAACCGCCCCCACGCTGTTCCGCGGACAATGGGGGCTGTCGCAGGACGACGCCGGGCGGCTCTACCACAACTCCAACAGCGATCACCTGCGCGTGGACGTGATCCCGTCCAACTACCTGAAGCGCAACCCGCACTTCCCCCGCCTGCCAGGCGCCAACGTCAACGCCGCCGCCGACCAGTTCGTCTGGCCGGGCCGCGTCAACCCCGGCATCAACCGCGGCTACAAGCAGGATTTCCTCCGCGAGAACGGGCGGCTGAAGGAGTTCACCGCCGCCTGCGCTCCGTGGATCTACCGCGGCGACCTGCTGCCGGAATTCTCCGGCAACGCCTTCGTCGCCGAGCCCGCCGGCAACCTCATCCGCCGCTCCGTCCTGACCGCCACCGAGGGCACGGTCCGCGCCCAGAACGCGCACGACCGCGGGGAGTTCATCACGTCGACCGACGAGCGTTTCCGTCCGGTCAACTTCACCACCGGTCCCGACGGTGCCCTCTACATCGTCGATCTCTACCGCGGCGTGCTGCAGCACCGCATCTCCCTGACGTCGTACCTCCGGCGCCAGAGCGAGGAACGCGGGCTGGCCACGCCGCTCCACCGGGGCCGCATCTACCGTCTGGTGCCCGACGGTCGTCCGAGTCCGCGCGTGGGAGACATTCCGGCGCGACCGCTGGCGGCGTGGGTCGATGCGCTGTCCCACCCGAACGCGTGGTGGCGGGAAACCGCGCAGCGCCTGCTCGTCGAGTCGGGTGACCGCCGCCTTGTGCCCGCGATCACGGCCGTCGCCATCGGCGACGGTCCGGCCGTGGGCAAGGTGCACGCGCTCTGGACGCTTTCCGGACTGAACGCGCTGGATCCCGCGTTGGCGCGTCGGGCGCTGCGCGATCCTTCGCCACGGGTGCGGTCGGCCGGCATCCGCCTCCTGGAGCCCTCCCTGAGCCAGCCCGCCGCCCGCGCCGATCTCGATGCGGTGCTGGCGCAGCTGCAGGACCCGGACTCGTTCGTCCGGCTGCAAGCCGCGCTCAGCACCGGGGGCATCGCCGATCCAGCGGTCGATGCCGCCCGTCTCGCCGCCGTGCTCGCCGACCCGACGCACGTGCACCTGCGCAGCGCGTTTCTCAGCGGCATCCGCGACCGCGAGCTCCCGCTGCTCACGCGCCTCCTCGAAAGCGGCAACACCGAGGCGGTCGCCCTGGCGCTCGCGAGCGATCTCGCCGGGGGCGTCTTCGTCGCGCGCGAACCGGCCGCGATCGCCCAGGCCGTGGGCGCCGCGGCCCGGGCCGCCCCGGAGCTCGGGGCCAGCGTGCTCGCGGGCTTCGCCACCGTGGCCAACGCCTCTCCGCGAGCCGTCACGCTTCCGGAGGAGCCGCAAGGCTGGACCCAGCTTGCCGTGCTTCCCGCCGCAACCAAGCCGGTCTCCGATCTCACCACGCTCCTGCGCTGGCCCAACAAGCCCGGCCTTGAGGCCGCTGCCTCGGTCGCCCCCCTCACTCCCGCCCAGGAAGTGCGCTTCGCCAACGGTCGCGCCCTGTTCGCCGGCATCTGCGCCGCGTGCCACCAGGCGGACGGCCGCGGGCTGGATGGCGTCGCCCCGCCGCTGCTGGATTCCCAATGGGTCCTCGGCCCACCCGAGCGCACCATCCGCATCGTGCTCCACGGCGTCCGTGGGCCGATCGTGGTGCTCAACCAGTGGTACACCGGCGACATGCCCGGACTCGGCGGGCTCGATGATCATCAGGTTTCCGCCGTCCTCACTTACCTGCGCCGCGAGTGGGGGCACACCGCCAGCGCCGTCGATCCCGAGGACGTGGCCGCGGTGCGCGCCGCGACCGCGGGTCGCAATGATGCGTGGACCCAGGATGAGCTGAACCTCATCAAGCCCGCCCCCGTCGCCCGGCGCTGAACCGTCTTCCCCCTGCTCCGCATGCTGCTCCGCTCCCTTCCCCGCGTCCTCGCGCTCGCCACGATCAGCGTACTCAGCCTCGGTCGGACGGTCTTGGCCGCCCCCGCCGCCACCGCTCCGGCGTATGACTTCTACCTCTGCTCCACCGTCGCGCGTCACTACATCATCGGTTCAAAGGTCGTGAGCGCCAACGGGCTCTTCCGCGAACAGCCGGATGGCAGCTGGCAGCACTTTGGTCAGGCCGACACCACGCTCACAGGCTTCGCCATCGCCGCCGGGGACCCGAACATCCTCTACGCCGCCGGCCTGAACGGCTGCTGGCGCTCGCTCGACGGCGGCAAGTCGTGGCAGATCAACACCGGCTGGGCGATCACCGACGGCCGCGACGTCGCCGCCGATCCGCACGCCCCAGGCCACGTCTACTTCGCGTACGTCGACGGTCTGGCGTTCTCCTCCGATCACGGCCGCACCTGGGCCAAGCGCGAAACCGGAATTCCCTCCCAAGCCAATTACATCGCCACCGTCGAAGTCGACCGCACCACCGCCAGCCGCGTGCTGATCGGAGGCGAGCGGGGAATCTACCTGACCACGAACGCCGGCCGACTCTGGGAGCCAGTCCTCGCCACCTCGGCAACGGTCAACGATCTCCAGCAGTCCCCGCACGACCCGCAGGAGTGGCTCGCGGTCACCGACGCCGACGGCGCGTGGTCCTCCCGTGACGGCGGCCGGACGTGGGTCCGCCTCACGGGCGTGCCGCACCCCGGCCCCCTGTACAATCTCTCCTTCGACCCCACGAACCCGCAGCGCCGCGTCATCGGGGGCTGGGCCCACGGAGCGCTGGTCTCCGAGGACGGCGGTGCCAGTTGGACCGCCCGCAATGCCGGACTCCCGCAGCCCGCCCTGGTGTGGCGCGTCGGGGTGCATCCCCGGACCGGCCGTCTGTACGCCAGCGTATCCGGCAAGACACTCTACCGCTCCGATGACTTCGGCCGCACGTGGAGCGCCGACCGTCTGGAGGGCGCCCGGGTCAACGCCTTCATCACCCTGCCCCGCTCCGCTCCAGCCGCCCGCTGAGCCTCTTCGCATCCGCTGTCTCCCCCGCCATGACGCGCCCGCTCTTTCGTCCCTTGCTCCGCACCGCCGCCTTGCTGCTCGCGGTCAGCTCCACCTCGCCGCTGTTCGCCCAGCCGTCCTTCTCCGGACCCATGCCCTCGACGGCTCCGGTGAGCGACCCCGCTGCGCGCCGCGCGGCTTACCTGGCCCGCGCCCACGAGGCGATCGTCTGGGTGGCTGGCGACACCAAGTACCGCACCGATGATCCGGCGAACTTCGATCTCGCCGAGGTCATTGCCAAGATGCTCCTCAAGCAGGACCTCGAGGGCTGCTCCCGCCGCATCATCGAGCTGATGCGCGAGCCCGGCCACGGGCCCTTCTGGATGTTTCCCAGCACCTGCGCCGCGTTCCTCGGAAGGGATCGCCTCAGCCCCGAGGCGCGCGACGCGATCCGGCAGGCGTGGCGCACCACCCGGCAGATCCGGGGCAACACCGAGAACCACTTCGTGATGTACTACACGTCGCTGTACCTCATGACCGAGCTCTATCCCGACGACCCTCCGGAGTCGTGGTACAACGGCCTGAGCTCCGCCGAAAACCGGCGCGAGGCGCGCGACTTCCTAATCAACTGGATGAACCTCGCCACGACCATCGGACAGGGCGAGTTCAACGCGACCCACTACATCGCCGAGTACGCGATCCCGCTCGTCTTCCTCAAGGCTTGGGCCAAGGACCCGGAGATGAGCCGGCGCGGGCAGATCATGCTCGACTGGATCTTCGCCGAACTCGCCACGGCCTCGCTGCATGGCACGCTGCGCGGCCCGCACGCCCGCACGGACGAAGGCTCCGTCATCGAGCGCTGGAACGCGATGTCGTCCCACTTCAACTGGCAGCTCTTCGGCAACGTTCCCCCGCCCGCCGCCTACGCGATCTGGGGCGTCTACTTCGCCTTCGCCGCGGAGCACTACGAGGTGCCGGAGATCATCTACCGCCTCGCCCTCGAACAGTCACCGGACTTCGTGCAGCGCGACCACAAGCGCACCGCCCGCCGGCTTCGGTTCGATGACCGCGAGTGGGGGCTCACCTACAAGACGAGCTACATGCGCCGCGACTACGCGGTCGGCTCCTACGAAGGTGGTCGCGTCGACCCCATCCAGTCGCACGTCTGGGACGTGACCTGGGCCGAAACCGAGCCGCGCGGAAAGCACAACACGATCTTCTCCCTCCACCCGCACGCGTCGTCGCGGGTCATGCAGACTTACTTCGCCACTTATCCCGAGCCGATGGTCGGAGGCGTGAAATTCGAGGGCAAGCCGTCCTACGATTCCGCCGACAAGGTGATGGGCTGCTCGCCTTACGAGCAGGTGGTGCAGGACCTCGACACCGTGGTGGCGCTGTACAACATCCCCGCCGGGGAGGACTACCCGCAGGTGAACGGTTTCTTCTCAAAGGACCTGCGCGACGTCACCGAGGACGCCTCTGGCTGGATCTTCGCCCGCGGCGGCAATGCCTTCCTCGCCTACCGCCCGCTCGCTCCGTATCGGTGGATTCCCTTTCGCCACTACAACACCGGCTGGGCCAAGGTGCCGAAGGACCTTGGGGGCCGCTTGCTGGTGAGCGAGCACCTGCGCAACGGCACGATCGTGCAGGCAGCCAGCGCGTCGGAGTTCCCGGACTTCGCCGCCTTCCAAGCCGCGATCCGCGCGCTTCCGCTGCGTTTCAGCCTCGAGCCGCGCCCGACCGTCACGCTCCGCACGCTGCGGGGAAACACGATCTACATGACCTACGGCGCGGCCCCGGTGATCAACGGTCGTCCCGTTGACCCCATGACGTGGAAGCTCTTCGAGGGTCCCTACCTCAACGCCGAGCTCAACTCCCAGCGGCTCGTGATCACCCACGGCTCGCTGGAGCGCGTGCTCGACGCGCGGGCCGTGACCATCACCGACCGCGTCCAAAGCGCGCGCTGAGCGGGGCGGCCGCGCCTACTTGAGCGCGCGGCGGAGGAACTTGATGCCGTCGACCGCGATGTTGTCGCGCTTCGGCTCGATCTTCCGCCAGATCGCGGCGGCGCGGGCGATCACCTTCACGTCCGTCGTGAAGGATTCGATCACGACGTCACCCTGGTAGCCGATCGCCTTGAGCGCCTTGACGATTTCCGGCCAGGCGATGTGGTCTCCGCCCGGGGTGCCGCGGTCGCTGCCGCAGGCGTGGAAGTGTCCGAGCAGCTTGCCGGCCTTCCGGATCGCCGCGGCCTGGTTCTTCTCCTCGATGTTCATATGGAACGTGTCGAGGTGGAGCTTCACCGCGGGGGAGTTCACGGCCTTGATCAGGCGCAGGCCCTGATCGCAGGTGTTGAGGAAATCGGTTTCGAAGCGGTTGAGGGGCTCGATGCAGAGCGTGACGCCCTTGGCCTCGGCATGGGCGGCGAGGCGCTTGAGGTTCTTCACCACCAGCGCCCATTCGACCTTCTGCTGGGCGGCGGGCACGGCGTCGGCCTTGCCGACCACCGAGTAGATCGGGCCAATCAGCGACGGGCAGCCCATGATCGCCGCTTGGTCGATCAGCGCGGTGCAGTACGCCATCGCGTTCTTCTGCTCGGCCGGCGTACCGCGGAAGTCACGGCCCGGTCCCATCGCCGCGCAGATGCTGCCGATCGCGATGCCGGCCTTCTTCGCCGCTTCACGCACCTTCACGGGATCGATGTGGCTCGGATCCTCGACCGGGATCTCCACCGTCTCAAAACCCCAGCGCTTGAACTTCGGGAAGAGCGACACGCTCTTGGTCGTGAAGGGGGAGGTGTAAAGGAACGTGTTCAGTCCGATGCGCATGGTGGGAGGAGGGGTTGGGAAGGGTGTCTGAGGCTGAGGGAAGAGGGCCGGAGCCTAGGCGGTTCGCGCCGCGCCCGGCGACGAAAAAGCGGTGGCACGGAGGCGGCGGAAATCAGGCCATGAGCCCGCGCACCACCTTGCCCGCGACGCCGGTGAGGCGGATGTCGAGTCCCTGGAACTTGGTGTTCAGCCGGAGGTGGTCCACGCCCATGAGCGCCAAGAGGGTCGCATGGAGGTCGTGCACGTCGACGACGTTCTCCATCGCACGGTAGCCGAGTTCGTCGGTGCTGCCGTAAACCGTTCCCTTGCGCACGCCGCCACCGGCCATGAAGAGGCTGAAGCCAAGGATGTGGTGATCGCGCCCGGTGCCCTGCCCCATCGGTGTGCGCCCGAACTCACCACCCCACAGCACCAGCGTGTCGTCGAGCATGCCGCGCTCCTTGAGGTCGGTGATCAGCGCCGCCGTCGCGCGGTCCACCGCCTGCGCACCTTCCTTCATGCCGCCCACGATGTCGTCGTGGTGATCCCAGCCGCGGTGATAGAGCTGGATCATGCGCACGCCGCGCTCCGCGAGGCGTCGCGCGAGCAGGCAGTTCGAGGCGAACGAGCCATCCCCGGGCTCCTTCACGCCGTAGCGCTCCAGCATCGCCGGCGACTCGCTCTGGAAATCCGTCAGCTCCGGCACGCTGGCCTGCATCTTGAACGCGAGTTCGTACTGCGCGATCCGGGTCGCGATCTCCGGGTCCCGGGTTTCGTCCGCCAGACTGCCATTGAGGCGCATGATCTCCTCGATGACCTGGCGCTGGGTGCTCTGGCAGACGCCTTCGGGATTGCCGATGTAGTGCACGGCGTCGCCCTGCGACTGGAACTGGATTCCTTGGAAACGGCTGGGAAGAACGCCGCTGCTCCACTGACGCGCCGACACGGGTTGGACTCCGTTGCGACCCTTGGAGGTCAGCACCACGAAGCCCGGGAGGTTCTCCGTCTCCGCTCCGAGTCCGTACAAGAGCCACGAGCCCATGCTCGGGCGGCCCTTGATGATGCTGCCGGTGTTCATGAAGGCGTGCGCCGTGTCATGATTGATCTGCTCGGTCTTCATCGACCGCACGACGCAGAGTTCGTCCGCGATGCTGCCGATCCGGGGGAAGAGGTCGCAGACCTCGATGCCGCTCTGGCCGTGCCGGCTGAAGGGCGCGATTGGGCCACGGGCCTTCAACACCGTGTTCTGCAGCTGCGCGAGTTGCTGGCCGCGCGTGAACGACTCCGGGAAGGCCTGGCCATCCAGCCGGGCCAACTCCGGCTTGTAGTCAAAGGTCTCAAGGTGCGAGGGACCGCCCGCCATGCAGAGGTAAATGATGCGCCGCGCCTTCACCGGAAAGTGCGGCCGCGCCAGCGCCCCGCGCCAGCCGGGCTCTGCCGGGAGTTCAGCCGGCACCGCGCCGAGGAGCGAGCGCTGGGCGAGCAGCGCGAAGGCGAGTCCGCCAAGTCCGTACGCGCTCCGGGTGACGAAGGTGCGGCGGTTGATTTGTTCAGGAGTCAGGAAATTCATCGGAGGGAGGAGTTTTCCGGCCGCGCACGAGCGGCTTGGCCGGGATGAGGCAGTCTGCGGATCAGCCGGATCAGTAGCGGGTGATGGTCTCCTGGGCGTTGAGCAGCACGCGGCCGAGCTGGGTCCACGCCGCCAGCGCCGGCGCTGGGAGGGCATCCGCTTCCGGCGCGCGGTGCACGCCCGCCGCGAGGAAGCGCTTCGCGTCATCCGGGTTCGCCGCGTAGTGGCGTTCCTGCGCCTGCAGGAACGCGAGCAGGCGCTCGCGGTCCGCCGGCGCGGGCGCACGCCCGACCGCGAGCACGAAGGCCCGGTCGATGCGGTCGGCGTCGGTCGCCGCCGGACCTTGCAGGAGGCGGAGGGCAAAGACGCGCGCCGCTTCCACGAAGGTCGGATCATTCAACAGGGTGAGCGCCTGCTGCGGGGTGTTGCTCGCACTCCGCTGCGCGGTGCACTCGTCGCGGTTCGGCGCGTCAAAGTTCACCAGCATCGGATGCAGGAAGGTGCGCTGCCAGTGCATGTACACGCCGCGACGCCATTGCTCGTCCGGCTCGCTGTTGAGGTACTCGCGGTCCGGGAACTGCAGCGCCGCATAATGACCCGCCGGCTGGTAGGGGCGCGCACTGGGACCGCCGATGAGGCGCAAGTCAAGGAGGCCGGCCACGAAGAGCGCGTTGTCCCGCACGAATTCCGCGTCGAGGCGACGGGGATTCTGCGCCGCGAGGAGGCGGTTCGCCGGGTCCACTTCGCGCAGCGCCGGTCGATGCTGCGTGGACTGCCGATAGGTCCGGCTGGTCACAAGCAGGCGCACGAAGCGCTTCACGTCCCAGCCGCCTTCCCGGAAGTCCACGGCCAGCCAGTCGAGCAACTCGGGATGCGAGGGAGGCTCGCCCTGCGAGCCGAGGTCGTCGACCACCGCGCTCAGCGCCGTGCCAAAGAAGGGCATCCAGAGCCGGTTCGCCACCGTCCGCGCCGTCAGGGGGTTGTCCCGCGAGAGCAGCCACTCCGCGAGATTGAAGCGCGTCAGGCGCCGCTCCGGCGTGCTCTCCCGGCGTCCCGGCAGGAAACTGGGGGTCGCCGGCAGCACCACCGGGCCGCTTTCATCCTGCCAATTGCCGCGGGGCAACACGCGGACCTCCAGGGGAGGCGCACTTTCCGTCACGAGGGTCCACGCTTTGCCCCCGTTCATCTCCCGGATCCGCGCCGTCTCCGCCCGCAGGTGATCGCGGCGCGTCCGGTCGTCCGTCCGCGACGCCAGCCAGGTCTCCAGCAGGAGGCGTTGCGCCGTCCCGCCGTCGATTCCGGGGGAGCGTGGGGTCGGCGACGACGACGCAGCCGTTTCCGCTCCCGCCACGCGGGCCGGGGTCTGCGGAGTCGCGGAATCCGTCGCCGCCGCGAGCGCGGCGCGAACTCGGCCGTTGACGAGATCCAGCGGGTCCAAGGTTGCCAGCGGCGAAACCCCGACCCGCACCACCCCGGCCATGTCGTAGCCGATCCGCAGGCGAAGTTCGTCTCCTTCGCGGATATCGACGGGCTCGCTCAGCACCCACACGGACTCCAGCGGCTCGCCGGGGTCGGCCTCCGGCAGGCGCCATCCATAGGTGACGCCGTCGAGTTCGTAGCCGTTGCGGTAGCGCGGACGCCGATGGTTCGCCTCCGCGAAGTGCAGCGAGGCGCGCGTCGTCCGCTCGCCCGAGGCGTGCTCGATCTCCATGATGCGAAAGCCCCCCGCCGCCGCCGACACGGGGTACGGCACGCCTTCCAGGCGCACGCGGAGCGAGGCGACGCGTCCCGCGGCGGGCTTGAGGACCAACCGGACGTACTCGCCCGACTTCGTCGCCCGGCCGAGCTGCAGGGCGCCGTCCGGCGCCCGCTCCAGCGGAGGTTCGTCGAGCGCCCGGGGCTTGATCCATCGGGTCGCCGAAAGCTCCGGATAGGCCCAGCCGTCCGCGTGGCTCGCCAGCCACGCCTGCGTCTCCGCCCGCCACGCCGGGAACGCCGGTTCGCGCGTCGCCGGCGCCAAACCGTCGACGTAGGCCAGCAACGCCGCCCGCGCCTCGCGGTCGCGGGTCTGCAGGTACGGGCTCTCGACCAGCAGCTCCGGGGGAAAGGGATGGTCGTTGCTGAAGCCCTTCAGCTCCGGGTTCGGGGTGTAACCATAATCATGGTAGACCCCCCACTGCTTCACGTCCGCGAAGAAGGCCTGCAGTTCGTAGAAGTCCCGCGCCGGGATCGGGTCGAACTTGTGGTCATGGCACTCCGCGCAGCCGAAGGTGCTCCCGAGCCACGCGGTCGAGACCGAGCGGACGCGCTCGGCGCCGTACTTCGCGAGGTACTCCTTGGGCTGGGCCCCGCCTTCGCGGGTCATCATGTTCAGGCGGTTGTACCCAGTCGCGACGCGCTGCTCCGGCGTGGCGTCGGGGAGAAGGTCCCCGGCGAGCTGTTCGGTGGTGAAGCGGTCAAAGGGCTTGTTGGCATTGAAGGCATCAATCACGTAGTCGCGGTACGGGAAGATGCGCTGGTTCTGGTCGCCGTGGAACCCGACGGTGTCCGCGAAGCGCGCGACGTCCAGCCACCAGACCGCCATGCGCTCGCCGAAGCGCGGCGACGCAAGGAGGCGGTCGACCTGCCGCTCGTACGCCCCCGGCGCACGGTCCGCCAGGAAGGCCGCCCGCTCCGCCTCCGTCGGCGGCAGGCCGGTCAGGTCCAGCGAGAGCCGACGGAGCAGGCGCTCCGGCGACGCCTCCGGGGAGAGGTCCGCGCCCTTCGCCCGGAGCTTCGCAACGATGAAGGCGTCAACGGGGTGGGACTCGCCGACCGCCGGGACGGCGGGGCGCTCCAGAGGCTGGTACGCCCAGTGGGTCTCGTACTTCGCCCCTTCGTCGATCCAGCGGCGGATCGTGTCGCGCTCCGCCGGCGTCAGCGACTTGTGGCTCTCCGGCGGCGGCATCACTTCATCCGGATCCGTCGAGAAGATGCGCTTCACCACCTCGCTCATCTCGGCGTGGCCCGGCGCGAGCGCCGCCAGCGCGCTGTCGCCACGGAGATCGAGCCGGAGGTCCGCCTCGCGCGTGCCTTCATCGGGCCCGTGGCAGAGGTAGCAGCGGTCCGAGAGGATCGGACGGATGTCGCGGTTGAAGCTGATGGGACGCTGCCCGTCAGCGCGGAGCGAAGCCACCGCCGACAGGAGGACCAGGGAAACGATCGGGACACGCAGGGTAACCATGAAGCGGTGGAAGATTTAAGCGCGTCTCACGGCGCATTTCAAACCGGAGTTTCATCACCGCGAAATTTTCAGTGGAAATGGAATGACCTCCAACGTTTCCATCGTCGCGCCTCGGTCGCTTCCCCGGCTTGCCAGTCTCGAAAAATCGCCTTCGCTATCGACGTGTCCGTCGTCGTTCCCCTCCCCCATCGCCCGGCCCGCGCCGCCCCGGTCCTTCGTCCCGCCCGCGGCATCGCCCGCGCACTCGGCATTGGCTTCACCCTCGCTCTCTCCACCGCCGCGGCGCAGACCTCGCTGCTCACGCCCGAGCAACGCGCCACGCTGCCGGCCGCCGCGACCCACCCCGTCGACTTCGTCCGCGACATTCAGCCGATCTTCGAGGCGAGCTGCCTGCAATGCCACGGGCGGGGCAAGGCCAAGGGCAGCTTCAGCATCGAGACGCGCGCTGACTTCCTCCTCGGCGGCGACCGCGGCGAGCCCATCGTCCCGGGCGACAGCGCCCACAGTCTCGTAGTCGAAATGATTTCCGGGCTGTCCCCCGACGACGTCATGCCCGAGAAGGGCAAGCGTCTCACCGCCGATCAGGTCGCTCTCTTCCGCGCGTGGATCGATCAAGGCCTGCCTTGGCCGGACTCAGTGAATTTTCATCGGCTGGAGCCGGCGAATCTCCGGCCGCGCGACGTCGGCACGCCCGAGGCCGCGCCGGGGCTCGAGCATCCGCTCGATCGCTGGGTCGATCGCTACCTCCGCGCGCAGGGCGCGACGTGGCCGGCCATCGTCGACGATCGCACCTTCGCCCGGCGGGCGTGGTTCGACACCGTAGGCCTGCCGCCTCCGCCCGAGGCGCTCGCGGACTTCCTCAACGATCCCGCCCCGAACCGGCGCGAGCGGCTGGTGCAGCGTCTGCTCGCCGACGACCAAGCCTACGCCGAGCACTGGCTGAGTTTCTGGAACGATCTTCTCCGCAACGACTATCGCGGCACCGGCTACATCGACGGGGGCCGCAAGCAGATCACCGGCTGGCTCTACACCGCCCTCGCCCGCAACCTGCCGTACGACCAGTTCGTCGCCCAGCTGATCCATCCCAACGCCGAGGCCGAGGGCTTCACCCGCGGCATCCTCTGGCGCGGCGCCGTCAATGCCAGCATGGTCCCCGCCATGCAGGCGTCCCAGAACGTCGCCCAGGTCTTCCTCGGCGTGAACCTGAAGTGCGCCTCCTGCCACGATAGCTTCATCAACGAGTACACGCTGGCCGACGCCTACGGGCTCGCGAGCGTGTTCTCCGACGCCCCGCTCGAGGTGGCGGAGTGCGACAAGCCGACCGGCGAGTTCGCCCAGGTGAAATTCCTTTATGCCGAGCTGGGGGGCATCGATCCCAAGGCCGGCCCGGAAGCGCGCAAGCAGCGTCTCGTCGAGCTGATCACCGGCAAGGGCAACGGCCGACTCCCGCGCACGATCGTCAATCGGTTCTGGCAGCGGCTCCTCGGCCACGGCTTGGTCGAGCCCGTCGACGAGATGGACCGGCCCGCCTGGTCCCCCGAAATCCTCGACTGGCTGGCCGAGGACTTCGTCGCCCATGGCTATGACCTGAAGCATCTCCTGACGCGGATCCTCACCTCGCGCACCTACCAGCTCGCCTCCGTCGGCCTGAGCGAGACGTCCGAGTCGTTCGTCTTCCGCGGCCCCGTGGTGCGGCGGCTCAGCGCCGAGCAGTTCTCCGACTCCCTTCGCTTCGTGACGCTCGGCGACTACGGCAAGGCCGCCACGCGCTACAACCGCAACGTCGGTCTCAGCGACCTCGGCGACGCGCTGCCGCTCCGGCCATCGTGGATCTGGCCCACCGCCGGTGCCGAGCGCGCCGCCGCCCCAGGCGGCTACGTCTTCAAGCGCACCTTCACCCTGCCCGCCGGCCCCACCGTCGCCACGCTGGCCGTCGCCGCCGACGACAACTACACGCTCCGCGTCAACGGTTCCCAGCTCGGCAACTCCGCCCGACGGGCCAGCACCAGCGCCGATCACTACGACCTGACGCCCCACCTCTGCGCGGGCGAGAACGTGGTCGAGCTCATCGCCGAGAATCTGCCGCCCGACGATCACCGGGGCGATCCGATCCCGGCCGACAAGATCGACAATCCGGCCGGGCTGCTCGCGTACCTGCGCATCCGCATCGGCGACGAGGTGCACGACGTCGCTACCGACCGGCAATGGACCGCGGTGCCGCTGCGGCCCGCGAACCCCGCTGCCGCCGCCGCGCCCCTCGCCGTCGTCGAACTCGGCGGCGTCGAACTCTCGCCCTGGCGTCTCGGACCCGACTTCCTCGACGTCGCCGCGGCCGCTCCGGACACGCGCCCCATCGCGCGCGCCTCCCTCGTCGCCGCCGATCCGCTGATGGTCGCCCTCGGCCGCCCGAACCGCGAGCAGGTCGTGACGGTCCGTCAGGAAACCGCGACCACCCTGCAGGCGCTGGAAATGACCAACGGTGGCACCCTCGCCGCGCTGCTGCGTGCCGGCGCCCAGCGCGTGCTCGCGCCGACGGGAGGCGACCTGCCGGCGGTGATCGATGGGCTCTACCGCCGCAGCCTCGCCCGCCCACCCACCGACGCCGAACGGGCCTTGGCGCTCGACCTGGTCCGCGCCGCGCCGAATCCCACGGCGGGAATCGAGGACCTGATCTGGGCCCTCACGATGCTCCCGGAATTTCAACTGCTGCGCTGAACCGACTCCGCTCATGAATCTCGACCTCTTCTCCCTGCAGGCAGCCTGGCGCCGCACCCAGCCCGACGCCTGGACGCGGCGGCGCTTCCTCCAGACGGCCTCGGTGGCCACGCTCGCCGCCCTCGCCGGCGCCGCACCCCGCTCGCTCCGCGCCGCCAGCCAAACCCCGCGCCTGCCCGCCACGGCCGACCGCGTCATCGTGCTCTGGATGGGCGGCGGCATGGCCCACACGGAGACCTTCGATCCCAAGCGGTTCACGCCTTACTCGACCGGCCTCGATCCAAACACCGTGCTGAGCACGTTCCCGTCGATCCCAACTGCCGTTGAAGGGGTGCGCTTCTCCGAGGGGTTGGAGCAAATCGCCTCCGTGATGGACCGCGGCACGCTGCTGCGCGGCATGCAGGCCGCCGACTTGGGCTTCATTCTGCATTCACGCCACCAATACAACTGGCACACCGGCTACGTGCCTCCGCAGACGGTGGCGGCCCCGCACCTCGGCGCGTGGATCGCGCGCACGCTCGGTCCGATGGATCCAGCGGTGCCGGCGTTCATCAACATCGGCCAGCGCTTCGACCTTGGCGAGGGCGAGGAGCTCAAGGCGTTCACCACCGCCGGCTTCCTCGGGAGCGAGTACGGCCCGTTCAACGTGCCCTTCCCGGAACAGGCCGCCGACGCGGTGCGCCCGCCCGCCGGCATGGGACCAGATCGCTTCGCCGATCGGAACAAGTTCTACCGCCGGTTGCTGGAGACCAGCCCGATCGGACAGGAGGGCAGCGACTTCCAAAAGGAGTCACTCCTGCGCGCGATGGACAACGCGCACCGCCTGCTCAGCTCCCCCGCCAGCCGGGCCTTCGACTTGTCGCTCGAGCCCCTCGAAAGCACGCGGCGCTACTTCCCGGGCTACCAGCCGGGGCAGCGTTTCGACGCTCCGCTCGATCGCTTCGGCGGGCGCTACGAAGTAGGGATGGTCGGCCGCTTCGGTCTCGGCTGCCTGCTCGCCCGACGACTCTGCGAAGTCGGCGCCCGCTTCATCGAGGTCACGACCGAGTACATCCCGTTCCTCAATTGGGACACGCACGAGAACGGGCACTCCCGCCTCGTCGGCATGAAGCGCATGATCGACGCGCCGATCGCCCAACTGGTGCGCGATCTCGAGGAGCGCGGCCTGCTCGATCGCACCCTCATCGTCCTCGCGAGCGAGTTCAGCCGCGACATGATGATGGAGGGCAAGCCGGAGAAGGCGGTGAAGGACCAGGTTCCCGTTCCCGAGGTCATCACGGATCCGAAGCACTACGGCATGCACCGCCACTTCACCGCTGCCGGCAGCGTGCTGCTCTTCGGCGGCGGCATGCGCCGCGGCCACGTCCACGGCATCACCGCCGACGAGCGGCCCTGCCGCACGCTCAAGGATCCCGTCACCATCACCGAGCTGCACGCCAC
This sequence comes from Verrucomicrobiota bacterium, assembly GCA_016871755.1. Lineage (GTDB taxonomy): Bacteria > Verrucomicrobiota > Verrucomicrobiia > Opitutales > Opitutaceae > UBA6669. The sequence continues at coordinate 36,497 of VHCJ01000007.1, read as the reverse complement.
GGTCTACGCCGCGCTCGGAATCCCGCCCGACCACGGCTACGACGTCGAGAAGCGGCCGTTCTACGTCACGTCCGACGGCAAAGGCGTGCCCGTGCGCTCCCTCTTCGCCCGGGCCTGAGCGCCGGCCCGCCACCCTCGCCAGAGAGGGTCAGGCTTTGTCCTTTGTTGTTTCCTCACGCTGGCACGCCGCCGCTGATCCGGCGGCTGCCTCCGCACTCCCGAGCCAGGGCAAGGACGCGGCCGATTCCCTCGACCGAGGATTCGCGTCCCTTGCCCACGCGCAGGGGACCGCTAGGCTCGCAGCATGGCCACCCACCCACCGACCGGCTCCCTGACGAACCGCTGGCGTGATCGCGCGCCGTTGCGCGCCTTCCTCCGCGCTCCGCGTGCGTCCGTGCTCAGTGCCTTTGTGCTCGCGGCCACGTCGTTCCTTCTCGTGGCGCGGGTGCACGCCGAAAGCCGGACCGTGTACTTCGGCACCGGCGGGCCGGGAGCGAAGGGCATCTACCGCGCTGCGTTCGACACCACCACTGGCAAACTCTCCGCCGCCACCCTCGCGGCGGAGGTGGCATCGGCCGGGTTTCTCGCCGTGCATCCCCGAGGCGATCGCCTTTACACGACGGCCTCGCTCGACGGAAAGGTCGGCGCCGCGGGCTACCGCATCGAGCCCAATGGCAATCTGACGCTGATCAACGCCGTCGCCTCCGGTGATGGTGCCGCCGCGCACATCGCAGTGCATCCGTCGGGAACCTTCGCCGTCACCGCGCAGTACGGCGGCGGATCCGTCGCGGTGTACCCAATCGACGGCGAAGGCCGGCTCGGCACGGCTCAGGTCATCGAGCACACCAACGCCTCGCGCGTGGTGCCGAAGCGGCAGGACGCTCCCCATCCGCACCAGTGCGTGTTCTCGCCCGACGGTCGCTTCGCGCTCGTGCCCGACCTCGGCGCGGATGGCGTCGTGATCTATCGCGTCGATCCCGCGACCGCCCAGTTGGTGCGCCACGGCTTCGCCGCCTCCATCGCCGGCGGCGGCGCACGGCACCTGCGCTTTGCGCCGGAGGGTCGTGCGTTTCACCTGCTCAATGAGCTGACGCTGTCGGTCACGACCTTCGCGTGGGACGCCGCAAAGGGCGAAGCGACGCGCGGGGCGACCGTGGCCGCGCTCACCGCTGAGGAGCAGGCGGGCGAGGCCTTCAACTCGGCCGCGGAAATCGTCGTGCACCCGAGCGGTCGCTGGTACTACTCCTCGAACCGCGGTCACGACACCGTGGCGGTCTTCGCGGCGGAGTCAGCGGGCGCGGCGCTGCGGCGGATCCAACTCCAACCGGTGCGCGGCGCGTTTCCGCGGAACATCGCCCTCGCCCCCGGCGGCGGATGGCTGCTCGCCGCGGGCGCCGACTCCAACACCGTCTCGGTCCACCGCGTGGACCCCGCGTCCGGACGACTCACCTACCAGACCAAGGGCGTGATCAACGTCCCGGCCCCGATCTGCATCCTCTTCGCCGGCCCCACCGGCGGATCCGCCCCCTAGCCTGCCCTCGTCGTCGAACCGACGACACCCGGCCCGCGCTGCCCCGCGACTGAGCGCCGTCGCTCCTCAAACTGCCGCGCGGTGCCGTGCGATCCGACGGCGCCCGACTAGCGCTGACTGGCGAGCCACGCGTCCCGGCCGGGAAAGTCTTCGTCGCGCCACGTCTCATCGGCCGGGCGCCGGTCCCAGAGATCGAGGCCGCCAAAGACCTGCTTCGGGTCGTTCATCGTGCCGAACTTTTCCGGCAGCGGCTGCGCCCGCGCGGGATTTCCATACGCGAGGGAATTGGCCGGAATGTCCCGGACCACGTTCGCGCCGGCGCCGATGAAGACGTTGTCGCCGATCTTCACCCCGGGGCCGATCGTGACGCCGCCGCCGATCATCACGTGATTGCCGATCGTCGCGCCGCCCACCACGGGCACGCGCATCGGGAGCAGCGCGTTGAGGAAGTTCACCCCAGGACCAATGAACACCATGCTCCCAATCGTGGTACTGCTCGGGATGTAGACGTGCGCCATGATCTTCACGCCTTTCCCGATCTTCAACCGGCCTTCCAAGGTGCTGCCATGGAGAATCACCACGCGATCTCCGATCTCGCACTCGGCTCGGATCGTGACGTTGTGGCCGCAGGTGAAGCGGTCACCGATCACCGTGTCCGCGTAGATCACGCTCCCCGCATGGATCCGCGCCCGCGCCCCGATCCGCGTGGGCGCCCGGCAACCCGGGTAACGGTAGCCAAGAAGCACGTTCGGACCGATTTCGCAGTCCGGACCCAGCTCGAAGAACGGAGACTCAGGGGAGGGGTTCATGAGGAAAGCAGGAAATGCGGGTGAGTGACTCTTCGCTCGAGGAACATTCCCGGCGCCGCGCTCCGGGCGCCGCGCTGCAGACGGCCGGGCCTCGGGGGGCCGAGGTGGGGCGAACGACTCATCGCACCGACGGAGGAACTGGCGGAGCCTTCGCGAAGCGCGCGAGAATCGGGACGGCAACCTCCGCCATCGCCTCACCGCCGACGCCGGTGTACGGCAGGCGCTCGGGAACGTACCGGAAGAATCCGCTCATGTATTCCCGGTCACCGGTGGCCGCGGCATCCGGGATGTACCCGTACGAACCGTCCGCATACCCACCCGCGATCACGCAGGGCAGCGGAGCCTCCCGCTTGATGCGCAGGCCGATGCGCACAAACGTCTCCGCCGGCATGCCGACGTAGCCAACGTCGCCGAAGCGCGCCACCACGATCTCCAGCTTCAGCCCGGGTTGCAGGCCGTCGGCCTCGCCGGTGCGGCGCTGATCCACTGCCCAGATGTACCACGGGCGGACGATCTCCACGAGGCGCGCGCGGTACTGCGGGGTCAGCGCCTTAGGGAAGTTCATGCCGACGCATTCCAGCGTGTCGGGATCACCCCGGCGCCCGCGCTGGATGAAGCCGTCGATCTCCGCGAGTTCGCGCTCAAGCTGGCCGAGCGGCGGCAGCGGGGCCTGCGGCACGATAGCCCTCGCCCGCGTCCACTCCAGCCCCGGGCGCTGCGACTTGCGCAGACGACCCGCCGCGGCGATGAAGCTCTCGCCCAGCTGGCGCCCGGCCTCGTCGGCCTGCGCCAGCGTGCCCGTAAGCATGTACTTCGAATTCACGTCGCCGCAGGAGCCCTGCAGGAAGCCGACCGGCACGCCGCCCAAATGCGCGGAGAGAATCTCACACGCCACCTGCGGCCACTGGCCGTGCGACGCCATCTTCTCCGGATTGTAGCCCGTCACCGGGTGCCCCGTGTACGAGGCAAGCGCCGCGACGGGCTTGCCGTCGGCGCCGCGGAAGACCACCACCGTCGCATCCGGGTCGATCGTGCCCACGTAATCCTCGCCCAGCAAAACGCGGTCCTCCTCACGAATGAAGTAACTGCGGCCATCCGGCCGACGGCCGCGCCGATTGTAGGTGAAGCGGGATTCCTGGGCCACGCCCCACTCGACCGTCACCGGGACCAGCCGGGCGTCCAATCCCTTCGCCGCGGCCCGGAGGGCTTCCAGGTACTCGCGCCCGAGCTCGTTCATGCCCGTCCCGATCCGGTCGCCGATCATCGGCGGCCCCGCGCCAAGCTCGATGGCCGGCACGGTGTGGTTGTGGGAACTCGCGGCGATCACCTCGGCAGGCGACAAGGCAAGGAGCTCCGCCAAGGTTTGCCGGATCGGCTGGTTCAGCGCGCGGTAGTAGATGCCGAAAGGCGAGGTCACGAAGCACAGCCGCGTCGAGCCGTACTCCAGGTAAACGAGCGTGGACTTGAGGTCACCCACTACCTCCTCGATGAGATTGGCGTTGCGGCTGCCGCCGCTCGGCATGCCGACGCGCGGCTGAACCGAAAACGTGACGGCGGCAGCGCGCAGCACCGGTGGCGACGCCGTGCCCTCCGCAGCCCGCAAGGCGGGCCCAAAACCAGCCAGCATCACGCCGGCCACCAGGATACGCCGCTCAAACGCCGCGCGGTTCAGGCGCGGAAGCGGAAGGGAGTTCATGGGGGGATCGAGCAAGTCGAGGACCTCCAAGCGCTGTCCCCTCAGGGGCGTCGGCCCAGCGACCTTCGACGCCCAGACCCTGACCAATCCGCCCGATTTTTGCGAGCGACAAACGGCCCGCCCCCGCCGCCACCCGCGCCGACGCCCGCACCGCGCTCTTCGACCACATCGAGAGCTTCTACAACCGCACCAGGCTCCACTCGAGCCTTGGCTACGTCAGCCCGATCTCGTTTGAATCCAACCTGAACTAACCCACCCCGGAATTACTGTCCGAGAAATCGGGTGAACCCCAGCCTGACCCCTTTCGATGTAAGATCCCCGCCAACAACGGTTCAGGATGAACGACCCCACCGCGCAGGCGGCATGGGGCGGATGCCCCAGCACCTCCATCGCATGCCTCACCGACCCGCGCACGGCGCCGGACTCGGCCTCTCAGGGGATCATGGTCACGTCGTCGGGGGTGTACAGACGGCCGTCCGGGCCGGCGGAGCGTACCACCATGCGGGTGCCGGACTCGGCGTGGAAGTGAAAGGGGTTGCCGAAGCGGTCGCGCAGCTGTCCATCCGGTCCGATCGCCGGGTGATCCGGCAGCAGAAACACCAGCCCGCGCGGGTTGCGGCCTTTCAGCGCCGCCGTGATGTCGTGGTTGTCACCCACCGGATTGCCCATGTCCCGGAAGATCGATCGAAACGCCGCCACCATCGATCCAACCACCGCCACATCCTCTCGCAGGGTGTGCTCTGGATGATTCAAGCGCTCCGCCAACCGCGCTTCCGGGGTGTCAAGGCGGGCGGCCGCCGCCGCACCCACTCCACCGTCTGCTGCGCCAATGGCCGCACCGGCCGGCACCGGAGCCGGGCCGCGCTGATCCTCGACCACGGGCGTCGACGCCGTTCGCGGCGAGGCGTCACCGTTTCCCGAGGCGCGATCCGCCGACGGGATCGCGCTCGATGGTGCAGGCGCCGGAGGCAAGGGGCGGCCCAGCCACCAAAGCAGCACCGTGCCCGCGGCGAGCAGGATCGCGATCCAGAAGCGGCGTCGGGGGGTCATGCCGGGGAGAGAAATCCGAGATTCCCGCGCGCAAAGCGGCCAATGTTGGGCAGAACCGTCGGCAGGTTCGCCTCGCTCACGCCAAACCACCGCGCGAGCACCGCGTTGTATTCGTCGACGCTGGTCGACGGGATCCATCGGCCGCGGCCGGTATCGTCCGGCGCGCCGACCTCGAGGCTCGGCATCTTGCCGTAGACTTCCCGGCCGGCCACCGCGCCGCCCATCACCCACTGGATATTGCCCCACGCGTGATCCGTGCCGTCGGCATTCGGATTGTACGAACGCCCGAAGTCCGACGCCGTAAACGAGGTCACTTTGTCCGCCACTCCCAACTCCACCGTTGCCTGGTAAAACGCTCCCATCGCCCGGCTCAGCTCCCGCAGCAGGGTCGCGTGCGCCGTCACCTGCGCCGCATGCACGTCGTAGCCGCCGATGTTCACGAAGAAGACCTGCCGCCGCAGCCCCAGGCTCGGCGCCATGCCGATCAAGCGCGCCACCATGCGGAGGCGCTGCGCGGTTCCGTCCGATGCGAAAACCGTCTTCAATTGCGCGCCCTTGTTGAGCGCGTCCCAGAGAAATTCCGCGGAATCCACCGCCGAACCAGTGGCGCCAGCAAACGCCGAGCCGATCACGTTCGGATGCCCGGCCGCGAGCAGGCGCTTCGTCGCCTGGTACCGCTCCGCCTCGCGACCCGAACTCCAAAAGCCGTTGAGCAGGTCCGCCCCGCCTTGATCGACGGCGTACGGCGCCACCTGTTCGCCGACTTGAAAGTAACTCGACCCGCCGAGCGTGATCGCCATCGAGAGCCGGCTGTTCTCGTTCATCGACTGCAGCAGGTCCGCCATGCGCCCGCCCCAACCGGTCCGGAAGATGGGTTGGTCGACAATGCTGCTTTGCCACTGGATCGATTGATCAAGGTGCGAGTACAGCTGCAGCGGCAGCGCGCGACCCGCCGTGTAGTCCGCCATCGTGGTCGGCCGCACCAGCGTGCCCACGTTGCCGACGAACGCCACCTTGCCTTGGTCGAAGAGGTCAGCGACTTCCGCGAGATTCGGGTTGAGGCCGTACGCCCGGCCATCGCGGTACAGCCGCGGCGTGATCGCGCGGAGGTCCTTGCGCAGGATCGCCAGATCGCCGCGCGCCTTCGCGTACGCTGCGTAGTCCGCCTCGGCCGTCGGCACGAGGATGCTGTTGCCGTCGTTGCCTCCGTTCAGGAAGAAGCAGACCAACGCCTTGTAATCTCCGCCGGCCGAAGCGGCGGCCGTGCGCACTGCATTACCGTCGGCGGCCAGCGCACCCACGAGGCGCAGCTGCGACATCGCGGAGAACATTCCAAGGGTGCCGACACCGGCGCAGCAGGCCTGCCGAAGAAACTCGCGGCGGGGGAGATTGGGCAGGGGGCGACTCATGAGGGGAACAGGGCAAAGGCTAGCGCTGGAGCGCCGCATCCGGCGCGACCACGATCAGATGCAACGCCGACTGCACTCGCTCGAGGCCGGTGCCGTCGGCCGGCACCCACGTCATCACCGGGAGCCAGGGCTGATTCCGAGGGGTCGCCAGGTGATGACCGTTCCCCGAGTAATCCGGAACGGTCGCACCTTGACCTTCGTTGATGAGCCAGCCCGCCACCAGCCCGGTCCGTTCGACGATCTGAGGCTCCTTCATGCCTTGCGCAAGCTGCGCCGCCGAGCGGGCCACGTTCCAGAAGCGCACCTGCGCGACACTGCCGTCGAAGTTCGGTGCGCCCCCAGGGCCATCACTCTGCACGGCCCCGCCGATCGAGAAACGCGCCGTCGCATCCGCGAGCGGCGGCCCGGAGGCGGCCCGCTGCGCGACTTCCACGCCATTCACGAAAAGGCGCATCGTCAGTCCATCGAGCACCGCCGCCACGTGGCTCCAACGGCCCACCGGAAGTGCGCTCGGCGACGAGAGCCAGGTGCCAGTGCCACGACCTGCCGTCGCGATCATAAAGGTGATCTTGCCGTGGTCGGGGCCACTGCCACTGCCGTTCAACGAGACTTGGTAGATCGCCCAGGGGTCGCCGTCAAAATTGCCGCGCTTGCCCATCAGCCACGCACCCCACTGTCCCACGCTCGCCACGGGGTGGAACCAGCCCTCCATCGTGAACGATCCTTTCGGATCAAACGCTGCGGCCGCCGCAGCCGGCACCGCGAGCTGCGTGCCCCAGCGGGTCGTGTTCGCAGCATGCTTCGCGGGCGTCGGGGAGTTCGCGAGGGTCTGCACCACGCTCGTCGCATTGATCACGTCGGCCAGCGCCTTCTTCGTCAGCGTCGTCATCTGGCCGCCGCAGAAAAGGAGGTTCAAGCGGTCGATCAGCGCCGCCGGATCCGCACTGACGGCGAGGAGTTCGCTGAAGTCATGCCGCATGAAGGGCGAGGGCGTCGGCGCCTTAGACTCATCCGGTGGCTGCAGGTTGATCAATTCGGTCAGGCGGTTCGGCGTCCGGATCGACAGATTCGAATCCGTGATCTGCATCTCCGGCGCCACCAAACCCGCATCGGCCAGGGGGCCGGGGGCCGAATAGGTCGGCGAGTAGAAGTTGAAGACCGAGGGCGAGCGGAAGAGCGCCTGACCAAAGGAGTAAGTCGAATTCCCCGCCCCGGCGAAGAAGCCGACCGGGTAGAAGGAGCCACGCGGATCCCCGTGATACGAGTCGGCGTAACGGCCATTCGGCGCCTGGGTCTTCAACACGCGCAGCATCGCCGTCGTGCGCAGAAGGGGTTCCTTCACTTTCCCGAAACCCACATTCGCCGCGACTTCCGGAGAGCGCGCTTCGTAGTCGGTCAGAATCGCCGTCACCACCGCACCGAGGTCGCCGCGGATGCCGTTGCCGTTGTCCGCAAAGACCTGGGCCACGCGGTGCACGTAACCGGGGCTGGGATTACTGGTCACGAGTCGCTGGATGAGCTGCCGGCAGATGAAGGGTCCCGTGTTCGGATGGCGGAAGAGCGTGTCGAGGAGGATGCGGAGTTCATCTGCACCGTTCAGGCCCGCCGGAATGATCGTGGGCGTGGCCTCACGCGGGGGGCGCTGTTCAAGGCTGATCACGCGCTTCTCCGTGCGGTCGTGAAAGTCTTCGTAGCACACCATCGGCTGCATCCGGCCGTTCGAGTTGGAGTAGAGCGCACTGTTCGCGAAGCCGCCCGGATCCGACCACGCCGGGTCGCTATAAAAGTTGTTGTTGCGGTTCCGATACGTCCACCCGGTGAAGACTTTCGCCGTCTCCGTGATCGTGCGGTTGTCGTAGGTCGGGATCGGTAGGCCCTGCGAGTCGAGCAGGAGGGTCCCGTCCGGCTGCAGCTGCACGAGGCCGATGGTGAAGAGTTGCTGGATTTCGCGCGCGTAGTTCTCGTCCGGGCTGGTGCCTTTCGCCGGATCCGCCTTCTGGTTGCGGAGGAAGGTGAGGTACCACGCCATCTCGGGATGGAGGGTGACGCGCTCCAACAGGGTCCGGAAATTCCCGAACGCTTCCTGCGCGAGGGCGTCGTAGTACTGCGCCATAGGCTCCGCTCGGTGCGTTTCATCCCCGGCGATCACGAAGATCTGGCTGAGCGCGAACGCCACGCGCTGGCGGAGCTGGTCCGGCGAGGCGAGCGCCAGCTTCCACCACGCGACGTTGTGCGTGAAATAGAAGTCGATCCGCGAAATCTCCATGCCGTCCGGGTTCTTCTCCGGCGGCGGGAAACGGGTCGCATCCTCCCGCACCAGCGCCAGCAGCGAGGTCGCCGGCAGCGCCTGCTGCGCGCGGATCCATTCGCGGATGCCGCCGCGGCGGACTTCGTCGATCGACGCCAGGGTGGGACCGAACGTGGCTTGGGTCAGGAAACGCGACGCCGCCACCGCATCCGGCTGGGCCAGCGCCGACGCCGCCAGCGCCGGAGGCTCCCGCGGCGTGACGAAGGTCTGCGAGCCACGCGACGACACCATCGTGCCCGTGACCTCCCCGTCCGGAAAGCGCGCCGAGCCGACGCTGAGATAGATGCGTCCTTCATTCAGCGCGCGGAGGATGTCGTTGCGCGAGTACGCCCCGACCGCATCGATGCGCCATTCGCGCTGCGAGACCTGCCCCGCCGGGAGCGCGAGCAGGTAATCTCCCGTGCCGGCTACGCGCAGGTACGCCGAGGTCTGAGCCGAGCTGAGGTTGGAGAGGCGCGCATTGACCAACGCCACGCCTTCCGCGTTGAAGGTGATCGAGGCAAAGCCGCTCGCCGTCGAGGAGGTCGCCGACGCCGCGGGCCGCAGGGTCGTGAAGTAGAGACTCGAGGCAAGCTGCACCGGCGGCTCCGGCTGCCCGGTCAGGTCGTACACTTCAACCAAGGCCTCGCCAGTGCGTCCGCCCACCCCGCTGACTTGCAGGGTGTAGCCGCCCGGAGGCAGGGTCGTGTAAATCGCCGCATCGCGGCTCCCCGCCGGGAGCGCGAAGGCCCCGCTGCGCCGGAAGGCGTCACTCAGGGCGTCTGCCGACGCCGCATACAAGCCGGTCGGCGTGCCCCAATCATCGTTCTCCGCGATGCGGGTTCCGCCTTGAAAAAGTTCGAGACGGGGGTTCGTCAGCAGCCCCGTCACGCCAAAGGGCTCCAGACCCGGCCCCACCGCCCGCATGAGCAGCCGCCGCGAGGTCGCGCCCGGCGACAGTACCAGGCCGGTAATCAGGATGGCATCACCGGTCCCGACCTTCGCCCGCGCCGAGAGATTCGTCAGGGGCGTGCCTGTCCCACCCACTTCATACACTTCCACCAACGTCGTGCCGCGGGTGCCGGCGGCGCCCGTGACGTGCACGGTGTAGCCGCCGCCGCCCAGCCGCGCGACGATTGCGGCGTCCTTGGAACCGGCCGCGAGGGCAAACGCTCCGACTTGCGTGAAGACGGGCGCATCGGCCGCGACGTGGTTGTCGTTCTCGCCGATCTTGCGGCCATCCGACGCGAACAGCTCCAGGCGTGGATCCGCCAGCGGCGACGGCACCCCAAAAATTCCCAGCGGCGGGCCGACCGCACGAATCAGCACCGTCTTCTCGGCCCCGGCCCCCACATTGAAGCCGACGATCAGCGGTTCACCCGCCGCCGCCTCGGCGCGGATCGCAAGGTTGGCGAGACGCGACTCCTGCGCCCCGGCATCACTCGCCAACCCCAGCAACAGCCCGACGGCCATCGCCACGACCCGCGAGAGAGGGCTGAAAACGTGATTCATGGGGATACGTACTTCTACGAGTTGCCACTAAAGGGACTTCGCGCCAAGGCGCAATGCCCGCTCACCGCCCTATCTCATCGACTCCGGCACTTCGACCCGGAGGCGCGGTTGCGGCTTCACTCCCCGTTTACCACCGACAAAAAAGCCGCCGACCCGAAGGTCGGCGGCTGCACACAAGACCGCGAGGTGCTTAGGCCTTCTTGTTCAGTACGGCGTAGAGCACCGCAACAGCGATCAAACCAACCAAGCCACTCGATCCGAGGGCCGCGATCACCTTCGTGAGATTGCCCACGACATCCACGTTGAGGAACGGTACAGCGGTACCGAACACAACTTGGACGACGACGGCTAAGGCCAGCAGTGCGACCGCTAGCTCCGTCAACTTGCGCAGGAACCCAGTGATATTGTCGATCATCTGACTCTCTCCTTTATGTTGGGGGTTTTGGGGGTAAACGGCGTTAAGAACACCACGGAGGTAGACTTACGAATCAAGTCGGCGTTCAAAAGAAGGAAGGCCGGTGATTCGAGTCGGTGCAGCGGGCCGGTCTCGGAAACGGCACCCCGGCGACGGCGAGCCGGGGCGTGAGCTTTGCGGGCAGCCGCGCGTTTCCCCGGCCTCGGACAACCGCGATCAGCGCGCTTGAAGCCGAGCCTGAATCGCCGCGTTCCACGCGTGCCGCCCGAACAGCACGAACCTGAATTCCGTGCCTTCCTTGGTGTAAACGGCCAAGGAATTCGGGAAGAGCGGAATCAAACCAAGAAACTTCGTCCAACACGCCCGCGTCGACTGCACCTGCGCCAAGTCCACCACCGTGACACCCCGCTGGAGGTTGGCCGCCCCGTCCTTGATCAGATGTTCGTTCGGGAGCAGCGGGGTTTTCATGGGCAATGAGTTACGTCTCAACCCCGGGGGCGGCCGATGGCAGCGCCGGAGCGCTCGGCGCCGCGGGGGAGTTCACCAGGTCCTCGTAGGCATAGACGATCGCCCCAAAGAGGATCGGCAGGGTGACAAAGATTCCAATGAAGAGGCCAATGATGCCCAAACAGGCCAGAAAAGCCGCGACGATCATCAGCCCAAACACCCGCCACCACTGGGCGGTGATGACCCGACGGCTGACCTCCATGGCGCACCAGAAATCCAGTTTCCGATCCTGGATCAGCAGGAACGTAAACGTATAACTAATTGCGAGATAGATACCGGGCAAGATCAGGAAGATCAGCCCCACGGTCGTCAGAAGCGACGACACCAGCGACCCCAGCATCAGGGGCACAAAGGCCCCGGAAAATCCGGAGAAAATGACCCCCAAATCCGGCGACTCGCCCCGCGCAAACCTAAGGTAGTAAAAGTAAAGCCCTCCGTAGATCACCCCGCTCAAGAAGATCCCCGCAATCGCGCCCAGGAGGGGGATAAACTGGACCACCATCAGGACCACCAAGCCAAGGAAGGTCCCGCCCACAATCGCCCAGAAGTTCCCGGTCGTGAGGCGCCACGCCCGCCCCACGCACGCTCCAATCCGCAGTTTTTCCGCCCGCCCAATCAGCTCGGCGGCATAGGTGCGCGGGTCGACCGGGACCGGGACCACCACCGGAGCCGCGGCTGGGGCAAACCCATGACCGACCCGGGATGCACCACCGGGGGCCGCACCTGCACCGCTGCCCAGATCACCCCCGTTCGCCCCTGGAGTACCTGCGGCGGATGCCGTTGCTATTGCCCCGGCTGTGCCCGGACCCGCGCCCCCCTCCGGAAGCTTGGGTGGAGGCATGTCCGAGATCGGCGCCGGCCGCTGGAATTCCGAAAACTCCATCAAGCGCCGCCACGCGCCCTCGCCCACCCGCTTCCCCAAAGTATCGAGCGTCGCCCGGCCGTCGGCGATCCACTGCTTCACCTGGTCCGCCGTCGCGGGACCGTACTCCTTGCCGTCACTGCCGATGAGAATAAACACATCGCACGCTTAGGGAGGAATCGCCCTCAGTGCAAGTGTGCTTCCCCCTGAAAGGACCACCCCTCTGTCAGTGGTGCCCGGGACAGGACTCGAACCTGCACGCCTTTCGGCAAAGGCTTCTAAGACCTTCGTGTCTGCCATTCCACCACCCGGGCGGCTCTCTGCGGAGCCTGCCCGGGGGGCGACGGGACGGGCAAGCCCGGAAACGTCTCCGCCCTCGCCTCCCGCGGGATCTTGGCTACAGATCAGGTGCCATGAGGTTCCCTCTTTCCCGCCTCGCCGTCGCCGTGTGGGTCGCCGGCCTCGCCCTCCTGCCGCTCCACGGCACCGCCCCCGACACCACCGAACGCGCCCGCGTCACCGTCCTCGCCACCACCGATCTCCACGGGCGAGTCTTCCCCATCAACTATGGCAACAACCAGCCGTCCGCCGACGGCCTCGCCCGCATCGCCACCCTCGTCCGCGCCGCCCGCAAGGAGGCGCCGGATCTGCTCTTGGTCGACTGCGGCGACACCATCCAGGGCACGCCGCTCGCCTACTACCACAACCGCATCAACAACGAGCCCATCGACCCAATGATGCTCGCGATGAACGCGCTGGGTTACACGAGCATGACCCTCGGAAACCACGAGTATAACTTCGGTCTCAACGTGCTCCACAAGGCCCGGGGCGAAGCCCGCTTCCCGTGGCTCTCCGCCAACACGCTGCGCAGCGGCACTGACGACCCCGCCTTCACGCCCTACGTGGTCCGCGAGGTCGCCGGGGTGCGCGTCGGCATCCTCGGGCTCACGACGCCCGCCATCCCGTCGTGGGAAAACCCCGCCCACTTCTCCGATCTCTCCTTCATCGATCCCGTCGCCTCCGCCAAGCGCTGGGTCGAGGTGCTGCGCTCCCAGGAACGAGTCGACGTGGTCGTCGCCGCCGTCCACTTCGGGATCAACCAGAATCTCGCCGATGGTCGCACACCCCCAGGCGAAATGCCCAACGAGAACCCCGCCCTCCCTCTCGCCCAAACGGTCCCCGGCATCGACCTGATGTTCCTCGCCCACACCCACGTGAACGTCGCCGGGCTCTCCGTCAACGGGGTCCTCATCTCCCAGGCCGGACGCTGGGGCGATCGCCTCGCCCGGGCCGATGTCTTCCTCGAACGGCCCGATCGCTCCGCCCGCTGGCGCATCCTCGCCAAGGCGTCCACCACCCTGCCCGTCTCCCTCGCCACCACCCCCGATCCGGAGATGCTCGACCTCGTCCGGCCCTACCACGAGGCGACGCAAACGTGGCTCTCCCAGCCCGTCGGCCGCTCCAGCCAAGCCTTGAATTCGCGCGAATCCCGCCTTCGCGACACTGCCATCATCGATCTCATCCACCGGGTCCAGCTCGGCGCCGGCCAGGCCGACATCTCCTTCGCCGCCGCCTTCACCCTCGACGCTACCCTGCCCGCCGGGGACGTGACCGTCCGCGACCTCGCCGCCCTCTACATCTACGAGAACACCCTCGTCGTCGTCGAACTCACCGGCGCCGAGGTCAAGGCCGCCCTCGAGCACGCCGCCGGCTACTTCCGCCCGTATCAGGCAGGCCTGACGCCGTCCGAGCTCATCGATCCCGCCGTCCCCGGCTACAACTTCGACACCGCCGAGGGCGTGGAGTACGCGCTCGACCTGCGCCGACCACTCGGCGACCGGGTCGTCGATCTCCGCTTCGCCGGCGCCCCGATCGATCCCGCCCGCCGTTTCCGGGTCGCCATCAACAACTATCGCCTGAACGGCGGCGGCGGCTACCGCATGTTCCGCAACGCCCGGGTCATCGATCAGGCCAATCAGGAAATCCGGGAGCTGATGATCGACTGGGTCCGCCGGAACCCGGAGATCACCGCCACCCCAAGCAACAACTGGCGCATCCTGCCGTAGCGCCACGCGCCCGAGGGTCAGGCTTTGTCCTTTGTCCTCGGAGCCGACGTCTGCGGCGGACCTCGGGTCCGAGTGGGCGTCTCCGCGACCGGAGGACAACGTGCAAAGCCTGACCCTCACGGCGGGCGGTCCGAGTCCGCGCGCCCGCTCCGCGCAACGCCTTCGGGGGCAGCGAAATCTCCGATCCCCCTGCAAAAACATTCGGCAAGCCGCCGAAAGCACGGTCTCTCCGCCACCGTCCCGCGCCCATGAAGTCGTTGTTCCCGTACGCCTTGCGCCGCGTTCTCGCCCTCGTCCTTGCCGCGTTGGCCTTTTCCGTAAGTGGCTTCGGCGCAGATGTTGGCAGCACCGAGGCCGAGGTGCTTGAGGCTCTGGGCGAGCCGACCAGCCGGATGTCCGCGGGGTCCGTGACCATCCTCAACTACCCGAACCGGATCTTCCGAATCGAGAACGATACCGTGGTTTCAATCCGACGTCTCGGCGGATGCGGCGACCCTGCTCCCGCCGCGAGCAACGGCAAGGCGTGCGGCGCTTCGAGCCGAACCAGTTCGGGCACGTCGAAGTCGATGTCTTCGTCGTCAACGGGTTCAACCTCTTCAGCTTCGTCCTCGGCGTCCGCAGCCTCCAAGGCGTCCTCCGGACCCGGTGCCGCCGCCGCCAAACGTCCCACCGGACCGGCCTTGGAATGGGGCACCGAGTACCGCGCCGCGGCCGAACGCGCCGCGAGCACCAAGCGCCCGGTCTTCCTCTTCTTCACCGGCTCCAACTGGTGCACGTGGTGCAAGAAGCTCGAGGCGGAAATCCTCGAGACCACCCTCTTCCGCAACTACGCGGCCCAGAAGCTGGTGCTGGTCAAGCTGGACTTCCCGCGCGGCATCCCGCAGCCGGAGTGGATGATTTCCCAGAACCAGGCGCTCTCGAAGAAGTATCGCGTCACCGGCTACCCCACGGTCGTGATGCTGTCGCCGACCGGCAAATTCCTCGCGAGCCTGGGCTACGCCCCCGGCGGTCCGGTGCCGTTCGTCACCGCCCTCCAGGAACTCGAGAACGCGCCCTGATCGCCGGCGTCGGTTTCACCGACGGCTCGGCGACGGATTCCGTCTTGATCGTTCGTCGCTGGGCAGCGCAACGCGCTCGATCGCAGGCCTTCAGGAATTCGGAGACGCACCCTGCGCCGCCAGCGGCGGCGCGGGATCGTCAGTCGACGAGCAGCGCAATCTGCACGCCCGGGCCGTGCACGCCTTCAATCAGGATGCCTTCGACGTCCGCCGTCTTCGAAGGACCCGTGCACCAGATGATGTTCGGATCACCCCCAAGCGCCGCCACCGCCTCGGGAAGATCGACGTGGATGCTGCGGCGCGGGACGACCGCGACATGCACCCACGGCGCCAGCGCCGCCAGCCGACGCGAGGTCGCGGCGTCGTTGAGGATCACGGTTCCCGTCTCCGCGATCGCCCCGACTGCCGCCGTGATGCCGAACTGATAATCATCCACCCGCGTGCGATCGAACTCGGTCTCAAACACGATCTCCGCCGGAAAGGCTGGGCGCAGCCGCGCCGCCAGCGCTGGGTCGCAGTAGCCGCGCCGCCAGCCGGACGACACGAAGAGCGCCACCAGTTCCTCGACGGAGGCGATGGGGGTGCCGTTGACGAGGCGCAGGCGTTCGGCGAACAGCGCCGGCGCGTCCACCGCGCCGCGGGCATGGCGCATGAGCACGAGCTCGCGCTCCCAGTCCGGCGCCGCCGCGCGGGTCGGCAGCGGCGCCAGGGCCTGACGGACCCGTCCCAAGATGGCTTCGCGATCGTTGCTCATGAGCGTCGTGGTTTACGGGCGCAAGTTCGCCAGCATGATCTTCAGAGGCAGGGTGGCCGAGGGCGCGGTTCGCCGGGTCAGTTTCGCGGAGCCGCACTTCCGGCTTGGGACTGCTGCTTGCGGCGGTCGTGCAGCCAAGTGCGGAAGGTTCCCCCGCGCCACGTCGGCAGGGTGCGCCGCGACTGCCACGCCTGCAGCGCGGCGACCGGCACGTACTTCGTGGGCAGCACGTTCATGATGCGCCCGCCGGCCAGCGCCGCCTTCCACGCAAACGGCTGCGAAGCCATGACCGCCCAACCGCCCATCGCGGGCGTGCCGGCCGCGGCCGCATCACTGCCTTCGCGCTTTCCTTTCTCACGCAACCGGAGGAGCAGGTCGGGAATGGGGATGTTGACCGGACATACCTCGTTGCACGCGCCGCACAGCGACGAGGCTTTCGGGAGGTCCGCCATCGCCGGGAAGCGCTCGCCCGCAAGCAGCGGCGAAAGCACCGCGCCAACCGGGCCGGGATAGACGCTGCGGTACGCATGGCCGCTCGCCTGCCGGTACACGGGACACACGTTCAGGCACGCCCCGCACCGGATGCAGCGCAGGATGTCCCGGCACTCGCTCGCCAGCACGTCCGTGCGGCCGTTGTCGACGAAGACGACGTGCATTTCCTCGGGGCCGTCCGGCTGCGCCGGACCCCGCGGACCCGAGATGAATTCCGTGTAGACCGTCAGCTGCTGCCCCGTGCCGCTGCGCGCAAGCAGGTTCAGCAGGAGCCCGAGATCGCGGTCCCGCGGGAGGATCTTCTCGATGCCCACCATCGCGATGTGGCACTTCGTCGCCGCGAGGCAGAAGCGCGAATTGCCTTCGTTGGTCACGAGCACGATGCGCCCGCTCTCCGCGACGACGAAATTCGCGCCGGTCAGGCCGACGTCCGCCTCGAGGTACTTGTGCCGCAGGTGCACGCGGGCGCGGCGGGTGATCGTCTCCGGGTCGTCATTGTACGCCCCGAGACCGTGCCGCTCGAACGAGGTCGCGATCTCGCGACGGTTTTTGTGGATGATCGGCTTGACGATGTGCGAGGGGTGGTCGCCGTCGATCTGGACGATGAATTCGCCGAGGTCGGTCTCGACGCATTCGACGCCGCGCTTCTCGAGAAAACGCCCGAGCTCGGTCTCCTCGCTGACCATCGTCTTGGCCTTGACCATCCGCCTGGCCCCGCGGGCCTGGAGGATCGAGTACACGGCCTCGTTGGCGGCCTCGGCGGTGGCGGCCCAGTGCACGTGGACCCCGTTCGCCCGCAGCTTCGCTTCGACGGCCGGGAGGTAGGTGTCGAGATTCTCGACGACGTGCTGCTTGATGTCGCCCGCGATCCGCCGGAGACGGTCGGGGTCGATGAAGTGGTCGAAGAGCACCTTCGTCCGCTTTTCGTGTCCGGCCTTCGATCCGCTGTGGACGGAGGCCTTGGTCTCCGGCCGGAGCCGGGCGGCATACTCGTCGATCTGCTGGAATTTCATCGGGGTTGAAGGGGCGGCGGGGGGGCTGGGGACCGGTGGGGACGAGCGGACAGGCGGTCGCGAGAAACAGGCGGTGGAAGCGGGGGGGCGGGAGGATCAGGCGCGCGAGTCGGGTCGGGGAGGAGGTGCGAGCGGGAGCGCGAGGGGACGAAAGGGCGGGCGCTGCGTCTCAGCCGAGCAAACCGCCCTGCCGCAGCGCGTCGCGCAGGACTTGGGCGAGGTGCAGGATGCGGATCGGCCGGCCTTCCTTGTCGGCGAGCCCGCCGAGGTGCATCAGGCAGCTCATGTCGACCGAGACCAGCGCATCCGGCTGGACCGCGCGGATGTGCTCGAGCTTGAGCGAGCCCATCGCCGAGGAAATCGTGGGGAAGCTGACCGAGAACGTGCCGCCGAAGCCGCAGCACTGTTCGCCCTCGCCGAACGGCAGGACGGTGACGCCGGGGATCGATTCGAGCAGCCGCTGGGCGGCCTCGCCCGTGGCGGTGCCGCGCGAGTGACACGACCGGTGAAACGCGATGCGAGCATCGTAACGGCCCGGCCAGGAGGTCAGGCCGAGTCCATTGACCAAGTAATCCGCCAGTTCCCACGTCCGACGGCCCAGCGCCTCGACCTCCGGGAGGTCGGCCTCGCGCTCGAACTCGAGCGGTGCGCCATGGAACATCATGGCCGCGCAGGAACCGCTCGGGACGATCACGGGCACGGAGCCGGCGAAGGTCTTCACGGTGTGGCGGACCACCTTGCGGGAGGCGGCCCAGTCGCCGCCGTTGAAGGCGGGCTGGCCGCAGCACGTTTGTCCCTCGGGAAACTCCACCGCCACGCCCAGATGCTCCAGCACCTCGACGGTGGCCCGGGCGACGTCGTCGTAGAACGCATCGCAGAGGCAGGTGGCCATCAGCTGGACCCGGCGCTCGGTGAGGGGCGGGCGGTCGTGGTTGAGCATGGGAGCAGTCGCGAACCGTAAACCCGCGGGACAGACGCGCAACCCAATAGCCCGCCGACTCGGTTTTTGTTGGCCGAGTGGGCCGCACCCGCCCACGCTCCGGAAACCCACCCGCATCACCCATGGCCTCCTCGCCCCTCTACGCCGCCGCCGTCGACCTCGGTGCCACCAGCGGCCGCGTCATTCTCGGCACGTGGCACCAGAATCGTCTTTCCATCAAGGAGATCCATCGCTTCAGCAATCGGTTCCTGCCCTTGGGGGAGCACGACTACTGGGACGTGCCGACGCTCTGGCATGAAGTGCGGGCGGGGCTGCGCGAGGCGGCGGCCCAGGTGCCCCGCGGGGCCCGGATCGCGTCGGTGGGGGTGGATGTTTGGGGCGTCGACCATGTGCTGCTGAACGACGCGGGGCGGCTGGTGTTCCCGGTGCACGCGTACCGCGACAACCGCACTCAGGCGGGCCTGCGTCGGCTGGCCGGGACGCGGGCGGCGCTGGACCGCATCTATGCTGCGACGGGGGTGCCCAACGTCTTTTACAACACGTCGCTGCAGTTGGAGGAAACGGTGACCAGCTGCCCGGCGATCACGGATCTGGCGACGCGCTGCCTGTTCCTGCCGGATTACTTCAATTACCTGCTGTCGGGGCGGGCGGAGGTGGAATTCTCCGCCGCGAGCACCTCACAGCTCATCGACGTGCACGGCCGCGACTGGTCGATCGCGGCGCTCAACCACTTCCGGATTCCCCGGGGCTGGTTCTCCACCCCGATCATGGCCGGAACCTCGCTTGGCCCCCTGCAGAAAGGGGTCGTCGGCGACTCCCCGGCGCTCCGCGGCACGCGCGTCATCGCCGTGCCGGGGCACGACACCTCGTGCGCGTACGATGCGATGCCGGCGGCGCCGGATGGCTCGGACCTCTACCTCAGCTCCGGCACGTGGTCGTTGGTCGGCTTCGAGAGCGACCGCCCGGTGCTCGGGGCGGAAGCGATGGCGGCGCGGATCTCGAACGAGCGCACGGGTGACGGCCGGTACCGGCCGCTGACGAACGTCATCGGCCTCTGGCTCCTCGAAGGGACGCTGCGGGACTTCGCGGCGCGCCCGAAGAACGCCCGGGAATGGTCGACCCTGATCGCGGCGGCCGAGAAACTCCCGGCGCCGAAGCAACTCCTGGACGTCACGGATCCCGCGCTGAGCAACCCCACCTCGATGCGCGCCGCCATCGACGGCCAACTGAAGCGCCGCCGCGCCCGCCCCCCACGCGAGCTGGTCGGCTACGTCCGGCTGATCTGCGACTCGCTTGGGCAGGGCCATGCCGCGGCCAAGGCGGCCTTTGAGCGACTGGCGGGACGGCAGTTCAAACGCATCCTGATGGTCGGCGGCGGCGCGAAGAACCGCCTCCTCTGCCAAGCCACCGCCGATGCCGCCGGGATCCCCGTGGTGGCCTTCGACCTTGAAGGTTCCGCCGTCGGCAACCTCGCCTGCCAACTGATCGCCCTGCGTGCCGTGCGCGACCTCGCCACCTTCCGCCGCCACCTCGGGGCGCAACTGGAGCAGCGGACCTACACGCCCCACTCCTGAGCACGATAGAGGGACACGCCACGATGGAGGATCAGGCTTTGCCCGTTGTCCTCCTCCCCGAACGCGGCGCCCGCGCTCACTCAAATTCTGCCGCGCGCCGCTGCCGACGACAAAGGACAAAGCCTGACCCTCTGGGATCGGAGATTGCAAAGGCTGGCGAAACCGGGAGAGTGAGTCTTTCGCCACAAAGACTATGTTGAAGAAGCTGATTGCGAAGTTCCGCAAGACCCTTGCCCCTTCGCCCAAGGACCAGCCCGCCAAAGAGGCGGCGGCGTCCGCCCCTCCTCCCTCCCAACACCCCACCCGCAAGGTCCACGCCGATAGCCAGCGCCGCGCCGAAGGCGGTCGCAGTCGCAGCGGCGGTGGTCATGGCGGTACGGCTCATGCCGAAGGCCGCAGCGGCCGCCCTGATCGCGAGGGCCACGGCTCCCAGGGCCATGGCGGAGGCGCCGGCCGCGGCAGCGATGCTGCCGGAGGTCGCGCCAGCGGGCGCGGCGAAGGCCATGGGGGCCGATCCGGAGGCGGGCGCGGACGGGGCGGTCACTCCGATCGCCCCCGGTCCTCGCGCCCGGAGCGGGAGCGCGATGAGGAGGTCCCGGCTTCGTCTACGCCGCGTCGCTCCCGCACGCCGCGTCCGGTGCCCGAGGTGGCGCCCGTCAATTCCGCGTTCACCCAACTCGGCCTCGCCGACCGCATCGCCCTTGCCGTGCTGGAGAAGGGTTACGCCGAGCCCACCCCCATCCAGGCTCAAGCCATCCCGATCGTGCTGTCAGGCAAGGACGTGGTCGGATCGGCCCAGACCGGCACCGGCAAGACCGCCGCCTTCGCCCTGCCCATCCTGCATCGTCTCGGCACCAAGGGTCCGCATCCGCGTTGCCTCGTGCTCGAGCCCACGCGCGAACTCGCTCTCCAGGTCGAGGAGGCCTTCCGCCTCTACAGCAAACACACCAATCTCGACACCACCGTCATCTACGGAGGCGTCGGCTACGGCAAGCAGCGCGAGGACCTCGAGAACGGCGTCGACATCATCGTCGCCACGCCGGGCCGGCTCCTCGATCACATGGAGCAGGGCGCGATCAGCCTCGCCGGGGTCGAGATTCTCGTCCTCGACGAGGTCGACCGCATGCTCGACATGGGCTTCCTCCCCGACGTGAAGCGCATCGTCTCCCGCACGCCGAAGTCGCGGCAGACGCTCTTCTTCACCGCGACCCTCCCCCCGGAAATCGCCTCCCTCGCCACCTGGGCGCTCAACGAGCCGGTCGAGATCAAGATCGACCGCAAGCAGACCGCGGCCGAAACCGTGGCGCACGCGTTCTACCCGGTCGTCGCCTCGCAGAAATTCGATCTCCTCTCGCAGTTGCTCGAGACCACGCAGTTCAAGAGCGTGATCATCTTCTGCCGCACCCGCATGGGCGCGGACCGCATCGCCCACCGCCTCATCGCCGCCAAGCACACGGTCGGCGTCATCCACTCCGACCGCAGCCAGCGCGAACGCGTGGAGGCCTTGGAGGGCTTCAAGAGCGGCCGCTTCGAGGTGCTCGTCGCAACCGACATCGCCGCCCGCGGCCTCGACATCCGCGGCGTCTCCCACGTCATCAACTACGACGTGCCCGAGAACGCCGAGGACTACGTCCACCGCATCGGCCGCACCGGCCGCGCCCAAAACACCGGTGAGGCCTTCACGCTGGTGACGGAGGACGACGTCCGCGACGCCCGCTCGATTGAGCGCTTCATCAATCAGACGGTCGAGCGGAAGAAGTTCCCGGACTTCCCGTACATCTACTCGGCGCTGTTCGACGAGAACAATCCGGCGCTCAACGCCGCCCCCAAGCCCGTCAGCCGACTGACCCGCGGCGCCCGGCGCTGAGCGGCCTGAGCGCAGGCCCAGGCGCGGGCCGATCCCAGCGCTCCGCGGAGGAGGCCATTCGCCCCGACGCCGACTTCCCGCCCGGCCGCATCCGGGCCCTCCGGCCACCGGCTCGGCTCTGACCTGCCCGCCGACAACCCTCCAAGCACGGCACGCCGGGCCCGAGGCACTGCCGCCCCGCCCGCCGGCTGCCTTCCGCTTCCGCATGGGTTAACATTCATCGGGCCGCC
This sequence comes from Verrucomicrobiota bacterium, assembly GCA_016871755.1. Taxonomy (GTDB): domain Bacteria; phylum Verrucomicrobiota; class Verrucomicrobiia; order Opitutales; family Opitutaceae; genus UBA6669. The sequence goes on along the minus strand of VHCJ01000007.1, from coordinate 14,425 downwards.
GCTTGCACGGACCGTGGGGGGCGGTGGACTGCTGGAACGGTCCCGGGAGCTTCGCGCCAGGCCCGATGCCCTGTCTTGCACCGGCACGCGCGCCGCCGTTCCCTCGCTCCCGCCCTTCCCCACCCGCCATGTCGCTGTCCCAGCCGTTCCTGCCCGACGACTTCCTCCTGCCCAACCCGTGGGCCCGGCGCCTGTACTTCGAACACGCAGCCAAACAGCCCATCTTCGATTATCACTGCCATCTCCCGCCCGACCAAATCGCGGGGAACTGGCAGTTCGCCAATCTCACCCAGATCTGGCTCGGCGGCGATCACTACAAGTGGCGCGCCCTGCGCGCCGCCGGCGTGCCGGAGGACCTGATCACCGGGACCGCGTCGAGCGACTACGACAAGTTCCTCGCCTTCGCCCGCACCGTCCCGGCGCTCGTCCGCAATCCGCTCCACCACTGGTCGCACCTCGAACTGCGCCGGTACTTCGGAATCGACCTGCTGATCAACGAGGCCAACGCCCCGCGCATCTGGGAGGAAGCCAACGCCCGCCTCGCCACGCCCGCCCTCACCACCCACGGGATCCTCACGTCCAACCGCGTCACCGTCGTCTGCACCACCGACGACCCCGCCGACACGCTGGAACACCACCAGGCGATCGCACGCAGCGGCCTCGCGACGCGGGTCTATCCGACGTTCCGACCCGACAAGGCCCTCGCGGTGAACGCCCCCGCCGTCTTCAACCCGTGGTGCGATCTGCTCTCCGAACGCAGCGGAGTCGAGGTGCGCAACCTGCCGACGCTCCTCGAGGCGCTCGACCGGCGGCACGCGTTCTTCCACTCGCTCGGCGGCCGGCTCTCCGACCACGGTCTCGAGACGCTGCCCGACGTCGAATGCACCGCCCGCGAGGCCTCCGTCATCTTCGACCAAGCCCGCGCCGGCACCGCCGCCACGCCCGAGCAGACCGCGAAGTTCGTCTGGTTCCTGCTCGTCCACCTCGGCCGGCTCGACGCCGCCCGCGGCTGGACCAAGCAGTTGCACCTCGGCGCGCTGCGCAACACCAACTCCCGCCTTCTCCGCCGCCTCGGCTCCGACGCCGGAGTGGATTCGATCGGCGACTTCCCGCAGACGCGCGCCCTCGCGCGCTACCTCGACACGCTCGACCGCGACGACCGCCTGCCGCGGATCATCCTCTACAACCTGAATCCAGCGGACAACTACGCGTTCGCGACTATGGCCGGCAATTTCCAGGACGGCTCCATCCCGGGCAAGCTGCAGTTCGGCTCGGGCTGGTGGTTCCTCGACCAGAAGGAAGCCATGGAATGGCAGATCAACGCGCTGTCCCAGCTCGGCCTGCTCTCCCGGTTCGTCGGCATGCTCACCGATTCGCGCAGCTTCCTCAGCTACGTGCGCCACGAGTACTTCCGGCGCCTCCTCTGCGGGATGATCGGCACCGACATTCAGGCGGGGCTCATTCCCGCCGACGAGGCCGCCGTCGCGAAGCTGGTCCGCGACATCTGCTACGACAACGCCGCCGGCTACTTCGGCCTCCAGGCCGGCAAACTCTGAGCCGCCCGCCATGCCCCTGCTCATCGGCATCTGCGCCACCCCGGCCGAGATCGCGGGCCTGCCCGATCCGCCCTTCGATTTCATCGAGGCACACGTCCAGCACCTTCTGCTGCCGGAGCAGCCCGACTCCGCCTTCGCCCCGAACGCCGCCGCCACGCTCGACTGCCACCGGCCCACGCCGGCCGCGAATTGTTTCCTGCCCGCTGACCTGAAGGTCACCGGCCCGAACGTCGACCACGCCCGGCTCGCCCGCTACACGGAAACCGCGTTCCGCCGCGCCGCGTCGATCGGGCTGCGGACAATCGTCTTCGGCTCCGCCATGGCCCGCATGATGCCCGAGGGCTGGTCCGGCGCCCGGGGCTTCGAGCAGTACGTCGAAGCCCTCACGGTCGTGGCCCCGATCGCCCAGCGGCACGGCGTCATGGTCGTCGTCGAGGCGCTCAATCGCGGCGAATGCAATCTGGTCAACACCTTGGACGAGGGGGCCGAGGCCGTGCGGCGCTGCGGGCACCCGTCGGTCCAATTGCTCGTCGATGTGTTCCACATGCTGCGCAACGGCGAGTCGCCGGATCCGATCGGTCGGCACGCCGCGCTCGTGACGCACGCTCATCTCGCCGAAGACGAGGGTCGCACCGAGCCGGGGTTCCACGGCGACGACTTCCGGCCGTTCCTGCGCCAGCTCCGCCGCGCCACGCGGTGCAAGCACCTCACGATCGAGTGCAACTGGACCGCCGGCATGCCCGCCGGGGTCAGCGGCGCCGTCGCCGAGGTGCGCCGCCAGGTCGCCGACGCCGCCCACGGCTGACGCGTCGACCCGGTGGCTCGCGGAGCTTCTCGCTCAGCTCGCCCGGTCCGGATGACGCCGCTCACGCACCGTGTCGTGCGGTCCCACCGCCGCAGCGGCCGCGACCGCATCCGCCGCCGCATTGCCCGCGAGCCAGCCAGTCGTCCAGGCCGCTTGGAAATTGAACCCACCCGTAACGCCATCCACGTCCAACGCCTCACCCACGACGTAGAGCCCCGGGCACCGCTGGCTCGCGAGCGTCCGGAAATCGATCTCCTCCCGGCGCACCCCGCCGCAGGTCACGAATTCCTCCTTGTTCAAGCTCTTGCCCTCGATCGCGAGCCGGGTCTCCCCGCACGCCGCGACCAACGCCTCAAGGGCCTCCGACGACACGTGCGACCACGTGACCTCCGGACCGATGCCGGCCGCCGCGGTGAGCCGCTCCCAGAGCCGCAACGGTACGGCGAACGGCCCGCCGGACGACACGCGGCGGCGGGGATGCTCCGTGCGCTGCCCCCGGAGTTCGGACCGGACCTGCTCGCGCGTGCGCCCCGGAACGAGGTTCAGCGCGAGCGTGAAGCGATAGCCAAGCCCGGCCAGCACGCGGGCGCCCCACGCGGACAACGTGAGGATGGCCGGCCCGCTCAGGCCGCCGTGCGTGATGAGGACCGGCCCGCGGCGGCGCAGGTCAGTGTCCGGCACCGATACCTCGGCATCCGCCACCGCCAGCCCGGCCAGACCCTCAATCCGCGCATCGCGGCAGTGAAACGTGAAGAGCGACGGCACCGGTGGCTCGATGGTGTGACCGAGCGACTCCGCCAGCGTGCCGCCGCCCACCGACTTGGCCCCACCCGTCGCGAGGATGACGCAGGCGGCCTCGAGCACCTCGCGCGCGTCCAGACTCACCTCCACGCCACCCTGACCTCCGTCCATCCGCCCTGCCGCGCCCCCTTCACTCGCCTGCGCCGCCGGAGCGACGGGCGCGCCAGGGGTGCTCTCGGCGAGAAAGCCACCCGACGATGAACGCCGGAGCGAGCGGACCGGCCAGCGCGTGCGCACCTCGACGCCGACGCGCGCCGCCTCGCGCTGGAGGCACTCCACGATGGTGGCGGAGTCGTCGGTGACCGGGAACATGCGCCCATCCGCCTCGGTCTTGAGCGTGACGCCGCGCTCGGCGAACCAGGCGATCGTGTCGCGCGGCCCGAAGCGGTGGAACGAGCCCAGCAGTTCGCGCCCGCCCCGCGGGTACCGCTTCACGAGCTCGCGCGGATCGAGGCAGTCATGGGTCACATTGCAACGTCCGCCCCCGGAGATCCGAACCTTGGCGAGCGGATGCGCGGTCGCCTCGCAGAGCACGACCGTCCCCGCCGGGCCAAGGCGCTCGGCCGCGGCGATGGCGGCGAAGTACCCCGCCGCCCCCCCACCGACCACGAGCACACGGTACGTCTGCATCGGGAGCAGCCTGAAGCCCCTCGGTCCCCGTGTCGACCCACGCCGCAAAGGCCGGACCGCGATTCGTCGGCCGAGCCGTGGGCAACCCCGACGCCCTCAGGCTGCACCCCCGCGGTCGACTACCCCCGGACGGAGTTCGCCTTCAACCAGGTGGCATAGGCCTTCTCGGACATCTCTCCTGCGGCGAGAGCGAGCGTGCGCACGGTCGCATCCGCCTCGGCTGCCTCGAGGCGCCAGCCGTTGAGCTGGAGAAACGTCACCGCCACAATGAAGCCAGCCCGTTTGTTTCCGTCCACGAACGGGTGATTCCGGATGATCCCGACGCAGTAGCTGGCCGCCAGGTCGAACAGACACGACTTGCCGTACGCGAAACGGTTCCGGGGTTTGCTCAAGGCCGAAGCCAGCAGCCCCGCATCGCGGAGGCCGACTGGCCCGCCGAAGTGCGTCAACGCCTGTTCATGCGCGAGGGAAACCACCTCGGGGAGCACCCAGACGGGCTCCTTCATTTGGCCAGTTCCCGCAGCGTGTGCCGGTAGCGCTTCATGACCTCCTGCACGACCTCCATCTGGCGCGCGACCTCCGCACTGTGCGGGCTCAGATGCAGAGTGCCCTCCGGCCCCTCCGTGACCGTGACCGAATCGCCCTCCGTCGCGTTCAGGTGGGCCAGTGCCTCCTTCGGCAAGACGATCCCGACCGAGTTGCCGATCTTTCGCAGCTTGAGTTCAAGGACCATCGCGCGACCGTAGGCACATAAATTATAACGTCAAGGAACCGGAATCGGGCTCGACGAGACCCGGCCCGGCGCCGCGACGCCCCAAGAGGGCACCGCCAAGGCTCGGACCGCGATTCGTCAGCCGAGCCGTGGGCAACCCAGCGCCCCGCCCACGCCAGCGCCGGTGGCCCGCTCCCGCGCGGCGCGCCGTGTCGCGGGAGCACGGCGCGTGGCGGTGAAGCGAGGATCAGTTGCCGCGCTGCTTCTTGCCGGCGGACTCGCGCAGGGCGTCCATCTTGGCCTGCTGCTCAGGCGTGAGGAGCGCGCGGATCTGCGCGTTGTGCGACTCGCGGATCTCGCGGACCTTCGGACGCTTCGCGTCGCGGTCGGTGGACGTGTCCTGCATCACCGCGCGCAGCGCATCACGCTCGCTGCTGAGGATCGGACGAATCTTGGCGAGCTGGTCCGGCGTGAGCGCCAGATGCTCCTTCAACATGGCGAGGCGATCGCCCCGCTCGCCCTTGCCGGCCTTGCCCGGCCGGCCTTCGCGCGCCGGCGGCTTGCCCGCCTCCTCCGCGCGCAGCGCGGGCAGGGACAGCGGAACGAAGAGCGTGAGGGCGACGAGGATGAACTTGGATGCTTTCATGGAATGAACTGTCTGAATGACGACTCGAACGTTGTTTGTGAGGTTGTACGACGGGAACCGTCGACCCTACCTTAGACGCGCCACCGCTCGCTCGGTTACGTCCGCGTCCCGGCCGTCTTCCTCCCGCTTCCCCACCGCCATGACCCACGCGCAACGCTCCCGCCTCGCGGAAGACACCGTGGCCGCGACGCTGCGCCGACTCCCGCCCGCGATCCGCGAGATCGCCGCCCGCGTGCCCGTCGTGCACCACGACTGGCCGAGCGAGGCGATCCTCGGCGACGAGTTCGAACCCGACATCCTCGGCATGTTCGTCGGCTCGCCCTACGGGGCTCCGACCGGCGAGAACCCCGTGGCCGCACCCCACATCCTGCTCTTCCTCGAAAACCTCTGGGACTACGCGGAGGAAGACCGCGCGATCTTCCGCGACGAAGTCCGCCTCACCTACCTCCACGAACTCGGTCACTACCTGGGCTGGGACGAAGACGAGGTCGCGGCCCGCGGACTCGAGTAGCTGGACCCAACCGGTCGCGCCGCCGCTGCCACCGCGTCCGCTTCCGGACATGAAAAAGGCCCGGAACGCTTTCCGGGCCTTCGGAGTGGGTGAGTGGCCGCCTTGGCGCGGCCTGCCCCTCGCGCTTCCTCCCCAAGGGAGGACGCTTCACGGGGTCTCGTTACTTGGTCGACTTGGCCGGCCGACGGGCCGTGAGCCGATACTCGCTGCTCGCGATCATCAGGAGCGTGACCACCGTTCCGTAGCCGAACACGGCGGCAATGCTGCCAGCCTGCAGTTCGACTGCGGTGGCTGCCCAGACGAGCGAACCGGAGAGGATCGCGATCAGCGCCCAAGAGCCGAGGGAGGATTTCGTAATCATAGTGTCTTTCTTTCGTTCAGGCCACCCGGGATGGGCGACCTGCGCCTAGAATACGTCTCTTCTCGCAATAGGAGAAATAATCGTTATCTATCCTTTTGATTGTTTTGTCCTATGGAACTGCAGCAAATCCGGTACTTTGTGGCGGTGGCCGAGACCCAGAATTTCACCCGGGCGGCCGAACGGTGCAATGTGACTCAACCGTCGCTTAGCCAACAGATTATCAATCTTGAGAAGGAGCTTGGGCACAAGTTCTTCCACCGCCTCGGACGCAAGGCGGTGCTGACGGAGGCGGGGGAGACGTTTCTGCAACGGGCGAGGCAGATTCTGGCGGGGGTGGACGATGCGACCCGGGAGTTGGGTGATGGCCAGGCCTTGGAGCGGCGGATTCAGGTCGGGGCGATTCCAACGGTCGCCCCCTACCTACTCCCGCCGCTGATCCAGCGATGTCGGGAGGAGTTCCCGCAACTGACCATTGAAGTGCGGGAGGACTTCCGCTCGGACCTGATTCGGGGCGTGCTGGATGGTGAATTGGACCTCGCGCTGACCTCGCTGCCGGTCAAGGAGCCCCAACTCTCGGTGGAGCCACTCCTGACGGAGCCCCTGCTCCTCGTGGTCGGTCGGAGTCATCCCCTGGCGGACACCCCGCAGGTGACGGCGAAGCAACTCGCGGAGCATGCCTTCGTGTTGCTGGGCAACTCGAGCAGCCTGACGCATCAGGTGCAGCGCTTCTGCGGCGATCATGATTTTGCGCCGCGGATCGGGTACCGCTGTGCGCAGATCGCCACGGTGAAGGCATTCGTCGGCTTGGGACTGGGAATCTCCATCCTGCCCCAGGGCTGTCGCTCCCGGGACGACGACCCTGCGCTGGTCTACCGCCGCCTCAGCGGACGGCAGCCGGAGCGGGAGGTGGCGGTGTTGCGCCACGTCCAGCGGTACCAGAGCCGCGGCGCGGAGCAGTTCCTGCGCGCCCTGCGCGGCTGGCTGGCGGAGCGCGACCGGGAAGATCCGGTGGCGGGCGGGAACACCCGGGTTGCCGCGCCGTCGAAAACCTGAGACCCTGCAGAATGGACCCACGCCCGGCGGCGACCCCCGTGCTGCGACCCAAGCTGTTGCTCTGGGTGTTGGCGGCTGTGCAGTTCACGCACATCCTCGACTTCATGATCGTGATGCCCCTGGGGGCGCACCTCATGGAGGCGCTTGGGACCACGCCGACGCAGTTCAGCTGGCTGGTCGCCGCCTACGGCCTGGCGGCCGCGCTGTCGGGCTTTCTCGGAGGGTTCGTGATGGACCGCTTTGACCGCCGCACGGCCCTGCTCACGCTGTACACCGGATTCGGCCTGGCCACGCTGGCGTGCGCCCTCGCGCCGACCTACCAAGCGTTGCTTGCCGCCCGTTTCGCGGCGGGTGCGTTCGGCGGCGTGGCGGGCTCAGTGGTGGCCTCGATGGTGGGCGACGTGATCGAGCCCGGGCGACGCGGACGCGCGACCGCCGTCGTGATGTCGGCGTTTCCGCTCGCCTCGATCCTCGGCGTGCCCGCCGGCCTGGGTCTCGCGGCCCGCTTCGAGTGGCAGGCTGCGTTCTTCCTCATTGCGGCGCTTGCGGCCGTGGTGCTCGTCGTCGCTCACCGCACCGTCCCCTCCCTTCGCTCGGAGCATCCCGTGCAGCATCCGTTCCAGCAGATGCGCTTGATCCTTTCCTACAACCTGCACCAGCGCGGCTTCCTCATGAGCGCGATGCTGGTTTTCGCCGGAAGCTGCGTGATCCCCTTCATGGCACCCGCGATGGTGGCCAACGTCGGGCTCACGGAAACGCAGCTACCACTGATCTACCTCGCGGGCGGCATGGCCAGCCTCGTCAGCACTCCCCTGCTCGGCCGGCTCACCGACCACTTCGACAAGTTGCACGTGCTCGCCGCCGTGTCGCTCGGGGCCGCGGCCGTGGTGTTCTTCCTCACCCGCATGACGACCACCTCCGTCGCCGCGGCGATGGGGATGACCGCGCTCTTCATGGTGGCGATGTCCGGTCGGTTCTCGCCAGCAATGGCGATGCTGACCAACGCCATCGACGCCCGCTACCGGGGCGGTTTCATGAGCGTGAACGCGGCGGTGCAGCAGGCGGCGGGCGGCCTCGCCAACATCGTCGCCGGCCTGCTGGTGACGCGCGGACCGGGCGGCCAGCTCGAGGGCTACTCGCGCGTCGGCCTTCTCTCCATCGCCTGCCTCGGCTTGACCGTCCTCCTCGCCGCCCGGGTCCGAGCGGTGGCGCCACACGCGGCCCGCGCCGCCGCATCCTGAGCACCCCGCACGGCAGAACCTACGGCAGACGGTACCGCACACCGCACGGCATACCCCACAGCACACCGCCACCGGTCACCTCCCCTCGTGATCCGTCGGTCGACCGCCATTCCCCATCTTTTCCCATCCTGCTCCCTGTCGACAACCCCGCAATTCAACCGATCACCCCATGAGCCAGAGCATCCCCACGCATCCGGGCCGCACCGGCCCTGATCTCTACCTCCGCGCCAAGCAGCGCATTCCCGGCGGCACGCAGCTGCTGAGCAAGCGCCCCGAAATGTTCCTGCCGGACAACTGGCCGGCCTACTACGACCGGGCCAACGGCTGCACCGTCACCGACCTCGACGGACGGCCGCTCACCGACTTCACGTCCTGCGGCATTGGCAGCTGCCTGCTCGGCTACGCCGATCCGGTCGTGAACGCCGCCGTGATCGACCGCATCACCCGCGGCAGCATGTGCACCCTTAATTCGCCCGACGAGGTGGCCGTCGCCGACCTGCTCTGTGAGATCCACCCGTGGGCCGACCAGGTGCGCTATGCCCGCGCCGGCGGCGAAATCCTCACCATCGCGGTGCGCATCGCCCGCGCGGCGACCGGCCGAGAGGTGGTCGCGTTCTGCGGCTACCACGGCTGGAGCGACTGGTACCTCGCCGCCAACCTCGGCGCGACGGAGGCACTCAACGGACATCTCCTCCCCGGACTCGATCCCTCCGGTGTGCCGACCGGCCTGCGCGGCACGTCCCTGCCGTTCCGCTACAACCGGATCACGGAACTCGAGGCCATCGTCGCCGCGCAGCGCGGCCGCCTCGCCGCCATCGTGATGGAGCCCATGCGCTACGAGGCGCCGCGCGACGGATTCCTCGACCGCGTGCGGGCGCTCGCGGACGAGGCCGGGGCGGTGCTCATCTTCGACGAAGTGACCTCCGGCTGGCGCAGCCACCACGGCGGCATCCACCTGAAGCTCGGCGTCGCCCCGGATCTCGCCGTCTTCGCCAAGTCCCTCTCCAACGGGTTCCCCATGTCCGCCGTCATTGGCCGCGGCCGCGTGATGGAGGCCGCGCAACGCACCTTCGTGAGCAGCACGTACTGGACGGAGGCGATCGGCCCGGCGGCCGCCCTCGCCACGCTCACGCGGCTCAAGGAGGTGGACGCGGTGGCGCACATCCAGCGCATCGGCGACCTGACGCGTCAGGGCTGGCGCGAGGCCGCCGCCCGCCGCGGCGTCCCCATTACCGTCGGTGGCATCCCCGCCCTCTGCAACTTCAGCTTCTCCTGCGGCGATGACAGCCGCCGGGTGATGACACTGTTCACGCAGGCGATGCTCGATCGCGGCTACCTCGCAAACGGCGTCTTCTACCCGACCTGCGCGCACACGCCGGCCCACGTGGAGGCCTACCTCCGGACCGTCGATGAGGTCTTCGCCCTCATCCAGTCCGTCCTCGCCGAGGGCACCCTCGCGCAGCACCTCCGCGGCCCCGTGGCCCACAGTGGTTTCGCCCGCCTGACCTGACCCACCTCCCCCGAGGGTCAGGCTTTGCACTTTGCTTTCCGCCCGCCAAGACGCCCGCGCCCACTCAAAGTCCCCGACGCACACCGCCCCGGATGACAAAGGACAAAGCCTGACCCTCCAAGGAGATTGCGGTGGGCGGGGGGAAAAGCCGCTCCACCGGGCTTTCCCGTTGCCGGCACCGCCGACGGTGTGCATGGTCTGCGCCATGATCGACGTCATCAAGAAGACCATCCTCGCCGGCGTCGGTGCCGCGCTGACCACCACGGAACGGGCCGAGGCTGCGCTCCAAGAGATGGTCCGGCAAGGCAAGCTGTCGGCCGCCGACGCCCGGATCATCGCCGAGAAGATCGCCGAACAGGGCCGGCGCGAGTTCGAGGAGATGAGCCAGGACCTGAGCGCCAAGGTGCGGTCGATGCTCGACCGCTCCGACGCCGACCTGCGGGCCCGGCTCGCCGCCCTCGAGGAGCGCGTCCGGGTGCTGGAGGCGAACGCCACGCCGCCCCCGTCGCGGTCGAGCGAGCCGTGAAGCCGTTCGATCTCCTGAGCAACGCCGTCCGCGCCAAGGAAATCTTCACCGTCCTCGCGCGCCACGGGTTCGACGATCTGCTCAACCAGATTGAGCTGCCGGCCGCCATCTGGTCGCGCCTCGTGCCGCAGCACACCCCGGCGCGCACGGTCCACGAGCGCGTGCGCCTCGCGGCCGAGGAACTGGGGCCCACCTTCGTCAAGGCCGGCCAGCTCCTAAGCATGCGCCCGGACCTGCTGCCGGCGCCGCTCATCCTCGAGCTGCGCAAGCTCCAGAACTCCGTCCAGCCGCTGCCCTTCGCCGAGATCCGTCCGGTGCTGCTCGAGGCACTCGGGCGGGAGCCGCACGAGGTGTTCGCAGTCTTCAACGAGACCCCGGCCGCCACCGCCTCCCTCGCCCAGGTCTACTTCGCCCGCCTGCACGACGGCCGCGACGTCGCCGTCAAGGTCCAGAAGCCCGGCCTCGAAAAGACCGTCCTCGCCGACTTCGAGCTCATCGCCTGGCTCGCCGGCCAGATCCACCAGCGCGTCGAACGCCTCGCCCCGTTCAACCTGCCCAGCGTCGTCGCGGAACTGCGCGCCGGCATCCTGCGCGAGCTGGACTTCCGCAACGAGGCGCGGAACCAGCAGTACTTCAACGCGATCAACCCCCACCCGGACCGGGTCTTCTCCCCCGCCGTCATCGATGAGCTGAGCTCCGCGCGCGTCCTTGTCTCCGATCGGATCGTGGGACGATCCCTCGACGATCTCGCCCCCGACCCGGCCTTCAACCGCCAGATCGCCGCCAACGGCGCCGCCTCCCTCCTCCATCAGGTCCTCATCGCCGGTTTCTTCCATGCCGACCCGCACGGGGGCAACGTACTGATCATGCCCGATGGGAGGCTCTGCCTCCTCGACTGGGGCCTCGCCGGCAACCTCACGCGGCGCCTTCGCCTCGCCCTCGCCGAGTTGTTCCTCGCCGCCGTCGAGCAGGACGCCGAGCGCATCGTCGAAATCGCCGCCGAGCTCGGCGCCCCGGGCGGCGGCGTCGACCTGCGCGCGATGGAACGCGATGTCACGCTCGCGCTGCGCGAGGACTTCAACGTGCGCCTCGGGCGCGAGCACAGTGGCCGCGCCCTGCTGAAGCTGCTCCACATCTTCGGCCGCAACGGGATCAACATCTCCCAGGACTACTCGCTCATGGCCAAGGCCATCCTGTGCATCGAGGAGGTCGGCCGGCGGCTCGATCCCACCTTCGACCTGCGCGCCCACGCGCGGCCCGTCCTCCGCGAGGTCCAGCGCAGCCGCGTCCAGCCGGGCGTGCTCTGGCGCGATGTGCGCGACGTGGTGCGCTCCAGCTTCACCGGGCTGAAGGAATTGCCGGGAGAGTTGCGCCGCATCGCCCGCCGCCTTGAGCGCGACGACCTCACGATCCGTTTCCAGCACCAGGGGCTTGAGGGTCTCGACGACGCCCTGAAGGCCGCTGCCAACCGCATCGCCCTCGGGGTCATCATCGCCGCCCTCATCGTCGGCTCCTCCCTCATCATCACCACGCGCAACCCGCCTTACCTCTTCGGGTATTCCGCCCTCGGCATCATCGGCTACCTCCTTTCCGCCGTGCTCGGGCTCTACGTGGTCTGGGACATCTTCCGGCACGGGCGGCATCGCTGACGCAGTCCTCGGGTGCGCCTCAAGCCTCCGCCTCAGGCCTCGCGCCTAACGCTTCGCATCTCACGCCTGACGCCTCGCGCCTCGCGCAGCACGGCGCATCCCGTGGCGGTCCGCCCTTCCTGCCCATACCGCCCATCCCGCCCGACCCGACTGACCCGCCTGACCTGCCCGGCGCTTTGCGGTTGCTCGATCCGCCTAGGCGCGTACCTGTCCTCTCTTCTCCCTCGATCGATGTCTGCTGACACCTCCGCACCGCTGCCCGCCTCCGCCGCCGCACCCTGCCGCGGGGTGAAGCGCCCGGAACTGCTCGCGCCGGCGGGAGACTGGGAATGCGCCCGGGCGGCCGTCGAGAACGGCGCCGACGCCATCTACTTCGGCCTTGAGCGGTTCAATGCACGCATGCGCGCCAAGAACTTCACCCAGGCCGACCTGCCGGCCTTGATGGAGTTCCTCCACCGGCGCGGCGTCCGCGGCTACGTCACGTTCAACACGCTGGTCTTCACGCCGGAACTGCCCGACGCCGCCGACTACCTGCGCGGGATCATCACCGCCGGTGTCGACGCCGCGATCGTCCAGGACACCGGGATTTGCCGGCTGATTCGCCAGCTTTCACCCGACTTCCCCATCCACGGCTCCACGCAGATGACCGTGACCAGCGCCGCGGGCGTGCGCTTCGCGCGCGAGCTCGGTGCCGAGTTGGTCGTGCTCGCCCGCGAAAACTCCATCCCCGAGATCGAGCGCATCCAACAGGCCCAAGCCGAGGCCGGAGGCACGCCGCTGCCCCTGGAGGTCTTCGTCCACGGCGCCCTCTGCGTCGCCTACTCCGGCCAGTGCCTCACCAGCGAGGCGCTCGGCGGCCGCTCCGCCAACCGCGGCGAATGCGCCCAGGCCTGCCGGTTGCCCTACGATCTCTACGCCGATGGACAAAAGGTGGACCTCGGCGATCGTCGCTACCTGCTGAGTCCGCAGGACCTCGCCGGGCTCGAGGTGCTGCCCGATCTCGTCCGCGCCGGGGTGGCGTCACTCAAGATCGAGGGCCGGCTGAAGAGTCCCGAGTACGTTGCGAGCATCACGCGGGTCTACCGGCAGGCGCTGGATCGCGCCATGGCCACGCTCGCCACTCAGGCTCCCGTCCCGGCCGCGCCGGCCGCCGAGCGCTACGAGCTGGAGATGTCGTTCTCGCGCGGGCTCTACACGGGCTGGTTCCGGGGCATCGACAACCAGCACCTCGCCCACGGCCGCTTCGGCACCAAGCGCGGCGTCTACCTCGGCGAGGTCCGCCGCGTTGCGGGCGAGGAAGTCACGCTCACACTCCAGGCCCCGCTGAAGCCCGGTGACGGCGTGGTCTTCGACGCCGGCAATCCCGAGCAACGCGAGGAGGGAGGCCGCGTGTACCATGTCGTCCCCCGAGGACTCGAGACCGTCCTCCGGTTCGGCCAGGGCGACGTCGACTTCCGGCGCGTGCAGCCGGGCAACAAAGTGTGGAAGACGAGCGACCCCGCGCTCGAGCGCGAGGTCCGCTCCACCTTCGAGGGCGACAAGATCCGCCACACCCGCCCCGTCCGCGCGGAGGTCCACGGCCACGCCGGCGCGCCGCTCACGCTGCTGCTCGACGACGGCGAGGGCCACGTCGCGCGCGTGGACTCCGCCCTGCCCCTCGCCACCGCGGAGCAGCAGCCCCTCGACCATGAGCGGCTCCGCGCGCAACTCGGCCGCCTTGGCGGCACCCCGTTCCATCTCGGTGATCTGGTCAACCGACTTGAGGGCGCGGTGATCCTGCCGGTGAGCGAGTTGAACCGCCTCCGCCGCGATGCGGTCGCCGCGCTCGAACGCCAACGCGCCGCTCCGCGCCGCTGGACGCTGCACCCCGAGCCCCCGCGCCTCGCGCCCGAGCCCATCGCCGATCCGGCAACCACCCCGAACCTCCCACCGTCTCCTTCGTTCCGCGCGGCCCAGGCATTCCCCGAGAACCCTGCGCCCGGAAGGGACCCCGTCGTCTCTCCCGCCAACGAAGCGGCTCAGCGGACCGTCACCCTTGACCCGGCCACCGGCACCTCGCGCACCGCCGCGACCCGCGCTCCCGCCTCCCTGTCACCCCAGGCCGAGCCGGAACTCATCGCAACGGTCCGCGACCTCGCGCAGATCGAGCCGGCGTGGGCGGCGGGCGTGCGCACAGTGTACTGCGAGTTCGAGAACCCGAAGCACTACCGCGAGGCCGTCACCCGCTTCCGCGCGCTCCAAGGCGCCGGCAGCACGCCGGGCAGCAGCGTCTGGGTCGCTCCGCCGCGCGTGTTCAAGCCCGGTGAGGAGTGGATCCTCCGCCAAGTCCGGTCCTGCGACGCCGATGGGTATCTGGTCCGCAACTACGATCACGCCGCGTTCTTCGCCGGTGACCGCCGTCGCGGGGACTTCTCGCTCAACATC
>VHCJ01000006.1 GCA_016871755.1 Verrucomicrobiota bacterium | reverse complement strand
CGGTCGATTTGCCGACGGATCAGGATCATCGCGGGGAAACGTCCTAAGCAACGCGTCCGGCCCGTGACTGCAACCGGGGGGCGTTCTTTAATCGCGGATGACTGACAAAAAGGGGGCCGCCGGTGCCACCCCACATAACTTTCGCACCGGCGGCCTTTGGGTATGACGCGGTTTGAACCGTGTGACCGCGCCAAGGGGATTTCACTCTCGGGATGCCCGGATCCGGTTGCCGTCGGCCGGACCGTGTGGGACGGGGGCGGGGGGCGGGATCATGGCTGCCGGGGGTGGGATGTCGGGGGTCCACAGGCGACCTTCGACGGTGGTCACTATGCCAGAGCGGCGGGAATTCGCCTCCGCATTAATTGGGAAAGGCCCCGCGTTGATTGGGGCCGGAGGATGCGCGAACGGAGGGGGCGGGCGGGAGCCGCCCGCAGCCGTCGGCGGAGCGAGGCCGGTCAGGAGGCCTATCCCTCGGCGTCCGCGGGTGGCGGCGGGGCGCGGCGGAGCGGCTCCAGGTCCTCATCGGTTTCGGCGAGGGCGCGAAACGCGGCATCGATCGCGACTGCGGCCTCGACGAAGCGGCGGGCGAGGGCGAGGTCGCCGCGCTGGCAGGCGTAGCAGCCGAGGTTGAAGAGGATGGTCGGGTGGCGCGGATGGTGCTCGCGACCGGAGAGCAGGATGCGCTCGGCGGCGGCGAGACTGGTGGCCCGGCGGACGGCGTAGGCCCACGTGACCCAGGCCCCGGCGGAGTCGGGGCGGAGCTGTACCAACTTCTCGGATACACGGGCGAGGGCGGGCCAGTCCCGCCGCTCGTGGTGCACGGCGGCGAACAGGTCCAAGGCCTCCTCCCCCTCGGCCACGGCCGCGGGCAGGGCGGCCAGCTCGCGGGCGGCGGCGTCGAACATCCCCAGCTCGACGTAGCCCCGGGCGTGCGAGAGCAGCCAGCGGGGGACGACGCCACTCATGTGCGGCGGTGGATCACGCGTGGCCCGGGAAGGCCGCGTCGATCGCGTCGCAGAAGTGATGGATCAGGAACAGGTGGGCCTCCTGGGCGGTGCGGCCGGAGTCGCCGGGCACGATCACATCGACGGAGGCGCGGCCGCGGGCCTCGCCGCCGGAACGTCCGAGCAGGGCGATGCTGCGGAGGCCGAGCCGCGACGCCTCCTCAAGGGCGGCGAGGAGGTTGGCGGAGTTGCCACTGGACGAGATCACGATCACGAGGTCGCCGGGGCGGGCGAGGCCGGCGATCTGGCGCGAGAAGACCTGGTCGAACCCGTAGTCGTTGCCGATGCAGGACAGCAGCGAGCCATCGGCGGAGAGCGCGAGGGCGGGCAGGGACGGACGATTGCGCAGGTAGCGCCCGACCAGTTCGGTCGCGAAATGCTGGGCCTCGGCGGCGCTGCCGCCGTTGCCGCAGATCAGCAGTTTGCCCCCCTGCCGGAGCGTCGTGAGGATCAACTCCGAAGCCTGCTCGATCTCGGCTGAGATCTGAGCGAGCGACTGCAGGGTGCGGACGGTGTGCGCGAGCGAAAGATCGAGCGACATGACAGTGTGAGGGTGCCGGACGCGCGGGTGGGGACGCAAGCCTCGGCTCCCCGGAGGCGGGAGCGCTGCGCTTGGGGGGGCGCGGCTGACGTGAGAAGGCGGAGTTCGGGCTCGGATTTTTCGCCGCGAGCGTGCGTAATGCAGGGTCCCCGCATGCGCCTGCAGCGAATCACCCTTCAACACTTCCGGAACCTCGCGGCGGCGACGGTGGAATTTGGCGGGGCGCGTCATTTTCTCGTCGGCCCGAACGGGCAGGGAAAGTCGAACCTCCTGGAGGCGGTGGGACTCCTGACCGCGTTGCGCTCGTTCCGCACCAGCGATGCGCGGGTGCTGATCGCGCACGGTCAGGCCGAGGCGGCGGTGGCGTGCGACGTGGAGCACGAACGCAGCGGGGCGACCCGCGTGGAGCTCCGCCTGCGGCCGGGCGGCAAGGAAATCGTGGTGGATGGAGTCGCGGTGACGCGCCTCGCGGATTACCTCGGCCAGTTCCCGACGGTGGTGTTGTCGTCGCAGGATCAGCAACTCGTGCGCGGGGCCCCGGGCCTGCGGCGCCGGTGGCTTGACCTGACGCTGGCGGCGACGGATCGCGGGTACCTGCGGGTGTTGCAGGCGTATCACCGGGCGCTGGCGGAGCGGAACGCGTTGCTCCGGCGCGGGGCGGGTGCGGCCGAGTTGACGGCATTTGAGCGTCCGATGGCGGAGGCGGCGGCGGCGCTGGTGGCGGCGCGGGCGAGCGGGCTGGAGCGACTGTCGGCGCAGGTGCGCCGTGCGTACGCGCGCATCGCGCAGGCGGCCCCGGCGCCGGAGGCGGCGGGCTTCGCCTACGCGGCGCAGGGCGCGGGCGGGGTGACGGCGGCGGAGTGGCTTGCGCGCTGGGAGGCGGGGCGGGCGCGGGACCTGCAGATGCGCACGACGATGACGGGACCTCACCGCGACGACATCGACTTCACCCTCGACGGCCGTCCGGCGGCGGACGTGGGCTCGGAAGGTCAGCAGCGCAGCCTCGTGCTCGCGCTCCGGGTGGCGCAGGCGCATTGGTTTCAGGAGCATCTCGGCCTCGCGCCCCTGATCCTGGCCGACGACGTGCTGGGTGAACTCGATCCCGGGCGACGCGAACGCTTCTGGGCGGCGTTGGTGCCGGAGTGGCAGGTCATTGCGACCGGCACCGTCCTGCCCGGCGATGAGCCCCGCGCCTGGCATGTCACGCAGGTGGAGGCGGGGCGCTTTCAACCGGTGGCGGTGGACGAAGGAGCGAACGCATGATCCTTGAACCGTGGCAGTGGGTGTTGCTCGTCCTGGGCGCGTTGATGGTCGGAATGGCGAAGACGGGCCTGTCCGGACTCGGCACGCTCTTCATTGCGATTTTTGCGAACGTGCTGCCGACGAAGGAGGCGACGGGGCTGGTGCTCCCGCTGCTCATTCTCGGCGACATCGTGGCGGTGCTGGTTTATCGCCGCCATGCGGTCTGGTCGCAGCTCTGGGGACTCTTTCCGTGGGCGGGTTTGGGCATCGTGCTGGGGTATTTCGCGATGGACCGGATCGACAACCATCAGGCGCGGGTGCTGGTGGGGAGCATCGTGCTGGCGTTGCTCACGATCCACGGCGTGCGCCGCTGGCGGGAGCGGCGGGCCGGGACTGCTCCGGGCGGTTCGGCGCCGGTCGCGGGCGGGCCCCGCGTCCCGCGCCCAGTGGTGGCGTCGGTGGGCGTACTGGCCGGTTTCACCACGCTGATTGCCAATGCGGCGGGTCCGCTGATGGCGATCTACCTCCTCGCGCTGCGCCTGCCGAAGCTGGAATTCATCGGGACGAGCGCGGTGTATTTTCTCCTGCTGAACCTCTTCAAGGTACCCTTCATGGCGCACCTCGGGCTGATCAACGGCGCCAGCCTCTGGGCGAACCTGCTCCTCGCTCCGGCGGTGTGGGCGGGCGCGTGGGTGGGCCGGTGGCTGGTGCAGCGGATCAACCAACGCTGGTTTGAGATCATCACCCTCAGCCTCACGGGCGTGGCGGGGCTGCGGCTGCTGTTGTCCTGAGGCGGGCCGGAGCGTCTTTCCGCCGGTGATGGAGCGGATCAGTCCGACGGTCGCCGGACGCGGGCGAACCACGCTCGGGTGGATGCTTGCCGTGAGTCGGGCATTGAAGCGGACGGCAAACGTGGCAGGCTGCGGCGCGAGTCACCATGGGTCGAGCAAGTCTCCGGAAGTTGTGGGCGGCGAAGCTGGCCGGCGTGCCGGACGGCGGCACGCTGCCGCGTGCGTCCTCGCGACCGACGGGGGCGGGGAGCTCTGGCGTCGGGGCGACGGCGGCGACCGGGGGTGGCATCATGCGCACGCCCTTCCGCGGCTTGGTGCTCGGCATTGACCCCTCGCTGCGCGGCACGGGACTGGCGTTGATCGATTTCGCGCCCGGCCGGGCGCCGCTGTTGTTGCGGTGCCGGACGGTGCGGGTGCCGCCGCGCGAGCCATTCCCAGTGGCGCTGGCGGAGATTCACCGGGCGGTGGAGTCGTTCCTCGCGGATTTTGACGCGCGGCACGTCGCGCTGGAGCAGACGATCTACGTGCAGAACTTCCAGACGGCGCAGATTCTCGGCGCGGCGCGCGGCGCGGCGGTGGCGGCGGCGGCCCTGCGCGAGAAACCGATCTTCGAGTATCCGCCCCTGCGCGTGAAGCAGGCGGTGGTCGGCTTGGGGCGGGCAAGCAAGGAGCAGATGGTCCGGACCGTGATGTCGCTCCTCGGGCATGGACGCACGCTGGCGGCCGACGAAGCGGATGCGGCCGGGGTGGCGCTGTGTCACGCCTTCACGTGGCGCGGTGACGACCGTGCCGCGGGCTGAGCCGCCCGCTCAGACTCCCGGCGTGGCGGCGGCTTGGCGGACGTGCGTCGCGAAGGTCGTGTCGCCCCCGAGCCAGCGGTGCACGCGGCCAGCGAGGAAGGCGATGTACGGCGGCTGATCGTTCAGGCAGGGGATGTGCTGGAACGACTCGCCGCCGGCGTGGAGGAAGTCCTCCTTACCCTCGCCGGCGATTTCCTCCAGCGTCTCCAAGCAATCGGACACGAACGCGGGCGTCATGACCAGCATCCGCTTCCGGCCTTCCTGCGCGAATCGCTCCAGTTCCTTGTCGGTGTATGGGGTCAGCCACGGCTCACCGGCGAGGCGGGATTGGAAGGACACGGAAAGCTTGTCATCGGCAAGGCCGGCCCGGCGGACGAAGGCCCGCGTCGTGGCCAGGCACTGCGCCTTGTAGCAGGTGGCATGGGCGGGCGAGCACGTCGCGCAGCAATCCGGCACCTTGGTGCAATGCCCCTTCGAGGAATCGCCCTTGCGCAGGTGGCGCACCGGGATGCCGTGGTAGGAGAAGAGCAGATGATCGTGCGGCTGCGTGAGGTAGGGGGCGGAAACCTGGTAGAGCGCCTCGATGTAGTCGGCGTCGGCGTAGAAGGGCTGCACGCAGGTGACCCGGAGCTTCGGGGCGAGTCGCGCGGCTTCCTCGTAGACCTTCACCACCACGGTCTCCCACGACGACATCGCGTAGTGCGGGTACTGCGGGAAGAGCAGGACCTCGGTGATCCCATCGCGGGCCATCTGGCTGATCGTGCTCGCGATCGACCTCGACCCGTAGCGCATCGCCAGATACACCGGGACCTCCGGTCCGAGATCGGCCGCGAGCTTGGCGGCCACGCTCTTTGACGTGAGGATCAGCGGCGAGCCGTCCTTGGTCCAGATCTCCGCGTAGGCGTGGGCGGACTTCTTCGGCCGGGTGCGCAGGATGATGCCCTCGAGCAGGAGCCAGCGCAGCGGGGCCGGTAGGTCGAGCACGCGCTCGTCGCCGAGGAATTCCCGCAGGTAGCGGCGGACATCCGGGACGGCGGTGGAATCAGGAGAACCGAGATTGACGAGCAGGACGGCGCGCGAAGGCATGCGAAAGGCCTAAGGGGGAGGGAATTCCGGGCGGAGTCAAACGGCGTTGTGGGGTCGCGTGAGGCGTGGGTATCCTCCCTGTTGTCTGGGCCGGAGGTCGGCGCGGTCGCGGGGCCGGAAGTCGGCGCATGAGGATGATGCCCCCGGTCGGCTGAATCCCTGCGGTTTAGTCTTTCGTCGGGGCGGACCGCGGGTCATTTCTAGCCGCTGGCTTTTTCCCTTTCTCATGAGCAACGCGCGCCCGCCGGTCCTCCTCGTCATCCGCGATGGTTGGGGTCACAACCCCCACGCCGATCAGAACGCCTTCAATGCCGTCCACCTCGCGAAGAAGGCGGCTGATGATCGGTTGCATGCCCGTTACCCGCACGCGCTGGTCGCGGCGTCGGGCCTCGACGTCGGACTGCCCGACGGCGTGATGGGCAACAGCGAGGTCGGTCACGAGAACATCGGCGCCGGCCGGGTCGTGGATCAGGAACTCGTGCGCCTGAACAAGCTCTTCTCCGAGAGCCAACTGCCGGCGAACGCGGTCTGGCGCGGCTTGGTCGATCGCGTGCGGTCGCGGGGGTCGCGCCTGCACCTGATGGGCATCGTCTCCGACGCCGGCGTGCATGGCATGCTGGAGCACCTGTACGGCCTGCTCCGCCAGGCGAAGGCGGAGGGCCTCACGGAGGTGTACATTCACGCCTTCACCGATGGACGCGACACGCCGCCGACGAGCGGTGCGGCCTACGTCGAGCAAGTCGAGGAGCAGTGCCGCCAGATCGGGGTGGGTCGGATCGCCTCGGTCTGCGGACGCTTCTGGGCGATGGACCGCGACAACCGCTGGGAGCGCGTGGAGAAGGCCTATCGCCTTCTTTCCGGACAAGGTGCCGAAGGCACCGCGACGAGTGCGGTGGCGGCGGTGCGGGCGTACTACGAAAAGCCCCTGAGCGAGACGCAGAAAGGCGACGAATTCGTGCCGGCGACGTGGGTGGTCGACGCGGCGGGGAAGCCGGTCGCGACGATCCGGAACGGCGATGCGGTGCTCTTCTACAATTACCGCGGCGACCGGCCGCGCGAGATCACGCGGGCCTTCGTGAACGACGACTTCACGGCGTTCCCGCGCGGGCCGAAACTCGATCTGTATTACGCGACGATGACGGAGTACGAGTCCGGCCTGCCGGTGAAGGTGATTTCCCCGAAGCCGGCGGCGCTGAAGAACATCCTCGGCCAGGTGGTGGCGGATGCCGGCATTGCGCAGTTCCGCTGTGCGGAGACGGAGAAGAACCCGCACGTCACCTTTTTCTTCAACAATTACCGCAAGGACCCCTTTGCCGGCGAGGAACGCGCCTGTCCGTCGAGCCCCAAAGTGGCGACGTACGACCTTCAGCCGGAGATGTCGGCGGCGGAAGTCACGCGCCTCGCGCGCGAAGCCATCCTGTCGGGCCGGTACGGCCTCGTGGTGGTGAACTTCGCCAACCCCGACATGGTCGGGCACACCGGCTCGCTGCCGGCGGCGATCCAGGCGGTGGAGGCCACGGACCGCGGCGTCGAGACGCTTCTGCAGGCGCTTGAGCAGGTGGGCGGCAAGGCGGTGGTTTGTGCGGACCACGGCAACTGCGAACAGATGTGGGATCCCACGACGAATTCGCCGCACACCGCGCACACCCTGAACCTCGTCGAGATTTTCGTGGTCGGCGCCGGCTACGCCGCAGGCCGCACGCCGATGCGCGCGGGCGGCCGCCTCGCGGACATTGCCCCCACGGTGCTGGACCTGATGGGCCTCCCGAAGCCTGCGGAGATGACCGGCCGCAGCCTGCTGCGGGTGCCCTGAGGTGGACGGGCGCTTGGCGGACGGCAACCCGGTCCGTCCGCTGCCGGGGTTTTCGCTTGGCGCGTCCGGCGACGTCGGGGAACGTCGTCCCATGGCCGCGTCCGCCCAGACCCCGAACCTCCCGGATGAGCCGGGTGCTCCCGACGAGCGGGACGAGCACCAGCCCTTTGCGCGCCTGCGCGACGAGTTTCACGTGCCGGCGGGCCGCATTTACCTCGACGGCAACTCACTGGGTCTCCTCTCGCGCCGGTCGGAGGCGGCGCTCCAGCGGGCGGTGGACACCTGGAAGCGGGAGGCGATCGACGGGTGGACGAGTGGGCCGGACCGGTGGATCGACCTCGCCGAGCGGGTGGCTGCGCGGCTTTCGCCGCTGCTTGGCGCCGCGCCGGCGACCCTCGCAATCCGTGGCCAGACGACGGAGAACCTGCATCAACTCCTTGCGACCCTGTATGACCCCGCGCACCCCACGCGGCGCGTGATTGTTGCGGACGCGCTGAACTTTGCGTCGGACACCTACGCCCTGCAAAGCCACCTCCGCCTGCGTGGGCAGGACCCGTCGACGACGCTGCGCCTGATTCCCTCGCGGGACGGCCGCTGCCTCTGGCTGGAGGACATCCTGACGCACCTGACCGATGACGTGCAGATCCTTGTCTTGCCCTCGGTCATCTTCACGAGCGGCCAGTTGCTGGATGTGGCGACGATCACCCGGAAGGCGCGGGAACGCGGGATCGTGGTCGGCTGGGACCTCGCGCACAGCGTCGGCGTCGTGCCGCATGCCTTGGATCGCGACGGCGTGGATTTTGCCTTCTGGTGCCATTACAAGTGGCTCAATGCGGGTCCCGGCGCGGTGGGCGGACTGTACGTGAACGAACGCCACTTCGGTCGGCCGCCCGGGCTGGCGGGTTGGTGGGGCGTTCGTCCCGAGCGACGCTTTGAGATGCGGCCTGAGCACCTGCCGGCAGCCGGCGCGGCGGCGCTGCACGTCGGGACGCCTCCGATCCTTGCGCTGGCCCCGCTGGAAGGCGCGCTTGAACTGGTGGAGGAGGCGGGGGGAATTGGGGCGCTCCGGGAGCGATCGCTCGCGTTGACGGACGCGCTGCTCGCGGCGGTGGAGGAGGAATTGGCCCCCCTCGGATTTCGAGTGGCGACTCCGCGCGCCCCGGCGGCGCGCGGCGGGCACGTCGCGCTCGCGCATCCCGACGCGTGGCGCCTCTGTCAGGCGCTGAAGGTGCACGGAGTGGTGCCGGATTTCCGGGCGCCGGACCTGCTCCGTCTGGCGCCCTCGCCCCTGTACACCCGGTTTGCGGAGGTGCGCGAGGCGGTGCGGCGCTTGCGCTGGATTGCGGAGACGGGGGCGCAGCGCGCGATGGCGGATGAGCGTCCGCTGGTGCCGTGAAGGGCCCGGCGGAGAGCGTGGCGCGGGGGATGCGGCGTTACCGAACGTCGGGCCCGCGGCGCTGGAGGGCGACGACGGCCGGCGACGATGGGCTTCGGCGAAGCATGTCGGCGAGGCGAGTCGGCAGCGCCGACGGAGCATGGCAGCGCCGACGGAGCATGGCGGCGCCGACGGAGCATGGCGGCACGGACGGAGCATGGCGGCGCGTCGAGTCTGCCGAGCTCCGCGGCGGCGAGCCCGCGCGGGTTGAAACTCTGCGGTGGCTGGAAACACTTTGTCCCGAGCCCCGGAACCGTGCAAACCTTGCTCCGGCCCGCGCCGATCCGCACCCATGCCGACCGATCCGAATCGCCTGATTGACGTGTCCCGCCCGCTCCTGAGTGGTGCGCCGCATTGGCCCGGGGACACGCCCACGGAGCTGGTGCCGACCGCGCGCATGGCGGACGGATCCTCCTGCAACGTCGGACGCCTCTCGCTCTCCCTGCACAACGGCACGCACGTCGATGCGCCGTACCATTATGCGCGGCGTGGCGTGACGATGGAGAAGGTGCCCTTGGAGATCTTCGTGGGACCGGCTCGGGTGGTGGATGCGCGCGGCGGCGGCGTGCTGACGGCGAGCCTGTTTGCGGAGCTGAGCCCGGGAGAGATTGCGGCGGCGCCGCGGATCCTCTTCCGGACGGATGCGTGGGAGGATCCCGCGGTTTTTCCGGCGACGTGGCCGCTGCTGGAGCCTGGATTGGCGCGGTGGCTGGCGGAACGCGGCGTGTGCCTGATCGGGGTGGATGTGCCCTCGGTGGACGCCCTGAAGAGCCGGGAGTTGCCGCGGCACCAGGAGCTTCATGAAGCGGGTGTGATCATCCTGGAGAACCTCGACCTCCGCGGGGCGGAGCCGGGAGTCTACGAACTCCTCGCGCTCCCGTTGGCCGTGGTCGGTGCGGACGCCTCGCCGGTGCGGGCGGTGTTGCGGCGGTAAGTTGGCGGGCCGCGGAGGTGCCACGGGTGCCGGCCACTTTGGGCTTGGAAGACGATTGCGCCTGCGGCGGAGTGAGAGACATGCAGAGCGTTCCACGCGTGCAATCGCTCGTCAGCCAGACCGCGGCCATTTTGCGGGACGGAATCCGTCAGGGACAGTGGCGGGACTGGCTGCCGGGGGAACGTGCGCTGGGTGAGTCTCTGCAGGTGAGCCGAAACACGCTGCGCGGGGCGCTGGCGCAGCTGAAGCAGGAGGGTGTTGACCGGCCTCAACGAGATCGTCCACGCTGGCGGGTCGAAAGAAGCTTGGCGCGATGGTTGCCACCGCATCGGCTCCAATCTGTTCCGCGTGTGCGGCGAGGAGGCAGCTGTCCTCGAGGCAGAGATGGCCGACGTGGACGGCGAGCTTGAGACCAGCGGGGCTGGAGCGCCGCCAGGTGTTCGCGACCTCCTTGCGCTCCGCGATCGTCAGGCTGCAGCCTTCGCCGGTCGTTCCGCAGATGAATGCACCCGACACGCCATTGTGGGCGAGCAAGGCCGCGATCCGGGGGATCGCGTCGAGATTGAGCGCGCCGTCGGGACGGAAGGGAGTGTGCGGAGCGGCGACCAAGCCGGTAAGGGTCAACTTCATGGCGTGTACTGAGTTGTCAGTTCCCTGAGACTTTCGCATGCCTCGCGTGGGCACAAGCGGAGCACGGTGGTACGGTGAGCGTACCTCTGGCAGCGGTCGGGGTCGCCTGAGCGGCGCGGCCGGGTCTTCCGGCCGCGGCGCTACTTGTTCCGGCCCGACGGGGCGGTCGAGAACTCGCTGCGGCGGATGAAGGTCTGGTCGACCTCGCGCTTCAGGCGGTCGGCGGCGACGGGGTCGGTTTCGCGGAGCAGCGAGACTTTGTCGCCGGCGTCCTTCATGTTCTTCAGGCGCTCCTCCTCCTGGTACAGCATGAGCGCGTACTGCTCCTTCGACATGCCGAAGAGCGGGAGATGATAGGCATTGAGCGCCTTGCCGGTCTCGCCGAGAAAGCGCTTCACCGCGATCTCGCCAAGACCCTTGCGGGTGTTGATGTCGCGCTCGCGAAAGACCGGCGGCCGCTCGCCCTGCACCACGTACTCCGGCAGGCGGACGATCCCGTTCTTCGGTGCGTCGGCTTCCTCCTCCTCCGCCGACTTCGGTTCAGGCGGCTTCGGCGGCGGGGGCGGCTGATACGTGATCCCGGCCGCCACCGCGCTCAGGGTGGAACGCGAAATGCGCTCCGAGGGGCCGCTCACTTCAACCTTGGGGCGATCGCCAGCCGGTCGCGCGGCGGCGGGCGCGGCCTGACCATGCAGGACCGTGGCCGCGAGAAGCGTCAGCGTCGCGAGGAGCGTCCAGAAGGCGGTGCGGGGTGACATGGACAGTAGAACTCCGACTTCGAAGAAAGGTTCGCCCGCCCCGAAGGCAAGCCGGACAAGTGCCGACCGGCGGGTGGCGGTTCCGAGCGAGGGAGCGGCGGGCAGGGGTCGAAGAAGCGCTTGGCCGAGAACGACGAGGACGGCGAGAGCGGTGAGGACGGCGGGAGCAGCGCGAACGGCGAGTACGGCGAGAACGCCTCGGCCGCCCTCGTCAGCCCCGGACCTGTCCGGCGCCGTCCATCAGGTACTTGTAACTGCACAGCTCCGGGAGCCCCATCGGCCCGCGGGCGTGGAGGCGGTCGGTGCTGATGCCGATTTCGGCGCCGAAGCCAAATTCGAAGCCGTCGTTGAAGCGGGTGCTGGCGTTCCAGCCGACCACGGAACTGTCGACGGCGGCCTGGAAGCGCCGGGCGGCGGCTTCGTCGCTGGTCACGATGACGTCGGTGTGGCCTGACCCGTCGCGATTGATCGTGGCGATCGCTTCCTCGAGGGAGTCGACGATTCGGACCGCGATGACGAGGCCGAGGAACTCGGTGTGGAAATCCGCCGGAGTCGCTGCCCGCAGCTGCTCGGCCCGGATTCCCGGTTTCGCGGCGAGCAACGCGAGGGCGCGCGGGTCGCAGCACAGTTCCACACCCTTGGCGGCGAGGGCGCCGGCGACGCGCGGCAGCAGCGCCGGAGCGGCGTCGGCGTGGACGATGAGTTGCTCGGCGGCGTTGCAGACGCCCGGGCGGGAGACCTTGGCGTTGACGGTGATTGACTCCGCGAGGCCGGCGTCGGCCTGGGCGTCGAGGTAGACCGAGCAGATGCCGTTGTAGTGCTTGATCACCGGGATGCGGCTGTTCTCGACCACGAAACGGATCAGGCTCTCGCCGCCGCGCGGGATCAGGCACTGCACCAGATGGTCGAGCTTGAGCAGCGTGTTTAGGGCCGCGCGATCGGTGGTCGGGATCAGTTGGACCGCCTCGGCCGGGAGGCCCGCCTCGGCGAGGCCCCGCGCGATGACCCCGGCCAGCGCGCGGTTGGTGTGGAAACTTTCACTCCCCCCGCGGAGAATCGCGGCGTTGCCCGACTTCAGGCAGAGGACGGCGCAGTCGATGGTGACGTTCGGGCGGGATTCGTAGATGATGCCGATGACGCCGATCGGCACGCGGACCTTGCGCAGCCGCAGTCCGTTGGGCCGGGTCCAAACGGCGAGTTCCTCCCCGACGGGGTCGGGAAGGGCGGCGACCTGTTCCACGGAACGCGCGAGGGCCTCGAGCCGCGGCGCAGTCAGAGTGAGTCGGTCGATCTGGGCGGCGGCGAGACCCCGTTCCCGCGCTGCGGCAACGTCGGTGGCGTTTCCAGCGAGGATCTCCGCGGTGGACTCCGTCAGCAGGCGGGCGATTGCGGCGAGCGCGCGATTCTTCGGCGCGGTCCCGCACGTCGCGAGCGTCAACGCGGCGGCGCGGGCGCTCTCGGCGAGCGAGGTGACCAGCCGGACGAGGGCGGGATCTTCGGAAGGGGGGGAAGACGACATGGCGGAGGCGGCGTTGCGGGCGGGTGACGCGGCGGACGTCCCGCTTACGGCGACGGCGGTGCGGACGCGCGGGATCGGGCGCTCTCGCGGTGCGACTCCGCCTGCGCGTGGACCGATGGCCAGTGGGCGGGGGGGATGATCGGGCCGAGGTGGCGGACGGTTTCCCCGCCGAGGACGGAGGCGATGCGACCGGCGTCGGGTAGTCCCAGACCATGCAGGTGCCCGTAGAGAAAGCCGGCGGCCCAGGCATCGCCCGCGCCGTTGGTGTCGCGCACATCCGGGACGCGCACCGGATCGATCTGGTACCGCTCATTCCCGTGGGCGATCCAAGCGCCCTCGGAACCCACCTTGACCGCGGCAAGGACGCCGTGGCGGGCGAGTTCGGTGGCGAGATCGGCGAAGGGCACGGCGGTGCGCGTCGGGAACAGGGCGCGAATTTCGTCCTCGTTGGCGAACACGATGTCGATGCCCCGGCGGAACTGGGAGAACAGCCAGTCGCGCGACGCGTGGACGACCTCGAACGACGACAGATCGAGGCTGACGCTGGCCCCGGCGGCGCGGGCCGCGGTCAGGGCGGCGTCGGCGAGGGCGGGATTGAAGGCGAGATAGCCCTCAATGTGAGCGTGGCGGCAGCCGGCGAAGTCGGCGGCGCTGATCTCCTCCGGAGCGAGCGTGAGGGCGGCGCCGAGGTTGGTGCGCATCGTTCGCTGGGCGTCGGGCGTGATCAGGGCGAGGCAGCGCGCATTGGCCCGGTCACCCTGCTTGAAGCGCGACGGATCGACGCCGACGGCCTCGAACTGGTGACGGTAGCGCTGGGCAATTGCGCAGTTGCCCAGCTTGCCGAGGAACGTGGAGCGAAGACCGAGACGGGAGGCGTTGAACGTGACGTTCGCCGCCGAACCACCGGTGGCGTGGGCCGGATCGGCACCCAGAAGCGCGAGGATCCGGGCCAGTTCGTCGTCGTCGACCAGCACCATCCCTCCCTTGGCCCCGCGCACCTGGCCGAGGAACTCCTCCGGCACCGTGGCGACCAAGTCCATGATCGGCGAACCGACGCCGATGAGGTCGAAAGCGGGAGCGGGGGCGGAGGAGGTCATGGTACGAACAGCCATTAGGCGGCGGAAGGACCCGTCGCGGCAAGCAGAACGCATCGGACCCCACCCCGAGTCATGGCATCGCGCCCCTGCATTGCAAAGCGGTTTCGTAAGATGCGGGAGTCTGCGCTCGACGGGGCGGGCGGAGCGTCAAAGGGTAAAGGGAGACATGTCGGACCCGGCCGAAATCCTGCGCTTCCTCGAGAGCCAGCCCCCTTTGCTGCTGGCTTTGGGTGGAGGCGTGGTGCTGGCGGTCGTGCTGTGGATCCTTGCGCGACTGCTGAAGTGGGGTCTGACGCTGCTGGCGTTCCTCGTGTTGGTGGCGGGGGTGGCGGCGGCGGTGTGGCTGCTTTTCAACTGAGTTCCCGGGGTTTGCCGGTCTTTTCTTGCGCGACGCGGAGGCGGACGGTTAACCCTAGCCGATGAAGTATGTCTTCGTGACCGGAGGGGTGGTCTCGTCCTTGGGCAAGGGGCTCACGGCGGCGGCTTTGGGTGCGCTGCTGGAACTGCGCGGCCTGCGCGTGCGCATCCAGAAGTTTGACCCCTACCTGAATGTCGATCCGGGCACGATGAGTCCCTTCCAGCACGGGGAAGTCTACGTCCTGGAAGACGGCGCGGAGACCGATCTGGACCTCGGGCACTATGAACGCTTCACGAGCGGCAAGCTGTCGCGCTTGAACAACCTGACCTCCGGACAGGTGTATGAGAGCGTGATCCAGAAGGAGCGCCGCGGCGACTACCTCGGGAAGACCGTGCAGGTGATCCCGCACGTCACCAACGAGATCAAGGAGCGGATTTATTCCGGGGCGAAGGACGTAGATGTGTTGATCACGGAGATCGGCGGCACCACGGGTGACATCGAAGGCCTGCCCTTCCTTGAGGCGATGCGGCAGTTCGCGCTGGAAGTTGGGCCCCGCGACACGATCTTCATCCACGTCACGCTGGTCCCGTACCTGCAGGCGGCGGGGGAACTGAAGACGAAGCCCACGCAGCAATCGGTGGCGAAGCTCCGGGAGATCGGCATCCAGCCCGACGCGCTGGTGTGCCGCTGCGATCACCCGCTGGACCACGGCCTGCGCGACAAACTGTCGATGTTCTGCAACGTGCCGGTGAAGGCGGTCATCGAGTGCCGGGACGTCCCGCATTCCATCTACGAACTGCCGCTCGCGCTGCAGAAGGAAGGCATGGATGATCTCGTGATCGAACTCTTTGGCCTGACGAATCCGCCGCCGGCGAAGAACGTGTGGGAGGAAATCGTCCGGCGCGTGGTGAAGCCCGCGCATGCGGTGCGCATCGGGGTGGTCGGCAAGTACATTGAACTGCAGGATGCGTACAAGTCGGTTTACGAGTCGCTCACGCACGCCGGCATCGCGAACAACACGCGGGTTGAGGTGATCCGCATTGACGCCGAGAATCTGGAGAAACCGGCGGGACTGCGGCAGCTGAAGGGCTTGGACGGCATCCTCGTGCCGGGCGGCTTCGGGGATCGCGGGACGGAAGGCAAGATCGCGGCCGCGCGGTATGCGCGGGAGCACCGGGTGCCGTACTACGGCTTGTGTCTCGGCCTGCAGATCGCGGTGATCGAGTTTGCGCGGAACGTGCTGAAGCTGAAGGGGGCGAACTCGATGGAGTTCGACGAACAGTCGCCGCACCCGGTGATCAACCTGATGGAGGAGCAGAAGAAGGTCATCGACAAGGGCGCCACGATGCGGCTCGGCAGCTACGAGTGTGCGCTCACCCCCGGCACGCACGCGCGGAAGGCGTATGGTCAGGATTCGGTCCGCGAGCGGCACCGGCACCGCTTTGAGGTGAACAACGCCTACGCCGGCCAGCTCCAGCGCGGCGGCATGGTGGTGAGCGGCATCAACCCCCGCCGCAACCTCGTTGAGATCGTCGAGATCAAGGATCACCCGTGGTTCGTCGGCGTCCAGTTCCACCCCGAGTTTCAGTCGAAGCCGAACGCGCCGCATCCCCTGTTCGCCGCCTTCATCAAGGCGGCGCTCGCCCAGCAGCGGCGGACGGGTGGGGGCGTGAAGCGACGCAAGGCGGTGCGCTGAAGCGGCGGGTCACTTCATGCTCCACGACCCCTCCCGGCTCCTCGTCATCGCGGGTCCCTGCTCGCTGGAGAGCGCCGGGGTGTGTCGTGCCGTGGCGGATACGCTCGCCGGCCTGCGCGAGGCGCACCCCGAACTGAACCTCGTCTTCAAGGGCTCCTTCGACAAGGCCAACCGGACCTCGCTGGCGGGCG
Organism: Verrucomicrobiota bacterium; assembly: GCA_016871755.1. Taxonomy (GTDB): domain Bacteria; phylum Verrucomicrobiota; class Verrucomicrobiia; order Opitutales; family Opitutaceae; genus UBA6669. Next base: position 153,738 of record VHCJ01000006.1, on the reverse strand, counting down.
CCCGCGGCACGGGTTTGGAGGAAGGACTGCGGTTGCTGGCCGGCGTGCGACTGAGTCACGGTTTCCCCGTGCTGACGGACGTGCACGAGTCGACGCAGGTCCCCGCCGTCGCGGAAGTCTGCGATGTGGTGCAGATCCCGGCGTTCCTCTGTCGCCAGACCGACCTGTTGCTGGCGGCGGCGCGCACCGGGCGGGTGGTGAACGTGAAGAAGGGCCAGTTCCTCTCGCCGCAGGAAATGAGCCATGTCACGGACAAGCTCCGGGAAGGCGGGGCGGCGGAGATCTGGCAGACCGAGCGCGGGACGACCTTCGGATACCAGAACCTCGTGGTGGACATGCGGTCGTTCCCGATCATGGCGCGCAACGGTTACCCGACCGTCTTCGACGCGACCCATGCGGTGCAGCTGCCGGGTGCGGCGGGCGGGCGCAGCGGCGGGCAGCGCGAATTCGTGGCCCCGCTGGCGCTGGCGGCGGTCGCGGCGGGTGCGGATGGCCTGTTCATTGAGACGCATCCGGACCCGGACCGGGCGATCAGCGACGGGCCGAACATGATTGCTCTCGCGGACCTTCCTGCGCTCCTCCGGCGGATCCTCGCCGTGTGGCGAGCGGTGCGGACGTAAGGGCGAGTCCCCGGCGGCGCGCGCCGGTTGCGCGTTGCGGTGGGTCCGGTCGCCCTGGCGTTTTGGGCCTCACGCTCGGGCGGGCGGTGTGACTTGTCCCGCGGCGCGTGAGCGATTGCGAGCGAACGCGTTGCGACCTGACGCGGGCCCGAGCCTTGCATTGACCGCGGCGGCTCTTCCCGCAAGACTCCGCGTCCAGTCCCTGCGCATGTCCTCCTTCCTCATCGACGTCCCGATGCCCTCGATGGGCGCCACAGTCAACGAGTTGACGGTCATCGACTTGAAGATTTCCCCGGGATCCCCGGTGCGAAAGGGGCAGATCATCGCGGAGTTGGAGAGCGACAAGTCGGTGTTTGAGTATGAGTCGCCGTGCGACGGGGAGATCGTGGCGGTGCGGTGCCGGGCGGGTGACATTGTTCCGAGCGCCGGTCCGTTTCTCCGGATCCGCACGACGGACGCGTCCCTGCAGCACTTGGAGGCGGCGGCCGGCGGCGCTGAACCTGCTCCTGGCCCGGCGTCGGGAAGCACCGCGGGCAAGTCTCCCACGCTGCCCGCCGCCGGTTCGGGAGGGACGGCGGTGGCGGCGGGATCAGCGGTGGCGGCCTCCGTCGCCGAGACCGTCTTGCCGAAGGTGGCGCTGGCTGCTCCGGCGGTGCCGGCCCGGGTTGGTACGGGTCCGGCGTGGACCCCACGGGCGGTGAAGCTGGCGCAGGAAGCTGGACTGGATCCGGCGACGCTGACCGACGTGCCCGCCACGGGCCCGGGCGGGCGGGTTTCGGGGGATGATTTCGCGCAGTACCTTCAGCGTCGCGGTTCCGCCGTCGCGGTGCCGGTGGCCGCTCCCGCGCCGGCGGCCTCCGTGGCTGCGGGCACGGTGTGCATCGCGGGGGTGGGCTACGCGGTGCCGAGGAACGTGCGTCCGACCAGCGAGATCCTCAAGGCCTTCCCGGATCGGACTGAGGAGGAGATGATCAAGCTGACCGGCATCAAGGAGCGTCGCTATGCGGGTGAGGATGAGACGGCGACCAGCCTGGCCGTGACGGCGGTGCGGCGGGCGCTGGAGCAGTCGGGCGCGGCGCTCGCGGACATCGACGGCGTGATCATGGCGACGATCATCCCAGACCAGCCGGTCCCGGCGATGGCGAGTGCGCTGGCGCGCGAGCTGGGCATTCCGGGCGTGTTCGCGTTTGACCTGAATGCGGCCTGTTCTGGGTGGCTGTATGCCTTGGAGGTGGGACGCTCGCTGATTTCGGGCGGCGCGGCGCGGCGCGTGATCGTGGTGACGGCGGAACTGCTCTCGCGCATCACGAATCCGACGGACCACGAGACGGCGTTTCTCTTTGGCGACGGTGCGGGTGCGGCGATCCTCACGAACGCGGCGGGCGGGCATCGTCTGCACCGCGTCGCGCTCTCCGGGGATGCCACGCAGTTCGCGGCGGTCCAGCGACGCGGTGGCGGCGCGCTGCGTCCCTTCCCCGAGCCGGGCGGCAAGGATCGCGCGGATTTCTATCTCCAGATGAACGGAGCGATGGTCTTCAAGAGCGCGGTCGTCGCGTTCGCGGACCAGATTGAGGCCACGCTCAAGCGGCACGGACTTCGTCCGGAGGACATCGCCTGGGTCGTGCCGCACCAGGCGAACGAGCGCATCCTGCGCGCGGTCAGCAAACGCGTCGGGGTTCCCTTCGAGAAGGTCGTGATGACGATCGACCGCTATGGGAACACGAGCGGCGCTTCGGTCTCGATGGCGCTGGGCTGGGCGGCGCAGGAAGGCATCTTCCAGCCGGGCGACCGGATCATTTTCTGCAGCGTCGGTGCCGGTCTGACCTTCGCGGGCGGCCTGCTCGTCTGGTGAGCGCGCCCCGCGTTTGCCAAGGGCTCAGCGCCCCTGCAACTCGTACGCCAGCACGCTGAGCGCGTACGTGGCGGCGGTCTCGCAGCGGAGCACGAGAGGACCCAGGGTGATCGGCACGAAGCCGCCGGAGGCGCTCGTGTTCATCTCGGCCGGGGTGAAGTCGCCCTCGGGTCCGATCAGCCAGAGCACGCGCTGCGGGGCGCGGCCATGCTGCTGGCGGAAGTCCGCCAGCACCTCGCGCAGCGAGCGGGCGCCGGGCTGGAGCGACGCGATCAGCTTCAGGTCGTCAGTGCGCTTCGAATGCATGAAAGCGGACGCGGATTGGACCGGGAGGATTTCCGGGAGCCACGGATTGCCGCACTGCTTCGCGGCCTCGAGTGCGGCGAGCCTCCACTTCTCCGTCTTGCGATCCTGACGATCGGAGTCGAGGTGGACCTGGGTACGTTCGCTCTCGAGCGGGACGATGGCGGCGACGCCCAGTTCGGTGGCCTTGCGGACGATCGCATCCATGGTGGGCCCCTTGGGCAAAGCCTGGCCCAGCGTGATCGTGTAGGGTAGGGGCTTGGCCTGCTGGTGGAAGCGCACCCTGAGCCCGGCCGAGCGCCGGTCGTCGCGGACCAACTCGGCGATCCATTCCCGGCCGCGTCCGTCGAAGGCCACGACGGTGTCGCCACGGCGGGCGCGGTTCACCGAGACGAGATGATGCGACTCCTCGGCGGAGAGGGTGATCTCCGAGGGTTCGGTCGACGTCGGCTGGCAGAAGACGCGGAAGTCGGGCATGGCTCAGCGCGCGGGCGCGGGCGGAGTGGCGAGACTTTCCCATTTCGTCGCCCGGGCCTTGAGGTCGGGGTGGGAAATCCACAGGTGCCAGACGACGGCCTGGAACGCCTCGGCGTGCGGCGTGATCGCTTCGGGATTCACGGTGGGAATCAGCACGCACGCGTGGGCCGCCTTGGCGGTGTAGCCCCCGTCCTTGCCGACGATGCCGATGATGCGGCAGCCCACCTGCTGCCCGAGTTGGAGGGCCTCGACCAGATTCGGCGAGACGTTCCGTTCGAGGCTGCCGCCCCCGACCGAGAAGACGAGCAGGAGGTCACGGCTCGTGAGCCGGGAGCCCCGCAGCCATTCGGCGAAGACGCTGGACCAGCCCTCGTCGTTGGTGCGCGCGGTGAGCTCAGAAACGTTGTCGGTCGGCGCGTATGCCTCGATGCCCGCGATCTTGCGGAAGTCATTCACGGCATGCGAGGCGTTGGCGGCGCTGCCGCCGACCCCGAGGATGAAGAGCCGTCCCCCGCGGGCGCGGACCTCCACGAGTTCGCGCACGCACGCCTCGCAGGCGGCGGTGTCGATGAGCGACGCGATCTGGGCGGTTTCCTGCAGGTGGCGGACGGAGGCGTTCATGGGAGGGAGTGACGGGGAGCCGAGGAAGCGATGGGGACGGAATGAGCCGCGGCCACGGACGCGATCGAAGGCGGGACGTCGCGCACACCCGGCGCGCGCAGGTGGGCATCGAGTTCCTGGAGCCCGCTGGCCGATCCGATTTCGTAGAAGCGCTCCGTCATGAGATAGCCGGCGAGCTGGCCCACGGCGGCGAGTCCGTGCTGCACGTCTGACAGATCGACCGGCTGGTCGCGCGGGCAGCCATCGAACGCCTCCGCCCGGAAGGCGCCCAGACCGTAGTCGACGTGGTGCATCGCGGCCGTGGGGTGACGCTTGTCGTAGGCGACGATCCGTCCACCGGAAAATTCGACGTTGCTGCGCTCGAAGCGCCCGCGGTTTTCGTAGACGGTCATCAACCCCGGGGCGCCGGAGCGGAGGAAGTGCGCTCCCACGGCCTGATAATCGACGGGGAGATAGCTGTCGCCGTAGAGGACGTAGAATGCCGGTCCCAGGTTGGGAAGGGCGCGGATCAGCGCGCCCCCTGTGCCGAGGAGTTTCGGTCCGTCGAAGCAGTAGTCGAGGGAAAGGCCGAACGCGGATCCGGATCCGTAGCGATCGACCACCTGTTCGCCGAGATGTCCGAGGCAGAGGACCACCCGGCGGAGTCCGGCGCGCGCGAGCAGGCGCAGTTGGTGGTGGAGGAACGGTTCACCCGCGACCTCGACGAGCACCTTGGGGATGCGTTCGGTGATGGGCCGCAGACGGGTCGCGAGGCCGCCGGCGAGGAGCGCGACGGGCAGATCGGCGGCGTTCATGGCGCGGGACGGATCAATTCTGGGCCACGACCTTCGTGCCCTCGAAGTCGAAGCGGAAGCGGACCTCCTGCAGGCCCTCCGCGCGCAAGGCGCGGCGCAGGCGGGCTTTTTCCTCGGAGTAGAAGAGCAGGAAGCCACCGCCGCCGGCGCCGATCAGCTTGCCGCCGAGCGCGCCGTGGTCCATCGCGAGGCGGTACCACCGGTCGATCGGACCATTGCTCATGCCCGGACTGCGCTCCCGCTTGCGCTGCCAGTGGACATCCATGAGCCGGGCGAACGCGTGGAGGTTGCCGGATTCGAGCGCCGCGAGCGACTCGAGCCCCAGCTGCTTCGTGAAGTGGAGATTTTCGAGCATCTCGGGATCCGCCCGCTTCGACCGGTCGTTCTGGTCGCGGAGCAAGGTGGACGCGCTGCGCGTGAAGCCGGTGAAGAACAGCAGCAGGTTATCCTCGAGCGTGAACCGGGTCTCTTCGGAGAGGGCGGCTGGACGGTAGGTGACGCGGCCGTCGGTGTGGAACGTGAAGGCGGTGATGCCGCCGATCGCGGCGATGTATTGGTCCTGTTTCCCGATTGGCTCGCCGAGGCGGTCGAGTTCGATGGTGCAGGCCTGATCGGCCAACTCGGCCGGGGAGTGGAGCGTGTGCTGCGCGGTGTGCAGCGCTTTCAGCAGCGCGGTCGTGAAGCTCCCGGAACTCCCAAGCCCGGTGCCGCCGGGGATGTCGGCCATCGACGTGAGTTCGAGCTGCGGCTCGGTGATGCCGACCAGCTTGAGGGCTTCGCGCACGATGGGGTGCTCGACCTGGTCGACGCTTGCGACGCGCTCGAGCCGCGAGTACTTCACGATGATCTCCGGCTGGAAGGTCCTGTGGTGCGTGATGTAGACGTATTTGTCGATCGCCCCGGCGACGAGGAAACCGCCGTGCTCGCGGTAGTAGGACGGGAGGTCGGTGCCGCCGCCGCCGAGGGAAATGCGCAAGGGGGAGCGGGTGATGATCATGGAGAACGTGCGTGAGAGGAGGCTCCCGCGGAGTCGGCGGCGCTCAGCCGATAGACCTCCTCGACGACCCGCAGCGTCCGCAGACCCTCGGCGAGCCCTGGGGAGGGCTCGCGCCCGGTGCGGATGTCGTCGATGAAGGCGGCGGACTCGCGTTCCCAAGAGTCATCGCCCCGCGGGAATTCCCACGTCGTCGTGTCGGGCGGACCCATTTCCGGCCGCATGCGATGGAACGTCAGGCGCTCCACGCCGTAGCTTCCCCCCAGTCCCTCAATCGCCAGTTTGCCGGTGCGACCGTAGAGCTCGAAGGAGAAGAGATTCTTCCATTCCGTGCAGCTGACGTGCAGCCACGCGGTCTGGCCGGCGGCGGTGCGGAGGGAGAGGAACGCGTTGTCGTCGACCGGCATGTTCCAGAAGTACGTGGCGACGTGGCCCTCGACGCGTGAGAAGTCGCCGAGGAACCAGCCGGCGAGGTCGATGACGTGGACGCCTTGGTCGATCAATTCGCCGCCGCCGGAGAGGGCGGGATTGGCGCGCCACTCCCGCTCGTAGCCGACGCGACCCCCATGGCCGTAGCGGGCGCGCAGGAACATGAGCGGTCCGATTTCGCCCGCATCGACGAGCTCGCGGGCGCGGCGCAGGGCCGGGTGGAAGCGGTGATTGTAGCCGAGGCGCACCCGGGCACCGGTCGCGGCGGCGGCGGCCGCGACGTCCTCGAGTTCGCGCGCGTGGATCGCGCCGGGCTTTTCGAGGAGAACGTGCCGTCCAAGGCTCGCGGCGTCGCGGGCGAGGGAGGCGAGCGACGCATGCGGCGTGGCGACGACGACCGCGGAGACGCCGGGGTGGCGGAGGGCCGCCGCGGCATCGGTGAAAGCCGCGCAGCCGGGATGGACCCGCGCCACGGCGTCGGCCCGCGCCGGGTCGCGGTCGCACGCGGCGACGATGCGGACACCGTCGATCCGCGCGAGCGCGGCGGCGCGGCGGGCGCCGATGAGCCCGCAGCCGATCACCGCAATGCCGAGGGGGGAAGAGTCTGCCATGGACCAATGGAAGCTTCCCCGGATTGGCCCTTGTGCGGCAAGGCCCAAGTGGCTGACCCAAAGGTGAGGGAGCCGGGTGCCCCGACCACGCTCGGCTTCCCGGAGGCGTGGCGTGCCCTTGGATGCATGCTCTCCGCCGGCGACGGCCGCCTCCGCATCGTCGCCATCCAGCGGCGCAGGCTCCCAGGTGAATGAGCCCCGCCGGGGAGGGCAAAGCTATGCGGGCGGCGCACCCCAGTCGCGGTCGCGGTCGGCGGGTGTAATGCGGCGCAGGGTAAAGCAGTCGCTCTCGGCGACCGCCGCGACGTGATTGCCGAGGGTCGACCAAGGGTCCCATGGCGCGCTCAGCAGCCGTCCAGTGATGCCGTCGCTTTCGGGCGACAGCAGCCAGCGGACCAAGGCCAGGGCGCGGTCGGCCGGAGCCTGGCCGGCGGCCTTCGCCCGCAGGGCGGCGGCGTAGTCGGCGGACCCGGCGCGCTCGGGCCCGAGCGCGATGACCTCGTCGAGCATCGGCGTGGCGATCGCGCCGGGCGCGACCGCGTTGATGTCGAAGCCGGCATCGGGATTTTCGGCCGCGATGGTCTCGACGAGCCGCACGACCGCGGTCTTGGCGACGCCGTAGGCGGAGAAATTCGGTCGCGCCTGGGTGGCGCCGCCGCCGGAGAAGCAGAGAATCTTCCCTCGCCGTGGCGCTGCCTGCACCAGAGCGTGAAGCGCGCGCACCGGATGGTACGTGCCGTCGAGGTTGGCCGCCACGGTTTCGGACCAGCGCTGCGGATCCGCCGCGAGGGCAGGCGCGACCTCGCCGAGGGTCCCGGCGGCGCAGATCAGCGCGTCGAGCGAGTTCCATTCCGCAGCGACGACGCCCGCGGCGGTTTGCACTGCATCCCATGCGCTCACGTCGACCGAGGCGTGCCGGAACCGACTGCCGTGTCCGACGGCGAAGCCCGACTGATCGGACCGCGCCCAGCCCCAGACCTCGTGTCCCCGCGCGAGCAGGTCGGTGGCGATGGCGCGTCCAAGGCCGCTGCTGGAACCGGTGATCAGGATGCGCATCGCGTGGGGGCCGGGTTTCGGGGAGAAGCGCGGACTACGGCGCCTACGCCGAGCGCCTCGACTCGTAGACCCAGCGATTGGCCTCGAGCCAGCGGAGCGTGCGGACGATGCCCTCGCGGATGGAACACGTCGGCTTCCAGCCGGTGGCTCGGATTTTCTTTGTGTCGAGAAAGATGAACGGATTGTCGCCGACCCAGCCTCGGTCGCCGCCGGTGTAGCGCAACTCGGGCTTGAGCCCGAGGGTGGCGCAGAGCGTCTGGACGCTGTCGTTGACCTCGACGTACTCGGCGGTGCCGAGATTGTACACCTGCGTACGGTGGCGGGCGTCGCGGGCGGTGGCGAGCGTGACGACCTGCTGGATCGCGCGGATGCAGTCGCCCACGTAGAGGTAGCTCTTGCGCTGGCGACCATTGCCGAGGATGCGCAGCCACGCCGGGTGTTCGAGCAACTGGCGGTAGAAGTCGAAGACGTGGCCGTGCGTGTAGCGTTCGCCGAGGATGGAGACGAAGCGGAACAGGTAGGCCTCGTCGAGCTGGCCGCCCTCAGCGTAGGCGGAGATGAGCGCCTCGCCTGCGACCTTTGAGGCGGCGTAAAGGGAAGTCTGGATCGGGAACCCCTCGGTCTCCGGCGTGGGGCGGTCGGGAGTGACGAGGGCCTCGCCGTAGACGGAGCCCGTCGACGAGAACACGATCCGGCGGACCCCGCTGGCCCGCATTGCCTCGAGCACGTTGAAGGTGGCGATCGTGTTTTGCTGGAGATCCTTGTCGGGGTGGCTCCAGCCGTCGCGCACATCCGCGTTGGCGGCGAGATGGTAGACGATGTCGCACCCCTTCATCGCGGCCGCCATGCCCTCGCGGTCGAGCGTGTCGCCGCGCACGAGCCGGAAGCGCGGGGAGGCCGTGGCGGTCTCGAGAAATCGCTCCTGCCCCGTGGAGAAATTGTCCCAGCCCACGACGGAGGAGCCCGAGGCGAGGAGATGGTCGACGAGGTTGGAGGCGATGAAACCGGCGGCTCCGGTGACAAAGGCACGCTGCATCCCGGCACGCTGGAAGAGGACGCCGGGGAAGGCGACGTTGAAACAACCGCGGTTGCGGGAAGGAGACTTGAGGGTGGGGCACCCGAAGGATTGCGCTCCGCGGCGGCATCGGCTTGGCTGCTCAATTCTCATGCCGGCACCCGTTTCCCCGCGACGCCACCGGGTTTCAGGGGTCTGTCCGCCCGCCCGGGCGACGGTCCTTGACGCCCTGCTGCGGGCGCATCCGGCGCCGGTGTGGCTGGTGGTGCTCGCGGAGGCGAAGGCGGCGGAGCAACTGACGGAGGATCTGGCGTTCACCCGGGCGGCGAGCGAGGGAGGTGTGGGGGTGGAAGTACTCTTCTTTCCGGAAGGCATGCCGGACGGCCGGGATATGCGTGAAGCGTTCGCGGTGTCGGCGGATCGACAGACCGTGCTCTCGCGGCTGCGCGCCCGGCGCTCGGCGCCGGCGGGGGCGCCGCCCTCCGGTGGATCAACGCTTGTGGTGGTGACGACCCCGGCCGCGTTGGCGCAGCCGGTGCCGGCGCTCGAGGCATTTGCCGAGCGGGAAGTCACCCTGCAGCGCGGGCAGAGCCAAGGGCTTCAAGCGTTGCTCGAGCGGTTGCGCGAACTCGACTACGATTGTGAGGCGGTGTGCGAATCGCCCGGGCACTACGCGATCCGCGGTGGCATCATCGACGTATATCCCATCGCGGCCTCGGAGCCGTACCGGCTCGATTTCTTCGGGGACGAGATCGAGGAGATCCGGGCCTTCGATCCGGTGACGCAGCGATCCGGCGCGTCGGTCGAGACGATCTCGCTCTCGGCGTCGCCCCGGCTTCGCCTGGCAACCTCCCAGACCGGAATCGCGGACTATCTCCCCCGCGGGGCGGCGCAGCTGGCCCTGATCGAGCCCGCCGGACTGGACGCGGAGTGGAGTGCGCTGGCGCGCGACGGCTGGCAGGGCCTGGAGCCGCTGCTCGCGCGCCTTGGCGGACTCTTCGGCGTCGGCGATCTCGACGAGGCGGCGGCCCTGTTGGAAGGCGCGGACGTGGAGGAAACCACGTGGGATACGGACAGCCTCATCCATCACCGCGCGTATCCGGATGATCGCCTCGTGGCGCAGGACCGCCTGCTCGCGGAAGTGGAGGCGCGCCGGGAATTCCTCGATCGGGTGTGCGAATGGACCCGCATCGGTTACGCGGTCGCGTTCGTGGTTTCGAAGGAAGGTGAAGAGCAGCGCGCGAAGGAGATTCTCGAGGAGGAAGGGATCGCGAAGAAACTGCGACCCGTGTGGCTGCGCGGGACGATCAACGAAGGCTTTCGCGTCACCTTCCGCGGGGACGCGGCGGCGGTGGATTCCCCGCGGCTCGCGTGGCGCGGGCTGGCGTCGGAGCGCGGACTCGTGGTGGTCACGGAGACGGAACTCTTCGGGCGCCAGCGTGCGCGCCGCGTCGGCGGGACGCGCCGGGCGCAGGCGCAGCGCGCGCAGGTGGACCAGCTCCTTGATTTCTCGGAACTCGTCGAGGGCGACTTCGTCGTCCATCTCCAGCACGGCGTGGCGCTGTACCGCGGACTGACCAAGCTGGAAACGGCGCAGGGGCTGCGCGAAGTCATCTCGCTCGAGTTTGACGATCACGTCACCCTGCACGTTCCGCTGACGGAGTCGCACCTCATCAGCCGCTACGTCGGCCTCTCGAAGACCCGGCCGCAGCTCGGCCGGATTGGTTCCGGACGCTGGGAGAAGACGCGGCAGGCGGCCGAGCGGGCGACGGTGGATCTGGCGGCCGAATTACTCCGGATTCATGCGGCGCGCGAGGCCCAGCCCGGGGTGGCGTTTCCCCCGGACAACGCGTGGCAGAAGGAGTTTGAGGCCTCGTTTCCCTACACGGAGACGCGCGATCAACTGCGCGCGATCGAGGAGACGAAGGCGGACCTTGAACGGGCGCGGCCGATGGACCGGCTGATTTGCGGCGACGTTGGCTTTGGCAAGACGGAGGTGGCGATCCGGGCGGCCTTCAAGGCGGTGCAAGGCGGTCGTCAGGTCGCGGTGCTCGTGCCGACCACGGTGCTGGCGCAGCAGCACCTGAACACCTTCCGGGAACGCATGGCCGGGTATCCGGTGGCGGTGGAAATGGTCAGTCGCTTCCGCTCGCGCGCGGAGATCGCGAAGATCCTGCAGGCGACGGCGGCGGGGCAGGTCGACATTCTTGTCGGCACGCACCGACTCCTGCAGCGCGACGTCGTCTTCAAGGAGCTCGGGCTCGTCATCATCGACGAGGAGCAGCGCTTCGGCGTGAAGCACAAGGAGCGCTTCAAGAGCCTGCGGGCGACGGTGGACGTTCTCTCGATGAGCGCGACGCCGATCCCGCGGACGCTCTACATGGCGATGACCGGGGCGCGTGACATGAGCGTGATCGAGACGGCGCCGACGAACCGGCATCCGATCCAGACGATCGTGAAGACCTACGACGAGAAGATCGTGGTCGACGCGATCCGGCACGAGCTGCGTCGCGGAGGGCAGGTCTTTTACCTCCACAACCGCGTGCAGACGATTGACCTCGTGGCGGCGCGCCTCCGGGAACTCCTGCCGGACGTGCGGATCGGGGTCGGGCATGGGCAGATGGAGGCGGATGATTTGGAGGAGCGCATGACCGAGTTCGTCGCGGGCAGGCACCAAGTCCTCGTGTGCACGACGATCATTGAGAGCGGAATCGACATCCCCAATTGCAATACGATCATCATTGAAGGGGCGGATCGCTTTGGACTTTCGCAATTGTACCAACTCCGCGGCCGGGTGGGGCGCTTCAAGCACCAGGCGTATGCCTACCTTCTCCTGCACCGGCACACCCGTCTCGTGGAGGTCGCCCGGCAGCGACTCGCGGCGATGAAGTCGCACAGCCAGCTCGGGGCCGGATTCCGGATCGCGATGCGCGACCTCGAACTCCGCGGGGCGGGCAACCTCCTCGGCGCGGAGCAGAGCGGACACATCGTGGGCGTTGGCTTTGAATTGTACTGTCAGCTTCTCCGGCAGTCGGTGGCGCGCCTTCGCGGGGAGAAACAGGCGGCGGCGATCCGCGCCACCGTGAAGCTGGATTTCGTCTTTGTGGGTGAAGGTGACCCCGCGCCGCCGGAACGCACGAAGGCGACCCGCCACGGGGCCGGCTATGCGGCGTTGACGGAGCAGGAGCGGGAGGAAAGCGGAGCCATTGAGGTGGACCGCATCCAAGCCCGGATCCCGGTGACGTACGTTGCTGAAACTCGACTGCGAATCGACCTCTACCGCCGCCTCGCGATGGCGGAGGATCCCCAGCAACTGCGGGAAATTGAAAACGAACTGCGGGATCGTTTTGGTAAATTCGGTCCGGAAGTCGCAGCGCTCTTTCTCGTGACGGAGATCCGGGTTCGGGCGGAACAAAAGGGCATCGTGTCCGTCGAAACCGAGTCCAACCGCCTCAAATGCCTTCGCTCCAGCGGCCGTCGGGATGATTTCGTGATGTTGGGGTCGAGGTTTCCGCGGTTGACCAGTACGAAGCCCCTTCTACGGTTGAAGGAGATCATTGTCTCTTTAAACAATTTGCCCCGCCCATGACGCTGGTTCGTAACGGTTCGATGTCTCTTTCCCTTAGCGCCCGGGTTGCGGTCGTGGCGTTGGCCCTTGGGCTGACGGATTCCCTCCGCGCTCAGTCCCGGGCTCCGGCCGACGGGTTGGATCTGCGCTTTGCCAACGGCATTGCGGCGATCGTGGAGTCGAAGGTCATCACGGTGGAGGACATCCGCCGCGAGATCGCCCCGCTCGTTCCGGAGGTGCAGCGCGAATCGCGCAATGAGCAGGAGTTCAATCAGAAACTCGAAGCCCTGCAGGACGACATCATTCAAAACCTGATTGACCGGGAACTCATCGTGAAGGAGTTCCGCAAGGACGAGAAGCGGCGGATCCCGGAGAGTTACGTCGACAACCAGATCGCGGAGACGCAGATCAGTCAGTTCGACGGGGACCGCTCGAAGTTCCTCGCCTACCTGCGCAGCCGAGGAAAGACCCTGCGCGAGTACCGCAAGGAAGTGGAGGAGGACATCATTTACGGCTATATGCGGCAGCAGCAGCGCAAGTCGCAGAGCACGGTGAGTCCGGTGAAGATCGAGACCTTCTACAATGAGAACAAGGAGCGTTTCTTCCAGGAGGACGAAGCGCATCTCCGCCTGATCCAAGTTTCGCGCGCGGGTGCGTCGGATGCCGATCTCAAGGCCCGGGCGCAGGTGGTGCACGACCGCTTGAAGGCGGGCGATAAGTTCGAGGACGTGGCCCGGGAAGTGTCGCAGGACTCCCGTCGCGTCAAAGGAGGCGACTGGGGTTGGCAGAAGAAGTCGGATCTCAAGGGGGAGTTCAGCGGGCCCCTGTTTGCCCTGAAGAAGGGCGAGTTTACGCCGCCGATCCTGACGCCGGAAGGGGCGTTTCTCCTTTACGTCGAAGACCGCCGGTATGCCGGTATCCAGCCGATCGACGAAGTGCGTGACCAGATTGAGCGCATCCTGATCCAGCAGAGTGCGCGCCTCTCGCAGGAACGCTGGTTGGAGCGCCTGCGCCGCAACGGCTACGTGAAGCATTTCTGAGGGCCGGGGACCGGTTCTTCCGCCGCGGCGAGCCGCGGAAGTTCGGCCGCCGGGCGAGTCCCTCGTCCCACTCATGAACGTCGGCATCCTTGGACTGGGCCTGATCGGAAGTATTTGGGGGCGGCATTACGACGCCGCCGGGAAACTTGCGGGGGCGTGGAATCGCACCGCGCAGCCGGACTCCCCCCGGTGGAAGCCGACGCCCGAGGCGGTGGCGGAGGCGGCGGACGTCATTCAGATCGTGGTCGCGGATCCGCCGGCGGTGCGCGACCTGCTGCAGCGCATCCTCCCGGCGCTGGGGCCGGGAAAGGTGGTGGTGCAATCCAGCACGATTGACCCCGCTTCGAGCGCGGAGTTTGCGGCCTTGGTGGGCGCGCGCGGGGCCCGCTACCTCGAGGCTCCCTTCACCGGCAGCAAGCCGGCCGCCGAGCAGCGCCAGACTGTCTTTTACCTGGGTGGGGACCGGGCGCTGATCGCGGATATGGAGGCGACCTTGGGCACGATCTCGGCGCACCGCTTCGTGATCGGTTCCGCCCCGCAGGCGGCGGCGCTGAAGCTGGCGATGAACCTGAACATCGCGGCGCAGATGGAGGCGCTGAGTGAGGCGCTCACCCTGGCGCGCCGGGCGGGCATCGACGACGGCGTCTTCTTTGAGGCCCTGGGCAAGAACGCCAGCTATTCGGGCGTGACCAAGCTGAAGGAACCCAAGCTCCGCGCGGGGGATTTCAGCCCGCAGTTCTCGGTCAAACACATGCTCAAGGACCTCCGGCTCGCGTCGCGCATCAACGGCTGCGAGGACTTCCCGGTGCTCGACACGGCCCGGGAGCGCCTGGCGATGGCTGACCGCGCGGGGTTCACCGACGAAGATTTCTGCAGCCTGATCAAGCTGTTCCGGTGACCGCCGGTCACGGGCCGACGGGTCCCGGCCGCGGGCGGTTCCCGCTGGGCTGAACCGCCGGTTGCAAATCCCCCGTAAAACCGGCGCCCCGCCCGCCCGCGAGGTGGGGGTGCCCGTTGACGGATCGCAGGTCGCTCGCAACGTGGTGGGATGAGCGACTTTGTATCCGCGCCGGCGATGGCCGACGCCCGGTCGGCGTTTGCCCGGCTTCACGAAGGCATGGCGCGCACGATCCGCGGCAAGGACGAGGTGATTGAGCGCGTCCTCGTCTGCCTGGCGGCTGGCGGGCACGTGTTGATCGAGGACCTCCCGGGAGTCGGCAAGACGACCTTGGCGTATTCGCTGGCGCGTTCGATGGACTGCGCCTTCTCGCGCATCCAGTTCACGAGCGACCTCCTGCCCAGCGACGTGATCGGCGTGGCGATCTATGATGAGGCCCGTCGCGAATTCGTTTTCCGTCGCGGCCCGGTGTTTGCGAACGTGGTGTTGGCGGACGAGATCAATCGCGCAACCCCGAAGACCCAGTCGGCGCTGCTGGAAGTGATGGACCGCGCGCGCGTGTCCGTGGACGGCGAGACCCACGAAGTCGGTCGTCCCTTCATGGTCTTCGCGACGCAGAACCCGGTGGATTACGAAGGCACCTTTCCGCTCCCGGAGAGCCAGATGGATCGCTTCCTGATGCGGATCCACATCGGGTATCCCGAGCCGAAGGACGAGCGCGAGATCCTGCGCGGAGGCCAGTCCAGCTACGACGCGATCCAGCTCAACCCGGTGGTGCAGCACGATGACATCGTGCGCCTGCAGGCGCTGACCAAGGAGGTGTTCGTGGAGGACAGTGTGTTGGACTACCTGCTTGCGCTGGTGGTGGCGACCCGCACGGAGGCGGACTTCAAGGCGGGGGTGAGCGTGCGCGGCGGACTGGCCCTGAAGACAGCGGCGCAGGCGCGGGCCCTGCTGCGTGGCCGCGACTTCGTCCTTCCCGAGGATGTCTTCACGCTCCTGGAGCCGGTGTTTGCGCATCGACTCAGCCTGACCCGCAGCGGCGGAGATGCCTTGGAGGAGCGGCGGGCGGTGGCGGCGACGCTGCGTCGGATCGTGGCGGCGGTGCGGTTGCCGGAGTGAAGGCGGAAGGTCCTGAGCGATGCCGACCTCGCGTCCCCTGACTTTCTCCGATGCGGAGACGTGGGCGGGTCCAGGTGCCGGTCGCGACGCGGCGGGGCCTGGGCGCTGGGTGACGCTGTTCTGGGCCCTGATTTATCCGCCCCGCGGGGAACGGGTGGCACCGACGACCTCGGGCGTGGTGTTGATTTCGCTGGCGATCGGCGTGGGCACGGCGGCGTACAACACCGCGAACAACATTCTCTTCCTGACCCTCGCGCTGCTCCTTTCCTGCCTCGTGCTCAGCGGCGTGCTCTCGTGGATGAACCTCCAGCGCATCACGTGGCGCGTGCGCACGGAGCGGGCGCTGCGGGCGGGGCGGACGACCACGCTGGGGCTGGAGGTGCGGAACGGGAAGCGCTTGCTGCCGACCTACGGCTTGGCGTTTGAGATGCAGGCGGGAGGGGAGAAGGCGCCGCGCGTACCGCTGGCTCTGACCTCGCGGCTGGATCCGGCGGGTGGTGAGACCTGTCTCGAGTGGGAGTGGCGGCCGGAGCGCCGCGGTGAGAGCACCATCGTGCTCGTGCGGGTGAGTTCCCTCTTTCCCTTTGGCTTTCTCAAGAAGAGCTATCCCGGCCGGTTGACCCGGCGGGTGTGGGCGTGGCCGGCGACGGTGGTCTACGAACGCCACCCCCTGCTCGCTCCGGCGCGGCGCACGGCGGGTGAGACCCTCGCGCGCGTCGGGCAGAGTGATGACCTCCTCGCGCTCCGGCGCTATGCCTCGGGTGATTCCCCGCGGCTGATTCACTGGAAGGCGAGTGCGCGGACCGGTGAGTGGCTGGTCCGCCAGTATGCGGCGGAAGCGGAGCAAGGACTGTCGCTGGTGGTGGATGCGGATGCCCTGCGTTGGCCCCGGCCGGAGCAGCTCGAGCTGATGCTCAGCCTCGCGGCGACCCTGGCGGAGGACCTCTTCCGGGAAGGTCGGCTGGCGTGGGTGGAGGTGGTGCCGGAGCCGGCGCGGCGCGTGCGGAGGGTCACGGACCTTGAGGCGGTCCTTGATCAACTGGCGCGGATCGCGCCGGGAGGCGAGACCCGGCCGGAGCGGCCGACCGGGCAGCGCCCTGCGACGACCGGTCCGGGGCAGCACCGGGTGAGTTTCGTGCCGGAAGGAAACCGTGGCGTGGGGGCCTATCTCGATGGACAACGCGCGGCCAGAGCTTGAAACGGACGACCTGCACCAGCTGCGCTGGGCACTGGGCAACGTCCTCGCCATGCTCTCAGCGAGCTGTGGACTTTTCCTGGACCTCGACGTGGTCCCGTGGGTGCTGGCGGTGTTGGTGGTCGGGGTGACGGTCTGCCGCTGGCCGACGCTGCCCGGCTGGATTCCCAGCTGGGGACATCGCCTCGCGTTTCCCCTGATCGTAGTGGCCGTGACCGTGGATTTCTATGGCGGCACGGATACCCTGACGGCGCTGGTGCGCGTCCAGCTTCTCCTCCTCACGTATCGGATTATCTCCTACCGAAAGCGCCGGGACGACCTTCAAGTGGTGCTCCTCGGGCTGTTTCTCGTGGTTCTCACGGGCGTGATGACCCTCTCGCTCGCATTTGCGGTTCAGCTCTTCGTCTTCACGGGCTGTGCGCTCGCCCTCCTGCTGGTGACGACGCTGGCGGACGTGACGCGAGGCGTGAACGGGACGGCGGATACGGTGGCGGCGGGCGCGGGTCACCGGTCCGCTCCGGCGTGGGCGGCGGAGTTGCGCTGGGGACGCCTCCTGCGCCGCCTCCGGTCGGCCGTCGACTGGCGGATCGTGGCGCTCGCGGTGGGGCTCTTTGGCGGCGTGGTGGCGGTGACGGCGATGCTGTTCACGGCGATCCCCCGCTTTGAACTGGGTCGGTCCTTCTTCCTCGACCAACTGATCACAAAGAAGACCCGGACCGGTTTTTCGGAGAGCATTCAGTTTGGGGATGTGACCCGCATCCAAGAGGACACCAGCGTGGCGTTCACGGTGGACGGCGCGTCCCCGGACCGGCTGCCGGGCGTGCCCTATTGGCGGATGGTGGTGTTGGATGAGCACCGCGACGGAGGCTTCCGGAGCTCGGCGGGTTTGCGGGCGGAGTTGGCGCGGCGCTCGTGGCAGCGCCGGGCGGCGGTGGAGGGCGGGGTGACCGGACTGAAAGGCAGCAGGGAACGCTGGACGTTCTACCTGGAGCCCGGAATCAGCCGTTACCTCCCGCTGACCGGGGCGTACCGTGAACTTCGGTTCAACCGCCCGATGAACTTCCAGCAGAACATTCCCCTCCGCATGGTGGCGCTGGCGAACGATCCCTCGGAGCTGGTCGGTTTTGAAATCACGGGCATGGAGTCGAGCGCGATCCTCCCGGACGCGGTGCAGGCGGAGCGGACCCGGGAGGCGGCGGAAGCGGCGGGCCTGGGATACTGGCGCGTGGCGGCGTCGGCGGAGGATCGCGCGCGTCTGAAGCGGTGGGTCAACGAGATCCAAGACGGAGATGATCTCACGGCGGAAGCCTTTGCGCAGCGGGCGGCTCGCTGGCTGGCGGCGCGGCACCGCTACGGCTTGGAGTCGGAGTTGCCGGCCGGATCGGGTGACGCGGTGGTGCGGTGGCTGGAAGGACGCGGGCCGGGGCATTGCGAACTCTTCGCTGCGGGCTTTGCGTTGCTGGCGCGGACGGCGGGGCATCCCGCGCGGCTGGTGACGGGCTTCAAAGGCGGCTCGTGGAACGAATTCAGCGGCAGCCTGATCGTGCGGAACTCGATGGCGCACGCATGGTGCGAACTCTGGGACGGGTCCGGAGCGTGGATCCGGGTTGATCCGACCCCCGGAGCCTATGCGGTGGGCGACCCGGATCCCGAACTGGCGGCGGCGCAGCAGCGAAGCCGCACGATTGATGGCGGGTGGGGAGCGAGACTCGATGGCCTGCGGGTGTTCTGGTACCGGCGGGTGGTCAACTTCGATCAAGCGGCGCAGCTGGAGTTGGTGGAGGACGTGCGTGGCGGCGTGCGGCTTTGGCTGGAGCGCGGGCGGACGTGGCTGAAAGGCGTGAGCGATGACGCGATGGCCTGGGTGAAGCGACCCCGCTCCGCGGAGCAGTGGCGCTTGGTGCTGATTTTCTTCGTCGCCCTGTCGCTCTCGCTCTGGGCGGGTCTGCGTTGGGGTGAACCGGCCCTCTGGTGGCTGGTGGCGCGGCTACGTGGCCGCGGACGGCGTGGTCAGGCGGCCGTCCGGCGCGAGGCGGCGCGCTGGCTGCGGCGCCTGCCTCCCGGACGCGGCGTGGCGGGGGAAGTCTCCCGCGTGCGGGCGGAGTTGGAGGCCCTGCGCTTCGGGCGACCGGTCGAACGTGACGCGGCGCGTCACATCTTCGTGCGGGCCCGGCAGGCGGTGCGCGGCGCGCGGTGGCACCGCCCGTAAGGGTACGGACACTCGTTCGCGGGAGCCGGAGCCGGGCCCCCGGGCGCGGTCGGCGCGCCTCAGATCAGGAGCAAGGCCGGCTTCTCGAGCACCTCGCGCAGGGCGGCGAGGAAGTGGGCTCCGACGGCGCCGTCGACGACCCGGTGATCGCAGGACAACGTGAGTGACAGGCGCTGACCCACGACGATGCGGTCGCCCTTGACCACGGGCTTGGTGACGGTGGCCCCGACGGCGAGGATGGCGGCGTTGGGCGGATTGATGATCGCGGAGAAGCGGTCGACCCCCATCATCCCCAGATTGCTGACGCAGAACGTGCCTCCGGTGAACTGCTCGGGCTTCAGCTTCTTGTCCTTGGCGAGACGCCCGAGGGATTTCGCCTCGGTGCTGATGGCGAAGATTGACTTCGCATGCGCGTCGCGGACGACCGGCGTGATCAGCCCGTCCTCGATGGCGACGGCGAACGCCACGTGGGCGGCGCCGAAGTAGCGGATCTGGGAGCCCTCCCACGACGCGTTGACGGCGGGGACGCGGCGCAGCGCCTCGGCGCACGCCTTCAGAATGAAGTCGTTGACGGACAACTTGACGCCCTCGCCCTCGAGGCTGGCGTTCAGTTGCTGGCGCAGGGTGAGGAGCGGGCTGGCATCGACCTCCACCTCTAGGTAGAAGTGCGGGATCTGCGTTTTGGACTCGATCAGCCGCTTGGCGATGACCCCGCGCATGGTGGATACGGCGACGGTGCGCTCCTCCTGGATCGGACCCTTGGCGAAGACCGAACCCGTCGGAAGCGCCGCGGGCGCGCGGCGGGCCGCGGGATTGGCGGCGGCGGCGAGAACATCGGCTCGGACGATCCGACCGCCCGGGCCGGAACCTTGGAGCGAAGCCGGGGAAATCTGATGCTCGCCGGCCAGCTTGCGGGCGAGCGGAGTGATGCGGACCCGATCCTGACTGGCGGCGGCCGGGGCGTGGCTGGCGGCAACGCTGGCGGCGGCTGGAGCCGGCACGCTGGCAGGAGCCGGTGCGGCCGCGGCTGGAGCGGCGGTCGCCGGTGCAGCCGCGGGTTTGGCGGCGGGGGCGGGCTGCGCGGCGGCCGCAGCCGCGGCGGTCGGGGCGACGGCCTCGCCCGGCTTGCCCACCGCGCAGAGCGGCGCGCCGATGGCGACCTGGGAGCCGGCGGGGGCGAAGATCTTCAGCAGCGTGCCGTCGAAGAAGCACTCCAACTCCATCGTGGCCTTGTCGGTCTCGACCTCGGCGAGCATCGCGCCGGACTTCACGACATCGCCCTCCTTCTTCAGCCATTTGACCAGCGTGCCCACCGTCATGGTGTCGCTGAGTTTGGGCATCTCGATGATTTGGGCCATGGCGGAAAGGTGGGGTGTTTCGGAAAGTCGGAGACTAGGCGGGGAGACGCGAATCAGGCGAGCACCTTCAAGGCCTCGAGATAGACGCGGTTGGGAGTCGGGAGCTGCTCGATTTCGACGGGCGAGCTGTAGATGGCGGGAGCGTCGACGGTGGTGACCCGGTGGATCGGCGCGTCGAGTTCGTCGAAGGCTTCGCGCTGGATGGTGAAGGCCAGTTGGGCGCCGACGCTGGCGAACGGCTTCTGCTCCTCGACGATCAGCACGCGGTGCGTGCGGGCGACGGAGGCGAGGACGGTGTCGACATCGAGCGGGCGGATGGAGCGCAGATCGACGACCTCGACGGAGACCTTTTTCTCGGCGGCGAGACGTTCGGCGGCGGCGAGTGCGTACAGGACGGAGCGCCCGTAGGTGATGATGCTCAGATCGGTGCCGGCGCGCTTGATCTCCGCGACCCCGAGCGGGATCGTGTACTCGCCCTCCGGCACCTCGCCCTTTTCTCCGTAGAGCATGGTGTTCTCGAGGAAGAAGACCGGGTCGTTGTCGCGGATCGCGGACTTGAGCAGGCCCTTCGCGTCGTAGGCGGTGGCCGGCACGACGACCTTCACTCCCGGATGGTTGGCGAGGACGTTTTCCGGCGTGTGGGAGTGGGTGGCGCCGACGTTGGTGCCACCGTTGGCGGGACCGCGGATGACGATGGGGCAGTTGATCTGACCACCGGACATGTAGCGGACGTTGGCGGCGTTGTTCAGGATCTGGTCGAACGCGACGGAATAGAAGGACCAGAACATGAGTTCCATCACCGGACGGATGCCGAGCATGGAGGCGCCGATGCCGGCACCGATAAAGCCGGCCTCGCTGATGGGCGTGTCGACGATTCGCTTCGGACCGTACTTGGCGAGGAGTCCCTCGGTGACCTTGTAGGCCCCGTTGAACTGGGCGACTTCCTCGCCCATGATGACGACGTTCGGGTCGCGATCGAGCTCCTCGGAGAGCGCGTGACGAATGGCTTCGCGGTAAGTGATCAGAGGCACGGCGGAAAGGGGACGGAGGTGGAGGCGTGCGGAGCGGGCAGACGCATCAGGTGAAGAACAACCGGCCGCCGGATGTCCGCTGGCTTGGGTTGTCGGTTTCCCAGTAGACATCCTTTTGGATGTCGTCGGCGGTCGGGAACGGACTCGCCTCGGCGAAGTCGGCGGCGACATCCGCCTCGGCGCGCGCCTCGGTGTCGATCTGGTCGGCCGCCGCCTCGTCGAAGACCTTGTTGGTGATCAGTGCGGTCCGGTACACGTTGATCGGATCCTTCGTGCGCTGGTACTCCTCGATCTCGGACTTGTCGCGGTAGGTGCGATCCGGATCAGCGACTGAGTGACCGCGGTAGCGGTAGGTCTTGATCTCGACCACGGCGGGCTTGGACTGCTCGCGGGCGCGCTGGAGGAACTCGTTCATCACGGAACGGACTTCCAGGACGTCGTGGCCATTGCAGACGCCCCAAGCCATGTGGTAGCCCTCGGCGCGTCGCGCGAGGTCCCCGGCGGAGGAGCGGGCCTGGCTGGTGCCCATCGAATAGCCGTTGTTCTCGATGACGAAGATGACGGGCAAGTCCCAGAGGGCGGCGAGGTTGTAGGCCTCGTGCACCGCACCCTGATTCACCGCCCCATCGCCCATGAAGGCCATGGCGGCGCCCTTGAGCCCCTTGTACTTGAGCGCGTAGGCGAGGCCGGTCCCGAGCGGAATCTGGCCACCGACGATGCCGTGTCCGCCCCAGAAATTGCGCGACGGATCGAAGTAATGCATCGACCCTCCCTTGCCCTTGGAGCAACCGGTGATCTTGCCGTAGAGCTCGGCCATCAACGGCTTGGTGTCCATACCGACCGCGATGGCGTGCCCGTGATCGCGGTAGGCGGTGATCACGTGGTCGTTGGGGCCCATCAGTGAGCAGCAACCCACCGCGACGGCCTCTTGGCCGATGTAGAGATGGAGGAAACCACCGATCTTCTTGGCCTGATAGGCGCGAAGGCTCCGCTCCTCAAAGCGGCGGATCCGGACCATGGTCCGGTAGAGCTCGATCTTGTCCGCCGGCTTGAGGCGGGCGTTGATCGGGGCTTGGCGAGGGTCGCCGGGGCCCTTGGCTCCCTCCGGTTGAGGGGTGACGGAGCTGGCAGTCGATTTGGTGCTCACAGGAAACGCAGTTGCAGGAATGAACGGATTAGTCTCCGCCGGAAGCGGGCGAAATCAAGAGTTAGTTGGCGGCGCCGCCGTCCTCAGGGGACAGCGCGGAGGAAGCTGCGGGTGGGGCGGAGTGGAGCACGGAGGGAACCAGCGTTTCCTCGATCGTGCAGACGATCGGCCCGGCCGGATCGCAGTTGGCACGCAGCGCCACGAACCCGTCCCGATGACGGTCAAACAGCGGCCAGAGGATCGTTCGGTCGGTCTCCGGAATGGACAGCGCGTCGATTGCCGGGCGGGAGAAGAAGTCGAAACGTCCCTCCGCGATGGCGGGAGGGACGGCATCAAGGACCTTTCGGGAGCGAAACAGGAAGAGCAGCCAGTGTGACTGCCCCTCGTAGGCCCGCTCCGCGATCATCGCGAACAGGTGGAGATCGCTGACCTCCAGGTCCAGCCCGGCCTCTTCCCGAGCCTCGCGCGCCGCGCATTCGAACGGAGATTCGCCAATCCCCGTCTCCAGCTTTCCACCCAGCGGACTCCATGATCCCCGATTGGGCGCCTTGGTTCGCAGGAGCAGAAGCTGTTGTCCACGTGAGTTTTCCACGAAAACGAGCACGGCGATCTTATAGCCGAGGGCGGGGGAGGAGGCGTTCATCGGGACGGCGACACTCCAGCTTACGACACGCCACGTCACTCCTTGAATATGCCACCGAATATCTAAAGCGTCGTTTTTGCATTGACGACGAATCTCAAGAGCAATTGGATAGCGTTATGAACTTCAGAATCCTTGCGCCCGTGGGGTCGACTGAGCGTGGAGTGGTGGAGGTGGCGATCGACCGGGGAGGCCGTTGGACGGCGACGTGGCATCCCCCGGGGGAGGGCGCGAAGCGCGGGACGGCGGGTTGGGGACTCCTGAGGCCCGGGGAGGTCCAGCGCCGGGAATTCGGGTTGGAGGAGGCGGCGCTGCGTGCGGATGAAGCGGTGATGCGCTTCGAGGCGGCGCAGCATCTCGGGGCGGTTGCGACAGACTCAGTGTG
Organism: Verrucomicrobiota bacterium; assembly: GCA_016871755.1. Taxonomy (GTDB): domain Bacteria; phylum Verrucomicrobiota; class Verrucomicrobiia; order Opitutales; family Opitutaceae; genus UBA6669. Next base: position 130,373 of record VHCJ01000006.1, on the reverse strand, counting down.
GGACGCCCGGCCGCAGGCGGTGCAGGGTGGACGGGTGCGGATCGAGTTGCGGAGCGTGGCGTTGGCGGTGGCGGAGCGGGCGTGTGTGTGCGCGGAGGAGACGGGGATCACGGTGGAGCGGTTGGTGGATCCGGCGGATGTACTCGAGGCGGCATGGCGTGAAGGAGGTGACCCGGCGGTGGAGCCCTGTCTCGTGCTTTCGGTGGGCGCGCGGGAGAGTGTGGTTCTGTGGCTCGATGATCGGGCGCGGCGCGCGCGCAGCGTCATGCTTGGCGCTTTGACCACCGCGGATGAAGTCGCGGCTCGCCAACTGGCGCCGAACCCGTCGGTGCCTCTCCCGGAGGAGCAGGCGCGGGCGGCGCGTCAGCGCTTGGAGGACGAGGTAGCGGCGACGCTGGCGGCGCGGGCGCACCTCGAGCTTTCCCGGCTGCTTTCCCTCGCGGGCAGCGAGTCGACGGCGCGCCCGGCACGACCGGCGCGCGTCTGGGTGCAAGGCGAAGGAGTGCCCCTGACCTTCGCGGCGATGCTGGCGTCGCGGCTTGGGTTGCCGGTCCAGACTTGGCCCGCCTCGGTTCCGTCGGCGGCGTGGGTGACGCCGCCGCCGGCGGAGCGACGCGGGGCGTGGGAACTCGCGTTGCTGGGGTGCGTCGCGTTGGCCCGGGGGCGGGGTGGCGATGCGGCGGCCGATGCCAACTTTCTGCCACCGGGGCGGAGTCGCCGACTGGCGCGACGCGTGGCACGGGTGACCATGCTGGGCGCGGCGGCGCTCGTCAGCGTGGCGGCATTGCCGCCGGCGTGGCACTATCACCGCCTCGCGGCGGAGACGGCGGACCGGGTCCGGCATCTCAGTGCCGAGGTGGAGCGGTTGCGGCGCCTCGACGCCGAAAACCGGGCGGCGCTGCAGCGCCTCGATGCGGAGCGGGCCAGAGTCGAGGCCCTGCAAGCGCTGGCGTCGGCCCGATTGCGCTGGCCGCAGTTTCTGGGTGGGCTGGAGCTCTGCCTTGAAGAGGTGGAGGACGCGTGGCTGGACGGCCTGCAACCGACGAGTGGCGCCGCTTCGCCGGGTGCGGGAGAATTGCGCGTGCGCGTGACCGGTGGTCTGCTCGCCTCGGAGTCGGGTGGGAGCGAGGGATCGCTGGGTGAACTGGAGGCCGAGCCCCGGGTCCGAACCCTGCTGGCGCAGGTGGCGGGCCTTCCGTCCATTGCTCGCATCGAGCGGGAGCGCTTTTCCCGCGCGGAGCCCGGGATGTTGCGGTTCGACTTGGAGTTGGCCCTCGTGCCGGAGGCCCTGCAGTGAACCGGAGCATCGCGCGGAGATCGGCTTCGCGGGTCGCGGTCGCGGCGGGGTTTGGCGCTGCCTTGCTGCTGACGGCGGGCGCAGGAATCTCACTCCTCGGCGACATCGGCCGGGTGCAGGCGAACGAGCGGCGGGCAGCGACTCTGGAGGGGCAGCGCCGGGGACTCCTCGGCGGCCGGCCTCCGGCGACGGAGGCGGTGGCGGAGCGCCTGCGAGCGGCACGGGAGGAGGCTGGGCGCGGCGCCGATGCCCTCGCGCTCGCCGTGCTCGGTCCGGAGCGGCCTGATCAGCCAGAGCGGCTGGAGCAGTCGGAGCGTCTGGCCATGCCAGAGGGGCTCCCGTCGGCTGGGCTTTTGCAGAGTCGTCTCCGTGCACGGGAGGAATCGGTCAGCGGGCGCGCCGACGCCTTCTTCGACCTCGCGTGGTTCGCGGAGGAGATGCGTGCCACGGCGGCGGCGGCGAACGTCGAACTCGGCCCGCGCGAGGCCTTTGGCTTCGCGGAGCATGCGGAGGGGGCGCCGCGAAGCGAGGACGTGCCGCGTATCGAGCGACAGCGCGAGCGCATTGAGCACCTGCTTCGGGGCCTGTTCGCGGCGGGACCGGCGCGGCTGGAGCACATCCGTCGGGAGCGTCCGGGTCCCGGAGCGCCAGGGCGTGCGAGCCGCGGCCTCGATTCCGGCGCGGAGCGCGACTTCTTCGATCCCGACCCCGGCCGGCTGCTCCGGCGTAACCGAAACATGGATACGCTGGCGTTCCAGATCGCCTTCGTGGCGACCGGGGCGGGGACGTTGCGGGGATTCCTCAACGGCTTGCTCGCGGACCGGGCGGAGTGGGTGGTGCGCTCGGTGGAGGTGAAAGCGCTGGCGGCGGGCCCGGGTCTGGATGCCGACCGGCTGGAGGCGCGCCCTTTGCGGGTGGAACTCGTCGTCGAAAGCATTGAAGCTCTCCGGCGATCCGGGTCGTCGGCGGAGGAACGGTCATGAGACGGCGGCGGCTCCGTGGAGCGCGAGGCGTGCGGGCCTTTGTCTGGACCGTGGCGGCGTCGGTCGCCCTGGGCAGCGTCGCGTACTACGGATGGACTGGCCGGGACCGGGGTGTGCGCGCCGAGCCACGCGGCGCGGGAGAGACCGAACGGACGGCGGAGTTCACCGTGGATCCCCTGTTGGTGTCGGCCATCCCGCCACCCCGTTGGCGGTGGGAGGAGCGGTTGACGGATTCCGGGAGCCATGCCTCGAGGGACCTGCTCTCGCCGCCGGAGTGCTGGCGGGACCCGGGGGGGCGCTGGGTGCGAGGACGACGACCGTCGGCCGGTGCGGCCGGGCCGGGGTCCGGGGAGACGAAGCCACCGACAGAGGGGGTGCAGGTGCTGGGTATCGTGCGGCGCAGCTTTCCGTGGCAACTGGTGGGATTTGCCGGGGACGGTCCGGAGCCGGTGGGACTATTCGAGGACGTCGCCTCAGGGGAGCTCGTTTGGCGGAGGAGCGGAGGGAGCCTCGGAGACGGGGCCTTCCGCATCGTCTCGCTGACGGTTCGCTTGTCCGCTGCGGAACCGGAGGTAGCTGGGGCCGCCCCGGTGCGGGAGGCGCAGGCGGTGCTGCGGGAGCGAGCCACCTCCGCCGTCCACGAACTCTGCACCGCCGAGCGAAGGGGGCTGGGGCTTCCGCGGGTGGAACTTCAATTGTCGGCGCACGGTCCGGTGCATCTTGTCTCGGCGGGCGAACGCGTCGTCGCGGACGGGGCGATGGTGGAAGTGGCGGAGGTCGACGTGACGGCGCGTCGCGTGGTCGTGCGCGCCTCGGGTCACCCGGAGCCCTCGCCCCTCCTGACGGCGGAGCGGGTGCCGGTTCGATGGCACTTGGCGAGGGTTGGGGAAACGGAGAACCCATGATGACCGGACCGCTGATCGGATGGATCCCGGCCGCGCTGACGAAGCCGACTTGGCGCCTGCTGCGGCGGACGACGCTCGCGTGGGCGTTGCGGCTGGTGGCTGCGACGCTGGCCACGGCGGGCGTGGTGTGGGCGGCGGGTGGTGCAGGCGCGGCGGAGCCAGCTCCGGCCGACGGCGTTGCCGCGGACCCTGGTGGTTCACGGACGGACGCGCTCGGATCGGAGTCGCGGCAGGGGCGAGCGACCACCCGCGCACGCATGGTGGAGGAGATTCAGGCGGCGTGGAAGAGGCCGGCGGCGGTCGTGGAAAGTCCGCCCCCCGCAGGCGGGGAGGTGCAATCGTACCTTCCGCTTCTGCGGAAGCTGCAGGAGATTGTGCTGCCGGAGGTCAGCTTCAACCAAGTCGAACTCCAGCGCGTGGCGCAAAGCCTGAGCGCGCTGGCGGCGGAGCGCGAGGCGGCCGACGCCGGTGCGCCGGGGGTGAACATCGTTCTGCTCGACCCGACGAACCGGAACCCCCGCGTCACGCTCGCGCTTCGCAACCTCTCCCTGCAGCGGACGCTGGACTTCATCGTCGAGTCCGTCGGCTACCAGTACGAGGTGCAGGCGGATGCCGTGGTGATCCGCCCCGGCGGAGAGCGTTCGTTGCTTGACACCGCTTTCTTCCCGGTGGCGCGGGCGACGGTCGTGCGGATGGCGGCCTTCGCGGGTGGAGCCGGGCGCGGAGCGGCGGGGGAGTCACTTCCGGCGGATCCGGGCGGACTGGGTGAGTCGGCGGTGCCGGGAGGATTGGCGCCCTCCAGCGGGGTGACGGGAGGCACGGAGAGCGCCCATTTGCGGCTGTTCCTGCAGTCGGCCGGAGTGGCGTTTGATTCCGTGCCCGGAGCCTCCCTGGCTTACGATGGATCGGCGATGATCGTGACCCAGACGCCGCGCAACCTCGATCGGATCCGGACCATCCTGAACCGTTACACGGACGTCCGCCAGGTGGAGATCGAAGCGAAGTTCATCGAGGTCACGGAAGGGGTGCTGGAGGAAATGGGGATCACGTGGACCGCGCTGCGGAACGGATCGAACGGCGGAGCGGGTGGGGTGGGTCGAGTGACAGTCGGCACGGCGGGGGTGACCCGCAGCCTTGCCGGCACGTTCGGCGGCGGCAGCGCGGGGAACGCGATTGTGATCGACGGCGAGGCGGTGGCGTCGACTCATCCGCCCGCGCTGCCGGGAGCGGTGCCGGTCGGGACTGACGCTCCGCCGCTGGCCGAGATCAGCGGGGAGTTCTCCGGGGTGGACGTGAATGCGCTGGTGCGCCTGCTCGCGCAGAAGGCGGGCGGGGATCTGCTCAGCGCGCCCCGCGTCACGGTGCTCTCCGGGCACACCGCGACCATCACGGTCGCGCAGGAGATGCGCTACCCGCAGAGCTTCGGCGAAATCCAGAGCCAAGTCGGCGCGGGCCGGACGGCGGCCGACGGTGCTGGCGGCGGCTCGGCCGGGGTGACGATCACGGCGGGTACGCCGCAGGATTTCACGTCGAGGAATGTCGGTGTGGAACTGAAGGTGACGCCCACGGTCGAGGAGGACGACTACTCGATCAGCCTCGACCTCGCACCGAAGGTCACGGAGTTCGAGGGCTTCGTGGAGTTTGGCGGACCCAGCGTGGCGGTTTCGGGCGGGCGGACGGTGACGGTGCCGCCCGGCTTCTATCAGCCCATCTTTTCGGTGCGCGAGGTCTCGACCCGGGTGACGCTCTGGGACGGGGCGACGTTGGTGATGGGTGGTCTGACCCGGGAGGAGGTCAGGAAGGTCGAGGACAAGATCCCGATCCTTGGCGACGTGCCGCTGCTGGGCCGGCTCTTCCGCTCGCGCGGCGAGAGCTCGCAGAAACGGAACCTCCTCATCTTTGTGACCGCCAACCTCGTGAGTCCCGGAGGATCGCCGAAGAAGCAGATCGTCGGCGACCTGCCTCCCGGCGCGCTGTTCCGGAGCCCGGTACTCGTCACTCCGGCGGGCGTGCGGTCCCGGGATCCGGCGCTGCCGCCCTGATCCTTCTGTGGCGAGAGGTCCCTCCCTGTTTGACGCGCTGGTTCACGTCCCGGCCGCCGCTTGCCCCCTCGGTCGCTCTCGGGCCGCGAAGAGGTGCGTTGATCGCCGCGACCGGCGGGACGGCGTGGGCGCGACGCAGTCAGCCGCGAACGGGCAGCAGTTCGTGCATTGACCGCAGCGGCGGGCGCGGCGGCGTGGGACCGCGCGCGGTGCCGACGATTCTGCGCTGGCGTGGCGGCGTCGCCTCTCTCAGCGTTCACCGATGGCCAAGTGGCTGCTGATTGACGGATTCAACCTCGCGTACCGCTGCTTCTTCGCGATTCCGGAGCTCACGCGTGCGGACGGATTTCCCACCAACGCGCTGCACGGTTGGGTGAAGTCGATCTGGAAGCTGGAGGACCAGGAGAAGCCGGCGGGCACCTACGTCTTCTTTGATCTCGGCGGTTCGCAGGATCGCCTTGCCCTGCATCCAGAGTACAAGGCGCACCGCGAGGAAATGGCGGAGGCGCTGGAGAAGCAGCTTCCCTACGTGAAGCGCCTGACCCGGGCGATGGGCCTCGTGATGGTCGAGCAGGAGGGGGTCGAGAGTGACGACCTGCTGGCGGCGCAGGCCGTGTCGCTGGCACGGGCCGGACACGATGCGTTGGTGGTGAGTTCGGACAAGGACTTCGCGCAGATCATCGGCGAGCACGTCTCGGTGCTGCTGCCGCCCCCCACGGCGAATCCGAAGCTGGGCTGGCGCGCGCTCGACGCGGCGGGCGTGCGGGAGAAGTTCGGGGTGCCGCCGTCGCAGATTGCGGACTACCTGGCGCTGGTCGGGGACACGTCGGACAACATCCGGGGCATTGAAGGAGTCGGACCGAAGACGGCGGCGAAGTGGCTGCAGGCGCACGGCAGCCTGGAGGGCGTGATCCAGCATGCCGCTGACTTGGAACCCGCGCGTTTTCGCGAGGTGGTGGCGTCGTCGGGGGAACTGCTCCGACGCAATCGCCGGCTTACCACCCTGAACCTCGCCCTGCCGGTGGTTCCGCCCGAGGCAGGTAGGCCGCAGCTGGCGGATCTCTACGCCCTTCTGGAGGAACTCGAAATGCGCACCTCCCTGGCCGACGCGCGGCGACGCTACGAGCAACCCGAACTCTTCTAGGCGGGCGACTCGTCGCTGCCTTGCCCCGCCGCGGCCGGAGGGAGGTCGTCGCGCCGAGGGACTTTCCCTTAGCGCGCCTTGGGTGCGGTCAGGCCCCGGGGCTGGCGGGAGGGGAGGCGACGCCCTCGGGATCGAACATGTAGCCCACCCCGTGGACGGTGCGGAAGCAGTCGAGCTTGATCCCGTGGTCCTGGAACAGTTCGCGCACCTTCACGATGTATTGATCGAGCGAGCGGCTGCGGACGTCGGCGTGGATGCCCCAGACGGAGTGGATGAGCGCCTTGCGCGGGATGACGACGCCGCGGTGGTCGGCGAGGTAGGCGAGGATTCCCAGTTCCTTCCGCCCGAGCTTGCGGGTGGCGCCGTCGGGGAAGGTGATTTCCAGCCGGATGGGCGAGATCCGCGCGCCGACAAATTCGAATGGCTCGTCGGACACCCGGACGTTCTTGGTGACGTTGAGGTCGGCCTTGGACTCGGCGCGGCGCAGCACGGCGCGGATGCGGGCGACCAGTTCGGCGTAGCCGAACGGCTTGGTCACGTAGTCATCACCGCCAAGCTCGAGTCCCTTCACCTTGCTGACCTCGCCGGAATTGCCGGTAACGAAGATGGTCGGGATGGTGATGTCCTTGGACTTCAACTCCTCCAGCAGGGAAAAACCGGACTGGTCGGGGAGATTGACGTCCAGAAGCATCAGGTTCGCGAAGTTCCGGGTCAGGAACCGGAGAGCATGCTGGGCGCGGTTGCAGACCTGCGTCTGCATTCCGGCCTGTTCCAGGTGGAGGCAGACCAGCTTGGCGAGCTCCTCTTCGTCTTCGACCACGAGGATGAGGTGTTTGGGTGCCGTGCGCATGACCGAGGAGGCGGGTCCGGGAGGGAGTCGCCGAGTTCAGCGGCAGCGTGGCGAAAGCCCGTGATTTTACAATTAGTTTCTCCGTCGTTCAGGGCCGAAGCCGCCAGAAAGACCGAGTCGCGCTGCGAGAGCGGCGTGGAAATAGACTTGCGAGGTCTGGAGGCGGACCATGCTCTGGCCGGGTGTCCGCCCCTGCGCCACTTCTGATGCTCGGTCTGCCGAAAGGCAGTCTCGAGGAATCCACCAAGACCCTCTTTGCGAAGGCGGGCTGGAAGATCACGACCAGCTCGCGTTCCTACAAGCCGGCCATCGACGACCCGGAACTCGACGGGCGTTTCGTCCGCGCCCAGGAGGTCAGTCGTTACGTGGAGCACGGCTTCTTCGATTGCGGCCTGACCGGCCATGACTGGATTCAGGAAAATGGATCGGACGTGGTGGAGGTGTGCGACCTCGTGTACAGCCGCGCCTCGGTGCGCAAATCGCGCTGGGTGCTGGCGGTGCCGGAGGATTCGCCGGTGCGCACGCCGCAGGATTTGGCGGGCAAGCGGGTGGCCACGGAAATGATCAACACCGTCAAGCGCTACTTTGCGTCCCTGGGGATTCCGGTGGAGGTGGAGTTTTCGTGGGGTGCCACGGAGGTGAAGGTGCCTGACCTGGTCGATGCGATCGTGGACATCACGGAGACTGGTTCGTCGCTGCGGGCGAACAAGCTGCGGGTCGTCTCGACGCTCCTGGAGACCAACACGAAGTTCATCGCCAACCGGCGCAGCTGGGAGAACCCGGCGAAGCGGCGCAAGATCGAGACGATCGCGCTGTTGCTCCGGGGGGCCCTGGAGGCCGGTTCGAAGGTGGGCCTGAAGATGAACGCCCCGCGCGGCGCCTTGGAGGGGATCACGAAGACGATTCCGGCGCTGCGCAACCCCACTGTCTCGCCGCTGAGCAACCCCGACTGGGTGGCGTTGGAGACGATCATCGACGAGAGCGTGGTGCGGGAAATCATCCCGGAACTGAAGGCGCTCGGCGCGGAAGGCATCGTCGAGTATCCGCTCAACAAGGTCGTCTACTGACGCGCCGCCCCCCTCTCTCCCTCTCATGGCCACGGTCAAGCTCGGACTCCTCCAGCACGCGTGCTCCGCCGCCCCGGCGGGCAACCTGAAGAAGACCCTCGCGCTCGCGGAAAAGGCGGCGAAGCAGGGTGCCAAGATCATCTGCACGCAGGAACTCTTCCGTTCGCAGTACTTCTGCCAGAACGAGGACCATGCGAACTTTGCGCTGGCGGAGTCGATTCCCGGCCCGAGCACGGCGGCGTTCCAGAAGCTCGCGCGCAAGCACTCCGTCGTGGTGGTCGCCTCGCTCTTCGAGAAGCGCGCGTCGGGTCTTTACCACAACACCGCGGTGATCATCGATGCGGATGGCTCGCTGCTGGGCGTGTACCGCAAGATGCACATCCCGGACGATCCCCTGTTCTACGAGAAGTTCTACTTCACGTCGGGCGACACCGGTTTCCGGGCGTGGACGACGCGCTACGGACGGATCGGGGTGTTGATCTGCTGGGATCAGTGGTACCCGGAGGCCGCCCGGCTGACGGCGCTGCAGGGGGCGGAGATCCTCTTCTACCCGACGGCGATCGGCTGGCATCCCGGCGAGAAGGCCGAGTACGGCACGAACCAGCACGGGGCGTGGGAGACCATCCAGCGCGGCCATGCGGTGGCGAACGGCTGCTTCGTGGCCGCGGTCAACCGGATCGGCCACGAGACGCCGGTCGGCGGCGACGGTTTGGAATTCTGGGGCCAGAGCTTCGTCGCCGGCACCAGCGGGCAGATCCTCGCCAAGGCTTCAGTCGATCAGGAGGAGATCCTTCTCGTCGACGTCGATCTCGGAAAGGTCGATGTCACCCGCACCCACTGGCCGTTCCTGCGGGATCGGCGGATCGATGCGTACGGTGACCTGACGCGGCGTTTCATCGACTAGGTTCGCGCTGCTCCATGCCCGCCGTTCGTTCGAAGAGGTCAGAGGAACCGTCGTCGCCCGCGCCCGCGAGCTTGGGGTTCCGCATGCCTGCGGAGTGGGAGCCGCAGGTGGCGGTGTGGTTGTCGTGGCCGCACAAGCGGGCGTCATGGCCCGGCAAGTTCCGTCCGATCCCGGCGAAGTTCGCCGAGATCGCGGCGGTCATCTCGCGGCATGAGGAGGTGAGGATCAACGCCGCTCCGGCGCTGATCCCGCGCGCCCGCGCCCTCGTGCAGCGGGCCGGGGCGGTGATGGAGCGCGTCCGCTTCTTTCCGCACCCGACCGACGATGCGTGGTGCCGCGATCACGGGCCGATCTTCGTGCGCAACGACCGGACCGGCGAGGTGGCACTCACCGACTGGAAATACAACGCGTGGGGCGGCAAGTATCCCCCCTTCCGCCTCGACAACCTCATCCCGCCGCGGATCGGTCGCGCCCTCGGGCTGCGGCGCTTCGAGAAAAACATGGTCCTCGAGGGCGGCTCCATCGACGTCAATGGCGAGGGGTTGCTGCTCACCACCGAGGCCTGCCTCCTGAATCCCAACCGCAACCCGTCGCTCTCCCGTGCCGAGATCGAACAGGCGCTGCGGGATTACCTCGGGGTGCACACGATCCTCTGGCTCGGGGACGGCATCCTCGGTGACGATACGGATGGGCACGTGGACGACCTGAGTCGGTTTTATCGGTCCGACGGCATTGTGACCGCGGTGGAGTCGAACCCGCGTGACCCGAATCACCCCATCCTGCGTGAAAACCTCGAGCGCCTGCGGAGCCTGCGCACGCCGGCGGGCCGGAAGTTCCGGATCGTCGAACTACCGATGCCACGGCCTGCGTACTGCGACGGCCAGCGCCTGCCCGCCAGCTACGCGAACTTCCTCGTGATCAACGGTGCCGTGCTCATGCCGGCGTTCCGCCAGCCCCGCCGCGATCGCGAGGCCGCCGAGGTGCTCGCGTCCTGCTTCCCCGGGCGCGAGGTCATTCCGATCGATTGCCTCGACCTTGTCTGGGGACTCGGTACGCTCCACTGCATCTCCCAGCAACAGCCCGCATGACCTTTCGCGCCTTTCTTTCCCTCTGTGTCGCTGGTGCCTCGCTTCTCGTTTCCCCGGGCTGCGAGTCGGTGCGCTCCGACATCCGCGAGGGCGTGCGCGAGAAGTTTGCCGGCCCCCAGTACCGCGAGCGCGCGTTCACGGGCGATGCCCGGGCTACCTTTGAGGCCGCGCGGCGGGCGGTCATCGCGATGGGCTTCCGCATCGACCGCGCCGGCACGGCGCAGGGCAAGATCGAGGCCTTTGGCGGACTGCAGACGGGCCAGGACCTCGCCGCCAGCCGGCAGATCCGCCTGCAACTCGAGATTTCCCCCTACGGCGACGAAGCCCGCGTGCGCGCGCTGTTCACCGAGGTCCTCGAGGACACCTTTGACCGCGGCCCGGGTCACGCCACCGAGAACGGACTCAAGGACAGCCCGCTCTACGAGGTCCTGTTCCGGCGCATCGACGAGGGGTTGAAGGATCCACGGTAAGAGATCGAGCGGTCCTTGAAGAGGGAGGCGAAGCAGCGCCGGCTGGACTCCAGCAGGGCGCCCTCACCCCGGATGTTCAGGAAGGACTCCTGCTGGCCCGCGAAACTGGCCTCCGGCAGGTCCTCGGCCGTGGCACTGCTGCGGACGGCCACGGCGAGGTCCGGGCGCTGCCCCCCGAGTTCCCGGTACGCGTCGAGAATTTCCGCGGCAAGGTCGTCGGGGAGGGGAGTCTCCAACAACGCACGCCGCACGGCGACACCCCGTTGCTGAAGGTTTGCGATATCATGGTTATCCAACCCCTCGAGTTCGCGGCGCAGGCGCACGGCGAGGTCGCCTTGGGCGAGGAAGGCCCGGTAGCCGTCCGAGGTGATCGGCGAACCCATTGGGGACCCGGATTCCCTGGGCCGTGAGCTCACGGTACATTTCGCCCAGCGAGGCGTTCTTGCCGCCGACGAGCGCGAGGTCGGCTAGCCCGATCTCGGAGAACCACCGAATGGTGCGTTGCATGAAACCACCTGGTGAGCCGGTGGGGGCGGCCTGACGAAAGAGAGTCTGTGGGGAATGAGCGGGAACGCGGCTGGACTGGCTGGCGGGCCGATTCCGCTTGCTTCATCCGCCGGATCGGGGCGATTCTGACCCTTCGCGGCATCGTTTGGTTCTGGTCAGCGTCCGCCGCACCGTTCCCGCTGGCCCGTCAGTCACTAACCTTCAACCCACGGTCCTCACGGACCCCGCGATGGTTCGACGTCTTGGAACACGCGTCGCCCCGTCGTTTTTGCACATGAGTTCAGTAATGGAAGAACTGTTGGCCCAGACCTCGCTCGGGCTGCTCAAGGAAGGCGCCATCATTCCCGGCGTCATCACCGAAATCCGCCAGAACGACGTCATCGTCGACATCGGCGCCAAGGCGGAGGCGGTCATCCCCGCCAATGAATTCGTCGATCTCGGCGAACTCCAGATCGGTTCGACGATCGATGTCCTCCTCGAGAAGCTCGAGGACAAGAACGGCAATCCGGTCGTTTCCTTCGACAAGGCCGAGCAGAAGAAGAACTGGGACAACATCCTCACTCGCTTTCCTGAGGGCTCCGTGGCTTCCGGCCGTGTCCGCGCCAAGGTCAAGGGCGGCCTGATCGTGAACATCGGCGTGGACTCGTTCCTGCCGGCGTCGCACATCGACATCCAGCCCCCCAAGAACCTCGACCAGTACGTCGGCCAGACCTACGACTTCAAGGTTCTCAAGATCAACCTCGACCGGAAGAACATCGTTCTCTCGCGCCGCGAACTCATCGAAGAGCAGCGCACGAGCAAGCGTCGCAACCTGCTGGACTCGATCCAGCCGGGCCAGGTCCGCAAGGGCGTGGTCAAGAACATCACCGACTTCGGCGCGTTCATCGACCTCGACGGCATGGACGGCCTGCTGCACATCACCGACATGAGCTGGGGCCGCATCGCTCACCCGTCCGAGATGGTGAAGCAGGGCGAAGAGGTTCAGGTCATGATCATCGAGGTCAACCGCGAGAAGGAACGTGTTTCCCTCGGCCTCAAGCAGACCACGAAGAATCCCTGGGACGACATCGAGCACAAGTACCCGGTCGGCGCGAAGGTCCACGGCAAGGTCGTCAACCTCGTCCCGTACGGTGCGTTCATCGAGATCGAGCCCGGCGTTGAAGGCCTCGTCCACATCACCGAGTTGTCCTGGACGAAGCGCATCACCAAGCCGTCCGAACTGCTCAAGGTCGGTCAGGAGCTCGATGCGGTGGTCCTCGGCATCCAGAAGGATGACCAGAAGATCTCACTCGGCCTCCGCCAGCTGGAGCCGAATCCGTGGGACATGGTTCGCCACAATTACCCGATCGGCGCCCGCGTCCGCGGCAAGGTCCGCAACATGACCACCTACGGCGCCTTCATCGAGCTCGAGGAAGGCATCGACGGCATGGTGCACGTCTCCGACATGTCGTGGACGCGCAAGGTCAATCACCCGACCGAAGTGCTCAAGAAGGGCGACGAAGTGGACGCGATCGTTCTCGACGTCGATCCGTCGCAGCAGCGCATCAGCCTCGGCATGAAGCAGCTGGCGATCGATCCGTGGACCGACATCGACTCGTTCTTCAAGATCGGCGACGTCGTCCAAGGCAAGGTCACCAAGATCACCTCCTTCGGCGCCTTCGTGGAGCTCAAGGACAACATCGACGGCCTCGTCCATATCTCGCAGATCAGCGAGGACCGCATCGACAAGGTGAAGGACGTCCTCAAGCCCGACCAGGTCGTCACGGCCCGCGTGATCAAGATCGACCGCGACGAGCGTCGTCTCGGTCTCTCGATCAAGGCCGCGAACTACTCGTCGGACCAACTGGCGGCCGAGACGGCGAGCTACGACGCACTCAACCGTCAGGGCTCGGGCAACGACATGATGAACCTCGGCGACATCCTCGACGAGGCTCAGCGCAAGTAAGCCCGACCACGACCGCGGCCTCGGTGACGAGGCCTCGTTTTCCAGCGCCTGTCCCGCAAGGGGCAGGCGCTTTTGCTTGTCCGGCGCGGCGTGGAAGTGCGACTGCCGCGAGCACGTGCCCGGTCCCGACGACTCCGCGCACGCCCGGTTGGGGCGTCGGCCCGTCGGGGCAAAGAAACGCCCACCGGCGCGAGCGCCGATGGGCGAGAAGCAAGAAAGATCGAAGAGGAGAGTGGGTGCTGCAGTATCGCCCGGACCGTCGCGATCGGGGCTCAGTTCCGACTCAAGCCGGGGATCGGGGCGACGGACTTTGACTCGATGAACTCCTTGATCACTTCCATCCGCTTGCGCTGGCGCTCATCGATTTCGATCTCGTCCACGGTACGCTGGGCCTCGTTCTTGGCGATGGCCTTGCGGATCTTCGAGAGGGCGATGTTCTGGAGTTGGCGGATCCGCTCGCGGGTGACCTTGAATTTGCGGCCCACCTCCTCGAGGGTCATCTCGTCGTAGCCGTCGAAACCAAAGCGCAGTCGGATGATCTCCGCCTCGCGTGGTTCCAGCGCGTCGAGCATGGCCCGCAGGTCCGAATTCTGGGAGCGTTCCTTGAGGGCGTCCAGCGGGTTGACCATGTTCTCGTCGCCGACGATGTCGCCGAAGGTGGCGGAGTCGCCTTCCTCGCCGATTGGGGCGTCGAGGGAGGTCGGGCGGACGCTGACCGACTTGAGGTGCGCCACCTTGCTCGTCGGGATCTGAAGCTCCATGGCCAACTCTTCATCCGTCGGCTCGCGCCCGAGTTCCTCCGAGAGGGCCATGGCGGTGCGGCGCATCTTGGCGATCTTGTCGACGAGATGGACCGGGAGCCGGATGGTTTTGCTTTGGTTGGCGAGGGCGCGCTTGATCGACTGCTTGATCCACCACGCGGCGTAGGTGGAGAGCTTGCCGCCCTTGCGGGGATCGAAGCGCTCGACGGCCTTGATCAGCCCGAGGTTGCCCTCGCTGATGAGGTCGAGGAGGGGCAGGCCGAAATCCTTGTAGTCCATCGCGATCTTCACGACGAGACGCAGGTTGGCCGAAATCATGTGGTCGCGGGCGGCCTTGTCGCCGCGGCGGATGCGCTTCGCGAGGGTGATCTCCTCCTCGATGGTCAGGAGGGGAGTCTTGCCGATTTCCTGGAGGTAGAGTTGCAGGCTGCTCCGGTCCGAAGGCCCCACGTATTCGCGGGCGGCCGGTTCGGCTTTCTCAAGGAACGACGGCGGGGCATCCGGGGTCGCGGCCGGACGTTCCGGAGCGAGCGTGGCGACGGCCGGGGCTTCGAGATCGTCGTCGGCAAACTTGCGGGGGGAGGTTGAATGAAGGGCCATGACGTGCGATAGTGAGGAGTTGTGACCGACGGGAAGGGTGGAGAGTTCCCGGGAGGACAGTGGAACACTCTCCCAGCGGAAAGCGCGCCACGGTTAAAGAACGCGCAACCCCTTGGTCCGGATGCAGCGGATGCAGAAATCGCTGCGCCAATGTGGCACACCTAGGCAAGCGACACGCCGCGCTTGGGACGCATCGGCACAGGCGGGAAGGCACGCCGACTCGCGCCTTCGGGGACGGCATGGGGGCAGCTTTTGAGCCGCCCTCCTTGCGCGGAGCGCTCAGGCGCGGGCCAGTCGCTCAGCGATCGCCACGGCCTTGAAGAGGGCGGAGGCCTTGCTGATGGTCTCTTGGTACTCGGAGAGAGGGACGCTGTCGGCCACCACGCCGGCACCGGACTGGATATGGATGCGCCCGTCCTTGATGAGCGATGTGCGCAGCATGATGCAGGAATCGAGGTTGCCGTCGTACCCGAAGTAGCCGAGGGCGCCGGCGTAGAAACCCCGCTGGACGGGCTCGGTGGCAGCGATGATCTGCATCGCGCGGATCTTCGGTGCGCCGGACACGGTGCCGGCGGGGAACGTGGCGCGCATGAGGTCGTAGGCCGTCCTTCCCGCGTCGATCGTGCCCTCCACCTGGGACACGATGTGCATCACGTGGGAATAGCGCTCGACCACCATCATTTCCGGGACGGTCACGCTGCCGAAGCGGCACACGCGGCCGATGTCGTTGCGGGCGAGGTCAACGAGCATGAGATGCTCGGCCCGTTCCTTTTCGTCCGCGAGCAGTTCGGCCTCGAGGACGGCGTCGTCCGCCGGCGTGGCTCCGCGGCGGCGGGTGCCTGCGATGGGCCGGTTCTCGACGCGGCCATCGGTGAGGCGGACGTGGACCTCGGGCGAGGCGCCGACGACCGCGAAGTCACCGGTGTCGAGGATGAACATGTACGGCGACGGGTTGACCGTGCGGAGGGCCCGGTACAGGTCGAGGGGCGACTGGGAAAACGGCGTGGAGAAGCGCTGGGACGGGACGAACTGGATGATGTCGCCGGAGCGGATGAATTCCTTGCCGTCCTCGACGGCCTGGCAAAACCGCTCCTGGGTGAAGTTGCCCTTCGGCACCGCGATCGGACCGGGATCGATGAGCGGGGCGGGGGCCAGTTCGCGCGGCTCGCGCAGAAGCGAGAAGAGGTGGCCCAGTTCGTTGACCGCGGCGTTGTAGGCGGCGGAGGGATCGCCGCCGAGGTGGGCGTTCACGCACAGCCGCAGGGTCTGTTTCGCGCGATCGAAGATCAGCAGCGAATCCGAAAACATGAAGTACAGCATCGGCAGCCCCAGTTCGTCCCTCGGGGCCGCGGGGACGGTGGGCTCGATGCGGGTCACGTACTCGTAGCCAATGAAGCCGACGGCGCCGCCGGTGAAGCGCGGCAGGCCGGGCAGGCTGACCGGCCGGTAGCCGCTCATCTCCCGCTCAAGCAGCGTGAGCGGATCGGCCGGGGTGGTGACGATGCGCGTGGCCTGGCCATTCTCGCGGATCTCCGTCGTGTCGGGTCCGCACGCCAGGACCTTGCGCGGGCGGCAGCCGATGAAGCTGTAGCGGGAGAGATGTTCGCCGCCCTCGACGGACTCGAGCAGGTAGGAGGGGCCGGCGGCGCGCAGCTTGGCGTAGGCCGAGACCGGGGTCTCGAAGTCAGCCATCAGGTCCGCGTAGACCGGGATCACGTTGCCCTGCGAGGCGAGGCGGAGGAAAGTGTCACGGTCCGGAAAGATATTCATCGAGGGCGCGAAGCTGAACGGTGGGTGGGTTGGGCGATCCGGAGGGATCGACTGACCCGCCGGCCGGCGGTGGTCGTCGTTTTTAGTCTGGCGAAAATACCCCGCCGCGGAATCCTGTCGCAAGACTAGAGACAGCATGCCTACGACCATCGAAAAACGGGTTCTCGCGGTGATCATGGGGGGCGGACGCGGCACGCGTCTGCACCCGCTGACGATGGAGCGGTGCAAGCCGGCGGTGCCGTTGGCCGGCAAGTACCGGCTGGTCGACATCCCGATCAGCAACTGCATCAATTCGGGCATCAACCGCGTGTTCCTGCTCACGCAGTTCAACACGGCGTCGCTGCACCGCCACGTGCAGGCGACGTACAACTTCGACGTCTTCGGTGGCGGGTTCGTCGACATCCTCTCCGCCGAACAGACGGAGAAGAGCGCGGACTGGTACCAGGGCACGGCCGACGCGGTGCGCCGCAACCTCGTGCACTTCCGCAATTCCAAGCACGACCTCGTGCTCATCCTCTCCGGCGACCAACTCTACCGGATGGATTACCGCAAGATCCTCGAGGATCACGTGGCCAACGGCGCCGATGTCACGATCGCGGCGATCCCGGTCCCGCTGAACAAGGTCGAGGGTCTCGGCGTGATGCGCGTGGATGAGCGTCTGGAGATCAACGGCTTCGTCGAAAAGCCGAAGGATCCGGCCGTCATCCGGCAACTGGCGCTGAGCCCGGCCCGTGAGGCGACACTTCGTTCCGGGGGAGGTGAGCAGCACTGCCTCGCGTCGATGGGCATCTACGTGTTCAATCGCACCGCGCTGGCCGAGGCGCTCGACAACACCATGACCGACTTCGGCAAGGAGGTCATTCCCAGCCTGCTTGGCCGGAAGCGACTCTTCGCTCATGTCTTCGAGGGCTACTGGGAGGACATCGGAACGGTGAAGGCCTTCTTCGAGGCGAACCTGCAACTCGCGCACCCGCTGCCTCCGTTCAACTTCTACGACCAGGAGGCCCCGATCTACACGTCGGCGCGCTTCCTGCCGGCCTCCAAGATCAACCGCTGCGAGATCGACCACGTGGTCATCGGCGACGGTTCGATCGTCACGGACTGCAAGCTCCACCGCTGCGTCCTGGGCATCCGCGCGTTCCTGGGTCACGGAACGCAGATGGAGGATGTGATCGTGATGGGTGCTGACTTCTACGAGACGGATGCCGAGTTGGCTGCCAACGAGGCCCGGGGCATCCCGCACCTCGGCGTGGGGCGCAACTGCGTCATTCACCACGCGATCATCGACAAGAACGCGCGCATTGGCGACAACGTCCGCCTGTCGCCCGCGGGCAAGGCCGACGGAAATTACCCGCACGGCATCGTGATCCGCGACGGCGTCCTCGTGGTCCCGAAGGGCGTCACCGTGCCCAGCGGCACGGTGCTCTGAGCCAGCCCCCGCCGGTGGCAGGCGTGGGGAAGGTGCAGATCGTCGAGGGCTCCGACGGGCGCCTGAGCGAGCCCCCTCAGGTGGCGGGCGTGGGAAAGACCGCCGGCATGCTCGCTCCCGCTGGCGCGGCGCCCTGAGCCGAGGCGGTCAGACCGAGCGGTCGATCGCGTCGGGCGCCCCGCTCCGGGTTGAGGCGGAGCGGCGCGGCGGCCGAGCGCGTGGCGCGCCTGCTGTCGACGACGGGGCGCCGCTCAGTTGTTGAAGCGGAACAGCGCGACGTCGCCATCGGCGAACACGTAGTCGCGGCCCTCCAACCGATATCGGCCGGCCTCGCGGGCGGCGGCGGTGCTGCCGAGGCGGGCGAGGTCGTCGTAGGACACGACCTCCGCCTTGATGAAGCCCTTCTCGAAGTCGGTGTGGATGACGCCGGCGGCCTGCGGCGCCTTCCAGCCTTTCTTGATCGTCCAAGCCCGCACTTCCTTCTCGCCCGCGGTGAAATAGGTCTGCAGTCCAAGCAGGGCGTAGCTGGCGCGGATCAGTTGGGAAACGCCGGAGTCATCGACTCCGAGATCCTTCAGGAACGCCTTGGCTTCGTCGGGCGCAAGGTCGATCAGTTCCGCCTCGATGCGGGCACTGATCGGCACGTAGGCGGCGTCGTGGTGCGCCTTCACGTACGCGGCGACTTGCTGGACGAACGGATTTTGCTCCGCCGTGGCCAACTCGCTCTCGGCCACGTTGCAGGCGTAGAGCACCGGCTTGGCGCTGAGCAGCTGGAACAGTTGGAGCAGGCGCTTCTCCTCGTCCGTGCACGGCAGCACGTTGGCCGGGAGGTTCTGGTTGAGGTGAGGGGAGAGGCGCTCCAGCAGGACCATCTCCGCCTGAGCCTCCTTGTCGCCGCTCTTCGCTTTCTTCTGCGACTTCTCCATGCGCTTCGTGACGGCGTCGAGGTCCGCAAGGATCAGTTCCGTGGTGATCACCTCGATGTCGCGCACCGGATCCACCGCACCCATGGTGTGAATGACGTCCGGGTCCTCGAAGCACCGAACGACGTGCACGATCGCGTCCGTCTCGCGGATGTTGGCTAGGAACTGGTTGCCCAGCCCCTCGCCCTTGCTGGCCCCGGCGACCAGCCCGGCGATGTCGACGAATTCGATCGCCGCCGGAATCACCACGCTGGTCTTGGCAATCTTTTGCAGCACGAACAGGCGGTCATCGGGGACCGAGACGACGCCGACGTTCGGGTCGATCGTGCAGAAAGGATAGTTCGCCGCTTCGGCCTTGCGGGAGCGGGTGAGGGCGTTGAAAAGGGTCGACTTGCCGACGTTGGGCAGTCCGACGATTCCGGCTTTGAGCATAAGGGGGTAGAAGAGCGGTGGGAGTCAGGGCTTGACAAGCCATTTGTCGGCCCGTCCACTCCTCCGCTTTTCCAGACTCCTTCCGCGTTTCCTTCTTCGTTCCCATGGCTCTCACCATTCGTCTCTCCCGCATCGGCGCCATCCATCAGCCGATCTATCACGTGGTCGTCGCCGAGGCGCGCTCGCGCCGCGACGGTCGTGCCGTCGAGATGCTGGGGACGTACTCGCCCCGCTCCAAGGCCGCCGATGCGCTGACGCTGAAGGTGGATCGTGCCGATTACTGGATCAGCAAGGGTGCCAAGCCGTCCGAGACGGTGAACTCCCTGATCAAGCGCGCCCGCAAGTCGGGTGGCGTCGCTTCGGCCGCCTAAGCGCGGCCCCGCCTCCGCCCCCCGGTCCCGGGTGCAGCCCCGTCAGATTCCTCGGCCTCGGTTCACGCCGGGGCCTTTTCTTTTCCCGCCATGGCCTTGCACATCGACGTCCTCACCCTCTTCCCGCGTATGCTGGAAGGGTTCCTGAGCGAGAGCATCGTGGGCAAGGCGGTCGAGCGCGGTCTCTTTACCGTCAAGGTCCACGATCTGCGCCAGTGGACGACGGATCGCCATCGGACCGCGGATGACCGCCCGTTTGGCGGCGGGGCGGGGATGGTGCTGAAGCCGGAGCCGGTCTTCTCCGCCTTCGAAGCGCTGCAGCGGCCCGAGTCGAAACGCGTCTACCTGACGCCCGACGGGGTACCGCTCTCGCCCACGCTCGCTGAGTCGCTGAGTCACGAGCAGCACCTTGTGCTGTTGAGCGGGCACTACGAGGGCATCGACCAACGCATCCGTGATCGCCTCATTGACCAGGAGATCTCCATCGGCGACTACGTGCTGACCAATGGCACCCTGCCGGCTGCGGTGGTGATCGATGCGTTGAGCCGTTTCATCCCCGGCGTCCTGGGTGAGGAAAAGTCATTGACGCACGAATCCTTCACCAACAAGTTGCTCGACTTTCCTCAATACACGCGTCCCGCCGAATTCCGAGGCATGTCCGTGCCGGAAGTCCTTCTTTCCGGTAACCATGCTGAAATCGAAAAATGGCGGCGTGCGCGGCAAGAGGAGAAAACCCGTCAAGTCCGTCCCGATTTACTCGCATCAACGAAAGGCCAGCCATGAACCCGATCATCAAGGAAGTCACCGCGTCCCAGGTGAAGAAAGACCGTCCGCCGTTCAAGGTCGGCGATGGTGTCCGCGTGCACACGAAGGTGCGCGAGGGTGACAAGGAGCGCGTGCAAGTCTTTGCGGGCGTGGTCATTGCCCTGAAGGGCAGCGGCATCCACGAGACCTTCACCGTTCGCCGCATCAGCTACGGCGAGGGCGTTGAGCGCGTCTTCCCGGTCAATTCCCCCAACGTGGAGCGGATTGAAATTGAGAAGGAGTCGGAGCCGATGCGCGCCCGCCTCTACTACCTGCGCGACCGGCAGGGCAAGGCCGCCATGGCGGTCAAGCGCAAGGCCTACGACGAGAAGGCCGAGTCCCCGGCCGCGGCGACGGCCTGACGCATTCCGCGATGTCCCGGTCGCCCGGCGGTTCCCGCCGGGGTGGCAAGAGCGAGCCAACGCTGGCTCGCTTTTTTCATGCTCACCGGCATTGAATCGACGCTTTCCGTCCGGATCCACCCACCGAGGTTCGACCTCCACTTCACCGCACCATGATCCTGCAAACCCAGCTTCTCTCCCGCGCCGCCAATCAGGCCCGGGGACTCGCGATGGACGCCGTCCACGCCTGCCAGTCCGGCCACCTCGGCCTGCCGCTTGGTGCGGCGGAGATCGGCGCCGTGCTGTACGGGCACGCCCTCCAGCACAACCCGGATCGTCCCCGCTGGATCAATCGTGATCGCTTCGTGCTGTCCGCCGGCCACGGCTCCATGTTCCTGTACGCGTGGCTGCACTTGAGCGGCTATGACGTCTCGCTGGACGATCTGAAGGCGTTCCGCAAGCTGCACAGCAAGACGCCGGGCCATCCGGAATTCCTTGAGACCCCCGGGGTCGAGGCCACCACCGGTCCGCTGGGTCAGGGCGTCGGCAACGCCGTCGGCATGGCCGTCTCCGCCAAGATGGCCGAGGCCCACTTCAACACGCCGGAGCACACGATCTTCGACCATCACGTCATCGCCCTCGCTGGCGATGGCTGCATGCAGGAGGGCGTCGCCCTCGAGGCCGTCGCGTTCGCCGGCCATCAGGGGCTCGACAACCTCATCCTGATCTATGACGCGAACGAGGTGACGCTCGACGCGATGGCGGACAAGACGCAGAGCGACAACACCGCGCTGCGGTTCAAGGCGCTCAAGTGGGACGTGCAGACGATCGACGGCCACGACCTGACGGCCGTCCTCAAGGCGGTGTCCAAGGCGAAGCGCGCCAAGACGGGCCGCCCCCAACTGATCATCGCCAAGACCATCATCGGAAAAGGCATCGCGGAGGTCCAAGGCACCGCGAAGGGACACGGCGAGGGTGGGGCGAAGTTCATCGACCGCGCCAAGGCCACGCTCGGCCTTCCCGGCGACCAGCACTTCTTCGTCAGCGAGGAGGTCCGGGCCTACTTCGCGTCCCACAAGGCGCGCCTGATCCGGCAGTGCAACCGCTGGCACAAGACCTACCGGGCCTGGCGCGAGGCCAACCCGGCGAAGGCCGAGTTGCTCGACCGGGCCAGCGCCTCTCCCGATGCCGCCGGACTGCTCGCCGCCGTGCCGGCGTTCCCGGCTGACTCAAAGCTCGCCACCCGCGCCGCTGGCAAGGCCGTGCTGCAGCCGCTCGCGGCCGCCCTGCCGCTGCTGATCGGGGGCAGCGCCGACCTCTACGGGTCGACCCTCAACCACATCTCTGATTCGCCCGACTTCGAGCCCGCCACCCGGACCGGACGCAACATCCGCTTCGGCATCCGCGAGCACGCCATGGCCGCCATCGCAAATGGCGTCGCCTATGACGGCCTGTTCCGTCCGTCGATCGCCACCTTCCTCGTCTTCGCGGACTACTCGCGCCCGTCGATGCGCCTCGCCGCGTTGGCGAAGCTCCCGGTCGTCTACATCTACACCCACGACTCCATCGGCGTCGGCGAGGATGGTCCGACGCACCAACCGATCGAAACCGTGTCCGCGCTGCGTTTGATCCCCGGGCTCGATGTGATCCGGCCCGCCGATCCGGAGGAAACTGCCGGAGCCTTCGCGGCCGCGCTCTCCCGCACCGACGGTCCGACCCTCCTCGCCCTGACCCGGCAGGTGCTTCCGAAGTTGAACGACATCCCGGTTGCGACCCGTCGGGAGGGCGCACTCCAGGGTGCCTACATCGCCCGTCGGGAGGACGGACCGTTGACGACCATCCTGCTTGCCAGTGGCTCCGAGCTGCAACTGGCCTTGGCGGCCGCCCAGCAACTGGGCGCCGGGGTGCGAGTCGTCTCCGTCCCGTCCATGGAACGTTTCGCCCGCCAGTCCCCGGACGTCCGCGAAGCCGTCCTGCCGTCCGCCATCCGCCGCCGCGTGTCGATCGAGGCCGGAGTCACCGGCCTCTGGTCCGGTCTGGTCGGTCTCGATGGCAAGGCCATCGGCATCAACCGATTTGGACTCAGCGCACCGGGCGCTACCGTGTTCAAGGAACTCGGAGTCACCGTCGAGGCCATCGTCGAGGCCGTCCGCGCCCTCCCCTGAGGGCGCGGCCTCGGAACCGGCGTGACTCCGGCGACCCAACCCGAGCTGTGCCGCAGATCAGGGGTGTCGCCGGGGCAGCTTTTGTCTCCCGGCTCGGGCTTGCTTTTTCGTGGTTAGGCGGCTGATAGTTAGCCCCCTAATTTCCTTCTGTTCCGGGTTCCCGGCGACGCTTGGTGTCCGCCTGGGGGCCTTTTTCTGAAACCGCCTGACCTCCCCCGCGTTCTCCATGCCGATGCTGCTGCTCCGAGACTTGCCGCGCTACGAGTGCCTCCTGGACGGCGCGCGGCGTTTCCCGGAGTTGGATCCCTCGGCCTGCGAGGTGTATCTGAATCTTCTCCGGGCTGGCGACGAGGCTTTCCGCTGCTGTGGTGAGCCGCTGGAGGCGCATGGAATCAGCGCCGGTCGGTTCACCGTGCTCATGCTCTTGATGCGGAGCCGGGATGGGGGCTGTGGCTTGCTGACCCCGGCGGAATTGGCGGAGCGGTCGGGCGTGACCCGAGCCACGATGACGGGGCTGATCGATACCTTGGAGCGGGATGGCCTCGTGCGCCGGGAGCCGGATGCCAACGATCGGCGGATGACGCCGGTGGTGCTGACGGCGGCGGGCGAATCCTTCCTCACGCAAGTGCTGCCGGCCTACTTTCGACGCATGGGGGCGCTGGTGGCCCCGCTCGATGAGAGCGAGCGCCGCACGCTCGTGGCCCTGCTCGCCAAACTCGTCCGGGGCGCGGAAGTCTCTGCATCGCCGTGTTCCGGCGCGCCCGGTGCGACTCCTGCTTCCCCGGCACCGGCCATTCCCTCCTCTTCCTCTGTCCCATGATCAAACGATTCATCCTCGCTCTCGCCGGATTCGCGGCGCTGGTGGTGTCGCTCGGTGCCGTGAAGGTCGCGCAGATCCGCGAGATGTCAGCCATGCCGCGCGACATGCCGGCGCCGGCCGTGACCTCGATCCGGGCGGAGACCGCGGTGTGGCGGCCGACGATCGACGCGATCGCGACCCTCGCTCCGGTCGAAGGCGTCACGGTCGCGGCGGACGCCGAGGGCACCGTGGTGCGCATCGCGGTCGACAATGGTGCGGCGGTGCAGGCGGGCCAGGTCCTCATCGAACTCGACACGTCCGTGGAGACCGCCCAACTCGCGGCGGCGGCGGCGCGGCAGGCGATTGCGCGCCTGGAGCGCGACCGGGCGGCGGAATTGCGGGTCAAGAATTCGATCAGCCAGGCGGAGCTCGATGCCGCGACGGCCCGGGTGAATCAGGCGGATGCGGATGTGGCGGCGCTGCAGGCGCTGCTCAACAAGAAAGTCATCCGGGCCCCCTTCGCGGGCCGCGTGGGCATCCGCTCGGTCAATGTTGGGCAATACGTCGGCCGCGGGGCGCGACTGCTGCCGCTGCAGCGGCTGGATCCGATGTTCGTCGACTTCAGCATCCCGCAGCGTCACCTGCCGCAGTTGGCCGTCGGCCAGACGGTGCAGGTGCGGGTGGATGCGTATCCGGATCGACCGTTCACCGGAACGCTCACGGCCATCGACCCGGGTGTTGACCCGTCGTCGCGGAACATCGCTGTGCAGGCCACCGTGGCCAATCCGGAAGATCTCCTTCGCGCCGGCATGTTTGCGCGCGCGGCGATCGAATTGCCGGAGAACGCCCCGGTGGTGGTGCTGCCCGCGACCGCCGTGTCCTACGCCTCCTACGGCAACTCCGTCTTCGTGATCGAGAAGATGAAGGACGAGACCGGCCAGGAGTACCTCGGCGTCCGCCAGCAATTCGTCCGCCTCGGAGCGACGCGCGGGGACCAGATCGCGATCCTCTCCGGGGTCAAGCCCGGTGAGGAGGTGGCGACTTCGGGCGTCTTCAAGCTGCGCAACGGACTCCGCATCCGGGTGAACAACCGCGTGCAGCCGACCAACAACCCGGCCCCGCGGCCGAACAACGCCTGAGTCGGCCCGCCCGCCCCTTCACGCCTTTCCTGTCCGAGGACGTCCCGCGTTCATGAAATCCCGCTTCACCGATCTCTTCGTCCGCAAGCCGGTCATCGCGCTCGTGGTCAACATCGTGATCCTGGTCGTGGGCATCGTGTCCTACAGCCGGCTCAATGTCCGCCAGTACCCCCGCAGCGACAGCGCGGTGGTCAAGGTCACCACGCTGTACTTCGGCGCCAGTGCCGAGACCGTGCGAGGCTACATCACGACGCAGTTGGAGCGCGTCATCGCCAGCGCCGACGGCATCGACTACATCGAGTCGAACAGCCGCGCCGGGCTGAGCACGATCGACGTGTTTCTCCGGCTCAACTACGACACCAACGCGGCCCTCGCCCAGATCAGCTCCAAGATCGACCAGGTGCGCAGCGAACTTCCTCCGGAGGCGGAGGCGCCGACGATCAGCGTCGAGTCGAGCGACAACCAGTTCGCCTCGATGTACCTGAGTTTCTACTCCGACGATCTCGAGGAGAACCAGATCACCGATTACCTCACCCGCGTCGTGCAGCCGCAGCTGTCCTCGATCAAGGGCGTGCAGCGTGCGGACGTGCTCGGCGGCCGGGTGTTCGCGATGCGCATCTGGCTCAAGCCCGACGAACTGGCGGCCCGGGGCCTCGGCCCCGCCCAAGTGCGCCAGGCGCTCGCCGCAAACAACGCGCTCGCGGCCGTCGGCAGCACCAACGGCTCGATGATGCGCGTCACGCTCGTCGCGGACACCGACCTCAAGAACGTCCATGAGTTCGAGAACCTCGTCGTCGCCGAGCGCAACGGGGCCATCATTCGGTTGTCCGACATCGCCGAGGTCACGATGGGCGCCGAGAGCTACGACGAGGAGGTCCGGTTCGGCGGCAAGAAGGCCACCTTCATGGGCATCTGGGTGCTGCCGACGGATTCCACCGTGGAGGTGATCAAGCGGGTCCGCGCCGCCCTCCCGGGCATCGAGGCGCGCCTCCCTTCGTCCCTCAAGCTCCAGATCGGCTACGACGCCACCGGCTACATCGAGGACGCGTTGAAGGAGATCGTGACCACCCTGACCGAGACGCTGCTCATCGTGGCCGTCGTGATCTTCCTTTTCATGGGTTCGTTGCGGTCGGTGCTGATCCCGCTGGTCGCGATGCCGCTGTCGCTGATCGGCGCCTTCGCGCTGATGCTGGCCTTCGGTTTCACGGTGAACCTGCTCACCCTGCTCGCGATCGTGCTCGCGGTCGGCATCGTCGTCGACGACGCCATCGTCGTCGTCGAAAACGTCGAGCGCCATGTCCGCGAGGGCCAGACTCCGTTCGATGCCGCGATCCTCGGAGCCCGCGAGCTGGTCGGTCCGGTCATCGCCATGACGATCACGCTGGCGGCGGTCTATGCGCCGATCGGTTTTCAGGGCGGGTTGACCGGCGCCTTGTTCCGCGAGTTCGCGTTCACCCTCGCCGGCGCGGTGGCCGTCTCCGGGTTCGTCGCGCTCACGCTCTCGCCGATGATGAGCGCGCAACTCCTCAGGGGCGGCGATGCGGAGGAGCGGGGTCTGACCGGTTTCGTGAACCATTCGTTCGACCGCCTGCGGTCGTGGTACGACCGGCTGATCGGCCGCGTCCTGCAGCACTGGGTCCCGGTGGTCGTCGTGCTCGCGGTGTTGATCTCGCTGTTGAGCGCGCCGTTCCTGATGTTCGCCCAGCGTGAACTGGCGCCGAAGGAGGACCAGGGCGTCGTCTTCAGCATCCTGCTCCCGTCCCCGACCTCCACCATCGAGCAGAACTCCCTCTTCGCCGGCGAGGTGCAGGCGATGTTCGAGTCGTTCCCCGAGTACCAGACCTCCTTCCAGGTCACGGGCGCGAATTTCGGCTTCGGCGGCGCCGTGCTCAAGCCGTGGTCGGAGCGCCGCCGCACCGCGTTGGAGGTCGACCAGTCGCTGCAGGCTGACGCGGCCAAGATTGCCGGCATGAACGTCATCCTGACCACCCCCGAGCCCCTGCCGGCGGGCGGACAGTTCCCGATCGAGTTCGTGGTGCGCTCGACCGCCGACCACCGCCAGATGCTGGAGTTCACCGACCAGTTGGTGCTGTACGCCAACACGGAGGCGAACGCGCCGAACGCGGAGCCGACGTTCTACTTCGCCGACAGCGACCTCAAATTCGACCTGCCGCAGGTGGAGATCGAAATCGACAAGGACAGGGTCGCGGCGATGAACCTCAGCCTGACCGATGTCGCCCGCGACCTGGGCTCGCTCCTCGGCGGCGGCTACGTGAACCGCTTCGTGAACGATGGGCGCAGCTACCGGGTGATCCCGCAGGTCGAACGCGCGAAGCGGCTGAACGCCGACCAACTCCTCAACTACCATGTCCGCGGCCCCGAGGGACGCCTCATCCCGCTGTCCACGATCGCAACGCTGCGCGAGAACGTGCAGCCGCGGACGCTGAATCGTTTCCAGCAGCTCAACTCGGTCAAGATCACCGGTGTCGGGCCGAGCATCGACCAGGCGCTGAAGAAGCTTGAGGCGAAGGCGGCGGAGGTCCTGCCGCCGGGCTACTCCATCGACTACGGCGGCCAGTCGCGGCAGCTCCGCACCGAGGGCACCGCCCTGTGGAAGGCCGCCGCACTGGCGGTGCTGCTGATCTTCCTCGTGCTCGCGGCGCAGTTCAACAGCTTCCGCGATCCCATCATCATCCTGCTCGGTTCGGTGCCGCTGGCGGTGTTTGGCGCCTTGATCCCGATCTTTCTCTGGAAGACGTCCCTCAACATCTACTCGCAGATCGGCCTCATCACGCTGGTGGGCCTCATCGCCAAGAACGGCATCCTCATCGTCGAGTTTGCGAACAGCCTGCAGGCCGAGGGAGTGGCCAAGCTTGAAGCAACCCGCCGCGCGGCGGCGACGCGGCTGCGGCCGGTGCTGATGACGTCCGCCGCCACGGTCTTCGGTCACCTGATGCTGATCTTCGTGCAGGGCCCCGGTGCCGCCGCCCGCAACAGCATCGGCTGGGTCCTCGTCGTCGGCATGGCCGTCGGCACGCTGTTCACGCTCTTCGTCGTCCCGGTCTTCTACCTGCTCATCGGTCGAGACTTCTCCCGTCGGGCTCCGGCGCCGTCCCTCGCCTCCACGGTCAACCCTGTTTCATCCTGAATCCCATGCCCTCCCGTCTCCTTCGGGTCGCCGCCCTCGCGCTCGGCGCCAGCCTTGCCCCGGGTGCCCTCGCCGCCCCCGGCGGCCGGACCTCCGTGCTTCCGGAGTCGCTCGACCTCCGCACCGCCGTCGTCTATGCCGTCGAAAACAGCTTCGCGATCCGTCAGGCGCGAGAGCGGATCCAGCAGCAGGACGGGGTGGTGCTCGAGGTGTCGGCGCGGGGAATTCCCAGCGTCGGCGTGGGGGCCGCTTACCAGCGCAACGATGCGGACATTTCCCAGTCGTTCCCCGCGGACAACTCTGCCTGGCAGATCCAGATTCAGGCCCGCCAGTCGCTCTACAGCGGCGGCGCGGTGCAGGGGGCTGCAGCGAGCGCCCGACTGACGCGCGAGGCGGCGGTGCTTGAACTGCAGGCGGTCATCAACGAGGTGCTGCTGGCGGTGCGCACGCGCTTCTACGACGTCCTGCTCGCCCGCGAGAGCATCAAGGTGCAGGAGCAATCCATCGCCCTGCTGGAGGAACAGCTCCAGAACGCCCGCAACCGCTACGAGGCGGGCGCGGCCTCGAACTTCGAGGTGCTCCGCGCGGAGGTCGCCGTCGCGAACGCCCAGCCGGCCCTTATTCAGGCCCGCAATGCGTTCCGCACGTCCTTGGACGAGGTCGTGCAGCTGATCGGTGGCGAGGCCAATGGGTCCGCCACGGCGCTGCGCACGCCGCAAATCGTCGGTGAACTGGCGGTCGAGCCGGTGCAGTACGAAGCCGCTGCGGCCGTCGCCACCGCCCGCGCGTCCCGCCCTGAATTGGCCCGCCTCGACAAGCTGGTCGAAGCCCGAGCCAAGGGCGTCGACATCGCGCGCGCCGGGTCCCGTCCCGCCGTCGATCTCGTCGGCAGCTACCAGTGGCGCAAGGCCGGGGGCAGCGATCGTTTCAGCGATGCACGCGATGGCTGGCTGCTCGGCATCCAATCCGAATGGAGTCTCTTCGATGGTCGCGCGACCGCCGGCCGGGTGGTTCAGGCGCGCTCCGCTTTGTCCCAGATCGAACTCGCCCGCAGCGAGGCCGAGCTGGGTATCGAGGTGGAGGTCCGGCGCGCGGTGTCCCTGCTGCAGGAGGCCGGCGAACTGGTCGAGGCCTCCCGCCGGGTCGTCGAGCAGGCCACCGAGGCCCTCCGGCTCGCGTCCGTCCGGCAGGCCGCTGGCACCGCCACCCAACTCGACGTGCTCTCCAGCCAGGTCGATCTGACGCAGGCGCGGAACAACCAGCTCCGCGCCTTCTACAACTACCTCGTCGCCGCCGCCCGGGTCCGCAAGGCGATCGGTCAGGCGGATCCCTTCAACGCCGGTTCCTGATCCGGCCTTCGCCCGTGGCCGATCGTCCGCGTTCCCCCGATACTGAGGTCGCCGCGCCGTCGCGGCGTCGCCGGAGGCTGCGCCTCGTCGTCGCCGTGGCCGTTTCCGTCCTCGCGTTCGCCGCCGGGCTGGCGGGTCTGGCCCTGACCCCGGCGGTCCAGACGTTCGTGGCCCAGCGGGTCCTCACCGCGCGGCCCGAACTCGGCTTGACCGTAGGTCGTCTGGACGTGGGCCTGTCGCACAGCACCGTGACGCAACTCACGCTGCAGCGCGGTGGCCTGCGCGTCACCGCTCCGCGGATGGAGGTGGAGGGGAGTCTCATTTCCGCGCTGCTCGGGCGGATCGCGCTCCGGCGACTGGCCGCCGAGGGATGGGTGGTCGAGTGGGGTGTGGCACCCGCTGCGCCGCTGCCGGTGACGGCGTCCGTGCCGCGCGCTCGGGCGGGGTGGGTGCTGGCGGCGACGACCGTCGCCCCCGACCCGTCCGGGCCGTCGAGCGCGGGGGAGCCGGGGTCCATCGGAGCCGGCGGGCTCTTGGATGCGTGGCGACTGCCCGAGGGAGTCTCCATCGATCAACTGTCGCTCCGCGGCGAGGTGCGGGGCAGCCTGGCGGCGGGCGAGCGCGGCACCCTGACCATCGAGGTCAAGGGGGGCAGCCTGAGAGCCGGGGCGGAGGCGCTCCTCGATCTCACGGCGTCCGGTTCGCGCGGGAGCGGCGTGGATCGAGTTTCCTGGGCGTCCCGCGTCGGCCTGCGCATAGGTGCCGACTCACGGCTGGAGGCGGTTCAGAGCGACGGGACCCTCTCCGTGCAGGCCACGGGCTTCCCGACGGGCGACGCGGTGGCGG
The DNA here is from genome assembly GCA_016871755.1 of Verrucomicrobiota bacterium. Lineage (GTDB taxonomy): Bacteria > Verrucomicrobiota > Verrucomicrobiia > Opitutales > Opitutaceae > UBA6669. The sequence continues at coordinate 100,294 of VHCJ01000006.1, read as the reverse complement.
TGGTCGGTGGGATCGAGCGGCTGACCGGCTCCGCGTCCGGGGAGCGCTACTCCCTTGTCGTCCGGCGTGCCGGGGCACCTTGGCTGGAGATGCGGGCCGGTCGCGCCGCGCCGACCGCCCCGCTGCGAGGCACGCTCACCCTTGAGCTCAACGATCGCGACGTTTCTCCGGCGCTGCCTGGCCGCGCCCTGCCGGAGTTTGCCCTCCGACTGGACACCACGTTCTCGGCGGCGTCGGACTTGTCGGCGGTCGAGGTCACGGGCAAGGCTGGCGTGGAGACGGCTCACTGGGAGCGGCTGTTCCCGGAACTCGGCGCGCTGGGGCCGGTGCGTCTCGCAGCTGACTTTGGTCTGGCGCGGGAAGGGGACCGCATCCGCGTGTTTGCACTGCGGACCGAGGCGGCGGAGCGGGCTCCGTTGTTCGGGCTGGAATTGCGCCAGCCGTTCGTCTGGAACCCGGCTTCGGGCGAAGTTGAGGCGGCGGATCCGACCAAGGACCTCGTCGCCTTTCGCCTGCGTGGGTTGCCGCTGGCGGTCTTTCAACCCATGCTGCCGCCGCTGCGGATCGAGGGAGGAGATGCGACGGGGGCGTGGAGTCTGCGGGTGTCTCCGGGCGGGATCGCGGTGCGGAATACCGAACCTTTGGCCATTGCCCGTTTCTCGCTCCTGCGTCCCGAGGGGGTCGCGTTCCGCGACGTGCAACTGGAGGTCCGGCCCTCGGCTGATCTCACGCCGCGCGGGTGGCAAGCGGAGTTGGCGGACGCCGTCGTGCGTGGCGGCGGAGCAGTGCTGGCGCGGGGGTCGGGGAGGGCCGGACGGGCGGCGGGGGAGAGTCAGGCTCTCAAGCTGACCGGCACCTTGGACCTCGATCTGCCGGGCGTTCTGGCGCAGCCACTCTTGGCGGCGGCGGATCGCCTGAAGGCTGGCAAAGTCCAGTTGACCGGGTCGGCGACCGTAGGCGAGGTGCGGCAGGCCGCTCTCGACCTGAAGGCGAGCGGCTTGGTCGAGGCCTCGGGCGCGGCGCTGCCGGACGCGTCCGTGGAACTGCGAATCGACCAAGCGGCGAACGGTGGACTCACGCTGCGGATGCCCGTTCGACTGGAGGCTTCCGGGCGGGTCACCGATCTGGTGGTGGCCGGACAGGCGAGTGCCGGAACGGGCGGTTGGACGGTGGACGGACAGATCACCGGGAAGCGGGTTTTCGTGTCGGACCTGCGGTTGCTGGCGGTGCCGTGGGCGGCTGGCTCCGCGCCCGCCTCGGGGCCGGCCGCGCAGCCGGGTCCGTCCGGTCCCGCGTGGCAGGGCGTTTCCGGCAAGGTGGCCTTTGCCTTGGGAGAGGTGATCTCGTCGCCCGAACTCGTCGCCCGCGAGGTGCGAGGCACGGTTTCGATTGAGCAGGTGGCCGTGGTGGTGGAGACCCTTCAGGCGATCCTCGCCACGGGCGGCAACGTCGAGGGCTCCGGAAAGGTGTCCTATGCCCCGCCGGGAGCGGGGGTGGCGTATGTCCTGGATGGAACCGTGGCGGCGCGGGACGTTGAGGCGGGTCCGGCTCTGCAGGCGGTGCTCCCGGCGGGTGGGACCCCGGCGGTGGAGGGCCGGTTCGACCTACGGTCGCGGTTGGTCGGCGGGGCCGAGTCACTGGGTGAGCTGGTCGGAGGAATCCGGGGCGATTTGCAGATGGTGAGCCGGGGCGGCGTCCTCCGACCCTTGCCGGCCAGCTATGTTGCGGCGGTGGCCTCGGCGAAGGATCAATTGCAGCGCCGGAGCGATCAAGCGGGTGCGCTGGGAGCGCTGGCCGACGCGATCGGGGCCCGCTTGCCGTCCGCGCTGGGCGGAGCAGCGGCGAGGACCCAGCAGTTCGCGGTCCGTCTGGGGGAGTTGGAGGCCGTGCTGCGCCTCCTCGGCGAAATTCGCTTCGATCAACTCACGCTCGATGCGGGGGTCGCCTCGGACTGGTCGACCGCACTCCGCGATCTCACGATCACCAGCCCGGAACTCCGGTTCGTCGGGCAGGGGGCGTTGCAGGCGGCTCCGGGGGCTCCGTTTTGGCAGCGCCCCTTGACCCTGCAACTGACGGGAGCGGCGCGCGGTCGGTCCGCCGATGCCCTGCGGCGGATCAATCTCCTCTCGCGAGGCAGCGATGCCCTCGGCTACGTCCCCTTCTCGCTGGATGTGGCGCTCGAGGGCACTCCGGATGCGCTGGACGCCTCGAAACTCATCGCCGCCGTGGCGGATCGCGTCCTCGGGGTGTCCCTTTCCGCGGAGGACGTGCGGCGTCTCCGGGCGGGGGATCCGGCGGTGTTATTGGCGTTGGCCACGGCGCTGAAGTAACCGTCCGGGCGTTTCCCCGCTTGCCTCGGGGGGGTGGGCGGCGAGAAAGGAGGAACGCATGCGACCGATCCCTCCACCGCCCCCGCTCCATGCCCGCTGGTCGGGGCTGAGGTTGCTGGAGGCGGGGCTGGGCGCGTGGACGGTTGTCGTCTTCCTCTTCCTCTACCTGCCGATCCTCGTGCTGGTGGTGTATTCGTTCAACGCCTCGCGGCTCAACGTCGTCTGGGAGGGATTCACCCTCGATTGGTACGGACGGCTCTGGGACGACACGCGCATAATGCGGGCGTTGAAAAACAGCCTCATCGTCGCCGGCTGCACGACCGTTCTCTCCGTGGCGCTCGGCACGGTCGGAGCGTGGCTGCTGCACCGCTACCGGTACCGCTTCGGTCGCACCCTCCAGACCCTGATCGCGGTGCCCATGATCATGCCCGAGATCGTGATGGGGATCAGCCTCCTCGTCCTGTTCACCACCGTCGGCCTGAAGCTGGGTTTCCTCACCGTGATCGTGGCCCACACCACCTTCTGCTTCCCGTTCGTGCTCATTGCCGTGCAGGCGCGGTTGCAGGGCATGGATCCTGCATTGGAAGAGGCCGCGATGGATCTCGGCGCCACCCCCGTAAGAGCCTTCCTCCTCGTCATCGTACCCTACCTTCGTCCGGCAATCCTCTCCGGCGCGCTGATGGCGTTCACCCTCTCGCTGGACGAACTCATTGTGACCTTCTTCACCGCGAGCGCGCAGGTGGCGACGCTGCCGCTCCTCGTGTTCGGCATGGCCAAGGTTGGGCTCAACCCGATGTTGAACGCGCTCTCCGTCCTGTTCATCGTCGCGACGGTCGCTTTCGTCCTCTTCTCGGAACACCTGCGCCGACTCGGACGGCGCGCCCCCTGAACCCTTTTCTATGATCCCGCTCCCCGGTTCCCGCGCCCTCGCCGTCCTCGTCACCGCGCTGGCTTTGCTGCTCGCGCCGCTCCGTGCCGCCAACAAAGAGATCAACCTGTTCGCTTGGTCGGAGTACTTCCCGCAATCGGTCCTCGGGGGATTCACGCGTGAGACCGGGATCCGCATCAACTACGAGACCTTCGCCTCCGGGGAGGAAATGCTCGCCAAGCTGCTGGCGGGCGGGACGGCCTACGACTTGGTCCAGCCGCCGGACTACATCGCCGAGGCCTTGATTCGGAACCGTCTGCTCCTGCCACTGGATCGCGCCAAGCTGCCCGGAGTGAGCAACCTCCTGCCGGAGTACCTCAACCTGCCGCACGACCCCGAGCAGCGCTACACCGTGCCGTACATGGTGAGCACCGTTGGAATCGTCGTGAACACCGAGCGCATCAAGGAACCGGTCACCGGCCTCGCCGACCTCTTCGCTCCCCGCCATGCCGGCCGCATCGTGGTGGTCGACGATGCCCGCGAACTCGTCACCGCCGCCCTCTATGTGCTCGGTTATCCGCTCAACGAGATCAACGCGAAGAACCTTGCCGAGGCGCGGCCGCTGCTCGCGCAGTGGATGAAGCGCATCAAGCTGTACGACTCCGACAGTCCCAAGACGGCCCTGCTCAACGGCGACGTGGACCTCGGCTACGTCTGGGGCGGCGAGGCGGCCCGGTTGTGGTCGGAGAACCCGAAGTTCGCCTATGTCATCCCGAAGGAGGGGGCGCACCAGTTCATCGATGTCATGGCGATCCCCGAGGGCGCGAAGAACGTCGACGCCGCGCACCGCTTCATCGACTACCTGCTCCGGCCGGAGGTGAGCAAGGCGATCTCCGACGAGTTCCCCTACACCAACCCGAACGGCGCGGCGCGGCGCCTGCTCTCCGCCGAGCAACTGGCCAACCCGGCGAGCTACCCGCCGGGTAACCGGAAGTTCGATACGTTCCGCCACCTCGGCGAGACCGGGGCCTTGATCGACGAGTTGATCACGGACCTCAAGAATTCCCGCTGACCGCGGGAGTCACGTCCCCGGCACCGGTCCTCAATGCACGCCCTGTCCGACACCGCGCCCGCCCCGGCGGGCGGCCGCCGGGCGGGGGTGATGGCATGGCTGCTGCTCGCCCCGCTCGGCCTCTGGCTGGTGCTGTTCGTGGTCGTGCCGATCGCTGGTCTCGCCGTGTACAGTTTCTGCCAGCGCGACGATCTCGGCCGCGTGATCTACGACTTCACGTGGGAAAACTACGCCCGCGTCTTTGACCCGATCTACCTCCGCATCCTCGGCCGCTCCGTGGGCTACGCCGCCGTCACCACCGTGATCTGCGTCGCCGTGGGTTACCCGGTGGCGTGGTTCATCGCGCGCCAGCGTTCGCCGCTGCGCGAGCGGCTCCTCCTCCTCGTGATGATTCCCTTTTGGACGAGTTTCCTGATCCGGACGTATGCGTGGATCGCGATCCTCAAGACGGAGGGCTTGCTGAACGGGCTCCTGCAGTTTTCGGGTGTGGTGACCGCACCGCTTTCCCTCCTCTACACACCCACCGCCGTCATCATCGGCCTCGTCTACGCCTACCTGCCATTCATGATCCTGCCGATCTACGGCAGCGCGGAGAAGCTGGACAACGCGCTGGTCGAGGCCGCCCATGATCTCGGCGCCGGGCCGATCCGCGCGTTTTCCGAGGTGATCATTCCCCTGACGTGGCCGGGCATCGCCGCCGGCATTCTCCTGGTGTTCGTCCCGGCGATCGGGATGTTTGCGATCACCGACCTGATGGGGGGCGCTCAGGTGCCGCTGATCGGCAACGTCATCCAGAACCAGTTCTTCCGCGCCCGGAACGCCCCGTTCGGCGCCGCCCTGGGCATCGTGTTCACCTTGATGTTCATCGTCACCTACGCGCTCGCCCACCGCCGTCGCCGGTCGTCCGCCAGCCCGTGAGCCTTCCGCACCGCCGCCATGCCGTCCGCCGCCGTGATCGAAATCCGTGAGGTGACCAAGTGCTTCGGCAGCTTCACCGCGGTCGACGGTGTCAGTCTCGACGTCGCCGCCGGCGAATTCCTCACGTTGCTGGGACCCTCGGGCTGCGGCAAGACCACCCTCCTGCGGATGCTTTCCGGATTCGAGACGCCCACCCGCGGTGCACTGCGGATCGACGGCGAGGATGTCACCCACCTCGCGCCCTACCGCCGGAACGTCAACCAGGTCTTCCAGAGCTACGCCTTGTTCCCGCACCTGACGGTCGCCGAGAACATCGCCTTCGGTCTGCGCATGCAGAAGGTCCCGGCGGCCGAGATCGAGCGGCGGGTCGGCGAGGTCATCGATCTCGTCGCCCTCGGCGGCTTCTCCGCCCGCCGTCCCCACGAACTCTCCGGGGGACAGCGCCAGCGCGTCGCCCTCGCGCGCGCGATCGTGCCGCGACCGAAGGTGCTTCTGCTCGACGAGCCGCTCTCCGCCCTCGACGCCAAACTGCGCCAGCAAATGCAGCTGGAACTGAAGCGCCTGCAGCGGCACTTGGGCATGACGTTCGTGTTCGTCACCCACGATCAGGAGGAGGCGTTGACCATGAGCGACCGCATCGCCGTCTTCAATCGCGGCCGTGTCGAGCAGATCGGTTCGCCGTCCGACATCTATCACCATCCGCGCACGACGTTCGTCGCCGACTTCATCGGCGAGGCCAACCTGCTCCGCGCCGAGGCGCTCAGCCGCACCCCGGCCGCGGTCCGGCTGCGGGTCGAGGGGGGGCTGGAGGTCGAGATTCCGGCGGAGCGCTGGCCCTCCGACTGGACCAGCGGAGTGGTCTCACTGCGGCCCGAGAAGATCCTCGTCTCCAAGCGGCCGATCGGTGACGCGGCGGGGTTCACCGCGCGCGTGACCGACGAACTGTTCCAGGGGGCGCTTGACCGGTTGCATCTGCAAACCGAATCCGGAACGCGACTGACTGCGCTGGTCGCCAACGAGAGCGCGCTCCGCGAGGCCATCCACGCCGGCGACACCGTGTGGTGCGGCGTCCACAGCGACGATGTCGCCGTGGTCGGACCCGCCTGAGCTCCCGCCCCTCGCCATGCGCATCGTCCTGACCGGAGCAGCCGGCCGGCTCGGCCGCGAGACGTGGCGGCAGTTGCTCGCCGCGGGGCACGAGGTGCTGGCCAGCGACGTGGTGTCGGCGACCGACGTTCCCGGCGTCCTGCGCGTCGAGGACCTTCGCGCCGCGGCGGTGGTGGACGACGCGTGGGCGGGCTGCGATGCGGTCGTGCACCTCGCCAACCACGCCACGTCCTACGGTCTCGATGGCCGGATGGTCTTCACGGACAACGTCACCATGAACTTCCACGCGCTTGAGCGGGCGCGGCGGGGAGGGGTGGGGCGCTTCATCTTCGCCAGCTCCGTGCAGGCGATGCGGTCGGAGCGGTTCTCCCAGCACGATGCCCCCAGCCGGTTGTCCGGGCTGCCGCTGAGCGGTGACTCCCCCGCCACGCCGACCAACCCCTACGCCCTGTCCAAGGCCCTCGGGGAGGAGCAACTGCGTTACTTCGTGCACTGCCACGGATTCACCGGGATTGCCTTTCGGTTCCCGGCCCTGTTCCCGGCGCCCCGCCCCCGCGGAATCACGGTCGTGGACCGCGACGTCCCGGTCGACGAGGCGTTCGCGTGGAGCACGTATGCCGATGCCGCCCGGGCCATCCACCAGGCGCTCGTGCGCCCGCGCTCCGGCTACCGGTGTTTCCTTCCGGCCAGTGCCCGCCCGTGGCTCGACTGGCCGATCGAGCGCATCCGCGAGCGTTTCTTCCCGCAAGTTCCCGTCGCCGGCGATGAACCCCTGAGTTCCTTCATCGACCTCCGTGGCCTCGCGGATGAACTGGGCTGGCGGCCGCAGGACGACTGACCTCGGACCTGGTTGGGCGGACGCTCGCGACGCCGCGGGCGCCCCGTCGGGCGGCGTCAGGCCGGGCGGGCCGGGCCGAACGCGGTGCTGACCCACCACTCCCGCGTCTCGCCGGGCGCGAGCACGGCGGTGAGGTAGGGTTCGATCGAGAAGGTGTTGCCGTTGCCCCAGACCAGGCACTCCGACGGCGCGTAGCTGGTGACAAAGTCGACCCACTCCAGCCGGGGATGGCTGAGGCGCGCGCGGACGGGGATCTCCGGCGGCAGGATCAGGAAGTCCATGTGCCCATCGCGGTCGCCGTCGAAGCGTTTGCGGGAAGCCAAGCGACGTCCTTCCAGCGAGAACCCCGGGTTGTCCGCGAGGCGGCAGGCGGGAGGCACCTCCACCTCGATCAGGCGGTCGGTGAGCGCGAAGAACGGGTGTGGAAACCACTCCAGCGACAGGGGCCGGGGGGCGCGGTTGGTGAGTCGGGAGAATGACCAGACGGTGCGGCCTTCGAGCCGGACTTCGCGTTCAAGCGCCGTGTCGTACCCGTGCGTGCGTTGCGCGGTCCGGAAGTGGAGGCGATCCACGCCGCGCTCGATCTCCCACGTGCAGGGCTCGACCACGATGGGCTCACCCTTAGCGTCGAGTCCGACTCGCCCGCCGCCAAGATGCACGCCCTCGCGGCCGTCCCACGTGAGCGCTTCGCCGCTGCGTCGCCGGAAGCGGAATGACTCAGGCAGACCCTGACCGTTGAAGGGGCGGGGCGCCGGATTCGGCCATTCGGGTCCCGTGACCAGCGGGGCACCGGCCGCGTCGAGCACCTGCCAGATGTAGCCGCCCCAGCAGTAACGGCTGCCCAGGCGTTCCCGGTCAGCGACCGGATCGAGCACTTGCAGCGCGAGTTCGGCGTTGGCGAGAGTGATCACAGGATCAGCGCAGGCGGATGACCCGGAGCCCGGTGCTGCGGCCGGCGACGGTCAGCTGGAAGCGACCGGCCGGGCGCGCCGTGATTTCCACGTCCTGGCCGGCGAGTTCATACGGGATGGGCTCAAGGCCCTCCCAGACTTGTCCGTTGTCGAGCTTGAAGCGGTTGGCAGTCTGCCATTCGACGACCTTCGCACGGAGCGGCGGCAGTTCGCGCCAGTCGACGTCGCTCAGGATCGGCAGACCGAAGCGCTCGAGCAGCGTGCGTTCCCGCTTCACTTCCGTCACGGCGGCGATCTCGCGCTTGGCGGATTCCAACTCCGTCTTGAGCGCCTGAGTGGAACCCTGGTAGTGGCGGATCAGGGCGGCGTCGATCACTCCGATCTGGTCGGGCGTGAGGCGGTCGAGCCCCGCGCGCCGCCATTCGGCTTCGGAGAGTATCGCGCGCAGGCCCGGGCTGGTGGTCTGGGCCGGGAGGGTGGGGAGGAGGCCGGCGAGGGCCAGGGTAAGCAGGGCGAGTCGTTTCATGAGCGGAGGGGGGAGGCCGGAGTAGGGGAAGCGTGGGCGACTTCCTGCGCGGCGACAAGCCGCGCGAAGGCACCGTTGCGCGCCAGCAGGGAGGTGAAGTTGCCTTCCTCGACCAGACGTCCGGCGTCGAGGACGACGATGCGCGAGGCATTGCGTATCGTGCTCAACCGGTGGGCGATCGTTATCACCGTCCGTCCAGCGGACAGGCGGTCGATCGCCTCCTGAATGAGCCGCTCGCTCTCGTAGTCGAGCGCCGACGTCGCTTCATCGAGGATCAGGACGGGTGGATTCCGCAGCACCGCGCGGGCGATCGCCAGGCGTTGGCGTTGGCCGCCGGACAAGGTGGTGCCGCGCTCCCCGACGAGGGTGTCGTAGCCCTGCGGGAGACGCTGGATGAACTCCTCGGCGTTGGCCTGGCGCGCCGCCTCGCGGATCTCCGCGTCCGTGGCGTCGGCCTTCGCGAAGCGCAGGTTCTCGCGCACGGTGCCCGAGAGCAGGATGCTGTCCTGCAGGACGACGGCGAGTTGGCGTCGGATCCACCGCATGTCCCATTCCGACTGCGGAACGCCGTCGATCAGGATCCGGCCTTCATCCGGGGCGTAGAGTCCGAGGAGCAAGTTTGCCAGAGTGCTTTTGCCGGAACCGGACGGACCGACGAAGGCGATGTGTTCGCCCGGCTGGATGTGCAGCGAGAATGGCTCGAGCACCCGCCGCTCCGGGGCCGTCGGATAGGCGAAGGCCACCGACTCGAACCGGATTTCGCCGCGGAGTCGCCCGGTGCGCCGGGTCCCGTGCCACGACTCCACGTACGCGGAGTCGATCAGTTCCTTGATGCTGTGGAAGCTCTCCCTTCCGGCGAAGTACTGTTCGGTCAGTCCGATGAACGCCTGAATCGGTCCAAGCACGATGGGCAGGCCGGCGACGAAGGCGAACAGCGTCCCGAGGGAGAGGCCTCCGCGGATCGCGAGGTAGGCGCCGCCCGCCATCACCACGAGGGCGATGATCTGGGTGCTGACGCACCAGAAGGTGCCGAAGACCGCGTTGACGTAACTCTGCGCGACGCGACTCCGGGCGAAGTCGAGACTGCTGCGGTCGAGGTCCGCCTCCGCCTGCCGTTCCTCGCCGAAGCTGCGCACGAGCCGCAGCGCGGAGATGTACTCGCTCGCCGTCCCGGTGAGCCGTTCCTGCGCCAGCCGGGCGTCGCGATTGGTGCCTTGGATTCGCTCCGAGAACTTCAGCTTCGCCACCGCGTAGAACGGCAGCACGAGGGCAAGGATCACCGCCAGCCGCCAGTCGAGCACGGCGAGGATCAGCAGGATGCTCGCGCCGTAGAGTACGTTCGGCAGGAACTGATTCAGGATGTTGTACAGCGCGCTTCCACCTTCTGCGTGTCGAAGGCGTACTTGGAGAGCAGGCGTCCCGTGCGCTGCTGGTCGAGATAGCCGAAGCTCAGGAACTGCAGCTTGAAGAAGATCCGGCTGCGGAGTTCCACCAGCATCTGCGCCATGCCCTTCGCGATCTCATTCGCCCCCCAGACCGAGAAGACGTAATGCACGCCGAGCAGTCCGATGAAGATGCCGGCCAGCAGGAGCAGGCCCTCAAGGTCGCGCGCCGGCACGCAGACGTCGATCATCCGCTGGAACAGCCACGGGCAGGGCGCCACCGCCAGCGATCGCAGCAGCGCCAGGGCCAGTCCGGGCAGCAGCACCCGGCGACTGGCCCAGATGTAGCCGGTCAGCGTCCGCGATGCCAGGGCCTCGCGTTTCATCGGCTCCGGAGCCGGATCAGGCGGAAGCCTTGCGGCGTTCCAGCGCGCGGCCCCCGTGGAGCGCGTGGTAGAAGGGGTCGTCCGGGTGGATCGATCCGCGGGCGACGCTCTCCCCGGTGAAGGCCGATTTGTAGATCGCCGTCAGGAACTCCAGCGTCTTGCGGGCCTCGAATCCGGAGGTGAGAGGGCGTCGTCCTTGGTCCCGGTCCGCCACCAAGGCGCAGAGTTGGGCCCCGTGGGTCGAACCAACGTCGGGCGGGAAGCTCTGCCATGCCTGCTGGAGAGTCTCGTCGTGGCCCGGGACCACTGGCGTCATCTTCCAGTTCTCCTTCGTGTAGCTGTACAGGTGCGTCAGCTCAAGGGTCGCCTTCTGGTAGTCGAAACGGAGATAGGTCTCCTGCCGCGGGCTGAGCACGCTGTTCACGATCGAGCCGACCGCCCCGCTGGCGAACCGGACCATCGCCATCGAAACATCCTCAACCTCGATCTCGCGGTCCAGAGTCGCGGCCAGCGCGCGCACTTCCCGCCAGTCGCCCATGAGGTGCAGGAAGTGGTCCATCGCGTGGATGCCGTGCCCCATCGTCGGCCCCCCGAGCTCCGTCGCCCAGCGGCCGCGCCACGGCACCGCATAGTACGCGGTGTCACGGTACCAGAGCGTGTTGCACACGCCAACGAGCGGACGACCGAGGAGGCCGCCGTCGGCCAGGCGCCGCACATGGGCGGTCGAACTCGCGAAGCGCATCTGGAAGATGCACGCCGTGAAGCACCCCGTCTGGTCCTCCGCCGCCTGGATCTGATCCAGCTCCGCCAGCGAACCGCACAGCGGCTTCTCGCAGAGCACCCAGGCTCCGCGCTTCATCGCCGCAATGCTCATCGGTGCATGCATCGACGGCGGCGTGGCCACCAGCACGAAGTCCGGCCGGAGCGTGTCCAGCATCGCTTCGTAATCCGTGAAGTGCTTCGGGATGCCGTGGCGTCGGGCGAAGTCGGCGACGCGGGTCGCATCGATGTCGATCGCGGCCTCAAGGACCACGCGACCTTGGGTCGCTTCGACCGCCCGGACGTGGGCATTGCTGATGGAACCGGTGCCGACGAGTGCGGCGCGGTAGGTTTTCATGGAAGGGAATCAGGTTGATTTCTTGCGATCAAAGATGGTCAGGCCGAGCAGTGACTGCTGCGGGGGAGGAAAGAGGTAGCTGGCGAGGTAGCCAACAAGGATGCAGCCGCCGATCGCGAGAGGCTGGTAGAAGACGGCGTTCACGAGGCCGACGCGCCAGCAGGCGAAGGTGATGATCAGGCTGCCGATCACGCCCACGATCGCCCCCTGCCAGTTCGCCCGGCGGGTGAACATGCCCAGTCCGTAACAGCCCGCGAAGCCGCCGCCGAGCAGACCAAGCAGCTCCCACGATTTGTCGAGGGCGGACTGGATGTTGATCTGGGAGAGGATCAACGCCGTCCCGACGCCGATCACGCCGGCCGCCACGGTCATCCATTCCGCCAGGCGCACGCTCTTCTCCTGCGTCGGGTTCTTGGCGAACTTCTCGTAGAAATCCACCGAGATCAGGGTCGCCACGCTGTTCATGCAGCTGGAGAGCGTCGACATCGAGGCCGCGAAGATGCCGGCGATGATCAGTCCGGTGATGCCCACCGGAAGTTCCGCGGCGATGAAGTGCGGGAACGTCGCGTCGACGTTCAGCAGCGGGTTCATCTTCTCCGGATTCTGCTTGTAGAAGACGTACAGCGCCGTGCCGATGCCGAAGAACGTCAGGCTCCCCGGCACCACGATCGCCGCCAGCGTCCACACGGACCACCCAGCTTCCTTGGGGTTCTTCGTCGCCAGGACGCGCTGCATCATCACCTGATCCTTCGGGTAGGTGATGATGTCGATGACCGCGAACAGCAGAAAGCCCCAGATCGTCGGCTGCCGGATGTCGAAGGCCCAGTTGAAGACGTCCATCTTCTGGTCCGCCTGCGCCGCCGCGAGAAATCCGGAGGGGCCACCATCGACGTGCCAGATGACGTAGCCGATCGCGAAGAACGCACCGCCGAGCATCACGATCACTTGGAGAACGTCCGTCCAGATGACCGCCTTCATGCCGCCGAGCAGCGTGTAGACGATCGTCACGAGGCCCATCAGGAGAATGCTGTAAACCACGCTGATGCCGGTCACCGCCGCCAGGGCGAGCGAGGGAAGGAAGAGCACGATGCTCATGCGGCCGCCCAACTGGAGGATGATGTTGATGCCGCTGCTCACCGTCCGGATGGAGGGGTGAAAGCGCATCTCCAGGTAGTGGTACACCGACATCACGTTCAACCGGCGGATTAGGGGAATGATCAGGACCGCCACCACCGCCGTGGCGAAGAGCGCAACGACGTTCTGCGCGAGGAGGTGCCAGTTCGTCGCGAACGACTTCGCCGGGATCGCGATGAACGAGATCGCGCTCGTCCCGGTCGCATACAGGCTGATGCCCGCCGCCCACCATGGCACGTTGCGGCCCGCGAGGAAGTAGTCCGCATTGCTCGTCTTCTTCTCACGGAGGTAGAAGAACAGGCCCACCCCCGCCGAGAGGGAAAGATAGAGCACGATCACGATCCAATCGATGGACTTGAGCAGGCGCTTGCTCGTTTCGATCGTCACCGCGGTGTACGGGGCCGCCGCGCCAGTCCGGACCGCGAAACCCGTGGCGTGCTGGCGCACGTCCGTAATCGTGCCACGAAGGTCGACGCCGCCGAGACGCGCCCAGGCATCCGTGATCGTCTGGTAGGAAAGCATCTCCACCCCGCCGCCCGGGTTCTTCGCGAGCACCAGCAGGTGCGCCTGCCCGGAGGCCCGCGCCGCCCCCGCCACCGGAACCAGCGGGGGCGCCGACCGGGCCTTCCAACCGGACGCTTTGTCGTGACGCCACAGTTGCACCGCGCCCGCTGCATCCTGCGTCAGCACCCACGCGGCATTCGCCTGCATCACCCCGGACACCACGCGAAGGGTGTCCGGCAAACCTGCCAGCTTCGGGCCACCCAAGGCCGCCGTCAGCACCACCGTCTCGTCACCGATCCGGAGTTCCGAGGGCGTCGCCGCCGGCACCTCCGCCAGGGGCTGAACCTTCAAGGTCGTCAATGACTCCGGCCGCGCCCAGCCCGTCGTCCCGACTGCCAAACCCGCCAGCATCAGGATCAGGGTGGCGAGGTGCAGTGCGAAAGGGGAGTGGGGTCGGGGCATGTGAGAAAAGGTGCGGCGAGTATGCCCACCGCTCCGAAAGAATCATTCTGAAAATTGATGAAAATTGCAGCGTGGTTGCGGGCAAGGCTGAAGTCATTTATTGGCATCAACTCAGTGGCGTTCGCCGGCATTTCATCGCCGCGCAAACGTCCCCTCCGCGCGCGGTTGCCGCGCGCACCTCCGTGATCCCGAACGGCTGGTCGCCGGTCAGGCGATGCCAACCAGCGCCTTGATCTTGTTGCCGGTCAGCCGGCGTTCCGCCGGCAGGCCATGCGGGGTCCGACCGCCGAAGCGCTCAGCCATCGTCTTGAAATGGGCCTGGGTCGCCTTGACGAATTCCTCCACGGGGCGCGTCTCACCGAAGAGCGCCATCATTTCCGGGAGCCAGCGATGGCCGTACCGGACGTGGTTTTGCTCGTCGTTGCGATCGAACGCGAGGAGCGTGTCGGCCTCGAAGTCGTTCAGCTCGCGAATCCGATCCATCACCAGCGCCTTGGTCGGGAAACTGCCGGCCTCGAATTCCATCGTCATCATCGCGTACCGCTCATGCGGGGGCATCTGGACGAGGATGTTGTAGAGATCGAGCGAATGCTCGACCGTCGTGAGGTCGACCCCGAGTTTGGGAAGTTGGCGGTAGCCGAAGGCGCTGTGCCGCGACTCGTCCCAGAGGTGGCGAGCGAGGTCGTGATGGAGGTCGAAGGGGGCGTTCGGCGTGTCGAGGAAGACGGTGGCGAGGTAGTCGACCGCATCCATCTCCATCATCAACCACACGTAAACCATGATGCGGATCACGCGCGCGTCCGTCGCGGGATCGACGAGCCAGGGACGGACGATCGGCGTCTCATCAGCATCGTAGCTGAAAACGCTGGAGCAGGTCGGATAGCGTCCGCGTTTGCAGGTCTCCGGATGCCGGTAGGTGCGCCGATCGCTCAGCCAGATGAAGTCCGTCGGGAGGGGAATGCGCGTGCGCTCGCCAAGGAGGCCGCCGCCTGCGGCGATGATCGCGCCGAGGTGCTGCGTCCACTCGGCCGCCGCTGGCGAGTCCTTCTGGAAGGCGACGATCTCCCGCGCATGGCGCTCTTCGTCACCGATGAACTCCTCGACCAGTTTCCGCGAGGGCCAGTCCGCCAAGTGGTGGGTCGCACTCAGGTAGTGGCGGTAGGCGTGAAGCAGCGCCGGCTTGATCGCTCCGTAGAAGCCCGCCAGCGCGACGTCGGCATCCTCGGGCAGGATGGCTTCCGTGAAGAGGCGACGGATTTCCGGTCGCACGTCCTCCCCGTTGCCGAAGCCCGCCATTTCGCGGCCTCGCTCGCGGAGGAAGCGGGCGTGCCCGGCCGATTCCCAGACGTGCTGGCAGAGGAGGTACTTCAGTTCGGGCTCTCCGACCCGGTAGATCAGCGTGGTCGCGGTGCGCAGGAACTCGCGCTCCAGCTCGAACAGCACGCGCTGCAGGCGCGCCATCTCCTGCACGGCCGCCATGCGGCCCGCCGCTGGCGGAGAGGAAGAGACCGTTGAGGGGGAGGCAACCATGACTGGGAGTCCGTGCCTAGCAGATGCGCCCGCGCTTGCCCGCCGTCGAGTGGCCGGGCGGGTTTACGCCGACCCAGCGCTCGTCGATCGGTTCGCTCGCGCGCTGGTAGCGGGAGTCGCTCGAAATGCGCAGGCGATTCTCGCTGCGATTGTCCAGCGACGCATGCACCACGAACATCCCGAAGGTCAGGAAGTCACCGGCTTCGAACTCCGTCGTCAGCCAGCGGCCGCCGAACTTGTTGCACACGACCGGGGGGTTGTGCGAGAGGGTGCCGCTGAACGACCACGTGCCTTTCTTCGCGTTCTCCGCGTCCCTGGGCTTGTTCTCGCAGAACGCATCCACGTCGCGGTAAACGTAGTTTTCCAGCAGGTCCATGCGCTTGTGGGAGCCTTCGAGGATCATCAGGCCGCCGAGTTGAAACGAGATGTCACCGTACGGCAGCCAGCAGGTCATGTGGCGGTGCGTGCCGCGGCCCATGTACGGGAGGTCGCAGTGCGGGTTCGTGCCCTTGCCGGGCCCGATCGCGCGGAGCCAGGTGTAGTCGTAGTGCCGAATCGGCTCGCCGAAGAGGCGCGTGTAGAATTCCACCAGGCGGCCCGAATAAAGGAGGCCCTGCACCTCGGGGTTGTTGTTCGTGATCTCCGGCTTGAAGACGTAGCCGGATCCCGGCTTGCACACGCCTTCCTCGTGCGGATACGCGGGGTCCAGAACGCCCGCCGCCGCGAGGCGCGAGGTGAGGCTCGCGCGCGCCCGCAGGACCTGCTCACGGTCCAAGTAGCCCTTCATGTAGAGGTAGCCGTCCGCCGCAACGCGGCGGCGCAGTTCCTCGACGTCATCCGCCGCGTCCGAAGAGTCGCGCAGCAGCCCGACCTTGTCCTCGGACATGTCGAGCGGGTGGCCGTACGAGTGCAGCTGGGGGAGTTCAAGCGTGGGGAGCATGAGGCCGCAAAGATACACCGCACCGGGCGGACGTTAAATGGTTGAACTGGGAGTTATAATGTAGATTTTGGGAGCAATGCCGTCATTTTCCTCCGTGCGTACTCAGGCGTGGCTGGAGAGCCCGCTGCGCTCCCCGCTTGGGGAGATCGAACTGGCCGGCCTGTTGCGCAACGAGGTCGGGATTGATCCGGCGAGAATGCGGATTTTGCGACGATTCGCGCTGGTTCTGGTCCTGGAGGGTCGGGCCTACTTTCACGATGGTCGGGGGGCGTCGCGGGATCTGATCCCAGGCGACGTGATCGTCGTCTTTCCGGAGGTTCCCCATGCCTACGGGGGCGTGGGGGGATCCGAGTGGTCCCAGGCGTACTTCGTGTTCTCCGGGCCGGTGTTCGACCTGTGCCGGAGTCGGGGGCTCCTCGATCCCGCCCGTCCGATCTGGCGGCTGGGTTCGCCGGACTATTGGCGCCAGCGTCTCGCCGAGATCGTCTCGCCCGAGGCCGCGCACCGGCCAGGCGCGCCGCTTCGGGCCATGGGCCGCCTGCTCGGGGCGCTCCTCGAGATGTCGGGTGCAGAATCCGACACGAGCGGTCCGGGCAGCGCCGAGACGTGGCTGGAGCGAAGCCGGCAGTTGCTCGGCGATCGGCAGGCCGCCGGGTGGCCCGCCCCGCAGGTCGTCGCCCGTTCCGTGGGCATGAACTACGAGAACTTCCGCAAGCGTTTCGTCCAACTCACCGGGGAATCACCCGGGCGTTTCCAGAAGCGGCGTCGCATCGACTGGGCATGCGCCGCGCTCTACCAGGGTGGACACTCCCTCAAGGAAATCGCCGACGAATTGGGGTTCTGCGACGTGTTCCACTTTTCCAAGGCGTTCAAGCAACAGACAGGCGTCACACCGAGCGACTACCGACGGCGTCTGCGCGGGAAGTGAACCGCTGCAGGCGCGCTTCGCGCGGCATGCCCGAGGTCGCGTCCGCAAGGCGTCGCATCGCGTCGTTTCGCACGGCGGCGAGGCGGTCCCGATTCTTCCCTTGATCACCCTCCCGCCCGCGGTGGAGCAACCGCGAGCGGGCATCCGACCGCAATCACATGGGCGACTCCGCGCTCCACCCGGCCGGCCACTGCGTGCCCGGGATCGGACGCCAGAAGATACTCCGGTCGATCCGCGGCGGGTGGTTCCGGTACTGGGTCGTCAGGCGGATCTTCGTCCGGAGGTGGTCCACGAGGTTCTCACCGTAGAAGAAGGTGGTCTCGGCAACGCCGGACATCACCAGGACCTCGCTGCGGGTGGTCTCAAGGAGTTCGATGAGTCCGCGGGTGCTCTCCAGTTCCAGATCGATGGCCTTCTGGAGGCGGTCCATGCTGGCTTGGCGCGTGGCATCATCCTTTGCCTCAAGGTAACTGTACACCGAGTCACACCAGGCGCAGACGTTGCGCAGGCTGGTCGCCCAGTGCAGGTAGGCGCGGGCCCGGTCGCGGAGGTCCACGAAAACGGAAGCCACCTCGGCCGGCAGCGTCGGGATGAGCACGCCAAGGCGGTCGATCAACGCCCGCATGGGCGCGAGCACGGCGCGATCCATGTCGGCCGCCATCTTCGCGCCGCTGTCGCGGGTGATGAGGTCGAAGAGCACGTCCTTGCCAAGGTCGTTCAGGCCGGGGTTGTTGTGCTGGAAGCAGCCGTGGCGCTCATAGTACTCGCGCTCCGCCGCCGGCACTGCCTCGATGTCGGGCACGAACGGGCGATCCCACGTGCGCTGCCAGCAGAAGCCGAACGCGCAGTAGAGGTAGACCAAGGGCTGCCCGCCGAGCGCCTCCTCGAAGGCGTCCCACGCGGAGACGAGGGTCGTGGCATGGGCCGGGCCCACGAGCGTCTGCGCGAAGTCCGACAGCACGGTGTCGATGGACTTCTCCGGGAAGAATTGCGCCGCGCGGAGGATCGCGGGATTCGGCCAGTAGGGCGCCTGGGTCGGGTTGCCGAGACCGCCGAGCGCGCTGATCCGGCGGACGCCGATTTCGTGCACGGCTTTGAGTTTGGCGTGGAGCATGCGCGGGTACGGCACGCCCATCAGGGGCTCGTGGTTCCACGGGCTCGACGCCGAATAATGCAGCACGGGCTCGATGCCTTGGGCGCGGGACTGGGCGAGGGCTTCCTTCTCCGCGGCGTCCATCGTGGTGTGGAAAAGGGTGCCCGCCACGCCGTAGTTCTCCGGGTATTTCGGATGGGAATACGGTACGGAGTATCCGCGCACGAGGAGCGACGGTGCCTCCCAGCCGACGTGCGGTCCCATGCCGGCCTTGATGTGGTCGTGCTCGACCTTGAAGGGCTCGATGCGGAGCAGGACGTCGAAGTCGGGGTTGATCCCGGCGGCCGCGTCACGAAGGTTGCGCAGGAAGCGCACGATGCTCTGGCCGGAGGCCTGCGCGACTTTGTCGTGGCTGCGCCACTCGCGGATCATGTACGGCCCGCCGTTGCGGCCGACGTAGAGCGAGGCCGAGTGCTCGAAGCCGGCGCCGCTGTCGTTGGTCCAGAGCGACATGTACGACAGGTCGGGCACGTAGTGCATGAGCTTCTGCAGCGCCTCGCGGAAGTGGCGCTGCACGATCGGGTGATCCTGCGCCATCGTGTAGCGCGGCAGGCGCGAGCGGAAGGGGTGGTCGACACGGGCGCCGCGCAGCGAGGGGTACTTGGTGAAGAAGCGCTCCGGCAGGGTCCGGGGCTCGAACATGCACACACCCGGCTTCAACCCGTACTTGCGGCCGAGGTCGGCCAGCTTGCGCAGGTTCTGCACGTTGGCGTCGAGGTACATCGCCGGCCACATCCCGCGGGTCAGCTCGGTGTCGACGAAGTGGTTGAAGCCAGGGCAGTAGCTGTAGAACTGCGGATAGTACTCGAAGGGGACGAAGTCCTCGACCGGCATGTGGGCCTGGAGGCCGTTGACCTCGCAGTGCGTGAAGCCGGACTCCGCGAGCGCCGCGACGTACTGCTCCGGGTCGAACGTGCGAGCCGTACGCCAGTACTGGGTCAGGCAGGCGTCCCAGTGCGGGCGATGCCAGCCGAAGGTGGCGGGAAGCCAGACGCCCTCGGCGAGCTTCTCGCGTGCGAGCAGGGTCGTGCCGCCGGCAAGCAGGCGGACGGCGGCGAAGAGGAACGAACCGTGCGTCGCGCAGATCTCGCCGTCACCCTGCTCGGTGATGCGGAGCCACATCCAGGCGGTTTCGTCGGCGGCCTTCGCCGGCAGGCCGGCGGGAAGGCCGCGCTTCGCGAGCGCCACCCGCACACCCGTGGTCGCACCGGGGGCGCCGATCGCGGCGCCCGTCAGGCGGGCGAGTTCGCCGGCCGCAGTCAATTCACCCGGCTCCGGTTGGATGGGGAGAAGGACGGCGCGAAGGGGGAGGGGAGAGGAGGAGGAGGACATGAGCGTCAAAGTGAAAAGGAGCGAACCGGTCGGGACGGAGATGGGGAATGGTTGCGAAGGTCGAACGTGGTCAAGGGACGGGAGCGGCAGGCAAGAACAGGATGACGAGGAAGTGAGGGCAGAACCGCAAAGGGCGATGCGCGAACCGCGGCGCGAAGGCAAACGCGAAGGCATCGTCCGCTTTGGTTCAACCTTCGATTCCTCGCTTCCGCCGCGGACGCAGGAGCACGGTCGGTCGGGGGAGATGCAAGGAGCGCGGCCGGGGAGGTAAGCGGTCGGGCTTGGTCGCGGCGACTCTGTTCTCGCCGGACATCGGGGTTTGGCCCATCGTCGGATGAAATTTCTTCCGCCATGACACCGTTCCCGTCCCGCCTCCAGCACGCCCACGCCTTGATCACCGGAGCCGGCTCCGGCATCGGCCGCGCCATCGCCGAGCGCTTCGCCGCCGAGGGCGCGCACGTGGTCGTGCTCGATGCCTCGCTCACCGCTGCGGAGGCGGTGGCCAGCGCGATCCACACCGCCGGTGGCAGCGCCACGGCGGTCGCGTGCGACGTGTCGCAGACGGACGCCATGCAGGCGATCTTCGCCGCCCTGCCGCGCCTCGATATCCTCGTCAACAACGCCGGAATCGCGCACGTGGGCACCGTCGAATCCACCCAACCCGCCGATCTCGACCGGCTCTACGCCGTCAACGTGAAGGGGGTCTACCACGGGCTGCACTTCGGCGTGCCGCGCCTGCTCGCCCAGGGCGGCGGCGTCATCCTCAATCTCGCATCCATCGCCTCGCGTCTCGGTCTGGCGGACCGGTTCGGCTACGGCATGACCAAGGGCGCCGTGCTGAGCATGACGCTGTCCGTCGCGCGCGACTACGTGAGCCGTGGCATCCGCTGCAACTGCCTCTGCCCGGCGCGCGTGCACACGCCGTTCGTCGACGGCTTCCTCGCCAAGAACTATCCGGGGCGCGAGGCCGAGATGTTCGCCAAGTTGTCCGCCGCGCAGCCGATCGGCCGCATGGGCACGCCCGACGAAATCGCGGCCTTCGCCGCCTTCCTCTGCTCCCGCGAAGCCGGGTTCATCACTGGCTCCGCCTACGAGATTGATGGCGGGGTCACGCTGCTGCGCTGATCACGCCGTCGGTCCGCGCGGCGCGCGGCTCACGGAGCCGCCGCGCCGTCAGCGGGCGGCCTTGGGACGCACCTTGGCCCAGACCTTCGCGAGTTCGCCGCGCAGCACGGCGGCATCGTTCCACGCGGGAGGGAGGCCCGTGATGTTGTAGCCCGCGCCGCCCTCATGGTAGGGCCCCATCTCCGGGCAGACGAACAGTGTGCGGTCCTGGTTCTGCGGGGCCGACTTCCACATCGTGAAGAGGGCCTCGACAAAGACGAGGTAGGAGCGCACCTCGTCGGTCAGCTTTCCGCGGTAGGTCACGGGTACCTGACAGTGGTGTCCGTTGAAGGGACGGCAGTGCGACTGGTCGGAATTCTGTACGAGCGCCGGATGATCGAGCAGGCGTTCGATGTAATTCGAAGGTCCGAGGTGCTTCACTACCGAGAGGTGCGAGAAGTCGAAGTTGATCTTGATCATCCCGCCCGTCGCCCGCTCGTAGCGCTCGGCGATTTCGTAGGTCTTCTCCGGGGTCTCGGTGCAGCAGTCGCGGTGCACCTCGAGTGAGGGAACAAGGCCGCCGATCTTCTCGGCCGCCCGCACCATCGCGATCCAGTGCTTCGTCGCCACCGCCGGGGGCGTGTCATGATCGTCGAGTTGGACGTTGATCTGCACCGCTCCGGCCTCCTTCTGTGCGCGGAGGAGGGCGGGGCAGTCCGCCGGGTTGCTCGACGAGATGAACCCAATGAGGTGCTCCAAGCCATGCTTCTCCGCGAGCCGGCGGTGTTCGGCCGTCAGCGCCGTGGTGATGCCGTCGAAGCCGGCGGCGGCGACGGCCTTGATCTTGCGCTCAAGGGGCCATTCGCGCTTCGGCGAGGGATGGCCGTTCAGGGACCAGAGGTTCGCGATGTGGACGATCTTGGACATGGGATGAGGGGTGACGGCGGGGGAGTGGAGCGGGAGCGGCGGGCGAAGTCGAGTGCACACCCGCAGGGGCGCCTTCCGGGGGGCGATCCGAGTGCGGCGGAAGCGTGTGCCCACCCCGGCTTGGACGCACTTCAGAATCCCTCCGCAACCTCGCCGCAGTGGGAGCGACGCGGCGCGCGCAAGCGGCGCGCCACCCGCCGGCTGGACTATTGCACGATCAGGGTGCTCTGCATGATGCGCCAGTGACCCGGGAAGGTACAGATGATCGGATAACGCCCGGGCTTTTCGGGCGCGGTAAACACCAGCTCAAAGGTCTCGCCCGGGTTCACCAACGGCGTGTGCGCCAGCACGTCCGGGCTCTCGGGGACGTAGTGCTTCGAGAGCGCGCGGGGGTCGCTGAGCATCGCGTCCGCGAGGGCGCCGATCTTGTCGGTCGCTCCGGGCGCGAGCAGCAGCGCATTGTGCTGCATGTGGTCGCAGTTGCGGAAGACCAGGCGGATCCGTTCGCCCGCCTTCACCGTCATCTCCGTGCGGTCGTACTTCATCACGTCGGGCACCACGCCCAGTTGCACCACCACCGCGTCCCGGTCCGGGTCCGCCGCCGCCGTCCGCGCCGTCGTGCGGGTGATGACCTGCACGAGCGTCTCCGCAAGGGGGTTCTCGACTTGCTCGTCCGTGCGACCGAGGTCAACGAGGGTGACGTCGTCAAACCACGTGCTGCCGGTCACCTTCCCGCCGGCTCCGAGGACGAGGCTGAAGTCCAAGGTGTCGCGCGGGCCGGTGTCGACGATCAGGCGGGTGATGCTCCAGTTGCTCGTACCTCGGCTCGCCACGCTTTGCTGCGGCTGGGGGCGGTGGAGGTCGGGCACCGAGAGGAGGGCGCCAAGGGCGTTGCCGGTGGTCTCGACCGCCTCCGTGCGGCCGGAGGCGCTGATCTCATAACGGGTGTGGGGCTTCACCGTGAGCGTGCGGCTGACCGCGGCGTCCGCTCCACCCGGACCGGCGGCCAGTCGGAGGCTGCGGTGGCTCGTGCGTCCGCCTTCCACGACTTCCGCGGTCGCCTCGCCCTCGCGGACATGCAGGGTCCACTCGCCGCGGGTGCCGATCGGCGCGGTTTCGAAGCTGTCGAGCGGGAGCACCGCCGGCACGGACTTGCCAGGCGCGGCTCGCCGCGCGATCTCGGCTTCCGCGGCGGCCCGTGCGTCAGGCCGCGCCGCCGCGATGAACCCGCGGGCATGGCGCAGGGCGGCCAGTTGCGCGGCCTCCGCCGTCCAGCGGTCCACGGTCAGGTTCGGGCGGTCGAGGAACGCATGGATCGCGCGGCCGGCCTCCGGGCTGGCCGGAGCCTCGGTGAGCGCAAGCAGGGTGGCAAAGCGCACCTGGGCGTCGGGATCCGCGAGACCGTCCTCCTTCAGCAGCGCGGTGACGGTGGCGGGCGTGCGGGGCAGGGCGAGCGTCGCCGCGCGGCGGACCGCCGCGGACGGATGATCGAGGGCGCGCGTGACTGCCTCCAGCGCCTCCGGGATCGCGTCCACCGCGTTCAGGCCTTCAAGGGTCCAGAGGGCGTGGAGCGCGCCGGGATGGAGGCCGAGTTCATCAACCCGGCGGTCCGCGAGGCGCGCCAGCAGCGCCGACACCACGTCCTTGCGGCCGCGTTCCACGAGCAGGCGCTGCGCGTGCCGTCGCCAGAGTAGATTTTCGTGCCCGAGCGCTGCGACCAAGGCATCGGGCTTGGCTCCCGCGAGGCTGAAGGGCGCGGGCTTCGCGGGCGCCGTCGCCGACGGGCCGCCGCGCCACACGATGCGGTAGATGCGGCCGTGTCGCTGGTCACGCAGCGAATTCTCGTACGCATTGCCGGCGCCGCGCTCGAATCCCTTGGGCGTCGGGTTGTGCTGCACGATTTAGTTGTACCAGTCGATCACCCACACGGCGCCGTCCGGGCCCACCTCCGCCATGATTGGCGCGAACCACTCGTCATCGCTGGCGATCAGGTTCGTCGGATTGGAGGAGCGGAAGTTCGCGCCGGTTGGTTCAACGACGAATTCACCGACGAGATGGCCCGTGGGCTCCGTCACGAAGGCGATGCGGTTCCAGTACTCCCGCGGGTAGCTCCGCGCGGTGTAGAAGGCGTGACCGGCCGCGGCCGTGTAGCCCCAGTGCACATCGACTTGGCGGACGCGGTCGGTCAGCGCGACGAAGCGCGACGTGTCCGCGATGCCGCCCAGCGTGCGCGCCTCGGCGCCCACGGCGGAGTAAAGCCGGTTCGGGAGGGGGAGGTAGACGCTGGGGTTGTTGTTCGCGGTCGAGGCGAAGGCGATGCCGTCCTCGCGGAACCCGAGTCCCCACGTGTTGTTGTTGGTCGCCCGGAGAAACTCGAACCGCGTGCCGTCGGGCCGGAAGCGGACAAAGCCTTGGCGAACGTTGTGCGGCTCGCCACCAACGCTGCCCGTGAAGCCGGAGTAGCCCAGCGTGCCCCAGATCCAGTTGTCGGGCCCGGCAATGAGGTTGCTCGGGCCGGCATGCGTGTCGTAGCGCCCCCAGCCAGTGAAGAGGATTTCGCGCTCGTCCGCGCGGTCGTCTCCGTCGTTGTCCCGGAGAAAGAGGGTGTGGGGGGCCTGCACGACCACGACGCCGCCGCGCGCGAACGTGAATCCGGTGGGGATGTTCAAGCCATCCGCGAAGACCGTGAAGGTGTCCATGCGGCCATCGCCGTCATGGTCGTCGCAGACCACCAGGCGATCGCGCCCGGGCTGGCCGGGTTCGCGCAGGACGTTGGGATAGTCGAGGGTCTCAGCGAGCCAGAGTCGGCCGCGCTCGTCCCAGGCCATCGCGATCGGTTTCCGGATCTCCGGATCGGCCGCGACCAATTCGACGGCGAATCCGCCGGGGACGACGAGGCGTTGCATCGAGGCCTCGGGACTGAGCGGCTTTTGGATCAGCGGCCACTGGCTCTCTCCGGAAGTGCGCTGGCCGGGCGAGTAGTACGGGATGCCCGTCTGCGGAACGCGCTCGAGGCGCGCGGTGGCTGGGCGGTGCCGCGGGTTCGCTGGTTCAATTTGCCCGGCGGCATAGCGCACCGCCCGCTCCAGCAGGTCCTGGAATCCGGGCAGGCCCCACGTCGCCGCTTCGCGGCCCCAGGTGGTGTAGAACACGCGGCCGCGGCCTTGGGCGCGGACCCAGGTCGAGGGCCGGCCACCTCGCGACTCGAGGACGGTGCGGTCGTTCGCGCCGAGCAGTTCGACCACACCGCCTTCGTCCTTCGCTTCGAAGGCCTGAAATCCTTGCATCACCGGGTGACTCGCCGCCTCGACGCGCGTCGTGACCGTCGCCGTCTCGCCGCGGCGCAGGCGGGCACCCACCAGACGCGCAAACGCGTCCGATCCGGCGAACGCCGAGGCGCCGCCGTTGATCACGATGAGTCCGCCGCCGTTGTCGATGTACCGCCACAGGGCTTCCTCCTGCGCCGCCGTGAGGTCGTTCCGGGTCGCGTAGACGAGAATCGCCGCGTAGTGAGGCAGGGTCTCGGACGTCAGCGTGGCAAGAGTCTCCGAGTACACGGGATGGATGCCGCGATCAATCAGCGCCGGTGCCGCGACGCGGAGGCGGGTCGCCGGCTCCAAGGGACCGGCGTCGCCGAGAAAAAGCACTTTCAGGATGGGAGCTTCCGCGGCGGGCAGCGTCGGGAGCAGCATCGCCGCACCCACGGCGAGCAGAAGGCGACACAGGGAGCGTCTCATGAGGTCGGGAAAGAGAGTGGTGGCTAAAGGGGGGGGAGAAACGTGCCATGGACACGGTCCAGATCAAGCGGGCATCCTTGCGCAGCGAGCCTGGTGCCGCCCACCCGGGCACCTTGCCGAACGCATCCGGTGCGGGGTGGACGTGGCTTTCCCGGTGGACGCGGTCGTCACACCGCGAACTCCCAACCCTTCCGGTACTCGCGCCGCAGGTGCACGTTGGCTTCCGGGAGGTTGGTGAAGGTCAAGCGGGCCGAATCCCACGCCAGCGTGGTCTGCGGGTAACGCACCGCCACGCTGCCGAGGAGCACGGCCTCCGTGAGCGGGCCGGAGTAGTCGAACGAGGCCGAGGGCACGGCGCCGGTGCGGCAGGCCTCCGCCCATTGCGACCAATGGTGGGCGTCCTTCACCGCGGGCATCGGGAAGTCCTTGAACTTGTCGGATGGATACAGGCGCGGGGTGTCGATGTGGGGCACGTGCAGGACGCCTTGGGTGCCGATGATGATCGAGCCCTGCTCCATCACGTCGCGGGCCTTGCCGCCGCGGTTGCCGTTCACTGCCGCCGGCGAGGGGGTGACGAGAGCGAGCACGTCCGCCGGGGGACGGGCGGCGCCGTCGTACCAGGTCACCGGCACCGTCTGATCCGCCGTATACGGCGTGCCCGGAAATACGTACTGAATGCGCGCGTTGATCGCCCAGTTCCACGCGTCCGGTGCCGGGCCCTCCGAGCGGATGCTGAGCGGCGCCGTGAGGGCCAGCGCCTCGAACACGGGATCGAAGATGTGACATCCCATGTCTCCGAACGTGCCCGTGCCGAAGTCGAGGCGCTTCCGCCAGTTGCCGGGATGGTAGTAGCCGTTGCCGACGAAGGGTCGCACGGCTGCCCCACCGAGCCAGAGGTCCCAATCGAAGTCGGCGGGCACCGCGTCTCCGGTGACCGGCGGCGGGCCGGCGTCACCCCACTTCTTGTTGCTCCAAGTGTGGACTTCCCGGACTTTGCCGATCGCGCCCGAGTGCACGAGGGCGACGGCCTGGCGATAGACCTTCTGGGAGTGGATCTGGATGCCCATCTGGGTCACGAGGCGCTTCTGACGGGCGATCTCCGTGAGCACCCGGGTCTCGTGGACGTTGTGGGCCAGGGGCTTCTGGCAGTAGACGTGCTTGCCCAGTTGCATCGCCCGCAGCGCGATTGGCGCGTGGAGGTGGTCCGGGGTGGAAACGTTGACCGAGTCGATCTCACCCTGTTCCCGGTCCAGCAAACGGCGCCAGTCTTGGTAGATGCGCACGTCCGGGTGCCACGCCTTGAGCTCCGCGATGCGGTTTAGGTCGACTTCGGCGACGGCGACCAGCTTAACGAAGGGGTTGCTGCAGATCGATTGGATGTCGGCCCACGCCATCCCCGCCGCACCGAAGCTGGCGTGGCGGAGGGTGCCGCTCGGGGGAGCGGAGCGCAGGTGGCGCACGAAGGCGGGAGCCGCGAGCGACGCGGCCCCGAGCGTACGAAGGAACGTCCGGCGGGAGGGGGTAGGAGGAAAAGCCATGAATTCGCAGCGACGCTGAGATCGCCGCACGCGGCCCACCGGGAGGCAAGCTTACCGTTTCCCGCCGACGCTGTTCCCCGCCTCAACTCCGAGCCAGCGTCGCTACGTGGTCCTGCAGCCACGCCACTTCCTCTGGAAAGACGCCGTGATGGTCGCCGGCGAACGTGAGATGGGTGACCGCAGCGCCGCAGGCGCGGAACCAGAGAGCCGTCGCCTCCACGTACTCCCTCGGGATATGGGCGTCGTCCTCCGCGCAGGCAATCAGCACGGGGGTCCCGCGCAGGTCCACGGTCTCGCGCACCTCGCCCGCCGGGCCGATCATCGCTCCACTCAGGCCCGCCACGAAGCCGTACTTTCCCGGCGCGTGCCGCGCGTGCTCCAGCACGAGGCAGGCGCCTTGCGAGAAGCCGACGAGGCCGATGCGCTCCTGCGGAACGCCGTCAGCAACCAGCCCGGACACCACGTCCGCGACTTGTCCAAGCGCCCGCGAGAGCGCGGGTTCGTTCTCCGCCCGCGGGGTGAGGAAGCGGTGCGGATACCACACGCCTCCGGGCGCACCCGGCGCGAGATAGGCGATGTCCCCCTGCGGCAGGCGCCGGGTCAGTCCGGCGATGGCCTCCGCACTCGCCCCGCGTCCGTGTACCAGCACCACCGCCGCGCGCGCGCTCCGGGAATCGGCACCGAGCGCGAGGACCGCGCCGGACTTGGAATCGGGTGGAGGCACGCGCCGAATCGTTCAGGGATCCAAGGTCAGCGGCGGGAGCGCAGCGACAATGTGTTCGCGCTGCCGCTCCAGCGACGGGGGGACGCGGAGGCTCGTGCCCAGCCGCGTGGGACACTCGTCGACCGCGAAGCCCGGGCCGTCCGTCGCGATCTCCGCCAACGCGTCTCCGGGCTCGCGGAAGTAGATGGACTGGAAGTACTGGCGGTCGCGCAGCGGCGAGACCGCGTGGCCCCGCGAGAGCAGTCGGCTCCGGAGGCGCTCCCGCGCCTCGCCGTTGGCGGCTCTCAGGGCGATGTGGTGCACGGTGCCGATTCCGACGGCGGCGTCCGGCGCATCCGCCCCAGCGACGCACACGTCGACGAAATTCCCGGGGCGCGCCGGACCTGCACTCCAGCGCGTTCG
Organism: Verrucomicrobiota bacterium; assembly: GCA_016871755.1. Lineage (GTDB taxonomy): Bacteria > Verrucomicrobiota > Verrucomicrobiia > Opitutales > Opitutaceae > UBA6669. The sequence goes on along the minus strand of VHCJ01000006.1, from coordinate 72,424 downwards.
TCCGGGCTCCGACGCAACGCGCGTCAGTCCCAATCCCGCCCCCAGCATCGCCTCCGTGGCGTCCGGCTTGGAAACCATGAGCGATGCGCTGTGCAGGCCGGTGATCGCCTGCGACTCCGGCACGTCGGTTCCGTTCCAGGGACGGCGGTCGTCGGCGGATTCGACAAGTTCAACCGGGATCTGGTCGGGGTCGGAGAAGCTCAAGAGTGGATCGCCGAAGCGCTCGCCCGCGCGCGTCGCCACGCCGGCTGCCGCCAGGCGTTCCTGCCAATGGGGCCGCGCGCCGCGGGGAATCGAAAGGGTCAGGGCCGCCACGCCACCGACGCCCCCATGGCCTTGAAAATCGGTTCGATCCTTCCGCCAGTAAAAGAAGGTGAGCAGAGTTCCCGGAGCACCCGTCTCGGTGCCGAAGTACAGGTGGTATGCCGTCGGATCGTCGAAGTTCACGGTTCTCTTCACGAGCCGAAGGCCGAGGAGCCGCGTGTAGAAGGCGACGCTGCGATTGGGGTCGCCCGCAATCGCGGTCACGTGATGCAGGCCACCCACGGTCGGAAAGCCGCTTGGATTCGGGGTCATGGGCTTCCGGTAGTCAATTTGCCGGATCGCGCAATCCTGTTCGGGAGGGTCCGACGCGTTCCTCAAGTTGCGCATGGTAGAGCGAGCGCGGCTCGAGGCCCGTTTGGTTCGCGCCTTCCACGAATCCGGGTGCGCCGGGGTACGGTCCCTTGGTCAGGATCTGTCCGCGGCAGCCGATCGCGTAGTTCTGCGCGGTCGGCGGGGCCTGAACCACCACGCGTCCCTTCGGCGTGACGTCGCAGGCCCACGCCACCGAGTGCGCCGCGCCCCAGCCGTGAGAGGTGCCGTAATCGCCTCGGTTGTAGAAGCGGATCACGTCCGGGTCCTGCGGCTCCTCCGCCCGGACGTTGTCGAAGAGCAGTCCCATCGACCAGCGGCGGTGACCTTCGGATGAGGTGGTGGAGCGCGCCGTGACCGAGTCGACCACCACGATGCCGGAGTCCAGCGACCCGCCGTTGCTGATGAAGGCGTGCCGCCCCGCGGAGGCGAAGCACTCGACAAAGAGAATCAACTGCGAGTGATAGGTCGCGAAGTTGTAGTGATACCCGCCGATCACCGCGCCGCGCACGACGCGTGTACTCTGCCAGGCCGGAAGCGGCGTGACTCCGAGCAACAGGAGCGTGACGATCTGGAGACGAGTTCGGGGACCGAAGCGCATCGGGTGAAGGTTTGCGAAAAATCAGCGCAGCGGATCCGTCGGACCGTGGTTTGGGCGTTGATCCGCTGAGCGTGACCGGCACGCTAGTCGGCATGTCGCTCACGTCGAGACGCGCGTTTCTCAAGAGTGCAGTTTCTGGTGCCGCCGTCGCGGCTTTGCCTGCCGCATTGCCGGCGGCGACGGGCACGAAGCCGGCCGCGTCGCGGGCGCGCGGCGAGAGCGGAGGCGCCCGCAATGTGATCTTCCTCGTCAGCGACGGCATGAGCCTCGGAACGCTTTCGATGGCGCAGCAGTTCCGCCGGCGTCGCGAGGGCAGGGGCACCGAGTGGATCGGCCTCTACGGGCGCGAGGGTGTGCACCGCGCCCTGATCGACACGGCGTCGGCCTCCAGCATCGTAACGGATTCCGCGGCCGCGTCCTCCGCGTGGGGCGGCGGAATGCGGGTGGCGAACGGGGCGATCAACGTGGGTCCACGAGGCGAACTGCCGCAACCGCTGCTCGACGCGGCCCGGGCCTCGGGGCGGGCGACCGGCCTCGTGTCGACCGCGACGATCACGCACGCAACGCCGGCGGGCTTCGCCGTGAACGTCCCCGGGCGCAATGACGAGGACGCCATCGCGGACCGTTACCTCCGTTCCGAGATCGATCTGTTCCTCGGCGGCGGCGCCCGTTTCTTCGACCCGGCGCGTCGCGTCGATGGCAAGGATCTCTTTGGCGCCTTCGCTGCGGCGGGCTGTGCCGTGGCGCGCGACCGCGCGGCGCTCGCCGCCGCGCCGAAGTCGGGACGTCTCCTCGGTACGTTCAGCTCCGGCCATCTGCCGTTCTCCTTGGATCGCGCCGCGTCCGCCGAGCTCACCGCCGCAGTGCCGACACTGGCGGAGATGGCCGAGGTGGCCCTCGGGCGACTGAGTGCGCAGGGCGGGGATCGTGGCTTCGTGCTCCAGATCGAGGGGGCGCGCGTGGACCACGCCGCCCATGCAAACGACTTCGGCGGATTGGTTCACGATCAGCTGGCCTTCGACGACGCCCTCGCCGTCGCGCTGCGCTTCGCGGCCGGTCGCGACGACACGCTGGTGATCGTCACCACCGACCATGGAAACTCCAATCCGGGCCTCAATGGCACCGGCGGCGCCTACGGCACACCGACGCGGCGTTCGAGCGCGCGTTCACGCTGCGCCAGACCAACGACTGGATCATCGACGGGCTTTCCGCCCAGAGCGACGCCGCCGCCGTGCGCGACCGCATTGTCCTCGGTACCGGACTGAATGTCTCGAAGGCCGAGGCCGCCCTCGTGCACCGGGCGTTGCGGAAGGATTACTCCGACGCGTACCGCGCGCGGTCCAGCCCCATCGTGATCCTCGGTCAGGTGCTCGCGAACCATCTGGCGGTCGGTTGGACCGGGATTTCCCACACGTCCGACATGGCCGAACTCGTGGCCCTCGGGCCCGGAAGTGAGGCCTTCTCCGGGGTGCTGCTGAACCTCCAGGTTCATTCCTTGCTGCGACAGGCGCTCGGCCTGCCTCGCGCAGCGTCTTAAGGGCCGGTACCGTGCCGTGGTGGGAAAAGCGGGGTTGATCTGCACCGCGGTGACCGGTCTGCTTACGCCATGTTTCAGCCGTCCTCTGCTTCGGCGTCCGGGTTGCATTGGCTGAGCGGGGCGCTTGCCGCGCTGCTCATCGCCACCGCAGGACCGGTGCTGCGGGCCTTCGACTTGCCCGCCGATCCCTCCGCCGTCGTCCAACGGGTCGCGTTCGGCTCGTGCAACAACTCCACGCAGCCAGCCCCCGTCTGGGACGCGGTCGTGAAAGCCGATCCCGATGTGTGGCTGTGGCTGGGCGACACCGTCTACGCCGATGATCCCCGCCCGCCGGGCAAGACGCTTGCCGAGCGCACGCGCGTGGTGCTGGACCGTTTGCCCGACCTGTACGCGCGCCAGCGAGCGTTGGCCGCCTACCAGCGCCTCATGAGTCGCGCCCGCATCATGGGCACCTGGGACGATCATGACTACGGGTTGAACGACATGGGCGCCGACTTCCCGGGACGCGCCGAGGCGCAGCAGCACTTCTTCGATTTCTACGGCGAGCCCAAGGACAGTCCGCGCCGCACGCGTCCGGGCGTCTACAGCTCGATCATCCTCGGACCGCCGGGCAGGCGGGTCCAAATCGTGATCCTCGATACGCGATCGTTCCGGTCCCCGCTGGAGGAGGGCGATTTCCCGCGGCATCAGCGGGTCGAGGGCCGCCCGGGGAACTACCGGCCAACCACCGACCCCACCACCACGCTCCTCGGGGCTGAGCAATGGGCGTGGCTGGAGCGCACGCTCGGGCAACCGGCGGAGGTGCGGCTGATCGTCTCCTCGATTCAGGTCATCGCGGACGATCATCGCTTTGAAAAGTGGGGGAATTTTCCGCACGAGCGTCGTCGGCTCTTCCAGTTCATTCATGACCATCGAATCGGGGGCGTGATCCTGCTCTCCGGCGACCGACACACCGGCGAATTGAGCTGTCTCGACCCGCTGCGCGAACCGGACGGCAGCTCGATCGACCCGGGCTACCCCGTCTTCGATCTCACCTCGTCCGCCTTGAATCGTTCCGCCCCCATCATCGCGAGCGCTCCGCCGGCCAACCCGGCCCGCCGACCGGTGGTCTTCAGCCACGAGATCAATCGCCACCGCATTGGTTCACGCTTCGGCTACAACCACTTCGGCCTGATCAGCATCGAGTGGGGCGCCGCCGGCGGAGGCGAGGTCACGCTCGCCTTGCGCGCGGAAACCGGCGACGAGGTCCTGCGGCAGCGGCTGTCCGTCGCCGGGTTGCAGCCAGGCGTCGGCACGGCTGCCGGTGCGGGGCAGGCATCGACCCGCTGAGCGCGGCTTCGCCGCCCGCGGGCGAGTGGAGGGATGAGTCGCAGGCGACGTCGCTTCTGGAGAAGGCGATCGCCGCCCGCGGGCGCGCGGGCGGTGGGGCTGGCGCGCGGCTCGGTGCGTGCGCTCCGGCCTAAAGGAGGCGTAGCGACGCGCTCGCCGTCGGTCGCCGGTGCGCGAGCGTTCTTTCCCTCGTTCAGGCGCCGCCGCGGCTCTCCGCCACCAACTCGGCGAGCGCGGCGTCGACCGACGTGGTCGGGCGGAAACCCGCCGCGAGGAGCCGCGTGACGTCGGCGCGCGAGTGGCGGACATCGCCGGGCCGCGTCGCCGCATGCTGGATCGCCGCGCGCGAGCCGGTGGCCCGGAGGATGCGCTGGGCCAGTTCGAGGATGGTCATCTCGCCGCCGTAGCCGACGTTGTACACGCCGCGCATTCCGGGGGTTTGTGCGGCGAAGAGGTTTGCCGCCACGACGTCGTGCACCGAGATGAAGTCACGGGTCTGGCCGCCGTCCCCGAAGATCGTGATCGGCTCGTTCGCCAGCGCCTGCCGAAGGAAGATCGGCACCGCCGCCGCGTAGGCGCTCCTGGGGTCCTGCCGGGGGCCGAAGACGTTGAAGTAGCGCAGGCACACGGTCTCGAGCGGCGTCGTCGCCGACCACAGGCCGCAGTAGTACTCTCCGTCGAGTTTCGTGATCGCGTACGGGCTGCGCGGGTCCGGGGGGAGGTCCTCGCGCTTCGGCGACTCCGGGCGCTCGCCGTAGACCGCCGCCGAGCTGCTGAAGCAGAGTCGCCGAGCCTTGGCTTCGACCGCGGCGGTGAGCACGTTGAGCAGGCCGTTGACGTTGCTCTCCACGCAGGCGTAAGGGCGCCGCATCGACTCCGGCACGCTCACCATCGCGGCAAGGTGGAAGACGACGTCCACGTCCCGCATGGCGCGAGCGACGGCGGCCCGGTCCGTGATCGATCCTTCGATCAACTCGACGCGCAGGCCGGCGAGGTTGTCGCGGCGGCCCGTGCTGAGGTCATCCAGCACGCGGACGTGCGCCTCGCCGTGCAGGCGGGCGGCGAGGTGGCTGCCGATGAAGCCGGCACCTCCGGTGATGAGGACGTTCATGGATGGGCGGCGAGGTGGTCGACGCGGCGCTGAAAGGCATCCTGCTGCGCCTCGAGGCTGCGGACGAGCGCGAATTGGTTCCGGGCGCGGTCGAGGTTGTGGCCCGGGCGCTTGGTCTTGAAGTAAACGTCGCCCTCCAGGAAGTCGGTCAGGAAGCGCAGCCCGATCTCGAAGGTGATGAGGCGTCCGGAGAACGCGAGTTCGGCGATCTCGGCGGGACACAGGAAGTCCCGTGCGGTCGAGAGGTAGCCTTCGGCGAGGGCGGTGAAGATCTCCGGTCTCGCCGTGACCTGCGCAAGGTCGGTGCCGTCCTCGGGCGCGGCGTTTGTCGCGGATCGGACGAGGTCGCCGAAGTCGTACAGCGCGAGTCCAGGCATGACGGTGTCGAGGTCGATCACGCAGACCGCGCGGCCGGTGGCGTCGTCGAGCATCACATTGTTGAGCTTGGTGTCGTTGTGCGTGATGCGCTCCGGAAGTTCGCCGCGGGCGTGCTGCTGGAGGAGGCGGTCGACCGTGGACTCGCGGGCGGCGGCGAAGGCGATCTCCTCACGGGCGGAGGCCGCGCGTCCGGCGGGGTCGCGACGGAGCATTTCCACGAAGGTTTCGAAGCGCCGGCGCGTGTGGTGGAACGCGGGGATCGTCTCGTGCAGGCGGGGTGCGGGAAGGTCGGCGAGCAGTCCCTGAAATCGCCCGAACGCCGCGGCGGCCTCGCGGGCCTGCTCCGGGCGCTCAAGGAGGTCATAGGTGCGCGCGCCGTCGATGAAGTCATAGCAGCGCCACGCGGCTCCGGTTTCGTCGCGGGCGAAGGCGGCACCTTCGCGATCGGGGATGAGCGTCAATGCTCGTTCTCCGCCGCCGGCGGGAAGGCGCGCGCGGGCGTGGCGGGTGACGCGCGCGATGTTGTCCATCAGGGCCGGGATGTCCCGGAAGATCCGGCCGTTGATGCGCTGCAGAAGATACCGTCGGGCCTGTCCGGACGCGGTCCGGCAGGTCACGGCGAAGGTGTCGTTGATGTGCCCAGATCCGTGGGGTGCCGCCTGCATCGGGGGCGCGTCCAGTTGGAAGCGCGTCGCGGCGCGGAGGGCCTGGGCGGCGCGTTCGTCGGGACCGGGTACGGCCGGCGGCTGAGGGGACAGCATGGCGAAGCCTGCGAGCAAAGCAAGGCGGCGGGGAGGGGCAATGCTGGAGAGACGCGTGCGGCGGCTCGTCGGATGCCGGGCGGAAGCCGACGCAGTCGGCGTCTCGGGGACTAGAGGTTTGACGGTGGCCGGTCAGGCGGAAATTCTGCGGCGGGTGGTCGGTCGACGGAGCGGCTTCGCGCCGAGGGGTGCGGGGCCGGCGTCGTTGGCCTTTCCGTTCCCCGCGCCCCGATCGCTTTCCCCCTCCGCTTCATGCCCCGATCCGGTTCCTCCCGTGGTCCCGCACCTGTCTCCGTTGATCGCCGCCGTCTCTGGCGTGACTGGGAGGTGCTGTGCGCCGACATTGGCGAGCGGCGCGCCGGGACGCCGGAGGAGCATCGCGCGGCCGCGTTTGTCGCGGGCGAATTCGCGAAGGGCGGTCTGCGGTCGGTCGAGGTGCTGGAGTTTCCGTGCCTGAGTCATCGTTCGTCGCGGGTCGATCTGGCCGCGCGCGAGGGGGGGCGTTGGCGCGCGGCGGACGCACGCATCCTCGCCGGCGCTCCCGGCTGCGCCGCCGGGGAACGGGAACTGGTCTGGCTGGAAATGCCCGAGGAGGCGGCGCGGCTCGCCCCGGGCTCGTTGCGGGGTCGCGTCGCCGCGGTCTTCGGCCCGTTGCCGACGAGCGCGCGCGATCATCGGCGGCTCGTAGCGGCGGCGCCGGATGCGGTCATTCACGTCGATGAGCGCCTCCCCTTTGCTTGGACGAAGAGCGATGGCGTCTATCCGGAGTGGGTCCGGCGTTACGGCATGCCGACCACCGTGGCGATGGCGTACCTCGATGCGTGGCGGTGGCGGAAGGCCGGGGTCAGCCGCGTGCGGCTCGCCGCCTCGGTTCAGCTCGAGCCGGCGCTGTCGCCGACGGTGAGTGCGGTGCTGCCGGGTCAGGATCCGCTCCTTCCGGAGATCCTCGTGCTGGCGCATCACGACACGCAGGCTGGCAACGTCGGCGCGGACGACAACGCGTCCGGGGTTGTCGGGCTGCTGGAGATCGCTCGGTTGCTGGCGAAGCGCCGCGGGCGGGCGCGGCGCGGCATCCGTTTCCTCTCCTTCGGTGCCGAGGAACAGCTTTCCGTCGGCGCCGCCGCCTACGTGCGCGCTCACCTGGCCGACCGCGGGAGGTGGGGCTTGGTCGTGAATCTCGACAGCGTGTCCTCGCCGCTCGGACACTGGGAAATGTACTGCGTCGGTGACCGCGCCCTCGCGCGGCACGCGCAGGCGGCGCTGGCCGGGCACGGGCTCGCCGTCGCGTCGAAGCCGGAGGTCACACCGTTCGGCGACATCTTTCCGTTCAACTGGGCGGGCGTGCCGTCGCTGTGGTTCTTCCGCACGAACACGCCCGGGGCCCGCTGGCAGCATCACAGTCCGTCCGACTCGCTCGAGAATGTCTCCGTCGACGCCGTGGCGCGACTCGTCGGGGCGCTGGTCCCGGTCATCGGCGCGCTGGCCGACGCCGCGGACTGGCCGTTCGGAGCCCGTCCGCCGCTGGCGCAGCGGCAGGTCATCGCGCGACTGGGCCAGGAACTCTTCGGCTTCCCGCTGCGGGGACCGCGCGCGGGGGCCGGGAGGCAGTCATCATGACGCAGCACGAATTGGCCTGTGATCTTCTCGTCGCCGGGGGCGGTCCGGCGGGCGTCAGCTGCGCGCTCGCCGCGGCGCGGCTCGGGGCGCGGGTAATCCTGTGCCAGGACCGCCCGGTGCTCGGCGGCAACGCGTCGAGCGAGGTCCGCATGCACATCGTCGGAGCCACTGGATTGGATGCCGGGGTGGCGTTGGAGACGGAGTTGCGCGAGGGCGGAATCGTCGAGGAACTGCGGCTCGATCTTGCCGTGAGGAATCCGCAGCGCTCGCCGTCCATGTTCGATCTGCTGCTCTACGACAAGTGTCGCCGAGAGCCGAACCTCACCCTCCTGCTCAACACCACCGTGGATGGGGCGGAGGTCGTCGATGGTGCGATCCGGTTCGCGACCGCGACGCGGGCGTCGACCGAGGATCAGTTCCGCATCCGGGCTTCGCTGTTCGCGGATTGCACGGGCGATGGTCGTCTCGGCGTCGAAGCGGGCGCCCCGTTCCGGCACGGACGCGAAGGGCGCGACGAATTCGGGGAGTCCTTGGCGGCGCCGGTGGCGGACCAGCGGACGCTCGGGTCAACGATCCTCTTTCTGGCGCGCCGCCACGCCCAGCCGATGCCTTTCGTCGCGCCGCCGTGGGTGAGGCGGTTCAAGGACGACGATTTCCGTCTGCGGCCGTTCGGTCGGGCGGGTTCCGATCTGGGCCTCGAGTACGGCTACTGGTGGGCGGAGTGGGGTGGCTGCCTCGACACGATCAAGGACAATGAGCGCATCCGCGACGAACTCCTCGCGATCGTCCTTGGCATCTGGGATCATGTAAAGAACCGCTCGGAGGTCGATGCGAGCCACTGGGCGCTGGAGTGGTTTGGGTTCCTGCCTGGCAAGCGCGAGAGCCGGCGCTTCGTGGGGCGTCATGTGCTGACTGAGGATGATCTCGTTGCGTCGCGGCCGTTCGCCGATGCCATCGCGTATGGCGGCTGGCCGATTGATACGCATCCGCCGGAGGGCGTCGACGCGCCCGCCCTGCCGCCGTGCGAGCAGCATTATCTTCCGTTTCTCTACGACATTCCGCTGCGCTCGTGTCTTTCGGCGGGCGTGCGCAACCTCGTTTTTGCGGGCCGTAACCTCTCCGCCACGCACATCGCGTTCGCGTCGACCCGCGTGATGGCGACCTGCGCCGCGGTCGGTCAGGGGCTCGGCACCGCCGCCGCTCTGGCGCTGCGCGAGGGCGCGGCTCTCGCCGAGGCCGCGACGGATCCCGCCTTCCTGCGCCGCGTGCAGCAGCGCCTGCTCCGCGACGATTGCTACCTGATCGGCGTCGCGAACGAGGATGTGGACGATCTTGTGCGCGCTGCGTCCACCGTCACAGCGTCCAGTCACCAACCCGGCGGTGAACCGGAGTGGATCCGGAGCGGTCAGACCCGCGCCATCCATGGGCGTCCGGGCGGACGGGTGGCGCATAATCTCTGGGAGGACGTGCTCCGCCGTGCCGCTGCCGCCCCGCCGCCACCGAAGGGGAGCGGTGTTCCGGGGGCGCCCAGCGCGGCCCCGGCCTCAGAGCCGGCCTCAGACCCGGCCGCAGCGGCGCCCGCCGCCGTGACCTGTGCGCCCCCCGACCGCGCGCGGCCCGGTCTGCATCGGTGGATGAGTGACCCGGCAGCGGGACTGCCGGCGTGGATCGAGGTCCGCTGGGCCTCACTGGTGCAGATCGGTGAAGTCCAGTTGATCTTCGACACCGGCCAACACCGACACCTCACGCTTTCGCAGGCCGACGGCTACACGAAGAGGATGCAGTGGGGCCGCCCGCAGGCCGAGACGGTGAGCGACTACGCCATCGAGGTGGAGACGGACGGTGCGTGGAGCGAAGTCGTGTGCGAGCGCGGCAACTATCAGCGCCGCCGCGTGCATGCCCTTTCGAGTGTTCGGATGGTCACCGCGCTCCGCGTGCGCGTGGATGCCACCCACGGCCTCGACCACGCCCGCATCCTCGAACTGCGCGCCTACCGGTGAGTCGGGTGGGCGGGGGGGGGGGGGGGGGGGCGGCGGGTGCGGGGGCGGAGGCGGGTGCGGGGGCGGCGCGCCGCGGCGGCCCCGCGGCGGTGGCGCGGTTGGTCAACCCCCGGAGCCATTGTCCGGTCCGGGCGCGGGCCTCAACCGGAATGCGCCTCCTACCGCCCGAGCGGCGGAAGCCGTCAGGCGTTGGCGATCGCCTCAGCCACGAATTGGTTGAGGCTCTCGCCCCGCGCCATCGCCTTGAGAGCGGCCCTGCGATGGACTTCAGGTGGAACCCGGACGAGAAACTTTCCGCTGAAGGTTCTCCCGGCGGAGGGTTTCGGAAGGGGACGGTCATCCCGCAGGAAGATCTCGACCCACGCCTCAACGATGGGCGTCAGCTTTCGGACGACCGCGGCCTCGGTTTCACCGTGGCAACACTGCCCGATGATCGGGGGCGCGCTGCCGACGAAGGCGTTGTCCTCCGTGCTCCATTCCACGACTTTCAGGTAGCGTCGGGAATGCTCGCGGATCTGTTGGCGCGTGGGTTTCATTGGGTGAGAGCCTCGATGGCTTGGGTTATCAGACGTGCTTGATAAGGACGTGCGTCCGCTCCGGCCTTGCCGGAGAGCGTGATCCGCAGCCCTTGAGGATGAAGATAGTTGCGATGGCTTCCCTTGCCGCCGCGGTTGACGAATCCCAATCGCTCGAGATCAGCGATCAGACTGCGAATCTTGCGGGGCCTTCTGGTATCATTCTGATACCATAGTCGCCGTCAAGACTCTCGGTGTGGCGGTCTGTCGGAGTTGGGTGACGGGCGCAGGCGCGTGCGTGACGCCCCAGCGAGCACCGCTCAGTTCCGCTCCGCCGGCTCGGTCGGGGCGGCGATACCGGTGATCGAGGCGACGAGACGCGCGGGGTAGCTCTGGTAGCGGGCATGGGGCGCGGAGCCCTTCCAGGAGAGCGCGGCGAGGGTCGCGTGCAGCGGCTTGGCGGGCTCTCCGAGTGCATCGATCGCCTCCAGCGCGGCGAGGCTCGCGAAGTACCCGGACTCCTTCGGGTCAGCGTGACGCGCCAGCGTTGCGAGCGCGGTGGATCGATCGTCGGCGAGTGGGGAGTCAGCCAGCGCGCGCGCCGCCGCGATGCAAACGGAGGCCGACGGGTCCGTCAGCAGCGCGCGCAGGCGCGGCGTGCAGCCGGCAAGCTGCGCGGCACCGCGCACGCGCACCGCTTGCACGCCCCAGAAGCGGACCGCAGCGTCCGGGTCGGTGAGTAGGCCACCCAAGGTCTCCGATGTCTCCGCGTCCGCGCCGACGCGCGGTGCGGCGCGGTGGCCCGCGGCAAGGATGCGTTCGAACGGGTAGCGGACGTCGTCGTGGGCCAGCGTGTGCGGCGGGAGGCCGGCGGCGCGGGCGTGTTGCTCCGCCTCGGAGAGGAAGCCGATGTCGCGCGTCCACCGCAGATGATCGTCGAGCGCGGCGCGGAAGGCGGCGAGGCGCGCGTGTTGCGCCGGGTCGGCGGCGAGGTTGCGCACCTCGTCCGGATCGGTCGCGAGATCGTAGAACTCCTCGGTCGGCTTCGGCGTGCGCCAGAAGAGCGACTGCGCTTCGTTCAGCTCCCCGCGGTCGAAGCGCTCGCGCCAGACGCGCGTCGTTGCGGTTCCGAACTGATAGGCGACGTGCTGCCCCTGCGAGACCAGCGGCAGGAAGTTGCGCACGTACACGAAGCGGCCGTCGGTGACGCTGCGGACGAGATCGGTGCGCTCGTCCATGCGGCCCCGGGCGCCGAAGAGAAAGGCCGGAGCCGGCTGCGGGCGCGTGCCGGCGAACGCGCGTCCCTCCATCCAAGCCGGCGCGGGCAGGTCCGCGAGGCTGAGCACGGTCGGAGCGAAGTCGACGAAGCTGACGAGCCGATCCGACGGGCCGCCGGGGCTGGTGCCGGCTGGGGCGAGGTGATGCCACTTCGGCGGGAAATACACGACGAGGGGGACGCGCAGGCCGGAATCGGACGGCCAGCGCTTGCTCCTCGGCATCCCGCTGCCGTGGTCGCCGAAGTAGAAGACAATGGTGTCGTCGGCCAGGCCGTCCGCCGCCAATTCCCGGAGCCGTTCGCCGGCCTCGCGGTCGGCTTCGCTCACCATGTCGTAGTAGCGCGCCCAGTCGCGCCGCACCTCCGGGGTGTCGGGGTGGTAGGCGGGTACGCGGACGCGGGCGGGGTCGGTGACGCGCTCCGGGTCGCGCGTGCGGAGCTGACCTTCGTGGGAGCGGTTGGAGTTGAACACGGCGAAGAACGGCTGCCCGGGGCGCCGCTGGCGCCAGTGCCCGCGCGCGGACGAGTCGTCCCACGCATCCGCCGGGGTCGGGACGTTGTAGTCCTCCTTGCTGCGATTGCTGCAGTAGTAGCCGGCCTCGCGCAGCAGCGCGGGGAAGAGGCGCATACCCGCCGGGGCGGCCACCATTGAACGCATGTGGACGGCCCCGAGACTGGTGGCGTGGACGCCGGTGATGAGCGCCGTGCGCGCGGGGGCGCAGACCGGGTGGTTGGACCAGACGTGGTTGAAACGGATTCCGACGCGGGCGAGCCCATCGACAGTCGGCGTACGTGCGAGGGAGTCGCCGTAGCAGCCCATCTGCTGTCCGTGGTCCTCGCTGGTGAGCCACAGGATGTTCGGCCGCTGCGGTGCCCCCGGGGCCGCCGCCAAGCCGCTCCCCGCGGCGGCGCGGAGCAGCCCGGGCGCAACGAAGAGCAGGCCGATCGTGCCCGCGAGGATGCGGAGGACCGCGCGCCGCGAACAGCGGGCCGGTTCAGCCACCGCCCCAATGTGACCAACCAGCAGGTGGAACCGGAAAGCGGCGAGGGGAGCCATGGGACTGGCGGACGGTAGCCTGCCCTCACCCGCTGGACAAGCCCGGGGAAACGAGGTCGAGGCGTGCGGTTATACCAACGCGACGACGCGGCGCCGCCGTTCCTACGGTCCGCCTTTAGCCCGTCCGACCACGCTCACCGGCTTACGCTCTGGCGCCGTCACCGGTGGAGGGGTGTTATGCGTCCCACCGCAGTGTCTCGTTCGCGCCGGGTCGCCCCGTTTGGGGAATGTCGTCGCGTCCGGGGGCGGGGCGGGGGATCGCGGCGGAGTTCGCCCTGCGCACGCGGAGGATTCCCCCGGGGCAGGTTGCCGATGCATGGTTGGGTGCCTAGGCGGAGCAACTTGCGGAGGCCGGCGGGTCGGTCCTAGATCGCCGCATCAGCGGTGTCGAGTCGGCCCGCAGTTTGGCTCGATAGCTGCTGAGCGACTCGCCCATCTCCCGTCGAAAGAGACGATTGAAGAACGAGATCTGGGTGAACCCGTTGTTCAACGCGATGGTTCCGATCGGCGCCTGGCCGCTTGCCAGTTCCTGGCACACCGCCTTGAGCCTGACCCGGTTGAGGTAGTCGGTGTAGCACGTCTGCGCCGTGACGTGGAACTGCCGTGTGAAGGTGGATCGGCTCATGCTTGTGACGCTGAGGAGATCGGCGAGCACGATCGGTTCACGGTAGTTCGCGTGGATGTAACTCAGCGCGCGCTTGATGGCTTCCTCGCGTTCGTCGGCTCCGCTGAACGTGAAGGGTTCGCTCGCGACGAGGGACGTGTCGCGCTCGTCGGCATGCAGTGCTTCGTGCAGGACTTGAAAGAGCCCCCCAGTCGTTGCAGGCCGATCATGTGGGTGAGCTCCTGCAAGTGCACGCAGACGCGCTGACCGGATTGTCCCCCGATGCCCAGTCCCCGAAGAGCGCGTTCGGCCAAGTCGTGCAGGGAGCGCATCTCCCTCGACTCCCAGATCCCGTGGCCACTCGGAAGTTCCCACAGGATCGAAAGCCCCTCTGCGATCGGCGGTGCTGCGCGCCTCCATCTCGGCCTCGATGGCGCCGGCCTCGGCGGTCGTGAGGTGTGAACGGGTGTAGCCGGTGGCGATGAGTTGATCGAGGGTCGGGGCAGGAAGCTGATCACCGGCGATCTGATCGATCGTGAATTGATCGAATGGCAGATTCGCGTTGAAGGCGCGCACGACCCAGTCGCGGTAGGGCCAGAGCGTCCGGAGGTTGTCGAGGTGTAGCCCGTGCGTGTCGGCGTAGCGCACCGCGTCGAGCCAGTAGCGGGCGAAGTGCTCACCGTAACGCGGCGAAGCCAGCAGCCGCGTCACCGCGCGATCGTAGGCGCCGGGCGAGCGGTCGGCGAGGAACGCATCGAGTTCCGCGGGCGTCGGCGGAAGCCCGGTGAGATCAAGCGTGAGCCGACGCAGCAGCACCTCGCGGGAGGCTTCGGGGGCGAACGCGAGGCCCTTGGCGGCGAGCTTCGCGCCGATGAAGCGATCGATGGGACCGTCCGCGGCCTTCGCACCGCCGGCGGCGGCGGGCAGGGCGGGGCGGGAGACTGGTTCGTAGGCCCAGTGATTCTGGTAGACGGCGCCCTGCTCGATCCAGCGCTGGAGGAGCGCGCGCTGTTCCGGCTTGAGGGGGGATTTGTGCGACTCCGGCGGCGGCATCACCTCGTCGGGCTCCGTGCTGAGGATGCGTTGCCACGCCTCGGAGTTGTCGAGGCTGCCGGGGGCGAAGGCGCGGATGCCGTCGCGCAGGGCGGTGGCGTCGACCCCTTGGTCGAGCCGGAGATTCGCCTTGCGGTGGGCGGCGTCGGAGCCGTGGCAGGCGAAGCAGTTCTCGGCGAGGATGGGGCGGATGTGCTCGTTGAACGTGACCGCGTCCGCCGCGTGCGCCGAATCCGCGGCGTGCGCCACTGCGGCCGCGGCCGCCGCGCTGCCCAAGACGACCAGGAGACGAAGGCGGGGAAGGAGGGTCACGGGGAGTCGGGAGGCGGTTTAGGCAGCGGAATAGCCCTCGGTGGAGAGCGGGTCAGGAGGGCGGGCCGAGGGGTCCGTCGGCGGCTTCGAGGGTGCGGTGAAGATGGGCGGACTTGAGCGCGGAGTCCAGCACGCCGCTGCTTCGCTCACTGCGACGGCTGGCACCCCGGTGAGGATCGGCGGACGTGGGCCCGGAGTCCAGCCCCCCGCGGCGTGACGGTCCGTTCCGGGCGACTGCACGCTCGAGGGTCGCGTGGATGCGTCGGGGACCCGGCAGGCGGCGGCGTGGGGTCAGTTGCGGGCGGTGGCGGCGATCCATGCCTCGACCTGCTCATCGAGGATGTCGAGCGGCAGGGAGCCGCCGCCGAGAAGGACATCGTGGAAGCCGCGTTCGGTGAACGTCGCGCCGAGCCGCGTGCGCGCGCGCTCGCGGAGTTCCTGGAACCGGATCATGCCCACCTTGTAGGCGCAGGCCTGGCCCGGCATGACGATGTAGCGTTCGATCTCGGAGACGACCTCGCTGCGGTTGCGGCCGGTGTGGGCGACCATGTAGTCGATGGCCTGCTCCCGGGTCCAGCGCTTGAAGTGAATCCCCGTGTCGACCACGAGCCGCACGGCGCGGAAAATCTCCCCCTGGAGCCGTCCCAGGTCGCCGTAAGGATCATCCTGATACAGACCCATCTCGTGAGCGAACCACTCGATGTACAGCGCCCAGCCCTCGGCGTAGGCGGTGAACGGAAGGAGTTTCCGGAAGGTGGGGAGCCCCTTCAACTCCTGCGCGATGGCGATCTGGAAGTGGTGTCCCGGCACTCCCTCGTGGTAGGCGAGCGTCTTCATGCTGAAGCGCGGCACCTCGGACATGTCGCGGAGGTTGGCGTAGAACACCCCGGGCCGGGAGCCGTCCAGTGCGGGCGGCTGGTAGTAGGCCGCAGGGGAGGTCGCCTCCTTGAACGACGGGATCCGCTGCACCTCCATCGGGGCCTTCGGTTGCCGGCCGAAGTAGCGCGGGGACAGCTTCAGGCACTCATCGATGATCCGCTGGTAGTCGGCCAGGGCGGCGGCGCGGCCGGAGTCGTCGTTGGGGTAGAGGAAGCGCGGCTCGCGGGTAAGGCGCGCGAGATGTTCGGCGGGCGTTCCGCCGGTGAGGCCTTGGGAGCCGAGGATTGCGCGCATTTCGCGCTCGATGCGGGCGACCTCGCGGATCCCGAGATCGTGGATTTCGGATGGGCTCAGGTTGGTCGTGGTGTAGGAACGCAGCAGGTGCGCGTAGAACGCGTCGCCGTCCGGCAGCTTCCACACCCCGTCGTCGGTGGACGTCCGTGGCTCGAGGCCCTCGAAATAGGCGATGAGACGCTGGTAGGCGGGGATGACCTCGGCGGAGACGGCGGCCTCGGCGCGGGCCTTCAAGTCGGCCTTGGCGGCGTCGGGCACGCCCGGCAGCGCGTCCACCTTGGCGGCGAAGCGCGTGCAGAGCAGGTTTTCGCGGGCGGGGGCGGCGATGAAGCCGCGCATCTCGGTGAGGACCCGCTGCACGACGAAGCGCGGCGGCGTGATGCCCCGTTCCTCGCGGTACCTCAGTCCGGCGATTACCTGGTCGAACTTCCGGCCCCAGGCCCCGAGCCGGGCGAGGTAGTGCTCGGCGCCCGTGACGTCCTGCACCCGGTGTTGAGTGACCATGAACGTCGGCAGACTGCTCTGGATCCCGAACAACTGATTGACGGGGTAATTGTGGAAGGCGAAGCGTTCCCCGGCGACGGAGTTCTCGAGGTACCAGGCGAGCACGCGGGTGGAGAGCTGCTCGGACGGCGTCTGCCGGGAGAAATCGTAGGCGCGCAAGTCCGCGAGGTCGCGCCGCGTGCGGGCGAGATCCGCGAGGGCGTTTTCCACCGAGGCGTCGGCGAGGCGGGCGTTATGGGCGCGGTACCCGAACTTTTCGGCGATGCCGACGGAGGTGAGCAGCTCCGGGTTCTCGAGTGCGTAGGTGATGAAGACCTTCTCGTAGAACACCCGCAGGCTCCACGGCCGGAACCAGACGGCGTTGACGGCGAAGACGGCGACGGCGAGGATGACGAGGCCGGCGAGTGCGCCGACGACCTTGAGGATTTTCTTCATGGGGTATCCCCGTTGATGACGAGGCGGGGCGGCGGACGCAAGCCGGGGCCCCGGTCGTGGAGCTGGGAGCGGTGGAGCGTGGAGGAGGTGCGCGGCGGCTCGCGCCCCGAAGTGCGCGGGCGGGCGCCCCGATTCGCGGCGCGCCCCTTTTTTTGTTAGCCAGCGACCCGGGCGGCGGTAGAGTGCGCGAATCCCCGCGCTCCGGATTTCCGGCTGGCGCGGGCTCTTCCCCATCCCCATGTCGCTCATCGCCTTTCTTGCCGTGTCCGGGATTCTCCTCGCGTGCGCCTACCGCTGGTACGGTCGCATGCTGGCGCGCTACCTGCAGCTGGATCCCAAGGCGAAGACGCCTGCGCATGAGAAGCGCGACGGCATTGATTACGAACCGGCGAGCCGGAACTGGCTCCTGCCCCAGCACTTTTCGGCGATTGCGGCGGCCGGGCCGGTGGTGGGGCCGATCCTGGCGGCGACGTACTTCGGCTGGCTGCCCGCGTGGCTGTGGATCATCTTTGGCGCGATCCTCATTGGCGGCGTGCACGACCTGATGACCCTGGTGGCCTCGGTCCGGCACGGAGCGAAGTCGATTGCGGAGGTGGTGCGGCGGTACATGAACCGCAGGTCGTATCTCCTGTTCCTCGCCTTCATCTGGATTTCGCTCGTTTACGTGATCATTGCCTTTGCGGACGTCACGGCGGGCACCTTCGTGCAGAAAGCCTCGGTGGCGGACGGTGATGCGCCTGGCCCGGCGGTGGCGACCTCGTCGATCATCTACCTTGGCTTGGCGATCGCGATGGGCCTGTGCATGCGGAAGTTCAAGCTTGGGGAAGGGAAGGCGCAGCTGATCTTCCTCCCGCTGGTGGTGGGGGCGATCGCGATCGGACCCTATCTTCCCTTTGACCTCGGCGCCCTGACGGGCAGTGCCCGGCCGCAGGTCCTGTGGGATCATGTGCTCCTGGCCTACTGTTTCTTTGCGGCGCTTTCCCCGGTGTGGCTCCTGATGCAGCCCCGCGGTGCGCTCGGCGGGTACTTTCTGTACGTCATTGTGGTGGTCGGTGTGGTGGGTGTGGTGGTCGGCGGCCTGCGCGGCGACCTTACGATTGCGGCGCCGGCGATTTCGGATGCGAAGCTCTTTGATTTCAACGGGGCGACGCCGCCCCTGCTGCCGGTCCTCTTCATCACGATCGCGTGCGGCGCGTGCTCCGGCTTCCACTCGATCGTGGCCAGCGGCACGACCTCGAAGCAACTCGACCGTGAGACGGACGCGAAACCCGTGGCCTACGGCGGCATGCTGCTGGAGTCGTTCCTTGCCTGCCTCAGCCTCGCGACGGTGATGATCCTGGCGAAGCCCACTGGGCGGCCTGACCTCACCTACGCGGACGGGGTGGCGGTGTTCATGAACCAGGCGACCTTCGGCCTCATCCCGATCGACATCGCGCGGCAGTTCGGCCTCCTCTGCTTTGCGACCTTCGTGTTCGACACCCTGGATGCCTGCACCCGCCTGGCGCGCTATGTGTTCATGGAGTTGACCGGCTGGAAAGGCCGCGCCGGGATGGTGGGGGCGACGGCGCTGACCCTGGCGCTGCCGGCGGTGGTGGTGGCGTTGCCGCCGGCGGTCGTGAGCGGACAAGCGATTCCCCTCTGGCGCGCGTTCTGGAACCTCTTTGGCACCTCGAACCAACTGCTGGCGGCGCTGGCGCTGCTGGGCGTGACGGTGTGGCTGCTCCAGCGCGGACGCTCGGTGTGGATCACGCTCGGGCCGACGATCTTCATGCTCTTCATGACCATGTGGAGCCTCTGGCTGGCGGTGCAGGTGCACTTGGGCCGACTGCGCAGCCACACGGCGGCGGCGGTGCACCACGTGGAGTTCGCGGTGGTGCTCGTGCTCTTCGCGATGGCGGTCTGGCTGGTGGTGGAAGCGATCCTGCTCGCCCGCAACCGCACGCCCCCGGGTCCGCTGGTCCCGCAGCCCAGCGCGGCGTAGGGCGGGTCGAATCAGCGCCGTGGGGCTGCGTCCCGGGTGAGATAGACTGTCTGCGACGGGAAGGCGAAGCCGGTACCGGCGTCTTCGACGATCTTCATGAAGGCAAGGTTCAGCCGCTCGACCGTCGAGCGGTAGGTTGCGGCGTCGAGGGTGGTGATCCGTGCCTTGATATCGATGTCCATCGAGCTGTTGTTGAAAGCTAGGAAGTGCACGAGGATGGAAGACCCATCGATTAACTCCTCCGCGCGGAGCCGCTCGCGGATCGCCCCGATCACGGCCTGCATCTGGGCGGAGGAAGTCTCATAGCGCAGGCCGAGCGTCACATTCAGGCGAAAGCCATCCCGGGCGCTGAACTTCTCGATGCGCGACTGTGCGAGGTCGCCGTTGGCGACGATGAGGAGGGTGCGGTCGAGGGTGCGGAGTTGCGTGGAGCGGATGCCGATCCGCTCGACCGTGGCGATGGTGCCGCCGAGGCTTACGGTGTCGCCCGGGGCGAGCGCGCGGTCGGCGAGCACGGACGCCCCGCCGAAGAGATTGCCGAGCGTCTGCTGTGACGCCAGCGCCAGCGCGGCGGTTCCGATGCCGAGACCGGCGATCACGGCGGAGAGATCGAGACCGAAGATCTGCAGGGCCGCCGAGACTCCCAGAAGATAGATGAGGAGAGTCGCGATCACGCGCGCGATGCGCACGATGCCGACGGCCTCCGCGACCCCGCGTTCCGCGAGTTGGCGCTCCAGGATGGCGGTCATGGCGCGGATCCAACGAACTGCGGCCCAGGCGATGACCAGCGCAGTGACGGCGCGCGAGCCGAGTGCCAGATTCGCGCGGGCGGGCGCGCTCAGGCCGAGGAACTGCTCCGCGATCTGCACGGCCACGAGCGACAGGAGTACGCTCACCGGGGGCGCGATGGCCGCGATCGAGACGGCCACGGCGCCGAGGCCCCGGTCCGCACCGAAATCCGCGCCGCGTCTCAAAATCCGGGCGACCAACACGCCGGCGAGAACGCCCGCAAGGACGATTCCCATGAGACCGATCCATTGCCAGAGCGCGAGCTCGGCGAGGCGTACGTCGACGAACACCGCAGGAAGGCCCGAAACCCACCAGTTGCCGAGGGCGCGGGAGGCGGCCGGAGTCGAGACGACGGTCCCGGGTGCGAAGAACCACTGCGAGCCCCGGGCGACGAGGACCACCGGCATCGTCTGGTCACCGTAAGTGACATTTCCGATGCTCACGCCCTCTGTCTCCGCGTTCGGAACGTCTGGCGCCCGGAGGCCCGGGATCTGGTCGAAGTCGAGCCAGAGACGCTCATCCAGCACGCTCTTCAGGGCGCGAGCGAGACGCTCGGGTGACGCGCCCGCCGGCCAGCCGTCCGAAGGCTCGAGCAGGAAGGCCGAAGCCTCCCTCCACTTTCCCTCGCGCCCCAAGACGATGAAGCTGTAGGCGGCGTTGCGGGGAGTTTCTTGATTCCGCTCCGGCGGCTTCACCTCGGTGGTCGGCGCAGGCGAACTGGCCGGTGCGCGGGGAAGCACCGCGAGCGCGGATGAAGGCGCCGCGAGCGCGCTGAGGCAGATGAGCAGTATCCTGATGAACGGCAGGTGCATACGGAGCGGACCAGCGATGGTGAGTCGAGCGGGTTGCATCATAAGGCGATTGCGAGACGGCCCCGCCGCTCCGTGACGTTTCGGGGGTGGATGGATGCGGGCCTGCACTCGCCGCCGCGGAGGGTCGATGGGCGGTGAGCCCTAAACTGGGCGGTAGGGGGGATGAGTCGTGGCCAAGGTCCGACATCGCGGAGGGTTCGACCGGCCGTCTGGCCGGTCAGACAGGGCGGACCGTCGCCTGAGCGGGGGGCTGACGGAGACCAACGCATTGGCGGTTCCATGACCTAAGTCCTTCACCTCCAGTTGGCTGCCCGGGTAGGGATCGAACCTACGACCAAGTGATTAACAGTCACCTGCTCTGCCACTGAGCTACCGGGCAACGTGTGCGGAAGAGTCGGGAAGACAGGCGGCGGGGCAGGCGGTGTCAACGCTCCATTTTCGGTTTCTTCGGGGTGGGTAAAGTTTTGGTTGATTTCCCCGCGGGCAACCGATTGGGTTTCCCGCTTTTCCACTACGCCTGCCTCCGATGATCGGGGTGACAGGGGGAACGAAAACCATGAAACAAGCCCTCGTCCTCAACGTTGCGCCGCGAGCCCAGACGGGCCGTAGCGCGTCCCGCCGCCTCCGCAAGGTCAATCGCGTCCCCGCGATTCTCTACGGGAAGCACACCAGCCCCGAGAAGCTCGCCGTCGACGGCCCGGAGTTCACCCGGCTGCTCAAGGCGATTGCCGGCCGCGCGCTCATCATCGAGCTCGCGCGTTCCGACAAGGGCGAGAAGGCGCTCTCCTTCCTCCAGGAAGTCCAGCGTGACCCGATCACCGACAAGTACCTGCACCTCGACCTGCAGGAGGTGAAGGCGAACGAAAAGTTTGAGATCCGCGTCGCGGTCCAACCGCAGGGCGAGGCGTTTGGCGTCAAGAACCAGAGCGGCGTGCTCGAGGTCGTGACCCCGCAGGTGCGCATCCGCTGCCTGCCGAAGGATTTGCCCGAGGCCATCTTGGTCGACGTCACCGAGCTGAAGGTCGGTGAGACGATCAAGGTCGGTGAGCTGAAGGCCGTCCCCGGCGTCGAATTCCTTGATTCTAAGGGTCAGCCGATCGTCGCCTGCGTCGAGCCGGTCGCCGAGATCGTCGCCGCCGAGACCGCGGCTCCCGAGGCCGCGGCCGGTGCTGCCGCTCCGGCGGCCGGTGCCGCCGCCACTCCGGCGGCGGGTGCGGCTGCGACCCCCGCGGCGGCGGGTGCCAAGGCTCCCGCAGCGGGCGCGGCGGCGGGTGCCAAGGCTCCCGCAGCGGGTGCCGCGGCGGGTGCCAAGGCCCCGGCGGCCGGCGCGAAGCCGGCGGCTCCGGCCAAGAAGTAAGTTTTCGCCGAGCCGGCTGCCCGCCCCCGCGGGCGCCCGGGCTCGCTCGTTCTTTGAGTCATGTCCATTTCGCTGGTCGCCGGCCTCGGAAATCCGGGGCGGGAGTACGAGCGCACCCGTCACAATCTCGGGTGGGTCCTCCTCGACGCCCTGGCCCGTCAGCACGGGCTGGCGTGGAAGCGCGAGTCGCGCTTCGACGTCGAGATGGCCCGCTGGGATTTTGAGGGGAGGGTGGTCCTGCTGGTGAAGCCGCAAGGCTTCATGAACGACAGCGGGCGCCCGTTGCAGCACGTCGCCGGGTTCCACAAGATCCCGGCCTCCGCGATCGCCGTCGTCTACGACGACCTCACGCTTCCGGTCGGCCGCTGCAAGGTGTCCGTCCACGGCAGCGCCGGCGGTCACAACGGCGTCGCCAGCGTGCTCGCCCACCTCGACGATGCCTTTGTCCGCTACCGCCTCGGCATCGGACCCAAGCAGCCTCCGGAAATGGACCTCAAGGACTACGTCCTCGGCACTTTCACTCCTGAACAAGCCTCCCTTCTCGAACATAACCTCCCCTCCCTCGTCGCCGGCCTGACCCTCCTCATCCGTGAGGGTGCGGACCGCGCGATGAACCAACTCAATCGCAGAGCCCACCATGAACCCGACCAAACGCAGCTACCGCGCGACCTTCATCCTCGATAACCGCGGCAAGGAAGACTCCATCGATCAGATCATCGCTGGCGTGAAGCAGGAAATCACCGCCGTCCAAGGTGAAGTCACCGGCGTCGAAAACCTCGGTCGCCGCGACTTCGTGCGCGTGACCGACCGCAAGATGACCGCCGGCACGTTCGTGCAGGTGGCCTTCTCGGCCCCCGCCTCCGGCCCCTCGGCCCTGCGCGAGCGCCTCCGCCTCAACGGCAGCGTCTACCGCACCTTCGTGCAGTCGGCCTGAGGCCCTGGTCTCCCCTCGACCCCCGCCCACCATGGCCTCGCTCAACAAGGTCTTCCTCATCGGGAACCTCACGCGCGATCCGGAACTCCGGGTCACGCCGAAGGGAACCTCGATCTGCCAGTTCGGCCTCGCGGTGAACCGCCAGTACAAGGACGACTCGGGCGCGACGCGCGATGAGACGACCTTCGTCGACATCGAGGCGTGGGGCAAGCAGGGCGAACTCGTCTCCAAGTACCTGGGCAAAGGATCCCAGTGCATGGTGGAGGGTCGCCTGAAGCTTGACCAGTGGGAGGACAAGACGAGCGGCCAGAAGCGCAGCCGCCTCAAGGTCGTCCTCGACAACGTCCAGTTCCTCGGTGCCCCCCGTGGCGCGGGCGGCGGCGGTGCCGCGGCTCCGTCCGGCGGCGACGACGTCGACCAGACGGCGCATTCCGAGCGTCCCGCTCCCCCGGCGCGCCGCCAAGCCGCGCCAGCCCCGGAGAACCTCGACGAGGACGTTCCCTTCTGATCCCTCCGGCGCCGCCGTGGCGCGGCGCCGCTTTCCGCACCCTGACGCACCTTCATCTTTTCAGCAACGCACCTACCATGGCTCACAACGAAATTCTCCTCCTCAAGCCCGTCGAAGGACTCGGCGGCGAGGGCGATCAAGTCCGCGTCCGCGCCGGCTTCGCCCGCAACTTCCTGCTTCCGCGCAAGATCGCGGTGCCGGTGACCCGCGCCAACAAGAAGCACGTCGACGCGCTGAAGAAGCGCCGCGCGGAGCGCGAACTCTCCGAACTCTCGGCGGCGCAGGAGCTCGCCAAGAAGCTCGAGAAGACCTCGCTGGCCTTCGCGGTGAAGACGGGCGAAGGCGGCAAGCTCTTCGGCGCGATCACCTCGGCGGACATCCATGCGAAGCTCGCGGAGTCCGGGATCACCCTCGACCGCAAGCGCATCCACCTGCACACGCCGGTGAAGACGCTCGGCAAGCACGACGTGAAGATCAAGCTCCACGCTGACGTGAGCGTTGAGCTGTCCTTCGACGTGGTGTCGGAGAACCCGATTGAGCCCGTGGCCACGGAGGCCCCGGCGGCCGAGAAGAAGGAGTACCGCAAGGCTCCCCGCAAGGACGCCTAGGCGGCATTCGCCCCACGGTTGGATTTTGGAAGCCGCGACGCAGGTCGCGGCTTCCCGTCTTCTCACCCCGCCCGCCGTCCCGACCCGTTCCGCCGATGTCTGACGAACCGCAGGCCCCCCGTCCGCCCCGCCGGCCCCGTGCCGAAGGCGCGGGAGCCCCGCCGGTTGGCCGCACCCTGCCGCATTCGGTGGAGGCGGAGGAGTACTTGCTCTCCTGCTGTTTCCTCGACGGCTTGGACGTTGTCTCGCGCTGCCTGGAGGCGCGCATCTCGGCGAACTCGTTCTACCTTCCGGCGCACCGGACGGTCTTTGAGAAGCTGGTGGATCTCTACAACCGCCAGAGCCCGATTGACCTCGCGGTGGTGGCGGAGGAGTTGAAGACGGCGCGCACCCTCGACGAGATCGGCGGGTACGCGTTCCTGACCCAGATCGCGAGTCGGATCCCGACGACGGCGCAGGCGAACTACTTCATTGGCAAGGTGCGGGAACTGGCGCTCCTGCGGGAGCTGATCCGCACGGCCACCGGCACGGTGGAGCAGTGCTACGAATTCACAGGGGGCATCGAGCAGTTCGTCGACACGATTGAGCAGCAGATGTTTGCGGTGACGCAGAGCCGGGCGTCGGAGAGTGCGCGGCCGATGAAGGACCCGACCCGGGAGGCGATGAACGTCATCACGAAGATGATGATGAAGAAGGGGGAACTGACGGGCGTCTCCTCCGGGTTCAAGGACCTCGACCAGTTCACCTTTGGCTTCCAGCGTCAGGAGATGATCGTGCTGGCGGCGCGGCCCTCGATGGGCAAGACCTCGCTGGCGCTGAACTTCGCGGAGTCGGCGGCGCTTCCCCGGCGGGGAACCGGGGTGCCGGTCCTCGTGTTTTCGCTCGAAATGGGAGCCTCGCAACTGGCCCTGCGCATGCTCTGCGCCCGGGCGCGGGTGAACATGAAGCTCCTGCGCGACGGCCTGCTCTCGAAGAACGGAGCGGAGCAGCAGCACCTCGTGCAGGCGGCGGACGAGTTCAGCAAGGCCCCCATCTTCATCGACGACTCCTCGCACCTCACGATCATGGAGTTGCGGGCGAAGGCCCGCCGATTGTCCGCCCGGCATCCCCTCGGGATGATTATTGTCGATTACCTGCAGCTGATTGCCCCAACGGACCCGCAGACCCCGCGTGAGCAGCAGGTGGCGGAGATTTCGCGCGGCTTGAAGGGCCTGGCGAAGGAACTCGACGTCCCGGTGCTTGTCCTCTCTCAGCTCAACCGCTCTGCTGAAAAGGAGAACCGCACCCCGAAACTTTCCGACCTCCGCGAGTCCGGATCGATTGAGCAGGACGCTGACGTCGTGCTCATGCTGGCGCGGCCGAAGGATGCTGACGAGAAGTTCCAGGTGGCGGCCGACTCGGCCGAGTTAATCGTTGCCAAGCAACGAAACGGGCCGGTAGGAGAGTTGAAGCTTACGTTCCTGCGAGACATCACCCGCTTTGAAAACTACACACCGTAATCCGCTCTTCCGGGTGGTTTGTTTCGCCGTCCTGGGCCTGCTCCTGTCGGCCCCTTCGCGTCTCGGAGCCCAGGCCCCCGCACCCGGTGCGGCGTCGGCGGCGACGTACACGGTGGGCTCGGTCGCGATCAAGTTCATTGGTGCAGCCAATGTGAGCGAGCAGGTGGTCCGGGCCAACATGCAGGCCCGGGAGGGGGCCGCCATCGACGATGCGATGATCGACCAGGACATCCGCTCCCTGTACCGCACCGGCCTTTTCGAATTCATCGAGGTGAAGCGGGACGCCCGTCCGGACCGCACGGTGAACCTGCTGATCGAAGTGACCCCGAAATTCCGCGTCCTCAGCGTCCGCTTCGAGGGCAACAAGCGGGTCAAGAGCCGCCGCCTCGAGAAGGAGGTCAAGACGAAGGACAACCTCGCCCTCGACGAACGGCAGGTGAAGGAGGACGGCGAGAAGATCCGTGAGTACTACCAGAAGTCGGGCTTCAACCAGGCCCAGATCACGTACAGCATCGAGCGTGACCGCGGGACTGGCTTCGGCACGGTGACGTTCAAGATCCGGGAAGGCGAAAAGGTGCGGATCAGCTCGATCGACTTTGAGGGCAATCAGAACGTGAAGCCCCGGCGCCTCCGCAAGGAGATGGAGACGAAGCGGTGGTGGATCTTCAGCTGGCTGACGGGTTCAGGCCGGTTGAAGGACGACGAGTTTGAGGACGATCTGGAGAAGGTGCGAGACTACTACCGCGAGGAAGGCTTCCTCGATGTGGCGATCGATGCGGACAAGATCCGTTACGAGTACCCGGATCCGAGCCGGCTGCGGATCGTGATCGGGGTGGAGGAGGGAAAGCAGTACCGCGTCGGCGACATCACCTTCAAGGGCAACCAACTTTTTCCGTCGGCGATTCTCGGCTTCGTGGTGAAGCAGCGCAGCGGCTCGGTGTTTCAGCCGTCGAAGCTGGACAAGGACGTGGAGGGCTTGGAGGACTTCTACGGCCGCGACGGCTATCTCGACACGCGGGTGCGCCTCGTCCGCAAGCCGAACATCACCACGGGCAACATCGACGTCGAATACGACATCCAGGAGAGCGAGAAGTTCTTCGTCGAGTCGGTGAAGATCGAGGGCAACACGAAGACCAAGAGCATCGTGATCCTGCGCGAACTCGCGCTCGGGCCGGGTGAAGTGTTCGACATGGTGCGGATGAAGATTTCCAAGCTCCGCCTTGAGAACACGCGCTTCTTCGACGACGTGAACGTCACGCCGGAGACGTCGAACATTCCCTCGCGCCGCAACATCAAGGTGGCGGTGCGGGAAGGGCGCACCGGCAACCTCACCTTCGGCGCGGGCTTCAGCTCGCTGGAGCGGGCGGTGGTGTTCGCGGAGTTGACCCAGTCCAACTTCGACCTCTTCAACCGCCGCAGCTTCTTCCAAGGAGATGGCCAGAAGTTCCGTCTCCGCCTGCAACTGGGCTCGCTGTCCAGCGAAGTGGTGCTCTCGTTCGAGGAGCCTTGGCTCTTTGAGCGGGAGTTGGCGCTCGGCTTCACGCTCTTCCGGACGAGTTCGGACTACGAAAGTGCGTTCTACAAGGAGGTCCGCACGGGCGGCGAGGTCTATGTGCGCAAGCGCCTCTTCGAACTTGTCGAGGGCAAGCTCGCGTACAGCGCGCAGCAGGTGGAGATCAGCGAGGTTGATGAGAACATCGCGCTCTTCTTCCCGGCGGGGAAGAGCTTCCTCTCGACGGTGGGCCTGCAGTTGCTGCGGGACACCCGCGACAAGATCGTGAACACGACGGCCGGCAATCGCGCCGAGCTGAATCTCGATGTGTCATCGGACGCGTTTGGTTCCGACTTCAACTACTACAAGGCGGAGTTCCGCGGCTCGCAGTTCTTCCCGATCTTCGACGCCCAGGAGCAGGTGATCTCGGTGATCGGCCGGGTGGGCGTGCTCGACACCTTCGGGGACAACCCCAAGGGCAGCCCGCGTTTTGAGTACTTCACCCTCGGCGGACCCTACACGCTGCGCGGCTTTGAGTACCGGGCGGTGGGCCCCAAGAACGTGTCCGGTGAGCCCATCGGTGGACAGAGCTACGGCTTCATGTCGATCGAGTACTCGGCTGACATTGTCAGCCCGATCCGCTTCGCGATCTTCTATGATGCGGGGTTCGTGAATCAGGATGCCTACGACTTCAATCCGGGCTCGTACAACGACAACTTCGGTGTCGGCCTGCGCCTCTTTGTCGCCGGGGCCCCCCTCAGCCTCGACTTCGGCATCCCCCTGACCACGGACAAGTTCAACGACGACGGTAACCAATTTAACTTTTCCTTCGGCACCCGTTTCTGATTGGATTGCCCTTTCGATCTGACCCACACGCCATGAAATCACTCCTTCGTTCCCTCCTTGCCGTCGCCCTTCTGGGCGTCGCCTCCCTCTCGGTCCAGGCCCAGCCGGCGCCGAAGGTCTTCGTCATCGACTTGGCGAAGCTCTACGAGAGCCACTACAAGACCGAGGCACACATCACGAAACTGCGCGCCGATGAGCAGAAGGCGCAGGTCGAGTTGGAGCGCCTTAACAAGGAAGGCAATGGGCTGGTCGAGCAGTACAAGGAACTCGTTGAGAAGGCGAACAACAACCCGCTCGCCTCGGCGGACGCGAAGGCCAAGGCGGAGCAGGACGCCCGGGCGAAGCTCGAGGAAATTGAGCGGAAGAAGCAGGAGATCCAAGACTTCCGTGGCAACGTTGAGCGCGCCCTGCAGCAACAGATGGGGGCGTTCCGCGAGCAGATCCTTGAGGAAATTTCCAAGACCGCGACCGAGATCGCCACGCGCAAGGGAGCCACGATCCTGATCGACAAGGCGGGCCCGACGGGCATCGGCATTTCGAACTTCGTCTACCTCGATCCGGCTTACGACATCACGGATGAGGTGCTGGCCGAGGTGAACAAGAACCGTCCGGCGGCCCCCGCCGCGGCGGCGGCTCCGGCGGCGACGGCCGCCCCGGCTGCCCCGGCGGCGGCGAACGAGCCGGCCCCGACGGTCACGTTCCCCGGCGCCAAGAAGAACTAAGCGCGGTAAGCGTGGTCAGCTTTCGACCCGCCCCCTTTGCCGGGGGCGGGTTTTTTGTGTCCTGCCTCCGGGGTCCGGCCTGCATCTGGCTCCCAGTGCGCTCCGGTTCAGCGACGCCCCCGCAAGACCGCCCTTGCCGCCGCCGCGGTTCTTTGGTGCAGTTCGAGTTTCCCAGCCCTTCCGGACCCGCATGCGCGTCGCCCTTTCCCTTTCCGAACTCATCGCCATCGTCGGACCGGCGGAGGTGCGCGGGGCGATCGACGGGGACGTGACCGGCCTCGCCTCCCTGGAGACGGCGCGGACGGGCGACCTCTCCTTCCTCGGCAACCCCCGCTACAAATCCCAGGTCCCGGAATCGCAGGCATCGGTGATCCTGCTTCCCACCGACCATGCCGGAACGCCGAGGGCGGGTCAGGCCTTCGTTCTCGTCGCCAATCCCTCGGTGGCCCTCGCGGCGGTGTGTGCGCGCCTTGAGCAGCGCCTGTGGCCGCGGCCGTCGCCCGGCATTCACCCGTCGGCGAGCGTGGCGACCGATGCCGTGGTCGCGCCCACGGCGACCATCGGCCCCCTCTGCGTCGTGGAGTCGGGGGCTCGGATCGGGGAGCGGACCCATTTGCAGGCGCAGGTCTTTGTTGGGCGCGGCACCCGGATCGGCGACGACTGCTGGCTGCAGCCTGGGGTGCAGGTGACGGCGGAGTGCACCCTGCACGATCGCGTCCGTCTCCAGCCCGGCGTGGTGGTGGGCTCCGATGGGTTCGGCTACGAATTCGTGCGCGGCCGCCACGAGAAGGTGCCGCAAGTCGGAGGCGTGACTGTTGAGTCGGACGTCGAGATCGGAGCCAACGCGACGATTGACCGTGCCCGTTTCAGCCAGACGGTGATCGGCGAGGGGACGAAGATCGATAATCTGGTGCAGGTGGCGCACAACGTGGTCATGGGGAAGCATTGCATCCTTTGTGCGCAGGTGGGGATTGCTGGGAGCACGACGCTCGGGGACTACGTGGTGCTGGGTGGCCAGGCTGGGGTGGGCGGGCACCTGACGATTGGACGAGGGGTGAAGGCGGGAGGGCGCGCGGGCCTGACGACCGACGTGGAGGCGGGGGCCTTCGTGAGCGGGATGCCGGCGCTGCCCCACATGCTGGAGCAGCGCCTGACGATCCTCCGCAAGCGCCTCCCGGAACTCTTCCGCCGGTTTGACGCGTTGGAAGTCGCGGTGGCTGAGCTAAAAAAGTCTTCCTCGGCTTAGACGCTTCGATAAGGTGAGCGGGCCGCCACATGAACAGCAAGCCCGCCCTGAAAGTGTTCTCCGGGAATTCGAATCGTCCTCTTGCCGAGGAGATTTGCCGCCACATTGGCATTCCGCTGGGGGAGGCGACGGTCACGAGTTTCCCGGACGGCGAATCGTTCGTGAAGATCAACGAGAACGTCCGCGGTCACGACGTCTACCTCGTGCAGTCGACCTGTCCGCCGTCCAACCATCACCTGATGGAGTTGCTGATCATGATCGATGCGTGTCGGCGCGCGTCGGCCAACCGCATCACGGCGGTGCTGCCCTTCTATGGCTACGCCCGGCAGGACCGCAAGGATCAGCCCCGCGTACCGATCACGGCGAAGCTCGTGGCCAACCTCCTGACGGCGGCGGGGGCGAATCGCGTGCTGACGATGGACCTGCATTCGCAGCAGATCCAAGGCTTCTTCGACATCCCGGTCGACCACCTCTACGCCTCGCCCACGCTCTTCAAGTACCTCACGCAGATCACGACGAAGAACCTCGTGGTGTGTTCGCCGGACGTGGGCGGCATGAAGATGGCGGCGGCCTATGCCGACGTCCTCGGGGCGGGCCTCGGTTTAGTGGCGAAGAAACGCACCAGCGCCACGAACGTGGAGGCGATCAACGTCGTGGGCGACGTGGACGGCTGTGACGTGCTCCTGGTGGATGACATCACGGAGACGGCGGGCACGCTGACGGCGGCGGCGAAGATCCTCCGCGAGCACGGTGCGCGGAGCGTTCGCGCCGCAGTCAGTCACTGCATCCTCTCGGACCTGGCGCGGGACCGTCTGAAGGGCGGCCTGATCGACGAACTGATCATCACCAACTCGATTCCCAACGACCCGAAGGGCCTGCCGATCACGGTGATCAGCATTGCGAGCCTCCTCGGCGAGGCCATCCTCCGCATCAACAACAACGAAAGCGTCACCGGCCTCTTCAAGGTGAAGGGCTTCTGACGCGGTCTCCGGCGCGGTTGAGCGGGTGCGAGCGCCGGATTGCGTTTTGGCGGATTCTCCGTGGGTTCTCTCATGACCTCCCCGATCCTTCGTCTAGCGGTGTGCGCGGCTCTCCTGGCCGCCGGAGTGGCGGGTGCCGCGGAGGCGCCCCGGAAGACGCCGCCGGCGAAGGCCCCGACCCTGAAAGTGGACGCCTCGCCGGTGACCGCGGGTCCGCGGGGGGGAGCCCCGGTGACCTATGCCGACGTCCTGGAGCCGGTGCAGCGTGCGGTGGTCTCGGTCTATTCCACCAAGACGGTCACCTCCCGGCGACAGATGAACCCCCTGTTCCGGCAGTTCTTCGGCGACCAGATGCCCCCGCCCCGCGAATCCCGGGAGCAGGGCTTGGGTTCGGGCGTACTGATCTCGCCCGATGGCTACATCCTGACCAACAACCACGTCGTCGAAGGGGCGGACGAACTGAACGTCTCGCTGCCGGACGACCGTGAGTTCAAGGCCAAGCTGATTGGCTCGGACCCGAGCACGGACGTGGCGGTGATCAAGATTGAGGCCGAAGGACTGCCGGTGGTGACGCTGGCGGACAGCGACAAACTGCGCGTCGGGGACATTGTCTTCGCGGTGGGCAACCCGCTTGGCATCGGTCAGACGGTGACGATGGGCCTCATATCGGCGTTGGGGCGCAACAACCTTGGCCTGCTCGACCGGGAGAATCAGGCCGGCTATGAGAATTTCATCCAGACGGACGCGGCGATCAACATGGGCAACTCCGGCGGGGCCCTCGTCGACGCCCGCGGCCGCCTCGTGGGCATCAACACGGCGATCGTTTCGACGACCCGCGGCAACATCGGGATTGGCTTTGCGATTCCGGTGAACCTCGCGTCGACAGTGATGAACAGCCTTGTGCAGACTGGTTCGGTGGCGCGCGGCTTCCTCGGCGTCGGCGTCGAGACCCTGAGTGCGGACCTCGCCGAGGCGCTCGGCCTGAAGAAGGATGCCCGCGGCGTGGTGATCAACACGGTGACCCCGGACAGCCCGGCGGACAAGGCCGGCCTGCGGCGTGGCGACGTCATCCTCTCGATCAACGACAAGACGATCCTCTCGCTGCAGGACCTGCGGCTTTTTGTGTCGCAACTCGCTCCTGGCACCGAAGTCGAAGTGAAGTCGGTGCGGGACGGCAAGGAGCGCACCACGAAGGTTAAGCTCGGCAGCCTGCCGGATGCTAACCGCGGTGGCGGCCTCTTTGAGGGGGTGACAGTGGAGCGCCTCGATGACGAGTCGCGCCTTCGGTTGGACCTGGACGAGCGCGTCAGCGGCCTCGTGGTGACCGAGGTGGACGCTGATTCCCCCTACGCGGAACGCCTGTTCCCGAACATGGTGATCATCGAGGTGAATCGCGTGCCGGCGGTGACGGTCAATGCGGCGCGCGCGGCGCTGGTCAAGGGCCGCGCGAACCTCCTCCTGATCTACTTCCGCGGCGCGTACCGGTATATCCCGATCACGGTCGAGCCCTGACGTCCGCCGGAGGCGGCGCCCGCCTCAGCTGCCCGGTTTCTCGACCGGAAGGCGGGCGAGTTCGGGCGGAAGGGCATCGGCGGCGTAGGTCGGGAACGACAGTTCCAGCAGCGAGACGGCGGGGATGTCGAACCAGGACGAACCGGCGCTGCGGTCGACGAGCATGGCGACGGCGACGGGTACGGCGCCGAGGCTGCGGACGATGTTGATGCATTCGACCACGCGCCCGCCGCGGGTGACCACGTCCTCGACGATGAGCACCCGCTCGCCCGGGGCGAAGCGGAAGCCCCGGCGCAGGACGAGGACATTGTTTTCCTTCTCGGCGAAGAGGTAGCGGACCCCGGCCTGGCGGGCGACCTCCTGGCCGATGACGAGACCGCCCATGGCGGGGGCGAGCACGGTGGTGAAGTCGGTACCCGGGAGTCCGCGCAGCTTGGCGAGCAGCAACTCGGCGAGACGCGTGACGGCGTCCATGTGCTGGCAGACCTGGGCGCACTGGAAGTAGTGGCCGCTGTGCAGCCCGGAGCGCAGGACGAAGTGGCCGCGGAGGAGGGCCTTCGTGCGGGTGAAGATGTCGAGGATTTCCTGCTGTTGGGCGTCCATGGCCGGAAGCGTGAGGATTTGGGCGGCGCGCCCAAGCCAATTTCCGCGCCCCCGGTCGGTCGGCTTGCGCCGCGGCCGGCTGAGGCGTACGCTTCCGGACTGTGGTCATTGAACGCACACCGCTGGAGGACGAGCTGGGGGACGTCCTCGACAAGGCGATCCGCCATGCCGGGCTTCCGGAGGCGGCGGTGGCGGTGCGCGCGGGCGTGGCGGAGTCGCGGCTGCGGGATGCGATCGACTACCGTTCGGACCTGACGGAGGCGGAGCTTGACCGCCTGGCGGCGGTGCTGGGCTTGGGGCGGGACGGCTTGCGGCTGCTGGCGGCGGGAAAGTATCCCCTGCCGGAGATTCTGGGCCTGCCCTTCTGCCTCTTTCCCCTGCGCCTGCCGCATGGCATTGGCGTGGCGAACGCGTACCTCGTGGCGGACTGCGCCTCGGACCGCGGCCTGCTCTTCGACGCCGGCTCGTCGGGTGTGGCCCTCCGTCGGGTCTGGCCGGCGCGCCTCCGGCATGTCGAGGCGGTGTTCATCACCCACCCGGAGACGGAGCACGTTGGCGGCCTGGAGGACGTGCGGACATCGCACGGCCATCCGCCGATCTTTGCCCCGGCGGGCAGTGGCATCCGAGGCGCCGCGCAGACGGGTGACGGAGCGCGGTTGGAGTTCGCCGGGTTCACGGTGACTGTGCTGGCGACCCCGGGCCATGCGGAGGCCCATTCCAGCTACCTTGTGCGCTCGACGCATGCCCCGTCGGGGACGGCGCTGCTCCTTTCCGGGGACCTGCTCTTTGCCGGGTCGATTGGCGGCGGATTTTACTGCCCGAGCCGACTCCGGGCGAGCCTGGACCGCCTGATTGGTTCGCTGCCTCCGGATACGGTGGTGGCACCGGGGCACGGCCCCCTCACGACCCTGGCGAACGAGCGCGCCTTCAACCCCTTCCTCGCGGTCGGGGCTGGCGGAGCCGCTTAGATTTTTCCGTCCTTGCGGGCGGCGACCATCCGGTGGAAATCGTTGAACAACGGATCGGCGTCGTTCGGTCCCGGGGCGGCCTCCGGGTGATACTGCACGGAGAAGACCGGTAGCTTCAGGTGGCGGAGCCCCTCGACGGTGCCGTCGTTGAGATTGACCTCGGTGACCTTGGCGCCCCCGGCCTCGATGCTCTTCGGATCGGTGGCGAAACCATGGTTCTGGGCAGTGATGGAGACCCGGCCGGTTTCCAGATTCTTGACCGGCTGGTTGCCGCCGCGATGACCGAACTTGAGCTTGAACGTCGTGCCACCGAGCGCGTGGGTGATCATCTGGTGACCCAGACAGATGCCGAACGTCGGGAAATCGGGTAGCAGGGCGGTGACCGTCTTGTGGATGTAGGGCAGGGCGGCGGGATCGCCGGGGCCGTTCGAGAGGAACAGTGCATCCGGCTGATGCTCGCGCACCATGGCGGCGTCGGCGCCGGCGGGGAAGACCTGCACCTCGAAGCCATGATTCACCAGCTTCCGGAAGATCGAGAACTTGGCCCCGTAATCGAAGGCGGCGACCTGGAAACAACGGGCCGGAATTGGGGGCGCGTTGAAGGACGTCCCGACGGGCAGGTACGGCGTGTTGTGATTGCCGGAGTCGTCGAGCCGCCAGACGTAGGGCTTCGGCGTGGTGACCTCGCGCACGTAGTCGGCGCCGGCCATGTCGCGCCATTCACGGGCGCGCTTGACGGCCTCGGCGTCGGAGATCGGCAGCGTGCTCAGGCAGCACTTCATCGCCCCGTCGACCCGCAGCTTCTTGGTCAGGGCGCGCGTATCGACCTCGCTGATCCCCGGGATGCCGTGCTTGGTGAGATAGTCGCTCAGAGCGATTTGGCTGCGCCAGTTGGAGACCACCGGGGAAAGCTCGCGGACGACGAGGCCGGAGGCGCGCGGGGCGGCGGCTTCCGAATCGGCGGCGGCGATCCCGTAGTTGCCGATCTGCACGGCGGTCAACGTGACGATTTGCCCGAAGTACGACGGATCGGTCAGCATCTCCTGATAGCCCGTCATGGACGTGTTGAAGACGCACTCGCCGGCGACGGAGGCATCGGCGCCGAAGGCGCGACCACGGAACACCGACCCGTCTTCGAGGGCGAGGACTGCAGGCTTGGGCGAGGACATTAAAGCAGAACGAAAAGTGGACCGGACGCGGCTGCCAAGGAGTTAATTGCGCAGCTTTCGGGTTTCTGGGACGGGCGCGGCTTCCCGGAAGCGATGGCGGAAGACGAGACGCCCGTTTGACAGCAGGTGATTAGGCGCCTAATCATGGTGCAGCAGCATGGCTTACCACGATGACCGCGGGAGTTGGTTCGAGGGGCAGGGACTGTGGCAGCACGTGCCGGCCTCTGACTGGCAGGATTGGACCTGGCAGTTGAAGAACCGGATCACGACCCTTGATCAGCTGGAGAAGCTGATGGTTCTGACCCCGGAGGAGCGCCGGGGAGTGGCGTTCGCGGGTCAGAAGCTGGCGCTGGCGATCACCCCCTATTTCTTCAACCTGATTGACCGGGCGGACCCGAACTGCCCGATCCGCAAGCAGGTGATTCCCCGGGAAGGGGAATTGATGGTATCGGCGGAGGAACGCTTGGATTCGCTCGGGGAGGATGAACACTCGCCGGTGCCCGGGCTCGTGCACCGGTATCCGGACCGCGTGCTTTTCCTCGTGACCGACCGGTGCGCCGCCTACTGCCGCTATTGCACCCGCAGTCGGCTGGTTTCAAACGCGCAGGACTACAACTTCCACCCTGAGTACGAGCAAGGACTGCGGTACATTGAGTCGCACCCGGAAGTGCGGGACGTTCTGCTCTCGGGCGGCGATCCCCTGCTGCTGTCGGACCGCAAGCTGGAGCACCTCCTCAGTCGGCTCCGGGCGATCCCGCATGTTGAGTTCATCCGCATTGGCTCCCGGATCCCGGTGTTCCTACCCCAGCGCATCACGCCGGAGCTGTGCGACATCTTCCGCAAGTACGGGCCGATTTGGATGAGCATCCACGTGAACCATCCCAAGGAGGCGACCGCGGAGCTCCGGGACGCCTGCGAGCGACTCTCGTTCGCCGGTGTGCCGCTGGGGAACCAGAGCGTGCTCCTGCAGGGGGTGAATGACGATGCCGAGGTGATGAAGGCGTTGGTGCACCGGCTGCTGCGGATGCGCGTGCGGCCGTATTATCTGTACCAGATGGACCTCATCACGGGCGGCTCGCACTTCAAGGTGGATGTGCGCAAAGGCCTGGAGATCATGCGCTCGCTGCGCGGTCACACCACGGGGTACGCCGTGCCGCAGTACGTGATCGACGCTCCCGGAGGCGGGGGGAAGGTACCGATGAACCCCGAGTACGTGGAGACGATGGGCGAGGACGCGGTGGTGTTCCGGAACTACGAAGGACGCCGGTTCGAGTACCCGCTGACGTCCACCCCGGTCCAGGCTGAGGCGGTGGCCGCGTCGCCCGATGCCGCTCTTTCCGACGCAGCGGTGCCGCATCCGGAACGGGCGGCGCCGAGTCCGCTGCGGGACTGAACTTTTTTTCGCTTCGATTGAATGTTTTCGCGGCGACGTGCGTCTATGATGGCGTACGGCTTCGCTTGAGTGAGCGGAGTCGGTTTGTAGTCAAACGGTTTGCTTGGTGTTAGGTCACAGGGCCGCTCCCGAAAGGGAGCGGCCTTTGTGTTGCGGGGGGGCGCGGGTGCCGGGCAGACGAGGATCGCGTGGGCGAGGAGCACCGTGGTACGAAGGCGGCGGGCGCGTGGCTGCGGCGCAGGGCGGGGACTGGGCGCAAAAAAGGCGGCGGGAGAACTCCCGCCGCCGTGAGGGACTGATTAGCAGTGGATCCGTCTAGAACTTGTAGGTGATGTTCAGCTTCGCCTCGATCGGTGGAGCCTTGGTGATGATTGTGTTGGCGGCGAAGATCGGGTCCGAGCCGATGAAGAAATCCTCGCTCGTGATGTTCGAGAGCTCGAGCATCATCTGGATCGCGCCGCGGCTGTAGCTCACGTTGCCGTTCCAGATGACCGTCGAGGGCAGGCTCAGCGTCCGCTCATGGTTGAGGTAGTAGCTGGAGCGGATGCGGGGACCGCCGCCGAGGGAGAAGCCGTTGCCGAGGTCATAGCTGGCGATGAGGTTGGCGGAGCCTTCGGGCGCGCCGCCGAAGATCCCGTCCGGGTTATTCTTCTTGACCAGCCCGGTGGCGTCGCCGAAGTCGACGTAGAGACCGCCTGCGAGCAAAGGCATGTAGTAGTCTTGGGTGGCGCCGAAGCGGTAGCCGGGTGCGCGGACCAAATGAGCCTCCCTCACGCCGAAATTGGCGATGAAGGAAAGCTTCTCGGTGGCCACCCAAGTGGACTCAAGCTCCACGCCCTGGGAACGCACGCCATCCTGATTGTTGGTGAAGTTGTTGAACCGCTCGCGTTTGGACTCGTAGACGGAGAGCGCCGCGAACAGGGTGTTGTCGAGCAACGACACCTTCATGCCCCCCTCGATCAGACCGGTTTCGCCGAAGTTGGCCTCCGAGCCGACGTTGCCGCCCTGCGACGGCGTCAGCGACGTGCCGTAAAGAGCGGAGACGTAGAGTGAGACGTAAGTCGAAATCTTGTAGACCGGGTTCACGCTGGCCATGTAGAAGTTCTTGCCGCCCTTGGCGACTTGCTGACCCCGGCGGGCGTTGCGCTCGTGCGCGCTTGGGATCGTGTTCTTGAAGCTGGCCCCTTCGACGCGGGCCGAGAAGTAGGTGCTGAACGCATCGGAGAACTTGAGTTCGCCAACGCTGAAGAGGGCGAGCTGGTACAGGTCGGTCATGCCGCTCTGAGACCAGAGGTTGCGGGTATCGCCGAACAGCGGACGTTGTGGCCCGGCGAGGACGACGGAGTTGGAGGTGATCTGACTCTTGCTGATGTCGCGGCGGGAGAAGGGCTCGGCGGCGAAGTCCTGCAACTGCTTCGCCCAACTGTAGCGCACCGATCCGCCGGAGGAGAGGCTCGCGAGCTTGCCGTTGAACTTCTGCTCCACCGTGACCTTGTCCTCGACGATGAATTGCTCCATCGCGAAGGCGTATCCGTACGAGGAGAGCTTGTCGGTCTTGATGTAATCGATGATGAACTGATTCTTCAGCGTGAGCGACGACGAGCGGGTGGCCACGAGGTCGGCGAAGTAGAGCAAGTTCTTGGAATTGGCGAAGTCGCCCGGGTCGGCGAGCACTTGGTTGCCCTTGATCTTCGTCGTCAGGGCCTTGCCACCGGCGTTGAAGAAGGCGGCGGTGTAGGCACCGGTCGTCGGGTGGAGCAGGGCCTGCAGCGCTGGCGAAAGCGTCGCGACATAGCTGGCGGGCGGGATGATCGCGCCCCCGCTGTTGTCGAACTGGGAACCTCCGATGGTTGCGGCGCTGGCGCCGAATCCGATGAACGGCACCCCTCCGGGAAGGACGTAGCCGCCGGCCGCTGCGCTCGTGCGGTCGGCCACCTCGCCGACGAGATAATTGCCCTTGTTGATCAAGTCCTGCGTGACGCGATTCCAACCCGCGTTCTCGTTGGATCGGTAGCTGTAGTACTCCGCGCCGGTGAACAGGGAGAGGTCCGGAGTGATCCGGGCCTTGAGGGCACCGTAGATCGAAATGTAGTTGTTCTGGACGTTGTCGTAGTAGGAGTCGGCGTTCTGGTTGGTTACCGAGATGCGGTAGGCCATGGGCTTGCCGAAGGCGAGAATCGGGCCGCCGACGTCGAGCTGCGTGTTGAAGTAGTCGTAGGTGCCGATCGTGGTGCGGAGTGATCCCCGGAACTTGTCGTAGTAGGGCGACTTCGGGAGGAAGTTGATGTATCCGCCGCCCGGGGTCGGACCGAAGGTTCCGGGGGCGGGGCCGCGCACGATGTCCATGCCTTCGAGCGAGCCGAACGACGTGGGCATTTCATTGCGTTGAAACGCGCGCCGCATGCCGTTGAAGAACGTGCCGGCGAAGTCGCCGCGGATGAAGGGAGTCCCGGGTACGCCGTAGAAGTTGGGACGTTCGCCGCCCGGAATCACCCGGGCGACGTCGTCAAAACTGCGGACGGCCAGTTTCTGCATGAGGTCCGGGGTGAGCACCGTGATCGAGCGGGGGATCTCAAGCACGGACTTGGCCGAGCCGAAGACGGAGTCGCTGCTGCGCGAGGTCGGGAGCACGCCGCCGGCGACCGCCGCGGCAGACTCGGTGACGATGAACTTCTCCAACTCAGTAACGTCGTCGGACTTGTCGGACGCCTGCGGGGCCTTCTGGGCAAACAGCGCGCCCGGGAGCGTGCTGGCGAGCGCCAGCAACAAGCCGGCGCGGTTCATTTTGGTGGTCAAGTGGTGGTTCCTATCGCGTTACGTGATGATCTTGAGGTCGAGACTGACGAGCCAAGGACAGGAAAGGGTGGACGGGCTGTCGCTGGTGCCGGGACCGCGCGGCGCGGTCGGTCTCCCCGACGCGAGCCAGGTGCTGGGGAGAGCGATCACGGGAACGACGTTTCGCGGGAGCAGGGCTTGGACTACGGAGGGTTTGCACGTCTCGTGCCCAATTCAAAAACTTTCCGGCGCGTGGGGAAGAGGGCCGAGGGGACGCACGGCACCACTGCAGGATCGATTCTTGTGCTTTGCAAGAGGCGGTGGAATGGGGCGGCAGTTCTTTCAACACTGGACAAAAACGTTTTTGTCAAGCAGCCATCGCACTCTCGGCCTCGACCCGATCTTCTGCGTGGCGGT
Source organism: Verrucomicrobiota bacterium (assembly GCA_016871755.1). Lineage (GTDB taxonomy): Bacteria > Verrucomicrobiota > Verrucomicrobiia > Opitutales > Opitutaceae > UBA6669. The sequence goes on along the minus strand of VHCJ01000006.1, from coordinate 32,917 downwards.
GATGCAGCTGCAACCTCCCCGATGCGCCGGGGGCGCTGCCGTTGGAGCGCCGTGGCCCCCCGCAGCGAATCCCTGGCCTGCGCCTGCCGCTTCCGGACCCGCTTCTGCAGGTTGTGCTTGCGGAAACCCGGCGGTTCGATTTCTCGGAGGGTGCTCGTAGGGGTGTCTTCCGCGGAAGGCTGAGATTGCGACGCGTTCGGTCGCTGGACCCTTTGAACCTGAAACGGATCATACCGGCGAAGGAAACAGCTCGGCACCCGCCCGCGGGGTGCTGCTTCTTCCGCACGGGAGGTGCGTATTGGGTCGGGCACCTCCCTCGATGACCTCACCCTCCCGTTCGCGGCTCCTGCTCCTGCTCGCCTTGGTGGCCCTGCCGCTGGGCGCCCAAACTGGCCCGGAACAACCGGTTTCCTTGGAACGGTTTCTGGTCAAAGGCCTCCCCCCGGAACAGTCGATCAATCCACTGTCCCGCGAGGTGGGTTCGGTGCTCGGCGACGGGCGCTCGCTGCTTGCGACGCCGCGGAGCGTGAGCACGATCACGACGGCGCTCTTCAACGAGCGGCAGATTCACGGGGTGCGGGAAATCCTGCTCCATGCGGCGGGAGCCTACGCGGGCAGCAGCTACGGCAAGGCGACCGTGCCGAACCTGCGTGGCGACACGGCCGAGACCTACCTCAACGGCCAGCGCTTGAGCTACAACCTCTACGGGTATTTTCCGTCGTTCAACGGGGTCGAGGCGGTCGACCTCGTGCGGGGTCCGGGCTCGGCCGTCTTCGGGGCGGGGCACTTTCAGGGGGGGTATGTCAACTACGTCACCAAGCAGCCGCGCTTCTCCGGGCCCGAGACCACGGTCACGACGCGGTTCGGCACGTGGGCACCGGGGGACCAGTCGTTCCTGAACGGCTCCTTGCAGATCGACACCACCGCGCCGGTGAGTGATCGCTTCGCGTGGCGTGCCAGCGTGGAGGTGAAGGGAGGCGACACCTATTTCCGCGACCACGACGTGCGCGACGACCGCGTGGACCTCTTCCTGGCCGCCTCGTGGCGCCCGCCGGGAGGCGCGGCGCTGGACTGGGTGGTGCAGTACCTGTGGCAGGCTTCGCCGGAAATCCTCGGCGTGAACCGGCCGACCCAGGAACTCATCGACCATGCCCGGTACTACACCGGAACCTCGGCCGACACGGCGCCGTTCCCCGGACCCATCCCGGCGACGGGGGTCGTGACGCTGCCACGGACGGCGACGCTGTTCTCGAGGGGTGATTTCTCGAATGCGAACGTCCTCCGCTCCCAGATGCGCTATGCGCGGGAACTCTCGCCGCAGGTGTCGCTGCACTCGCTCGCGCTCGTTGAGCACGTGCATCGCCGCCGCTTCCACCAGTTTGAGTACGCGGAGTACGTCACGCAGGACACGGCCGAGTGGCGCAACGAACTGCGGGTGGACGTCGAGGCGCTCGGTGCGGTCCACCGCCTGATTGCGGGCCCGGTGGTCCGTTACGAAGGGCGGGAGAGCTTCACCAGTTACTTCAACGAGTACTTCTACAATTTCGACCTCACGGATCCCCGCCGCGTCTTCAACCAACGCCAGCAGTTCCCGGCGTCCTATTACCCCGGATTCGTCGGCCCCGGAGGTCGCGAGTTTTTTCCCGGCAGTTACGACAGTCCGGAGACCGTGCGCAGCGAGACGTGGAATCCCGCGCTGTTCGCGCAGCAGGACGTGCGCCTTGCCCCGACCCTGACGGCGACGGTGGGGCTGCGGCAGGACTGGTTCTGGGCGCGGGCGCGGGATCCCCTCGCGGATCAGGCGGGGGTGCCGTTCCGGGACGCCGCGACGGTGGGGGCGTTTTCGCAGGCGTACAGCCTGCTGTGGCAGGCGACCCCGCGGGCCTCGCTGTACGCGACGCATAACCGCATCCGGTCGATTCTTGGCAACGTGACGGGTGGCGGCGTGATCCTGAACGTCCCGGATGGTCGGATCAACCCGGAGGACTTCCGCAACCTCTCGGAACTCGCTGAAGCCGGGGTCAAGGTGGCGGCTCTGGACAACCAACTCTATGCGTCGGCGGCGCTGTTCCAGCAGGACCGCTCCCGGGTCTCGATCCGCGGGCGGAGGAACAATATCCGGGTGCGCGGACTGGAACTGGAAACGGTCTATCAGCCCTCGCCGCGACTGAGCGTGACGGCCAACGCCACGTTTCAAGACGGGCATTACCTGCAGTCGGCGCCCTTCCAGATGGGCGGGCGCTCGATCTACGCCGCCTACCCGCGCGGGCGCGGCCCTGGCGGCCAGGGAGTGGCCGTCGGTGACTTCGATCCCTATGGGGATCAAGTGCCGGTGGGCGACTGGCCCCTGCTGGGGTTTTCCGACACGATCCTGAACGGGCAGGTGCGCTACCGGTGGGACTCCGGTTTCGGCGGCATGCTCTCGTTGCAATGGCAGAGCGAGCAGCCGGGGAATCTGGACCGTCAGTGGGTGATCCGGGATCAGGTGCTCGTCGATGCAGGCCTTTTCTACGAGGCGCGCCGCTGGTCGGTGCACCTCGATGTTCTCAATCTCACCGATGAGCGGAACTGGATTCACAACGGTGACGCCTTCACGGCCAGTCAACTCGTGTTCGCGGAACTCCCGGTGCGGTTCGAGGCGTACGTGAAGCGGCGCTTCTGACCCGTGCTCCCGCTCAGCGCCGACGGGCCACGGAAGGCGCGGGGGCGGCGCCGGCGTGCGCGGAGTGCGCATCGGCGGCGCTGCCTCCGGGTGGGAGGCAGCGCTGGGGGGCGAGGCGCGGGGGAGTCTCGTCCGAGCCTTCGACCGGTGCTCGCGGCGGTCGCGGGATGCCGTTGCACTCGCCTCCGTGGGCGGAGAAGGGCTCGGCGCGCTGCCGTGCGAACGCGAGCACCCCGGAGGCGGAAAATGTAACATTAGGCCGCTTGCGCTCGGTGACAATGCGGTGACATCGTGACGCCATCGTAACAAAGCCATGACTACCCCGATGCGCTCCTTCGTCCTTTCGGCCGCCGTCTGCATGACCGGCGTGCTTGCCTCAGCCCAGGCCGAGACTCCGGCCGTCAAGCCGTCCGAACCCGCGTTGAAGGTCGCCTACGTCGCCGGCATGGATGCGGCTCCGGCGGTGGTCGGTCGCGCGGCCCCGGTTTACCCTCAGGAACTGCGGGCGAAAGGCGTGCAGGGCATGGCGCTCGTCGATGCCCGCGTCGACTCCACCGGCCGCGTGATTGGCGTCGAACTGGTCAAGGCGACGCGCCCCGAGTTCGGCGAGCGCGCGCTGGAAGCGGCGCGGGCTTGGACCTTCCGTCCGGCGATGGCGCAGGGCAAGCCGATCGGCGCGCGCGTCCGGCTCCCCTTTGACTTTGTGATGCCCGAAGTCGCCGCCATGGAACGCCGCTGAGGGTGGCGAGGCAGGTCGCTCAGGACTTCGCGGCCTCGAGTTTCTGGCGGAGGTGGGTGATGCGGGCCTTGGCCTCGCTGTTGCGCACGGCCATCGAGTAGGCGGCGGGTTCGCCGACGATGTAGACGCGCTTCCGCCCGCGGGTGATGCCGGTGTAGAGCAGATTGCGCTGCAGCATCATGAAGTGGCCCTTGAGCAGCGGGATGATGACCACGGGGTACTCGCTGCCTTGGGACTTGTGGATGCTGATCGCATACCCGAGGCCGAGGTCGCTCAAGTCCGGGCGGGCGTAGTCGTGGACCTCGCCGTCAAAATCGATCGCGAGGGAGCCGGCGGTGGTGTCGATTGCCCGGACGACGCCGATGTCGCCGTTGAACACGCCCTTGTCGTAGTTGTTGCGGAGTTGGATGACCTTGTCGCCGACGCGGTACTCGACGCCTCCCCATCGCACGGCCTGGGTCTGCGGGTTGAGGGTGGCCTGCAGTTGCTGGTTCAGGCTGGCGACGCCGGCGACGCCCTTGTGCATCGGGGCGAGCACTTGGACATCGCTGATCGGCTGGAGCCAGGAGAAGGTCTCCGGCAGGTACGAACGGCAGAGGGTGAGCACCTTGGCGACGGTTTCCTCGGGGGAGTCGGCGGCGATGAACGTCAGGTCGCTCCAAGGCGGGATGCTGGCCACCTCGCGGACAACCGGGGGCGGGCTGGCGTCGCCGGTGTTGATGGCGTGGGCGGTGGAGACGATCGAACTCTGGTTTTTCTGCCGGTAAATGACGTCGAGCCGGGTGACGTGCGCGCGCTCGGAACCAATCAGGTCCTTGAGCACATTGCCGGCGCCCACGCTTGGGAGCTGATCGGTGTCGCCGACGAGGAGCAGGTGGGCTGACGTGGGTACGGCCTGGAAGAGGGCGGCGGCGAGACGCACATCCAGCATGGACGCCTCGTCGACGACGAGGAAGTCGGTGGCCAGCGGGTGGTCGTCGTTGACGAGGAAACTGCCCGAGGCGGGATCGAACTTGAGCAGTCGGTGGATGGTGGAGGCGAAGCCCCCGGTGGTCTCGGCGAGACGCTGGGCGGCGCGACCGGTGGGGGCGGCGAGGGTGATGCGCGCCTTCTTGGCGCGGAGGATGTCGACCAGCGTGCGGACGATCGTCGTCTTGCCTGTGCCGGGGCCGCCCGTGAGCACGGAGACCTTCTGCTGGAGGGCGCGGCGGACCGCGACCGCCTGCTGCTCGGCGAAGGCGAAGCCAGCCCGGCCCTGCGCCCATTCCAGTGCTGCCTCGATCCGAATCGGCGGAAGGGCGGAGGCCGACCGGGCGAGGCGGTCAATGGCCGAGGCGATCCGCTGCTCGAACCGGTGGGTGACGGGAAGCTGGATCAGTCCCGAACCCGGCAGAGGAGGGCTCGCGTCGTCGACCAGCGACGGACGCTCGTGGCGAACGAGGTCGCGTGCACCCACGAGGTGCTCGATCCGCGTGCCGATCCGGTCGGGAACCGTCTCCAGCAGCGCGGCCGCGTAGTCGCGCAGGTCGGACTCGCCGTACGCGGTGTGTCCCTCGGACTCGAGCGTTTCGAGGGCGAACATGATCCCGGCGTCGAGTCGGGGTGCGGCGTCGTTGGCGAAACCAAGGTTGATCGCGATCCGGTCGGCCGTCTTGAATCCGATCCCATCGATTTCGCGGGCGATGCGGTACGGCTCATGGGAGAGCACGTTGCGCGCGCTGTTGCCGAACGCCTTGATCACCTTGACGCACTGGCTCGGCGTGACCCCGTAGGTTTGGAGAAAGACGTAGAGCTCGCGGAACGCGCGTTGACTGTCCCACGCCTCCTTGATCGCGACGGCCCGTTTGGGCCCGATTCCCGCGACGGAGCGGAGTCGGGCGGACTCCTCGCTCAGGACCCGGAGCGTCTCGGTGCCGAACGCGTCGACGATCTTCTCCGCGTAGACCTTGCCGATTCCCGGCACGAGTCCGCTGCCGAGGAACTTGCGGATCCCGTAGACGCTGGCGGGCAACTCGGAACGGAATGACGCGACGCGGAACTGATCCCCGTGCTGGGCGTGCCGCGTCCACTCCCCGGTCACGTGCAGCGTCTCGCCGCACTGCACGCCGGGCAGCGGTCCTACCAGCGTGACGGGCGCGGGGCGGGACGACTCGGAACCGCGCGCCTTCTCCGGACGGAATTCGGCAATGGTGTAGTGATTCTCCTCGTTGAGGAAGAGGATGCGCTCGACTACGCCGGTCAGGCTCTCGGAGGCGGAGGGGGCGGAGGACGGGCGGGACACGGCGGGCGGGGCGACGGATGACCATCAAGGCAGGCCGGACCCGCTGGGGCGAGTCCCGAACCCGGCGCGGACGGGGTTCAGGACGCCCGGAGCAGGTCGGCACCGAGGGACGCCAGATCCCCGAAAACCCGCTCGGCCCCGGCGGCGCGCAATGCGTCGGCGTCGTGTGTCCCGGTGGTGACGACCCAGCAAGGGAAACCGCCGTTGCGGCCGGTCTCCACGTCGAACGGCGAGTCACCGATCAGCACGGTCTCTTCCGGGGATGCGTGGAGCGTGGTGAGCACCTGCGCGGCGAAGCGCGGATCGGGCTTGAGCCAGGGAGTGTCTTCGGCGCCGTAGACTCCGGCGAGGTACGGACTCAGGCCCAGATGCTGGCAGATGGCGCGGGACGCGGGGCCCCGCTTGTTGGTGAGCACAGCGCTGCGCCGGCCCTCGGCGTGCAGGGACTGGAGCAGCGACCGCGCGCCTGGAAGCAGCGTGACATCGTCAAGCATGGTGGCGTCGAAGATGGCTCGGTAGAGGGTGACGGCCTCCCTGAGACGGTCCGGTGGGACGAAGCGCAGCATGGCGCGTTCGAGGCCGCCTCCAACGGCGGCGCGGACCTCGTCGTAGGACGGGGCCGGGAGGCCGAGGCGCGGCAGCGTGTCGGCGTAGCTGCGGTGGATGGCGCGGAAGTGGTCGATCAACGTGCCATCGAGGTCGAAGAGGATGAGCCGGGGAGCCATGGAGGGTACCAGCAGCGCCGGAAAGCCCCTTCAGGAGCAAGCACTTTGGGTGCGGCGCCGGCTCTGTGCCGATGGCGGCGGTCGATCAAGCACCCGCGCCCGGCGAAGACCGAGCACTTTGGCTTTGCCGCGGAGGCGAGGGGAGCCGATGGTGAGGCATGGCAGCAGCGGCGCCGGACCTCCGGGACTTTGTGGGTTGCGAGACCGAGGGCGGCACCCTCCGGGTTGCGCTCCGCGGTCGCTGGCGCCTGCTCGAGGCCCGGCCGGCCTTTCAGGACCTCGTGACCTCCTCCGCCGTGCCGCAGCGGTTGGTCTTCGCGGCGGACGGCGTGCAGGCGTGGGATGCCTCGCTCCCGCTCTTTCTCGTCGAAGCGCTGCGGTGGGCGCGCGCCAACGGCGTGGCGGTGGACCTCTCGCCGCTGCCGGCGGCGATGCGCGGCATGGCGGAGCAGGTGGTGGCGATTGGCCTGCATCCCCCGCCGCCGCCGGAGCGTCCCGGCCTGACCACGCGGGTGGGGGAGGCAACGCTCGACGCGGCGCGCAAGTCGTGGGATGTGGTCACCTTCATCGGCGACTGCGTCCTTGCGCTCATCCGGGTCGCCCGACGCCCGCGGCAGTTCCGCTGGGCGGACTGCGCCGCCGAGATGCAGAACTGCGGCGCGATGGCGTTGCCGATTGTTTCCCTGATCAGCCTGCTCGTGGGCCTGATCATGGCCTACCAGGCAGCGGTGCAGTTGCGGCAGTTCGGGGCGGACATCTACGTGGCGGATCTCGTCGGCCTGGCGGTCGTGCGGGAAATGGGACCGATGATGGCGGCGGTGATCATGGCTGGACGCACCGGGGCGGCGTTCGCCGCGACCCTGGGCAACATGAAGGCGGGCGAGGAGATCGACGCGTTGGAGACCCTCGGACTCCGGCCGGTGGATTTCCTCGTGCTCCCGCGCCTGCTGGCGCTCGGGCTGATGATGCCGCTGCTCGCGCTTTACGCGAACCTCCTCGGTATCCTCGGTGGCATGGCCGTGTCGTGGCAGGTCCTGGAGATTCCGCCCGCCGCCTACTGGGTCGAGACGCAGAGCATCGTGGACCTCTCGGACGTCTCCTCCGGGTTGATCAAGTCGGTCGTCTTCGGCCTGCTCATCGGCCTCTCGGGCTGCCTGCGCGGTCTGCAGGCGGATCGCAGCGCGGCGGGCGTGGGCAAGGCGGCGACCTCGGCGGTCGTGACCGCGATCCTGCTGATCATCGTGGCGGACGCGATCTTCGCGGTCGTCTTCAACCTCTTGGGGATCTGAGCCATGGAAACCCCGGACGTGACGGCGATTGCCGTGGAGCACCTCGTGTGCGGCTATGATGACCGGATCATCCTGCGCGACGTCTCGTTCACGGTGAAGCCGGGGGAGATCTTCTTCGTGGTGGGCGGGTCGGGCTGCGGCAAGAGCACGCTGCTCCGGCACCTGATCGGCCTGCACCGCCCGCGCTCGGGGAGGATTCGCTTCTTCGGGCAGCCCTTCACGGAGGCGGACGTGGAGGAGCGCCGGCGGATCGTGCGGACCTTCGGCGTGCTCTACCAGAGCGCGGCGCTGTGGACCTCGTCGACGGTGCGGGAGAACGTCGCGCTGCCCCTGCAGGAGCACACCCCCCTTGGTCCGCGGGAGATTGATGACCTCGTGACCCTGAAGCTGGCGCAGGTGGGGCTGACCGGGTTCGCGGAGTTTTACCCGGCGGAATTGTCGGGCGGCATGCGGAAACGGGCGGGGATCGCGCGGGCCCTGGCGATGGACCCCTCGATCGTCTTCTTCGACGAACCCGGGGCTGGGTTGGACCCGGTGACGGCGCGGGAGATCGACGCCTTGATCCTGCAGATCCGCGAGGACTTCGGGACCACGTGCGTGGTCGTGTCGCATGAACTGGACAGCATTTTCCGGTTGGGGAACCGGCTGATCATGCTCGACCAGGCGGAGGCGGGCATCATTGCGGAGGGGGTCCCGGCGGAACTCCGGGACACGAGCGAGGACCCGCGGGTGCGGGCCTTCCTGCGGCGGGAGTTGCCGCTGCGCGGCGAGTCTTCTGCCTCGCATCAGCCGCGTCCGGGCGGGTAACGTGGGGGTGTTCCGTGAAGACCAAGACGAGACCAGCGGTGATCGGTGCGTTCGTGATTGGGGCGATGACACTCGCCCTGATGGCGCTGTTCTCCTTTGGCGGCATCAACCTCTTCGACAAGCCGGAGCGATTCGTGGTCTACTTCAACGAGTCGGTGCACGGCCTTGACCTCGGCTCCCCGGTCAAGCTGCGGGGCGTCAGAATCGGTCGAGTGGTCGACCTCAGCATCCGTTACTCGGCGGAGCGCCGGACCTCGGTGGTGGCGGTGGTGTGCGAACTGAGCCGCAACACCCTGACGGATGACCAAGGTCGGATCATTGATGTCTCGGAGCGGGCGGAGTTGCAGCGCCTCGTGGAGCGGGGATTGCAGGCGCAGTTGGGGCTGCTGGGTCTGGCGACGGGCATGCTTTACGTGGAACTCGACTTTGCGGCTCCCGACGCGCCTGCCGCTCCCCCTCCGGTGCTGGCACCGCGGCCCCAGGATGCCCGGTACGCGGTGGTTCCGGCGGCGCCCTCGGCGATTTCCGAGTTTCAGGCCAGCTTGTCCGAAATCCTCAACAAGATCCGGCAGGTGGATTTTGCGGGGATCGGTCGGGAGTTGCAGGGACTTCTCGTGGACACGCGCCGCGAACTACGGGCGTTTGACGGCGCGACGCTGAGTCGGGAATGGACCCGCACGGCGCGTTCGGTCGACGCGCTGGTGACGTCGCCGGCGATTCCGCGGGCCTTCGACGAACTGGCGGCGGCGGCGGCGGCGCTGAAGGCTGTTTCGGGTCGGCTGGAGGGCAAGGTTGAGCCGACGGCGGCGGAGTTGGCGGCGACGCTGGCGCAGGCCCGGGCGACCTTGGCGTCGTTCAACGAGGCGGCGGTGGCGGCGCGGCAGTTCGTGCAGTCCCAGAGCGGTCTCAGTGAGGAGGCGGCGCGCGCGCTGGCGCGGTTGGGCGAGGCGGCGGCGGCGGTCGAACGGCTCGCGGATTACCTGGAGCGCAATCCCGGCGCGGTGATTTCCGGTCGGGCGCGAGCCCCGTGATGGCTTCCATGAATGCGATCCCTTTCCTGAGTCCCCCGCGTCGCGTCCGTCTGGGTGCCGCGACCGCATGCCTGGCCGTGGTGGCGCTGGGTGGCGGATGTTCCCTCATCCCGACCCCGCTGCCCGATCTCACCCGTTACTACGTGTTGTCGAGTTCGGAAGCGCCGGCGGCCACCGCGCGTTCGACCGCGGCGCCGGTCGTGAACCTCGCCTCGCTGGAGGTGCCGGGCTACCTCCGGACGACGCGCAACCTCGTGATCCGCTCGGCGGGCAACGAAGTGACCTTTGTCGACGGTGCCCGCTGGGGCGAGGCCCTTGACGTCGGACTGGCCCGGGTGCTTCGGGAAACGCTGGTAAGGGAAGGGGGTGCGAGCCGGGTGGTGCAGCCGCCGGTGGCGGCGGCGGTCACGGCGCTGAACCCGTGGGAATTGCGTGTGCAGGTCCTGTCCTGCGAAGGACGGCGGCGGCCGGATGGCGGTTGGGGAGTGGCCTTTTCAGCGCGTTACGAGTGGGTGCGCCCGGGGGAGGCGGGGCCGGTTTCCGGATCCGGCGTCTTCACCGCTGAGGAGCGCGGCTGGGAGGGGCGCGATCATGGCGAACTGGCGCGGTTGCTCAGCGAAGCCGTGCAGGGACTGGGACGGGAGATTGCCGAACGGATGGGCTCGGTGCCGTGATTCACCGACGGTGTCCGTGGCGCGGGGCCCCGGTCCAGGCGTGCAGGCGGTTGCGGCGGACGCTGCGCCGGCGGACAGCCAAGGACGGAGGCGGTGGACGTGCGGGTGCGGGCGGGTCTTGAAACGGGCGTCATGGTGCGCGCCGCTGTGACTCGTGCCGACTTCGGGAGTGCGGTGCTCGCGCGGGTGGAGGGCGGGAAACTCCGCTGGGTGTTAGTACGGACACTTTTCCCCTAGAAGAGTCGCGGCTGCGAGCTATGGTCCCGTCATGGAGAACGGGGTCCCGAACTTAACCTCTGGAACTTTCGCGGTGATGCAGCTTTCACTCGAGAAGGATCAGGACGGACAGTCGTTGCAGCGGACCCGGCCCTGCGGAGTCTTCGTGACGGTCGAGGAAGCGTTCGTCTCAGCGCGGCTGTTCGCGGGCCGTGAGTGGGCAAGACTGCAGCGGGTGGCGTTGGCGAAGCCCTCGGCTCCGCCGCTTGAGATCATCGACACCGAATGGGGTTACGACCTCCGGCAGGGCCATGCGGTCCTCGCCCGGGTGTGGGTGCACGAGCGCCAGACGGTTGAGTCCGCCTGACGCCCGGTGCGGTCCGGCGCGGCGCGCTACTGGAGCGCGCCCGCGATGCGGGCGAGCGCGTGCTCGACGTTCGCGCGGGAGTTGAAGGCGCTGATGCGCACGTGCCCCTCGCCGCACTTTCCGAAACCGGCGCCCGGTGTGCACACGACTTGGGCCCGGTTCAGGAGTTGATCGAAGAATTCCCAGGAGTCGCGTCCGGTGTTGATCCAAATGTAGGGGGCATTGTCGCCGCCGACGCAGCCGAATCCGAGCTTCGTCATGGCGGAACGGATCAGCGCCGCGTTCGCGAGGTAGAAGTCGGTCATGGCCCGAACCTGCTCCTGGCCGGCCGGCGTGAAGATCGCCGCGGCGGCCTTCTGGACGGGGTAGGAGACGCCGTTGAACTTGGTCGTGTGGCGCCGGTTCCAGAGCGCGTGGACGGAATGCGGACGGCCCGCGGTGTCGAAGGCCTGCAGCGACTTCGGGACAACGGTGTAGGCGCAGCGCGTGCCGGTGAATCCGGCGGTCTTGGAGAAGCTCCGGAATTCGATCGCGACCTCCCGGGCTCCCGGGATCTCGTAGATCGAGTGCGGGATCTGCGGGTCGCGGATGTAGGCCTCGTAGGCGGAGTCGAAGAGGATGATGGCTTGGTTGCGCCGTGCGTAGGCGACCCACGCCTCCAACTGCGCCCGGGTGGCGACCGCGCCGGTGGGGTTGTTCGGGAAGCAGAGGTAGATGAGGTCCGCGCCGACGTCCGGGATCGAAGGCACGTAGCCGTTCGCGGGCGTGCTCTCGAGGTATGTGACGCCCTCGTAGCGGCCGTTGACGTTGGCACCGGTGCGTCCGGCCATGACGTTGGTGTCGACGTAGACCGGGTACACCGGATCGGGGATGGCGAGGCGCAGCCCCTCCGTCGCGAAGATCTCCTGGATGTTGCCGCAGTCGCACTTGGAGCCGTCGGAGACGAAGATCTCGTCGGCTTCGATCGCGCAGCCGCGCGCCGAGTAGTCGTGCTGGGCGATCGCCTCGCGCAGGAACGCGTAGCCCTGCTCCGGACCGTAGCCCTTGAAGGAGGAGCGGACCGCCATCTCGTCCGTGGCCCGGTGCAGCGCCTCGATGCACACCGCGGGCAGCGGCTCGGTCACGTCGCCGATGCCGAGGCGAATGACCGGCTTGTCCGGGTTGGCCTGGGTGTAGGCGGAGACGCGCTTGGCGATGTCGCTGAAGAGGTAGGAGGCCTTCAGCTTGGTGTAGTTCTCGTTGATGCGGATCATCGGGATGGAAAGGGTGCGGGCGAAGGGATGCGGAGAAAGGGCGTGGGCGCGAAACGCAGCACTTAGCCCGGCCGCGGTCGAGGATTCAAGGTTTCGTTGTCGCCTGTCGCCGCCGACCGAGGGTCGGGCAAGGGCCCGGGCACGGTCCGCCCGCGGAGCGGAGCGCGGCCGGGGCGCGGTGCGGGGCCAAGTCAACTCGAGCGCGACCCGAAATGGACCGCAGAGTCATCCTGCGACGGGGTCCGGACCCGGTACTGAACCGGTCCCAGGGCGTGGTGTCGGGCCCGTCAGGGGGTGGAGCGAGCGGCTTACAGCACCCAGACGCCGATGATGCCGAGGACGATGAGTAGGGCGAGCCAACTGAGGATGCGGCGTTCCTGTCGCGTGACGTGGAAGAGCATGGAAGGTGGAGCGGGCGGGAGGGCGGTGAGGACCGAGTGCGCGGGACCGACCCAGACGGTCGTTGAGCGAGGAGGCCGGTGACCGACGAATCCGGCCGAAGCGAGCGCCGCGTTCCGCGCGAGCGCGGGATGCCGCTGAACGAGGAGACCGCTGACCGACGAGGGTGCGGTGGGCTGACGGTGCGCGAGGTCCGGGTCGACGCGGGCGACGGGGGAGAGGAGCGAAGGTGACGTGGGAGTCCGTGCGGACCACGCGGCGGCGGGTTGGTTCGGCGAGGTTTGGGCGGTGGCGGCGGAGCGTTCGCCCCGGGACTTTGCGCTTGAACTCCTCGCCGCTGCGGACGGGGTGACAAGCGTTTCGATCGACCTGATCGGGGCGCGGGGTGGCCAACGGCGGCAACTCCCCTCGGTCTCGGGCGTGAGGTCACGGGGCGGGGGGATCCGCCGGTGGAAAATCCGGCGGAATGTCCACTGGCCGAAGCGCCGCGCGTGGCTAGCGTGTTCTTTTCGCCAGCCCGCGGGCCCGTTCCCCTTTTTTGCCTCCCACCTCATGAAAACGATCCTTGGTTTCCTCCTCGCGGCCGGCCTGGCCGCTGCTGTTGGTTTCGCCGCCCCGCGTTCGGGGCAACCGGCGCCGGACTTCACGCTCGTCGACTTGGACGGCAAGACGCACACGCTTTCCGCGTTGCGCGGCAAGACCGTGGTGCTCGAGTGGGTCAATCCCGAGTGCCCGTTCGTGGTGAAGCATTACGAGAAGAGCGGCAATATGCCCCGGCTCCAACGTGAGGCGACGGACGCAGGGGTGGTCTGGATCTCGGTCAACTCCGCCCGCCCGGGCGCGCAGGGCGACTACGGGCCCGCGGAGGCCAAGGCCTGGAAGGCCAAGACCGCCGCCGCTCCGGCGGGCTACGCCCGCGATCAGGACGGGAAAGTGGGCAAGCTGTACGGAGCCCGAGCCACCCCGCACCTCGCGGTCATCGATCCGCAAGGGGTGCTCGTGTATCAGGGCGCGATTGACAGCATCCGGTCCTCGCGCGCCGACGACATTGGCTCCGCCGAAAACTACGTGCGGAGCGCGCTCGCGGCGATCCGCGACGGCAAGGGCCCGGCCACGACGTCGACCAACGCCTACGGCTGCAGCATCAAGTACTGAGCCGGTTGCGTCGGGCTCGACGATTGAGCCCGTCTGTTTGGGCCGAGGCGCGTCCTTAAACCTTCACCTCGAAAAGCTCGGGGTGAAGCGCGCCTTCTGCCACCTTGTTCACCGTGCCGGTCATGCGGATCGCGTAGTCCGGTGCGATCAGGATCCCGATCTGCCCGCCGGGCATGTGGACGGTCGCATCGGCATCGACGAGACCGAGGCGGTGGGCGACGGCGGCGGCGGCGCTGGAACTGCTGCCCGAGGCGAGGGTATAGCCGGCACCGCGCTCCCAGATTTCGATGCGGATGTTCCGGCGGTCGATGACCTGGAGGAATTGGACGTTCGTCTTTCTCGGGAACTGCGGGTGCACCTCGATGTCCGGCCCGTAGCGCCGGGCGAGCGCCTCGGACACCTCGGGCAAACGGATCACGCAGTGGGGATTCCCGATGGTCGCGGCGCAGATCACGAAGTCCCGATCCTGGATCCGCAGCGGCTCATTGAGCACCTCGCGATCAGGGCCGGTCACCGGGATCTTCGAACTGGTGAAGCTGACTCGGCCCATGTCGACGGTGATGAGCTTGCCTCCCTCCTTGATTTCGGAACGCACGGCCCCACCGGGCGTCTCGACCGTGAACGTCGCGCCGCGCACGAGCTTCTGGTCCCACAGGTAGCGCGAGAAGATGCGCAGGCCGTTGCCGGACTTCTCGGCCTCCGAGCCGTCCGGGTTGAAGATGCGCAGCCCCACGTCGCAGGCGGTGGAAGGCAGCGGCCCCCAAAGGATGCCATCGGAGCCCGCGCCGAAGTTGCGGTGGCAGATGACCCGGATCTGTGCCTCGGATGGAGCGGTCCAATCCGGGTAGTCGGCCGGATCGAGGACGAGGTAGTCGTTGCCGAGGGCGTGGTACTTCGCGAAGCGCATGGGGTGTTGATTCAGTCCCGCGGGCGATCTGGAATAAAGCGGAAAACCGCCGGACGGGCCTCCGGGAGAGTCTTGGCAACGGTGATTTGCATCAACGGCGGCGGAGCTGTGCGGAGGAAGACGGGGTGCCGCCGAGGGTGCCGCGGTGGCGGGCTCGCGGGGGCTGGGGTGGCGTGAGGAGGCCCGAGGGGAGGCGGACGCCGGGTGGCGGTGGGGGAGCCGCAGATGCAGAATCGGATGGATTTCGCCTAGCTGAAAACGCGACTCATGCATAAGGTGGCGGTGATGAAGTCTTTCTTTGCCTCCCTCCTCGGTTCGTTGGTCGGAATGTTCCTCTTCGCGTTTCTCGCGGTCCTGCTGTTCTTCGGCGTGATCGGGGCGCTTGCGGCGCTGGGGGAAAAGCCGGTGACGGTGCCGAAGAGCGCTTACCTCGTCTTCGATCTGTCGGCGGATATTCATGATGGGCGTCACGCGCCCGATCCCTTCGCGGTGCTGGAATCGATCGACGATCCGGAGCGTTCCAAGTCGCTGCAGCTGCGTTCGCTGACTCGCGCGCTGGGAGCGGCGGCAAAGGACGACCGGATCAAGGGCTTGCTGATCACGGGATCGATCGATGCCTCGGACTATGCTTCAAGCTTGGCGGCTCTGACGGAGGTGCGCCGGGCTTTGGTGGCCTTCAAGGAGTCCAAGAAGCCGGTCTACGCGCACCTCGTCCAAGCTGGGACGCGAGACCTCTTTCTGGCCTCGGTGGCGGACGAGATTGCGATGGACCCCTACGGCGGCCTGAACCTCCCGGGCCTGGCTTCGGAGGGCATGTACTTTGCCGGCGCGATGGAGAAGGTCGGCATCGGCGCTCAGGCCGTGCGGGTCGGTCGGTACAAGTCGGCGATTGAGCCCTTTACGGCGCGCAAGATGAGCCCGGAAAGCCGGGAGCAAACGCAGGCCCTGCTGGACTCGGCGTGGACCACGTTGCGCGGGGAGATCGCCTCGTCGCGCGGCCTCTCGCCCGAGGCGCTGCAGGCCGTCGTCGATAGTGATGGCTTCCTCGATGCGGAGGCGGCGCTGAAGGCGGGCCTCGTCACCCGGGTGGCGTACGCCGACGAAGTCACCGAAGAGCTGAAGAAGCGGACTGACAGCAAGCCCGAGGCGGACAACTTCCAGCGCGTGGCGATGACCGCCTATGCGAAGCGAGCGCATCCGCCGGCACCGAAGCCGGCTGCGGGCGCGGCGGCGGGCACGATTGCGGTCGTGTATGCGGAAGGGGTGATCGTCGATGGCGAAGGACGGACGGATGAAGTGGGCGGCAAGCGCTTCGTCCGCGAACTGCGCCGCCTTCGCCTCGATCCGAAGGTGTCCGCGATCGTGTTGCGCGTGAACAGTCCGGGCGGATCCGCCTCCGCCTCCGAGCACATCCTGCGGGAACTGCGCCTCGCCCGCGAGTCGAAGCCAGTGGTCGTGTCCATGGGGGGTTATGCGGCCTCCGGCGGCTACTGGATTTCGAGCTTCGCCGACCACATCTTTGCCGAGCCGATGACGATCACCGGATCGATCGGGGTGTTCGGCCTGCTGTTCAACGTGGGCGAACTGTCGGAGAAAGTAGGGGTGTCGTTCGACGTCGTGAAGACGGGACGCTATGCGGATCTGATGACCCCCTCCCGTCCGAAGACGGCGGCGGAACTCGCCTTGGTGCAGCGCGATGTTGATTGGATCTACGGCGAATTCCTCGCGCGGGTGGCGGAGGGACGGAAGCTGGAGGTCGCGCGGGTGAAGGAACTGGCCGAGGGGCGCGTGTGGATCGGGGCGGCCGCCCTGGAGCGCGGCCTCGTGGATGAGATGGGCGGCTTGGATGACGCGATTCGGTACGCGGCAAAGAAGGCCGGCATTGAGGAAAACTACACCGTGCGTGAGCGGCCGGCGGCCAAGCCCTTCGCGGAGACCCTCGCCGAGGCGCTGCAGGGCATCGAAAGCCGTGTCTTGGAGCGCGGACCCTTCAGCCGAATGCTCGCCCGCCTCGAGTCGGAATTCGCGCAACTGGGCCAGTTCAATGATCCGAAGGGTGCCTATGCGCGGCTACCGGAGGCGTATATCCTTCGCTGATTCCCGCCATGTCGCAGCACACCCTTTCCGCCGACGTCTCGGCGACCCAGATCCCGGTTGGCACGGTTGTCACGCTTCCCGCCGGCAGTGCGGTCTTCATCACCCAGTCCCTTGGCGGCAACGTCACGGTGCGCACGGATCAGGGCCTCTTCCGGATCGCCGCCGAGGACGCCGTGGCGATCGCCGGTTATACGGCGGATTCGCCGGTTGCGGCTGGGACCCCGGGAACGGCCGCGGATGCGACCGATGGGTTCAGCGAGGAGCGCGTTTGGGAGGCGCTGCGCAGTTGTTTCGATCCGGAGATCCCGGTGAACATCGTGGACCTCGGACTCGTCTATGACCTCGCGGTGGAACCCGGCCCCGCGGGTGACCACCTCGTCGAGGTGAAGATGACGCTCACCGCGCAGGGCTGCGGAATGGGACCCGTGATCGCGGAGGACGCGCGCAAGAAGATCGCCGCCCTGCCATCCGTCGCGGAGGCGCGTGTCCACATCGTCTGGGATCCGGTCTGGAATCCGCGGATGATCTCGCCGGCCGGCCGCAAGGCCCTTGGCATCGAGTAACTCGCGAACCCGTTGCAGGGCTTGGCGAGCCGACCTCACCGCGTCGATCGACGCGCGGCTTTGCCCGCGGTCAGGCCGTGATGGTCTCCAGCGAACAGCCGTCGGCGGCGGCCTCGGGCGTCTCGCAATTGGGCCGGGCGATCACCCCCGGGTAAGGCTCATCGGCGAACCGGATGTCCGGTCGGGTCAGCAGGTGCTCATCGCACACGGCGAAGAGCTCCGTCTCGCCCTGGACGCGCCGCATCGCGTGGAGGAAGGCGCCCTCAGGGTCGACGCCCTGACCCACGAAGTTGAGGTACTTCTTCATCTTGTTGACGTGCGCCCGCTCGGGGAACGCGGCGTCGGCGGTCGCGCGGTACAGGAGCTGGATGTACCCATGGACATCGGCGAGGGTGACCGGCGTGACGGGTTGGCCGGCGAACGCCTCGCGGCATTGCCGGAAGATCCACGGGTTGCGGATCGCGTGGCGGCCGATCATCACGCCGGCGGCGCCGGTGTCGCGGAGGATGCGCACCGCGGCGGCGGCGGAGGTCACGTTGCCGTTGGCCAGGACCGGACAGCGGACCGCCGCCACCGCGCGGGCGATCTCGTGGTAGCGCACCTCGCTGCGGTACATCTCGCGCACCGTGCGGCCGTGCACCGTGAGCAGGTCGACCCGGTGGTGGTTGACCGATTCGAGGATGCGGTCGAAGTGGCGCGTATCCTCGAATCCGATGCGCATCTTGACCGTGAACCGCCCCGGGCAGGCGGCGCGGAGGGCGCCGAGAATCTCGTGGATGCGGTCGGGATCGCGGAGCAGGCCGCCGCCGACATTCTTCTTGTAGACCTTGGGGGCGGGGCAGCCGAGATTGAGGTCGATCCCGGCAACCGGGTGACGGAGCAGGTCGCGGACCGTGCGCTCGAGGTGGAGGATGTCCTCGCCGATCAACTGCGCGAACACCGGACGGCCGGTGGCGTTCTCGTCGATCGACCGCAGGATGTGACGCTCGGGGCGCGACTGCGAATGGACGCGGAAGAACTCGGTGAAGAAGTAATCGGGCGCGCCGAACCACGCGATCACGCCCATGAACGCGAGATCGGTCACGTCCTGCATGGGCGCCAGCGCCGTGCAGGGCTGCCCGGGCATCAAGGGGGCGGGCAGCGGCGTCGGGACGTGCGCAGGAGCGCTCATGCGCGGCGGGGCACGCGACTCACTTGGAGTCGTCGTCCTCCGAGCCCTCGCCCTCGTCGCCCGGCTCGTCGATCTCGGGACCTTCGTCGTCCTCGTTTTCCTCCTCCGCCTCCAACTGCGCGCGCCGCTTGAGCACCCGCTCCAGGACCTCCGACGCGTCCTCGACGGCATCGAAGACCTTCCTGGCGACGAGGATGGGCCGCTTGCCTTGCAGGGCGAGGACCATGGAGTCGCTGGGACGGGCGTCGAGTTCGATGATCTTGCGGCCGAGTTCGTTCTCCATGCGCAGGAGCAGGCGGGCAAAGAAGGTGCCCTCATTGACATCGTTGATCACGACATGGTCGAGGGAAGCCCCGAGGCCGAGCAGGATGCTGCCGATCAGCTCATGGGTGAGCGGGCGCTCGCGGCGCACGCCTTTGAGCGACAACTGGAGCACGCCGCCGATGGCGTGATCCACGTAGATCACGAAGACCTTGGCGTCGTTGCCGAGGAACACGGCGCAGCCGCTGCTCGTGGGCTCGACGCCCTTGATGGAGACGGGGACGACTTCGTTGGCCATGAGGGAAGGGTGCGCGGAAACGCGTCGGGTGCAAGCGGGGGCCCGCGCGGGCTCAGTCCGCTTCGCCGTCGCCCGTGTAGCCGAAGAGGGCGATGCCGTCGGCGCGTGCCTGCCCGAGGACGGCGGGCTTGTCGAGGATGATGACCTTGCCCGCCTCGAGGGCGGCGGCGCGGATGCCGGCGTCCCGGAGGCTCTCGATGGTGCGGAGGCCAAAGACCGGGACATCGAAGCGGTAGTCCTGGGCGGGCTTCACTGTCTTGACGAAGAGCGCGTGATCCGAGCGGAATTCCCCGGCGCGGCGGATCATCGCGTCGGTGCCCTCGAAGGCCTCGACGGCGAGGACGGTGCCGCGGCGCACCACGCAGCCCTGACCGATGTCGAGCCGGGCGCATTCGCGGGCGATGCGGATGCCGTGGCGCAAATGGTCCTCCTCGATCGGGAACCGCCCGCCCGTCATGCACCCGGGCGTGGCGAGATGGTCGTCGATGAAGCTCCGGGCATCCAGCAAGTGAATGCCGAGAGCCTCGATCTCGCGTGCGATCGCGCCGAAGATGGTCTCGGCGTTGCGCTCCTTCAGCGAGAAGAGGAGCCGCGCCGCCTTTAGGTCGGGGTGGAGTCCGCGGAAGAGCCGTCGCGGCGTGATCTGCCCGGCCATGAGCGCGTAGCCGGCTTCGAACTCCTCCAAAGTGCGGAGCATGCGGCCGAGCTGCCCGACCCGCAGTTCCCGCCGTTCGGCGTCGGTGAACGTGGCGACGAGCTCTGGTGCGGTTTCCTCCGCGAATGAGATCAGCCGCACGGTGCCGCCCGCCCGCCGGATCTGCTCGGCGACCAGCGCCGGGTAGCGCCCCTGCCCGGCGATGAGGCCCACCGGGCGGCGGGGATCGAAATCAGCGGGAAGGAAGGCGGAGGCCGGCATTGGCGAAGGCGGCGAACGGAGCGCGCTAGGTGACCACCAGGTTGAGGATCTTGCCGGGGACGAAGATGACGCGCGACACGGTCTTGCCGTCGAGGAACGCGGCGACCTTGGGCTGCTCGCGCGCGAGGGCGACCACGGCGTCCTGGTTGGCGCCGACCGCCGCGCGGACCTCGCCCCGGTGCTTGCCGTTCACCTGGACAACGATGCGCTGCTCATGACTCACACACTTGGAGGCGTCGAACGCCGGCCACGCCGCCGCGCCGACGGACCCGGTCCCGCCGAGGCGGGCCCAGAGTTCCTCGCCGAGGTGGGGCGCGAACGGGGCGAGCAGCTGAACGAAGGCCCGCACCGTTGCGGGCCGCAGCGCGGGGGCCTCCTGGAGGGCGTTGAGGCAGACCATCATCTGCGAGATCGCGGTGTTGAAGCGCAGCGCCTCGATGTCGTCGCCGACCTTCTTGATCGTTTCGTGGAGAAGCTTTTCCAGTTCCGGCGATTCGACCGCCGCCTCGTTCAGGCGGGCGGAAGGTTCGCCCTCGGGGCCGATGGCGAGACGCCACGCCTTGTGGAGGAAGCGGTGCACGCCCTCGATGCCGCGGGGATTCCACGGCTTCATCGCCTCCAGCGGGCCGAGGAACATCAGGTACAGGCGCAGGGAATCCGTGCCGTGGCTGGCGATGATGGTGTCGGGATTGACCACGTTGCCGCGGCTCTTGGACATCTTCTCGCCGTCCTCGCCGAGGATGATGCCTTGGTGGAAGAGCTTGCGGAAGGGCTCGTGCTGCGGCACCGCGCCGATGTCGAAGAGGACCTTGTGCCAGAAGCGCGCGTAAAGGAGGTGCAGCACCGCGTGCTCGGCGCCGCCGACGTAGAGGTCCGGGACATCCCAGTAGCGCTGCGCCTCGGGTGAGGCGAACGCCTGCTCGTTGCGGGGATCGAGGAAGCGCAGGTAGTACCAGCACGAGCCGGCCCACTGGGGCATCGTGTTGGTCTCGCGCCGGGCGCGGATCCAGTCCGCGCCGTCCGGACGCGCGGCGCTTGCCGGCCGGGATTCGCCGGTGCGCAGGTTGCACCACACTTCCAGCCAGTCCGTGACGTTCGCCAGCGGACTCTCACCCGTGCCGCTCGGGAGGTAGCTCTGGACCTCGGGCAGGGTCAGCGGCAGCGCCGTCTCCGGGAGGGGCAATGCGTACCACGTCGTGCCGTCAGCGTTGTCCCGATACGTCACCGGCTGCTCGGGCAGGACCGTGCCGGCCGCGGCGGCGGCGCGGTAGTCGGCCTCGGAAACCCAGAGAATGGGAAACGGTTCGCCCCAGTAGCGCTGGCGGGAGAAGAGCCAGTCGCGGAGCTTGTAGTTCACTGTCGCGCGTCCGCGGCCCTGAGCCTGCAGGTCGGCGGTGATGCGGCGCTTGGCGTCCTCCCACGGCAGGCCCGTGTAGGCACCCGAGCCGGCGAGCTTGCCGGAGCCGGTGTAGGGCAGGGCGCCCTCGGCGTCCGCGCCGCCATCGGGCTCGATCACCGGAACGATCGGCAGCCGGTAGCGGATCGCGAACTCGAAGTCGCGCTCGTCGTGCGCCGGCACGGCCATGATCGCGCCGGTGCCGTAGCCCATGAGGACGTAGTCCGCGACCCAGATGGGGATGCGGTTCCCGTTGATCGGATTGATCGCGTAGGAACCGGTGAAACCCCCCGACTTGTCCTTCGCCAGATCGGTGCGCTCGAGGTCGCTCTTGGCGGCGGCGCGGCGGCGGTACGCCTCGACGGCCGCGGTCCGGGCCGGGTGAGTGAGGGCGGGGACCAGCGGGTGTTCCGGCGCAACCACCATGTAGGTGGCGCCGAAGAGGGTGTCGGGCCGGGTGGTGAAGACCTTCAGGTCGCCCAGGGCGGCGTTCTCAAGGGCGAAGAGCAATTCAGCGCCCTCGCTGCGGCCGATCCACGCCTCCTGCATCCGCTTGGTGGAGTCGGGCCAGTCGACGTCCTTCAGGTCGGCCAGCAGGCGCTCGGCGTAGGCGGTGATGCGGAGGACCCACTGGCGCAGGCTCCGGCGTTCGACGGGGAAGCCACCGACCTCCGACTTGCCGTCGACGATTTCCTCGTTGGCGAGGACGGTGCGCAGTTCCGGGCACCACCAGACGGGGCGTTCGTCAACGTAGGCGAGGCCGCGGCGGAAGAGTTGCAGGAAGATCCACTGCGTCCAGCGGACGTAACGCGGATCGGTGGTGTCGATCTCTCGCTCCCAGTCATAGCTGAACCCGAGCGCCTTGATCTGCCGGCGGAAGTTCGTGATGTTGTTCTGGGTGTTGCTCGCTGGATGCGTACCGGTCTTCACCGCATGCTGTTCGGCGGGCAGGCCAAAGGCATCCCAGCCGATCGGGTGGAGGACCGAGAAGCCCTTTGCGCGCTTGTAGCGGGCAATGATGTCGGTGGCGGTGTAGCCCTCCGGATGACCGATGTGCAGGCCCGACCCCGACGGGTAGGGGAACATGTCGAGGACGTAGTACTTTGGCTTCGCCGGGTCCTCGCTGGCGCGGAACGTGCGGTTCTGCTCCCAGAAGCCCTGCCAGTGCGGCTCGATCTGGAGAAAGTCGTAGTCCTTGCAATGCGTTGCCATTTGGAAATTCCCCCCGAGGTTGGGTCTTTCGGGGTGCACGTCAACGGGAGAGCGGTCGCCGTCAAACCCGGCTCTTGCGGATCGGGCCGAAGTCGCCAGCGTCGGGGTCGCTTTCCATGTTCACGGGACTCGTCGAGGAATCCGGCCGGGTGGTCGAGCTTTACGCCTACTGCGGGCAGCACGTGCTGCGCGTCGCCGCCCGGCGCGTGCTCGAGGGCCTCGCGATCGGCGACTCGCTTGCGGTGAATGGGTGCTGCCTGACGGTGGCGGCGCGCGAGGGTGACGTGCTGCAGTTCGACCTGCTGGCGGAAACCCGGCGCGTGACGAGCCTCGCGGCGTTGGTGCCGGGAAGTGAGGTCAACCTCGAGCGCAGCCTCGCCTACGGCGGACGCATGGGCGGCCATTTCGTCACGGGCCACG
The DNA here is from genome assembly GCA_016871755.1 of Verrucomicrobiota bacterium. Lineage (GTDB taxonomy): Bacteria > Verrucomicrobiota > Verrucomicrobiia > Opitutales > Opitutaceae > UBA6669. Next base: position 10,078 of record VHCJ01000006.1, on the reverse strand, counting down.
TCGATGCGGTCGGCACGATCGAGGCGTTCGAGCCCCGCGGCACCGATCATTACCTGCGCGTCCGGCTGCCGGCCGGGTCCGGTCGTTACCTCATCTCCAAGGGGAGCATTGCGCTCGATGGCGTCTCCCTGACGGTGGCCGAGGTGGGCGTCGACACGGTGGTGGTCTGGCTGATTCCGCACACCCTCGCCGTCACGAACCTGCATACCCGGCGGGTCGGCGACGTCGTCAACGTCGAGTTCGACGTGCTCGGCAAGTACGTTGAACGAATGCTCGAGGCGAGGCTGGGCGCGCCCGGCGGAGCGCCGTGATGGATCGGGCATGAAGACGGCGGGGCAACCCTTTGCAGCGAGGCGGGGCGCGGCGCGGTGGACGCCCGGCGGGGCCTGACTCCCATGGATGCGATCCTCGAAGCGCTAGCGTCGGAACTGCGCCGCTTGAAGACGGCCGGGGTCAAGACCGTGCCGATCTCGCCGGAGGCGCTGGCGGCGTTGCGGCGCTTGGCCGAGCAGGCACCGCGGCCCGCGCGCGGCGCGGGCTCCGCTGCCGGGCCCGCAGTTGGAGGGCCGCCGACCACGGCGGCGACTCCGAGCGCGGAAACGGCAGTCGGGGCGGCGAGGCCATCGGTCGCGACGAGCGTGGGCGCGAGCGCGGGCGTAGGCGCGGTGGAGACGCGTGGGTCCGGTTTTCCCTCTGGCCGAGTTTCTCCGTCTTCGCTGGCCCCGTCGACCGATACCGTCCGCGCGGGTGGAGCGTCGGGAGCGGAGACGCGAATCGGTTTGGTGTCCGCTGATCCGGCACCGACGTCTGCGCCGACGTTTCCGACGCCGCAGCCCGTGAACCTGCCGGCGGGCACCAAACTGGAGCGGATGGCGGCGCTCCGCGAGCGCGTATTCGCGGATCCCGTCTGTCGCGAGCGGTTGCGCCCCGGCAAGAAACTGGTGGTGGGCACCGGCAGCCTCGACGCGAAACTGTTCTTCTGCGGCGAGGCGCCCGGGGCCGAGGAGGAGCTCCAGGGCGAGCCGTTCGTCGGACCGGCGGGTCAGTTGCTGACGCGGATGATCCAAGGGATGGGCGTGCGCCGGGAGGACGTCTACATCGGCAACATCATGAACTGGCGCCCTGATCTTCCGACCGAGGAAGGTCGGGAGCAGATCGGGAATCGGCCGCCGACCCCTGCGGAACTCGTTTACTGCCTGCCGTTCCTGCGGGCGCAGATCGAAATCGTGTCCCCAGATGTGATCATCGCGCTCGGCTCGACGGCGGCGCAGGGTCTGCTCGGGGCCGGATCCTTCAAGGCCTTGGGTGAGGTTCGCGGCCGATGGCACGCGTTTGCGGGTCGGCCGGTGATGGTGACCTACCATCCCAGCTACATCCTGCGCAACGGCTCGAACCGGTCGAAGCGGGCGATCTGGGAGGACCTTCTGCTCGTGATGGAGCGGGCGGGCCTCGCGATTTCCGAGCGCCAGCGCGGCTACTTTCTGGATCGCTCCTAGGGTGGAGCGAGGCGGCCCGGGAGAGCGAGACGGTGCCCGCTCAGATGAGCTCCAGCAGCGCGGCGCGGGTCCGGGCGAATTCGGCTTCCAGTTCGGCCGCAGCCTGCGCCATGCCGGCGAGCCCGGTCTTGCGGGCGCTGTGCTCGAAACGCTCTGCGGTCCGCCGAAGCCGCTCCGCGCCCAAGTTGCTCGAGCTGCCCTTGATCGTGTGCGTCGCCCGGATGAAAGTGGCGGTGTCTCCGGCGGCGAACGCGGCGCGCGCCTCCTCGATCCGCTTCGGGGTGTCCTCCGAGTAGGTTTGGATGATCTCGATGAGGAACGAGTCGTCGCCCGGGCTCAACTCCCGCAGGTTCGCGATCGCGTCTGGGTCGATGACGGGAAATTCGGAGCTCATGCGGAAAATCTGAGGTGGAAGGTGGCGAGCGTCTAGGGTAACGGCCCGATGCTGGGCCTCCTTGAGAAGGGGTTACGGTTTTCGAGCCCTTGCGTCGGAGTATGAGCGACGTTCATAGAAAAGCGTTAAGCGCAACCGGGGCTGACCGGACCGACGTATCAAGGTATCCGAATACGTTGATATTGGCTTGCCGCCGGTGCTGGGCACGGTTTGCTCGGGGGCTTATGGCAAACTCCTTCGTCTTTTCCTCGGAATCCGTGGGTGAGGGGCATCCCGACAAGGTCGCGGATCTGATTTCGGACAGCGTGCTCGACGCCTGTCTGACGCTTGACCCCCGCAGTCGGGTGGCGTGCGAGACGTTGGTGAAGTCGAACGCCGTCGTACTGGCGGGCGAGATCACGATCCCGGCGATTGGCACCAAGCCGATCGATCAGGCGATCAACATCGGTTCGGTCGTGCGTCAGGCCATCCGCGACATTGGCTACGTGAACGACGACGACGTGTTCCACGCCGACCGGGTGTTCATCCACAATCTGCTCACGACGCAGTCGCCGGACATCGCGCAGGGCGTCGATGCCAAGGCGGCCGACGGCAAGAAGACGGAAGAGCAGGGCGCGGGCGACCAGGGCCTGATGTTCGGCTACGCCTGCGACGAGACGCCGGAGCTGATGCCGACGCCGATCATGTTTGCGCACCGGCTGGGCCGCGAGCTGACCCGCATCCGCAAGAGCGGCCGCGTGAAGTGGCTCCGCCCCGACGCCAAGTCGCAGGTCTCGGTCCGCTACGAGAACGGCAAGCCCGTCGAGGTCGTGAACGTGGTGATTTCCACGCAGCACACCGAAGAGGTGAAGCATTCCGCGATCGAGTCCTTCCTGATCAAGCAGGTCATCAAGAAGGTCATCCCGGCCGATCTTCTCAACAAGCGCACCGAATTCCTGATCAACCCGACCGGGCGTTTCGTGGTGGGCGGACCGCAGGGCGACTCCGGTCTCACGGGCCGCAAGATCATCGTCGATACCTACGGCGGCTGGGGCCGCCACGGTGGCGGCGCCTTCTCGGGGAAGGACCCGTCCAAGGTCGACCGTTCGGCCGCCTACATGGCGCGCTGGGTCGCCAAGACGATCGTCGCCTCGGGCCTCGCGCGCATCGCCGAGCTGCAGGTCGCCTACGCGATCGGCCATCCGAAACCGGTGAGCGTGTTCGTTGACACCTTCGACACCGGCAAGGTCGCCGACGAGGTGATCGCGAAGGCGGTGCAGGAGGTCTTCAGCTTCAAGCCGGCCGACATCATCCGGCAGCTCGATCTGCTGCGCCCGATCTACCGCGAGACCACCAATTACGGGCACTTCGGCAAGGATGGCTTAAGCTGGGAGCAGACGTCCCGGGCCGCCGCTTTGCGCGCCGCCGTGAAGCGCCTGGAGGGCTGATCCGTCCTCCCCCCTCCGCGCGGGCGCCCCGGTGCCAGGCGCGTTCCGTCCCTGCGTCCCGTCCTCGGTTTTCACCCTCTCCTCTCTTTTCATGTCCGCCCAAGCTGCCGCCTCGTTCTCTGATTTCAAGGTCCGTGACCTCTCCCTCGCTGAGTGGGGTCGCAAGGAAATCGCCGTCGCCGAGCACGAGATGCCCGGCCTGACCGCGCTGCGCCGCAAGTTCGGCGCGGCCAAGCCGCTGCGCGGCGTCCGGATCACCGGCTCGCTGCACATGACCATCCAGACCGCGGTGCTCATCGAGACGCTCACCGAGCTCGGAGCCTCCGTGCGGTGGGCCTCGTGCAACATCTTCTCCACGCAGGATCACGCCGCCGCCGCCGTCGCGCAGGCCGGCGTCCCGGTCTTCGCCTGGAAGGGGGAGACGCTCGAGGAATACTGGGACCTCACGTGGCACGCCGTCAGTCACCCCGGCGGCAAGGGACCGGAGCTCGTCGTCGACGACGGCGGCGACGTAACACTGCTCCTGCACAAGGGTTACGAGCTGGAGAACGGCTCGACGTGGGTCGACTCCGCCTCGGGCTCCCACGAGGAGCAGGTGATCAAGAATCTGCTCAAGCGTATCCACCGCGAGGATGCGACGGTGTTCACGCGGATGGTCAAGGACTGGAAGGGTGTCTCCGAGGAGACCACCACGGGCGTCCATCGCCTCTATCAGCTGCACGAGGCGGGCAAGCTCCTCGTCCCGGCCATCAACGTCAACGACTCGGTCACGAAGTCGAAGTTCGACAACCTCTACGGCTGCCGCGAGTCGCTGGCCGACGGCCTCAAGCGCGCGACCGACGTAATGATCGCGGGCAAGGTGGCGTGCGTGTGCGGCTACGGCGATGTCGGCAAGGGCTCGGCCCATTCACTCCGGGGCTTCGGCGCGCGCGTGATCGTCACGGAGATCGATCCGATCAACGCGCTGCAGGCCGCGATGGAGGGTTTCGAGGTGAACACGATCGAGAGTACGCTCGGCACCGCCGACATCTACGTCACCACGACCGGCAATCGTGACATCATCACGCTGGAGCACATGCGGCAGATGAAGGATCAGGCGATCGTGTGTAACATCGGCCACTTCGACAACGAGATCCAGGTCGACCGCCTCTACAAGGCGACGGGCGTGACCCGGATTAACATCAAGCCGCAGTACGACCAGTTCGTCTTCCCGAGCGGTCGCAGCATGTACCTCCTCGCCGAGGGACGCCTCGTGAACCTGGGCTGTGCGACCGGCCATCCTTCGTTCGTGATGTCGAATTCCTTCACGAATCAGACGCTCGCCCAGCTTGACCTCTGGAAGAACCGCGCCAGCTACGCGGTCGGCGTGTACCGCCTCCCGAAGCACCTCGACGAAGAGGTCGCGCGCCTCCACCTCGAGAAGATCGGGGCGAAGCTCACGGTCCTGAGCAAGGATCAGGCCGCCTACCTCGGCGTGCCGGTGGAGGGGCCGTACAAGCCCGAGCACTACCGCTACTGACCCGCCGCCCGCCGCTGCGCGGTGACTGCGCTCGAGCGGGTGAGGGCGCATCGGTTCTGGCGCGTCGCCCCGCTCTGCACCGGTCCACGCTGTGGCGTGGGCGAGGAAGCAGAGCTGGGTCACGGTAGGAGTCTCCCGAGGCCCCGCGGACCCACGGTGCGGATGCGCCTGCGGCTGACGTTCGGCAGCGTAACCACTCCAGCCGAGGTGCTTGCGCGAGTGTTGAGTGTGTAGGTCAACAAACCCAATAAACTTGCCGTGCGTCCGTGCGGCGCTACCGTCTGACCTCTGGTCATGAGCACCGATGCCTCCGCTCCCACGCCGCTTGCGGCGAATGAAGTGATCAAGTCCGCCTCGCGGCACCTGCGTGGAACGATCGCGGAGGATCTGCGGGATGCGACGACGGGGGCGATCGCGGATGACAACGCGCAACTGACCAAGTTTCACGGCCTGTACCTCCAGGATGACCGGGACCACCGGAACGCGTTGAAGAAGGCGGGCAAGGAGAAGGCGTTCTCCTTCATGCTCCGCGTGCGTCTGCCGGGCGGGCGGTGCACGGCGGCGCAATGGCGGGTGCTCGACGCGCTGGCGGACCGCGTGGCGAACCAGTCGCTGCGGCTCACCACGCGGCAGACCTTCCAGTTTCACAGCGTGCTGAAGGGAAACCTCAAGCCGTTGATTCAGGAGCTTGACCGGGTGTTGCTCGACTCGATCGCGGCGTGCGGCGACGTGAACCGCAACGTGATGGCTCCGCCGAACCCGGAGCGCAGTGTGATCCTCCAGCAGGTTTACGAGCACGCGCGGGGGTGGAGCGGGTTCGCGCTTCCGAAGACGCGGGCGTACCATGAGATCTGGCTCGACGAGGAACGTGTGGCCGGGGGTGAGCCGGAGGTCGAGCCGATGTACGGCGCGACGTACCTGCCGCGCAAGTTCAAGACGGCATTCGCCGTGCCGCCCTCGAATGACGTCGACGTCTTCTCGCAGGATCTCGGCTTCATCGCGGTCGTCGAGGCGGACCGACTGGTCGGCTACAACGTGACCGTGGGTGGCGGACTCGGGATGAGTCACGGCAACGAGGAGACGTTCCCGCGGATTGCCGACGTCCTTGGCTTCATCGAACCCCAGGACGTGAACCGGGTGGGGGAGGCGGTGCTCACGACGCAGCGCGATCACGGCGATCGCACCAACCGCAAGCACGCCCGCCTCAAGTACACGATCGAGGATCGCGGCCTCGCGTGGTTCAAGGCCGAGGTGGAGCGGCGGGCCGGCGTCCGGTTTGGCTCCGCCCGTGGCTTCACTTTCACGACCATCGAGGATCCCCACGGCTGGCACCGCTGCGCGGATGGCACGTGGTTCCACGGCCTCCACATTCTCAGTGGACGCATCCGCGACCTCCCCGGCTGGTCGATGAAGACGGCGCTCCGTGAGATCGCGGAGATCCATGCGGGAGATTTTCGCCTGACGCCCTCGCAGAACCTGACGATTTCCGGGGTCAGCGACGCGCAGAAGCCGGTGATCGAGGCGATTCTCGCGCGGCACGGGCTGACGAACGAGAATGATCGCTCCGGCCTGCGGTTGAATGCGCTGTCCTGCGTGGCCCTGCCGACCTGCGGCCTGGCCTTGGCGGAGAGCGAGCGTGCGTTGCCGGAGTTTCTCGAAAAGTTTGACGCTGTGTTTGCGGCGGTCGGTTTGAGCCGGGACGCGATCAGCCTCCGCATCACCGGCTGCCCGAACGGCTGCGCGCGACCCTACCTGGCCGAGATCGGCTTTGTCGGGCGGGCTCCGGGGAAGTACGCGCTTTACCTCGGTGCCAGCTACGAAGGCACGCGCCTGAACCGACTCTTCGCGCCGAGTGTCACGCTCGACGACGCTGTCAGGATGCTCACGCCGGTGATCGAGCGGTACGCGCGCGAGCGCGGGGCGGGTGAGCGCTTCGGTGACTGGTGCGATCGCGTGATCCTGCCGGCGAACGCGACCTACCATTCCGTGGGCGGCGCGGCGTGACCCGAGCCACCGGCCGGCGCTGACGGCGCAAGAAGGCGGTTGCGGATTGAGGACACGCGCCGGCCGCTGCACCGCCGGAAAGGCGTCCGCGTTGGCCCGGCGGCGCGAGGTCGCATCTCCCGCGCGGACCACGGATGAGCCCATGGCGTGGACAAAGGGTGGGCGCGCCCTTGCGGCGTGCTTTCGCCGCGAGAAATGCCCTTGCGCTTTTGGACCGGCCCTTCTTTCTGTGGGGGCTTGCTCCGGAGAGATGGCTGAGTGGTCGAAAGCGGCGCTTTGCTAAAGCGTTGTAGGTGTAAAAGCCTACCGGGGGTTCGAATCCCCCTCTCTCCGCCAAGTTTGCAATAAGAGCATCGGGATTGTGGAAGTGAGGCTTGGTCGAGTTTCCTCCCACCAAACTGTTGATTAAAACTAGGAATAGCTTCGGCCTATTTCAGGGATTCGATCCCTTCGGACCATGCGTTGCGCATGCGGTCTGCTGTGTCTTTTGCCTGCGGGTCGAGATCGGGCAAAATTTCCAATTCCCGGGCAACCTGGGCGACTCCGTCCGAGACCTCGGCCACGATGGTCTTCGCTGCGGCTTCCGTGAGCTGGCACCGCTGCCGGCCGAATCGCATCAGCCGTTTGGCGTCCGGCCAACGCTTGGTGCCATCCAGCGTCAGCGCCAGACTGTCGTTGGGCAGATAGACGGAGGTCGTGACGATGTCGAAAGCGGGCGCCAGTGATACCGTGCCGGTCGAGTCGTCGTAGACCACGCCGAAGTTTTTGCGGTGCGCATCACCGTTGCGCACCACGACAGAAAGGACGAACGAGCGGAAGAAGCGGGCCAGTTCCGCGGCCGTGCCCTCCGGCCCGCGCAGGCTGCTGGCCAGCGTGGCGGCCAATTGCTCGTAACTGCCCTCATATTTCTCCCGCGACAACCGGCCGTCGAGCGCGCAGCCGTCCTCGAAGGCGTGGTAGGTGCCGTCAGCCTTGAGGTCGAAGCGCTCCACAATCAACAGATGGCCGCCGGTCGCGATCTCGACGGGCGGCACCGACAGTCCCGCACCCTTCGCTGCCTTCAGGCAGAAGTATTCGTTGGCTGCCAGCCCCGGATACTTCCCCGCGTCGAAGGATTTGACGATGTGGGTGGTGCCGTGAGCCATCACCCGCTCACCCACCGGCACCGGGCTGAACTTGCTGGTCCCCAGACTGCCGTCGTCGCGGATCAGCAGCTTGGGTTGGACACCCGCGACGCCGGAATACTGGGCGTAGCGCTGGAGCAGATCCGCAAACAGTCCATCGGTCCCACGGCTCGCGAGGAGTTCCCGCAGATTCTGCGCCGGCACCTGGTCGAGTTCTTCGGGCGACGGTCCGAGCCGCAACCGCCCGATCAGGGAGCGGCCTACAACTTCCAGCAGGGCGAGGTCATCGAAAACCGGCAGCGCCTTTGCGAACATGTTGTTGAGCGCTTCCCGGAGGGCTCCTTCCGGCACGCTCATGTCAAACACCGGATGCAACACGGAGGCGCGCTCGGCGTGATACGGGGCGAGGTTGACCGGCATCAGCAACGACACCGCCAACCCTTCGGGCACCCCGTCGTCGTAGACGAAACGGTTCGCCGTGTCCTCGCGGGTGAGTGCGCCAACGGCGCGCCGGTTGACAAAGACGTTAGCCACCGAGTTTGCCCGGGTTCAGGTTGGCGAGAAGGGTGTCGGTCTCGCGGAAGGCCGCCCGCCGCTCTTCGCGATTGCGGGCGTAGGCCTCGTGCAGCGTCAGCGGTCGACGTGGCCGGATCGCGATTTCCAAACCCAGACGGTCCCCGATCTGAGCCAGCTTTCGGATGCCGAGATCCCCGATGACTCCGTTCTCCACCTGCGAGATGGTTGCACGGCTCATCCCCAAGCGCCTAGCCAGCTCGGCCTGAGTCAGGCCTGCTTGGTTTCGTGCGTCTCGAATCATTGTGCCTGTTTGCGCGAAGTCCATGTATTATATGCGATGCATTTTTAGGCGATAGACTGATTCTTCAAGTAAAATGTATCGCATATGATACGCTACGCTGCTTCGCATCCACCTCCGACCACGGCATGGGACTCGACCTGACGCTCGACGCCCGAACGCGTGAGGCCGTGCAGCGGGCGCTGCCGTCGTTGATCAACGAACCCGTGGCGGGTTTGCAGGGTCGGCGGCTGGAGGCGGAGGACTTTGACCGGCCGGTAGTAGGCGATCCGGTGCGGGACGTGCTCATGTGGATGAACGATCCCGCGGGATGCGCGCAACGCTGGTCGGGGGCTCGCTGGTCCACGTTTCGCGATGTCTGCCGGCGCGAGTTCATCCTCGATCTGGCGGAGGCCGGCGCGGTCTTGCTCTCCGGCGGCTACGGCTGGGACGACGTGTGGCGGCGCCAGATCAAGGACTGGGGCGATACGGACTCCTGCGGTGACGGCTCGGGGCTGTGAGTCCCGCCCGCAGTTGTGTAGGCGCAGAGGAGTCCCGCGAGCGAGCCCTCCGCACCCGGGGACCGGAGATCGACTGGTGCGGTGACGGAACCACTCAAACGACCTTGGCCCCGGATTCGGCCGGTGCAGCGTCCAGTCGTCCGAGCCCCCCGTTCCCAAGCCGCGTGCGCGAACGGCTCCCAGTTCCGTCGCGACTCCGAGCCATGAACTCGCCCGCCACTCTTCCGCGCCTGTGCTCCGCGCTGCTCCCGGCACCCGTCGCCGGTTTCCGGCTGAGCGCAATCACGCGGGGTGAAGTGGTCGGTGGCGCTACATCCGGTATGCGGAAGGCGAGAGGAACGGCATGACCATCAGGGCGAACCCCGCGTGTGGACGATTCTCGCCGGAAGGATCGACCATCCTCGGGTGCTCGAGGCCCATCGTGCCTGGCGGCCGGCGTTCGCGACGCCAGCGACGCCCGAGCATCCGGTTCCCGCGCGAGGTGCACCCGCGCCATGACAGAACTTTGGAATCCCAACCCTGACACCGCATGAGCTCCACCCCACGTCTTTCCCGGCGCCGTTTCCTTTCGTCTGCTGGCGCCGCTGGCGCGGCCGTCGTGCTCTCCCCGGCTGCATCTTTCGCGCAGTCGACGACAGTGACCCGGGCCAGGAGTACCGGCCGGGAGTTGCGGGCGGACGTGCTGGTGGTCGCCGCCAGTCTCGGCGGCGTCGCCGCGGCGCTCGCCGCCGCGCGGATGGGGCGCACCGTCCTGCTCACGGAGGAGACGGACTGGATCGGCGGTCAAGCGACGACGCAGG